>JBFIFN010000003.1:0-165390 GCA_041602775.1 Woeseiaceae bacterium | reverse complement strand
GAAAACCCGCGTCTCGGGCAACGACATCCTCCAGGGCCTGTCGCTGTCGGTCAGCGCCGGCGAAGTGCACGCCATCATGGGGCCGAACGGTTCGGGCAAGAGCACGCTCGCGCAGGTCATCGCCGGGCACGAGGACTACGAGGTCACGGGCGGCTCCGTGCAGTTCAGAGGCAAGAACCTGCTCGAACTCGAGCCCGAAGAGCGTGCGCGGGAGGGCATTTTCCTCGGATTCCAGTACCCGGTGGAAATTCCCGGCGTCAACAACGCTTACCTGCTCAAGGCCGCGCTGAACGCGAAGCGCAAGCACCAGGGACTCGACGAAATCGACGCGTTCGAATTCCTCAGGACGGCCAAGGAAAAAATGGCTGCGCTCGGCATGGACCCGAAGTTCCTCAATCGGGGCGTCAATGAAGGTTTTTCAGGCGGCGAGAAGAAACGCAACGAGATTTTGCAGATGGCAATGCTCGAGCCCGATCTCGCGATTCTCGACGAAACCGACTCGGGACTCGACATCGACGCACTCAAGGCCGTCGCCCAGGGTGTCAATGCGTTACGCAGCCCCGATCGCGCGATCGTCCTCGTGACGCATTACCAGCGGCTCCTCGACTACATCGAACCCGACTTCGTGCACGTCCTGTCGAACGGCCGTATTGTCCGGTCCGGCGACAAGACGCTGGCGCTCGAGCTCGAGGAAAAGGGCTACGACTGGGTACGCGAGGCAGCCAGCGCATGAGCGCCGTCTCCACAGACAGAATCCGCGATATCGTAGGGCGACTGCCCACGACGCGCGATGAGGACTGGAAGTACACCGATCTTTCGCGGGCGCGGGAGATTTCCGCGCGCTGGCTCAATGCGGGCGCGACCGCGCCCGGGGACTCTCCTGCTGAGAGCATCGCCGCTGTCACGGGCCGCATCGACGCTACCTGGTTCGTATTCAATAATGGCCGGCTGTCGGCCCTGCCGGATTCCGATGCACTCACGGCCGAGAAGCTCGGCGAGGCGCCGGTCGGCGACAGTGCGCTGGCGGAACTCAATGCCGCCCTGCTCGCAGACGGCTTGCGCCTGCGCGTCGCCGGGACTCCGTCGAGGCCAATTGGCCTGCTCTTTTTCGATAGCGGCCAGGAACCGTCGCTTACGCAGGGTTACGTCGAATTGGACTTTGCCGCCAATTCGGCGTGTGAAGTCATCGAGTACCACGCGTCAAGGGGTTCCGCGGACCACTATGCCAACACGATAGTCGCGATGACGGTGGGCGATAATGCCGCGGTGCGACACGTGCGCATCCAGGACCGTTCCCTCGAGCACGTGCAGACCGGACGCACATCGGTCAGGGTCGGGCGAGACGCTCGCTTTACCTCCGCGAGCTTCGACTTCGGCGGCGGGCTCGTGCGTAACGATCTCGACATCGATATCGCGATGCCGGGCGCCGTCGTAAACTTCGACGGCCTGTACCTGGCCGGCGATGGCCAGCACATCGACAATCACACGCGCATCGACCACCGAGCGGGCCCGGCGACGTCGCGGCAAGAATACCGCGGCATCCTGAACGGCCGCTGCCGTTGCGTCTGGAACGGCAAGGCCATCGTCCACGAAGGTGCCGATGGTACGGACGCCGACCAGGCCAACCACAACCTGCTACTGTCCGAGAAAGCCGAGATCGATGCCAAACCCGAACTCGAGATCTACACGGACGACGTCAAGTGCAGCCACGGCACGACCGTGGGTCAGCTCGACGCCCAGGCCCTCTTCTATTTGCGATCGCGGGGACTCGACAGGCAGCGCGCCACGCAGGTGTTGACGCATGCCTTTGCAGCCGGGCTCGTGTCCCGGGTGCCCGTGGACGCCGCCAAAGCGGCGATTTCCGATCTCATGGAGGCCCGTCTCGCAACGATCATCCAGTCAGACGAGGATTTTTCCGCATGAGTGCCCCGGCCAGCATTGCCAAAGCACCGCACTGGCGGGCCGACTTCCCGGCTCTCCACCAGTCTGTCCACGGGCAGCCGCTCGTCTATCTCGACAGTGCGGCCTCGGCGCAGCAACCGGCCTCGGTCATCGACGCCGTGGCGGACTACCAGCGCCGGGACCATGCCAATGTGCATCGCGGCGTCCACGAGTTGAGTGGTCGCGCCACCGAGGCGTTCGAAGGAGCACGCGACAAGATCGCCGCGTTCATTCACGCAAACGCCCGCAGCGAGGTCGTTCTGACGAGCGGTACAACCGAGTCGATCAACCTCGTTGCCCAGAGCTTTTGCCGCCCGCGGCTGCAGCCCGGCGACCGCATCGTCATCACGCATCTCGAGCACCACGCGAACATCGTCCCGTGGCAGATCGTCTGTGAGCAAACGGGTGCCGAACTGGCCGTCGCTCCGATCAACGCGCGTGGCGAAGTCGAACTCGACGCCCTGCTCGATCTCATCGACGACAAGACCTTCCTGGTCGGCATCGCCCACGTCTCGAATGCGCTCGGCACCGTCTGCCCGATTGAGCGCGTGATCGAACACGCTCGGGCGCGGGGCATCCCCGTGCTCGTCGACGGGGCCCAGGGGGTGCCGCACTTCGACGTCGACGTGCAGTCGCTCGGCTGCGACTTTTACGCGTTCTCGGGACACAAGATGTTCGGGCCGACGGGAACGGGCGTGCTGTGGGGCCGCGAGGCGCTGCTCGATGCAATGCCGCCCTGGCAGGGCGGCGGCGACATGATCCTCGAAGTGAGCTTCGAAAAGACAAGCTACAACGAGTTGCCCTACAAGTTCGAAGCCGGAACGCCGAATATCGCCGGGTTCGTCGGCCTCGGGGCTGCAGTCGACTACCTGCGGCACATCGGCATGGACAATATCGCCGCCTGGGAGCACGAACTGCACGACTACATGGTGGCACAGCTCCGCCAGATTGGAGGGATCCGGCTCTACGGCGAGGCGCACCACAAGGCCAGCGTGCAATCTTTCCTGCTGGACGATATTCATTCGCACGATATCGGCACGATTCTGGACCACCAGGGCGTGGCGATACGCACGGGCCACCATTGCGCCATGCCGGTCATGCAGTATTTCGGCATACCGGGAACGGCCCGCGCATCGCTTGCGATGTACAACAACCACGAGGACGTCGACCGTCTGGTCGCCGCGCTGGTCAAGGCCCGGCAGATATTCGCGTGAAGCGCCCCGAGTGGATGGAGCAGGATTTCTAGATGTTTGGCCACAACAATGAACCCGTCACGCTGATTCGCGACGTCAAGGCGATCATCATCCCGGCTGGCGAAAGCATCACGCTGCGGGAAGGCACGGAAGGTTTTATCACGCAGGCGCTGGGTGGCAGTTTCACGGTCTACGTCGAAGGCAACCTGTTCCGCATCTCGGGCGCAGACGCCGACGCATTGGGCAAGGACCCCGTGCCGCCGCCGGCCGTTCCCGAGAATGCGACGGACCAGGACATCGAAGCCGTCATCTGGGACCAGCTCAAGACCTGCTACGACCCCGAGATTCCCGTGGATATCGTCAATCTCGGGCTCGTGTATCGCTGCGAGGTGAAGCCACTCGGCAATGGCGAGCGCTCGGTGAGCGTCGATATGACGCTGACGGCGCCGGGTTGCGGCATGGGTGACGTACTCGTGGAGGACGCGCGGGAAAAAATCGCTATTATTCCTACCGTGTCCGACGTGACGGTCGAACTCGTTTTCGACCCGCCCTGGAATGTCGGCATGATGAGCGATGAAGCACGCCTGCAAACTGGTATGATGTAGATTAAGTTTATCGTCTAAGTAAATGAAAATACTGACGATAGTCCGACATGCAAAGTCCAGCTGGGACGATCCCAGTCTCCGCGACCATGACCGCCCCCTCAACACGCGCGGTCACCGCGATGCGCCGGCCATGGGCCTCCGCATCGCGGAGCACGGGGTCCGGCCCTCGCTCATCGTCTCGAGTACCGCGGTGCGCGCCTGGACCACGGCCAAAGCCGTTGCGAAAGCCGTCGGCTACCCGTATGAATTCCTCGAGAAGGAGCCGCAGCTCTACCACGCCTCCGTCGACCGCATACTCGATCTCATTCGTGCGCAGGACGATCGTTGCAATAACCTTATGCTCGTCGGTCACAACCCGGGATTCACCGACTTTGCCAATTTTCTCGTACCCGGGCTCACCCACAACCTGCCCACAGCCGGTGTCGTCTCCGTGGAGATCGACCGGGACGACTGGGATCTTTACGAGCGGCCGAAAGCGAAACTGCTCGTACACGACTGGCCGAAGAACAAGCGGCTGAGCCGCAACCTGTGACGTAGCGCATCCGAGCCGCGATGCCAGTTTGCTATCGTTGGGACCCAGGTGTGCCCGCGGCGCCGGGGAGTGGCGATGAGCTGGATCTTTGTACTGGTCGGAATCCTGTGCCTCCTGGCGCTGCAGTTCTTGCGCAGCGCCCTTTCGATGTCGTTCCCGACTTATACAGCAAGGCCGATGCAGCGCCCGGATGCGTCTTCGTTCGGCGGCCTCGACATGATCGAGGCGAAGACCGATGCGCTGCGTGCCCTCGGTTTCTCGGGCCCTGCCTGGGTCGGTTCGGTTCCGCGCGCCGCCGATACCCATCTCGTCACCGCGCATGCGGTCTATAGAAATGATGATACCGGCGTCGTCGCCTGGGTCGGGCCGACGATCGAGATCGCTCGCCCTAACTCGCTGTTGACGTATTACACGACCCTGCTCGACGACGGTCGTTTTGCCGTGACCCAGGTCAGCGACCCGTATTTCTCGACGATCGATGACCCGCAAACGCCCGCGCAGACGATTGCAGGTTCTGACGAGGCCACGGAGCTTCAGGCGCACGCGGGTTTCGTGGCAGACCTCGGCGTGCCGGCGGCTCGAGCCACGCCCCAGCAGGACGTGCTGCACTTTGCGGGCGAGCACATGACCGCGATACGCGCGCGGCTTCTCGAACGCGGCCGGCTGCGGGAGGCCGCCGGCATCGCACGACCGTCGCTGGGCCTCGCCCTCCAGATCCTCAGGAACATGCTGTCCCGGCCCAAATCAGCCTCGGACGGCGACCTCACGGTACCGACATCACGACTGCCGTTTCTCGCCCGGACCGTCGAACTCCTGAGAAAGCGCGCCCCGTCGCAGGGGATGCAATGGCTCTTGCTGCTGATCAGCGCCGCACTGTTCGTTGGCATCGGCTGGCCGCTGCTGGGGCTGCAATTCACTATTATCATCCTCGCCGTGATCGTGCTGCACGAAGGCGGGCACTGGCTCGCGATGCGGCTCTACGGCTACGAAAACCCGCACATCACCCTGTTGCCACTGCTGGGCGGCGTCACCATCGGTCACGAGACCGACCCGAGCGCCTCCAAGCGGGCCTGGGTCGCGCTGGCCGGGCCTTTGCCCGGCATCGTGCTGGGGTGGGTCCTGTTGTCCACACTGGTGGGCGAACCGCCGGCATGGACACAGACCGACACCTGGTTTATCGGTGGCGTCGTCGTTCTGCTGTTCATCAACTACCTCAACATCCTGCCGGTGCCACCCCTGGATGGAGCTCACGTGGCGCAGGCTATCCTGCCGCCTCGCTGGGCCGGCCTCCAGGCGATCGTGATCGTCGCCGGAGTCATCCTGGGGTTCTACGTTGCGTACCTGCTCGACTTCTGGCCGCTCGCCCTCATCGCGGCGCTGCAACTACCCGCCATTCGCACCAGCCTGCGCAACGCGCGATTGGTGCGCGAATTTGCCGGCACCTGTCCGGAGGGTGACGAAGCGACGCGACGCAGCTGGGTGTTCGACCAGCTGCAGGCGAAGCTCGGTGATCCGAAAGCGGCAGCCCGGCGCATAGGACTGGCAAACACTATCCTGCATACCCTTGCCGTGAAGCCCATGAATCCCATGCAGCGTTTCGTCGTTTCCTCGGTGTATGCTGCCCTGTTGATCGTTCCGGTGGTTGCGCTCTTGCTGAGCCTCCTGACCTTCGGTGATGATGCGGTCACGGACCCGTTTGACGATCCGGCCCTGGCGGCCGAATTCGATCGAGTCGAGACAGAATCAAGCCGGCTCGATCTCCTCACTCTTGTCGAATACCTTGCAGACGACGGCGGCGCGCCGCCGCCCGCCGATGCGACATCCCGGCTGGGTGCCGAGGCCCGGCTCGGGCGCCGACTGCCGGCGCACCTGGCAGCGTTTTATGACGTAGCGGACGGCCTGCCCGGCACTCTCGGGCTACTGCCCATCAGCAAGGTTGCACGGATCGACTCGGAGCTACTCGAGACCGGCGAACTCAGTTATTACGTCTACAACGGCGCACTGTACTTTTTCGACGAGTCCGGCGACCTGGAAATCCCGCTAGAAGAAGTGCGTTCCTGGTGGCAAATCGGTCACAATGAAGAGTGGTACTCGCGCGTGTTTGTCGACCCGGACGCTGACGCTGGCCAGGCGGCCGTATTCCTGTTCGGCGAAGAACCCACAGCGTATGCCAGCGTCACGCAATTGTTACGCGCGGAATATGCGCAGGTCCGCGTCGCCGATATTTACGAAAAACAGGCGGCTCTCGCAGTGGCGCATAACCGCGAGCGCCTGCAGGACATGCCCGTCGAGGAACTGATGCAGCAGTTCCGCAAGCCGGGCCTGCTCGAGCGCCTCATCACGGGCGAGTACTTCCTGCCAGGGCCCGCCGGCAGCGCGGCCCTGGATGAGACCGAAGCGCGCATCGGCAGGCGCTTGCCTGATGACCATCGTGCCGCGCTGCGTGTGTCCAATGGCTACTCGCCAGCCATGCTATTGCCTGCCGACGCCATTCAACCGGCCGGCAACAGCGCCCCGACGAGCATTGATTTCATTGTCCAGACCGGTATCGATGCGGGTTATGACGAGTTCTCGCACCGTCATCTCGAAGCGTGCTGGGCAATCGGCGGAAGTCTTACCGAGGTTCCGGATAACGATTCAGAGTTCCTGCACGCATCCCTCTTCTGGTGTCCTGACCTGCCCGAGGGGTATCAATACCTGAGCACGGTCAGTCAGACGTATTACCGAAGTTTCAGGGAAGCGCTGCTCGAGTACGCGGTCGTCATGACGTCTTTCTAGGCAGACTCAGCATTCCGGGACGTTGACGGCCAGTCCGCCTTTCGAGGTTTCCTTGTAGGTCGACTTCATGTCCAGGCCGGTCTGTCGCATCGTCTCGATGACCTGGTCCAGCGTGACCTTGTGCGTGCCGTCGCCGTGCATGGCGAGCTTGGCCGCGTTGATGCCCTTTACCGCGCCCATCGCGTTGCGCTCGATGCAGGGGATCTGCACGAGTCCGCCGATCGGATCGCAGGTCAGGCCGAGGTTGTGCTCCATGCCGATTTCAGCGGCTTCCTCCACGTGGTCGTTGGAGCCGCCCATGGCCGCAGCCAGGCCGCCCGCCGCCATCGAGCAGGCCACCCCGACTTCGCCCTGGCAGCCCATCTCTGCGCCCGAGATGGAGGCATTGATCTTGTAGAGGATACCGATGGCGCCTGCCGTCAGCAGGAAGCGGCGGATGCCCCACTGGTTCGCGCCATCGACATATTGTTCGTAGTACTTGAGAACGGCCGGAATGATTCCCGCAGCGCCGTTGGTCGGCGACGTAACGACGCGGCCGCCGGCCGCGTTCTCCTCGTTGACGGCGATCGCCCAGGTGTTGACCCATTCCATGGCATCCAGCGCCTGCGGCGATCCGCGTTCCGACAATGCGCGATAGAGTTTTGGCGCCCGCCGCAATACGGCCATGCTGCCGGGCAGAACGCCGCTAGTGCGCAGGCCGCGGTCAATGCAGGCGTTCATAGCTTCCCAGATCGCGTCGACACCCGCATAGACATCGCGTTCGGGCCGCCACGCTTTCTCGTTACAGACGACCAGCTCGGCAATACTCATGCCGTTGCCGGCGGCGAGGCGCAGCAACTCCTCGCTGGTCGAGAACGGGTACTCGGGCGTGCCGGCGCGCGACGACGGCTCGGGGTCATCCCCTCGGGCAATGAAGCCTCCGCCCAGCGAATACCAGTCCTCGGCGAGCAGGACACCGCCGTCCGCATCGAGCGCCTCGAAGTGCATGCCATTGGTGTGGCGCGGCAGCTCGCGCTCGTAATTGAACGCGATCTCGATACGCCCCTCGCCGCGCAGCCGCTCGAGGATCCGGGGAATTGCGTCGGCGTCGACCGTCTCAGGATCGTGGCCGTCGAGCCCGAGGAGAATGGCCCCATCGGTGCCGTGCCCCTTGCCTGTCCAGGCCAGCGATCCGAACAGCGTCACGCGATACTGCGCGGCGTCACCGGCATGCCCCGCAAACGCGCGCGCCGCTTTCATCGGGCCGACCGTGTGCGAACTCGACGGGCCGATACCGATCTTGAAGATATCGAATACGCTGAGCGACTCGGCCATCAATCGGAACCCAGCCGGAGGAGGCTCGCGTTGCCGCCGACGGCAGATATGTTGTTGCTCAGCGTGAACTCCGTGCCGAAACGCTGCACGTAGTGCGGTCCTCCTGCCTTGGGGCCCGTGCCCGACAGCCCGCGACCGCCGAACGGCTGCACACCGACCACGGCACCGATCATGTTGCGATTAACGTAGAGGTTGCCGGCGCCGCAATCGGCCGCGACGCCCGCGATGCGGGAGTCGATGCGACTGTGAATCCCCATGGTCAGGCCGAATCCCGTCCTGTTGACCGCTTCGACCATCTTGTCGAGGTGCCGGCTCCTGAACTTGACGACGTGCAGGATCGGGCCGAACTGTTCCTCCGTCAGCGCGGACACGTTATCGATCTCGACAAGCGTCGGGGCGAAAAACGTGCCCTTGTCATGCTCGGCAGACAGCGTGCAGCGATGCACGATCCTCTGCTCGCGGCCCATGCGCTCGACGTGGGCGGCCAGCGTCCTGCGCGACGGGTCGTCGATGCAGGGTCCGACGTCCGTGTGCAGGTGCCGCGGGTCACCGATCGTGAGTTCTTCCATGTACCCCTTGAGCAGGTCGAGCGTGCGCGGCTCGATGTCCTGCTGGACGCACAGCACGCGCAGCGCGGAGCAACGCTGGCCTGCGCTATTGAATGCCGAGTAAATGGCATCGTGGACCACCTGCTCGGGCAAAGCCGAGCTGTCCACGAACATGGCATTCTGCCCGCCGGTTTCGGCAATCAGCGTGCCGATGGGGCCGTCCCGCCGGGCGAGCGTCTGGTTGATTGTCTGCGCAACGCCCGTGGACCCCGTGAACACGACGCCGGCAATACGCGGGTCCGCAACGCCGTGCTCGCCGATGAGACGGCCGCCGCAGGGCACGAAATGCAGCACGTCCTGGGGCACGCCGGCCTCGTGCAACAGGCGGATCGCACGATATCCAACCAGCGTCGTCGGCGCCGCCGGCTTGGCGAGCACCGCATTGCCGGCTGCCAGCGCCGCCGTGATCTGCCCGGTGTAGATGGCCAGCGGAAAGTTCCACGGGCTGATCGCGATGAAGACGCCTTTGCCGCGCAGCACGTAGCTGTTGTGTTCGCCCGTCGGGCCCGGTAATCGGATCGGCTCACCGAAGAACTTTTTCGCCTGGGCGCCGTAGTAGCGCATGAAATCGACGGCTTCGCGCAGCTCCGAGATCGCGTCCGGTATGGTGCGCCCGCCTTCGCGCACGATCAGCGAAATCAGTTCGTCACGGTGCGATTCGTACAGGTCTGCGGCGCGATTCAGGATCGCCGCACGCTCTTCCGCGCCGCGGCGATTCCAGACCGGTTGCGCTGCCACCGCGATGTCAATGGCCTTCTCGATGTCGCTCGCCGCAGCCTGGTGGCACACCCCAACGATCTCGGAGGTATCGGCCGGGTTGACCGACTCATCCACCTCACCTTCGACTGCGGTGCCGCCGATGATCGGCTTTGCCGTGATGTGCTTAGCGCTCGCCGCCTCGAGTTCCTCGAGCAGCTGCCTGCTGACCGCGCGGTTCGGCAGGTTGATGCCGTGCGAGTTGGTTCTTTCCGGCTGGAAGATGTCGTTCGGTGCGGGGATCCGGTCGTGTGCCGCGTAGTCGTGTGCCGCTGCTGTCTCCAGCGGATCGGCAACAATGTCGTCGACCTCGATCGACTCGTCGGCAATCTTGTTGACGAACGAGGTATTCGAGCCGTTTTCGAGCAAGCGGCGGACGAGATAGGGCAGCAGGTCCTCGTGATTGCCGACCGGCGCGTACACGCGGCACGGCCGGTCGTGCTTGTCGGGATCGACGACCTCGGCATACAGCTCCTCGCCCATGCCATGCAGTCGCTGGAACTCATAGTCGCGCCGCGACCCCGCGTAGTGCAGCACGCTGGCCAGCGTATGCGCATTGTGCGTCGCAAACTGCGCATAGATCTTCTCGCCGGCCGCAAGTGCGGCCTGCGCGGCCGCGAGATAGGACACGTCGGAATGCGACTTGCGCGTAAAAACGGGGTAGCTTTCGAGCCCCTGCTCCTGGGCCCATTTGATTTCACTGTCCCAGTACGCACCCTTGACGAGACGTACCGGTATGCGCCGGCCGACGTCCTCCGCCAGGTCGATCAGGAAGCGCAGGCCATCGCGGCCGCGCCGCTGGTAGGTCTGCAGCGCAACCCCAAAGCCGTCCCAGTCCCTGAGCGACGGATCGCGGTACACGCGCTCGAAAATCTCGAGCCACATCTCGAAGCGATGTGCCTCTTCCGAGTCGATCGTCAGGCCGATGCCGATCTCCTTCGCGTGCCTCGCGAGTTCGAGCACATCGGGCACGAGTTCCGCCATGATGCGGTCTTCATGCGTGTACTCGTAACGGGGATGCAGGGCTGACAGCTTGACCGAGATGCCCGGCGCGGAGAAGACGTCGGCGGACTCCACGTGCGCGTCGCCGATGCTGCGGATGCCCGCGTGATAGCTCTCGAGGTAGCGCGCTGCGTCGGCCGCCGTCAATGCCGACTCGCCCAGCATGTCGAAGGAATAGCGGTACGGCAGGTCGTTGCTCTTCGTCGCGCGGCGCAGCGCCTCGCCGATCGTGCGACCCATGACAAACTGGTGGCCCATGATCTTCATGGCCTGGCGCATCGCCGTGCGCACGACCGGCTCGCCGGCGCTGCTGACCAGCTTGCCGAGCATGCGCGTCGGATTGCCGGTACCGATGTCCTCGAGCGTCAGGATCCTGCCCGTCAGCATCAGGCCCCATGTCGAGGCATTGACGAACAAGGAGTCGCTCGTACCGATGTGATCCTGCCACTTGGCCGCGGTGATCTTGTCGGCGATCAATCGATCGGCCGTATCCGCGTCTGGAATGCGCAGCAACGCCTCGGCGATGCACATGAGCAGGACGCCCTCGTCGGACGACAGGTCGTACTTCTGCAGGAATGCCTCGATGCCGCTGTCATTCTCCTGGTTCTTGCGAACGGCGCGCACGAGTTGCTCCGCCGTAGCCTGGATTTTCCGGCGTGCCGATGCTCCCGGGTCGGCCTCCTCGGCCAGCTCGCGTACTAGCGCCCGCTCCTCGGCCAGGTAATTCTCATTGATGTACGGAATGCGGCTCGGCCGCGCAGCGGGTTGATCGAGGAAGCTCATCGGGTAACTCCAGCGTCCACTGGGTGTGGATTCTTGGTGGCCTGCCGCGACAGGGGTCTCGGCCCGCGATGATAGCCCATCCGCGATGAAACGCGCATCGGTATTCGCCCGGATTCGCGATATAATTTGCCGTTCCGAATAACGACGAGAACCATCGTGTCCGCCGATTACCTCGCGTCGCTCGCCGCGCAAACCGAAGCCCTCAGGTCCGAGGGACTGTACAAGCAGGAACGCCTCATCGCCGGCCCGCAGCAGGCCGCGATCGACGTCCGATCGAATGGAAGCACGACCGAGGTCCTGAACCTCTGCGCCAACAATTACCTCGGGCTGGCCAACCACCCGGAGGTCATCGCCGCGGCGCACAAGGCGCTCGACGAATTCGGCTACGGCATGGCATCGGTGCGCTTCATCTGCGGGACCCAGACCATCCACAAGGAGCTCGAGGCGCGCATCAGCGATTTCCTCGGCACCGAGGATACGATTCTCTACCCGTCGTGTTTCGACGCCAACGGTGGCCTCTTCGAGACCCTGCTCGGGCCTGACGACGCCGTCATCAGCGACGCCCTCAACCACGCCAGCATCATCGACGGCATCCGGCTGTGCAAGGCAGGCCGGTACCGTTATGCGAACAACGACATGAGCGACCTGCGCGCGCAGCTCGAGGCCGCGAAAAAGGCAAATGCCAGGCTGGTCGTAACGGACGGCGTTTTCTCGATGGACGGCACGATCGCGAACCTGGAAGGCATTTGCGATCTCGCCGACGAATTCGGCGCATTGACGATGATCGACGACTGTCATGCCACCGGTTTTCTCGGCGAGCGCGGACGCGGCACCCACGAGTACCGCGGCGTCATGGGTCGTATCGACATCATCACCGGCACGCTGGGCAAAGCGCTGGGCGGCGCGTCCGGCGGCTACACCTCGGGACGCAAGGAGATCGTCGGCTGGCTGCGGCAGCGGTCACGGCCCTACCTGTTTTCCAACTCGGTGGCACCGATGATCGCCGCAGCGTCGATTGCCGTGCTCGACCTACTCGAACGCGACAACTCGCTGCAGCAGCAGCTGCATGACAATGCCGCCTACTTCCGGGCAAAAATGACGGAGCGCGGCTTCGACCTGAAGCCCGGCGAACACCCCATCATTCCGGTGATGCTCGGCGACGCGAAGCTCGCTACGCAGATGGCCGACAGGTTGCTGGAGCGCGGCATCTACGTCATCGGTTTTTCCTACCCGGTCGTGCCCCGGGGCGAAGCACGCATCCGCACTCAGATGTCCGCCGGCCTCGACCGCGGGCAACTCGATACGGCCATTGACGCATTCACCGACGTCGGCCGCGAGCTCGGGGTGATACGGTGAAGGCACTGGTAAAAGCCAAACCAGAACGCGGCATCTGGATGGAGAACATCAAGAAGCCGCGCGTCGGGCACAACGACGTGCTGATCAGGGTCAGACGCACAGCGATCTGCGGCACCGACATTCACATCTTCAAGTGGGATGACTGGGCGCAGGCCACGATTCCCGTGCCGATGGCCGTGGGACACGAATTCAGCGGCGAAATCGTCGACATGGGCATCGAGGTCAAGGGCTACGAGATCGGCGACCGTGTATCGGCGGAAGGTCACATCACCTGCGGCTACTGCCGCAACTGCCGCGCGGGCCGCCGCCACCTGTGCATGAACACGGTCGGTGTCGGCGTCAATCGACCCGGCGCTTTCGCCGAGTACATCGCCGTGCCCGCATTCAATGTATTCAAGCTGCCCGACGCCATCACCGATGATATGGCGTCCATACTCGACCCGCTCGGCAATGCAACGCACACGGCCCTGTCGTTCGACCTCGTCGGCGAGGACGTGCTGATCACGGGAGCCGGACCGATCGGTATCATGGCCGTGGCGATCGCGCGCTATGCCGGCGCGCGCCACGTCGTCATTACCGACGTCAATGACTATCGCCTCGACCTGGCCCGCAAGATGGGGGCGACGCGGGCCATCAACGTCACGCAGGCGACCATCGATGACACGATGCAGGAACTCGGCATGGTCGAAGGCTTCGACGTCGGCATGGAAATGTCGGGCAACGCACAGGCTTTCCGCGACATGCTGCGCACCATGCATCACGGCGGCAAGGTCGCAATACTCGGCATCCCGCCCGGCGACATGGCGATCGACTGGAACGACGTGATCTTCAAGGGCCTCATCCTCAAGGGCATCTACGGGCGCGAGATGTTCGAGACCTGGTACAAGATGTCGAGCATGCTGCAGAGTGGCCTCGACATGGACCCGATCATCACGCACCATTTCGACGTCGATGAATTCCAGCCCGCCTTCGAACTCATGGAGTCGGGCCAGTCCGGGAAGGTCATCCTGCACTGGGACTAGCCAGCGGAGCTTTTTGTGCTGAATCCAGTATTTCGCCTGGTACTTTCGTGTCCGGATCGTCCGGGGATTGTTGCGCGAGTATCCACTCTCTTATTCGAGCACGGAGGCAACATTCTCGAAGCGCGCCAGTTCGAGGACGCAGAAACCGAGAAGTTCTTCATGCGTGTCGTTTTTCAATGCCCCGGAAACATCGAAGAATTACGCCGCGAATTGAGTCAGTGTGCCGAGGATTTCAACATGGATATCCGCATGCACAACGTCGAGGAGCGCAAACGCGTCCTGTTCCTGGTTTCCACTCACGATCATTGTCTCCGCGACCTGCTCTATCGACACCGGATCGGTGAATTAAGCATGGATATAGTAGGTGTTATCTCGAACCATCCAAGAGAAGCGCTCAATCTCACGACGATCGGCGATATCCCTTACCATCACCTGCCGGTTACCGAGGACACAAGACCTCGCCAGGAAGCACAAATCAGGTCCATAATCGACCAGACTCGTGCTGACATCGTCGTTCTCGCGCGCTACATGCAGATTCTCTCGGACGAACTGTGCGCCTACCTGGCTGGACGCTGTATCAACATACATCACAGCTTCCTGCCCGGATTCAAAGGCGCCAGGCCCTATCACCAGGCGCACGCAAGAGGCGTTAAGATGATTGGAGCAACCGCCCATTTCGTTACTGCGGACCTGGACGAAGGACCCATCATCGCCCAGGATGTCGAGCAGGTTACTCATGCCGATACGCCCGACGATCTTGTCAGGAAAGGCCGTGATATCGAGCGCCGCGTCCTGGCCCGGGCTGTCACCTATCTTCTGGACGACAGGGTCATGCTGAACGACAACAAGACCGTCGTGTTTTCCGTCTGAGCAAGGATCGCACGGTCTCCGATCACCGATCGTGCCGCGTCCGAAGCCACAGCACCCGGGGCTTCACTCTATCTCGCAGAAGCAGTATGCGTAGCGGCCCAGAGGATCGTTGAAGCCGGCGACTTCGGCCAACAGCGCCTCGAAGCGGTTGGCGAAAACCTCGACGAGAGTCGGCTGAGGCGAGAACGCCGACGGATCGATGCCCACGCGGATGAACATTGTCAGCAGGTCGAGAATCAACTGCTGGGTCGGCGATATCTGCTTTTCGATCAGCTTTTCGCCATAGCTGTCCAGGCCGGCCAGTTCCGCGGCGCCTGCAATCGCCGCATCCAGACCGCCCAGCTCGTCGACAAGACCGTTGGCCAGCGCTTCTTCGCCGGTCCAGACCTGGCCCTGCCCAATTCTGTCGACGTACTCGACGTCGAGTTCGCGTCCCTCCGCGACACCGGTGATGAAATCCCGGTAGCCGTCGTCAATGACGGCCTGGAAGAGCGCTCTTGTCTCCGCGTTCATTTCGCGGTCGGGACGCAGCTGGCCCGACCACGGCGTGGTACCGACGCCATCCGTGCCGACACCCACTGCGGCAATGGTCCGCTGGAAGGTCGGGAACATGCCGACAACGCCGATCGAGCCCGTAATCGTCGTCGGGCTGGCGTAGATCCTGTCAGCGTCCATCGAAATCCAGTATCCGCCCGAGGCAGCCACGCTGCCCATCGAGGCAACCACCGGTTTGCCGGCTGCCTGCAGCGCCCTGATCTCCTCGGCAATGACTTCGGAGGCAAACGCGCTGCCTCCTCCGCTGTCGACGCGCAGCACGACGGCCCTGACCGACTCGTCGTCCAGCGCCCGTTTCAGCAAGGCCGCGGTCGAGTCTCCACCAATTGTCCCGGGCGGCTGATCGCCGTCGAGGATGCTACCGGCCGCCACGATGACAGCGACGTTCGAATCACCGGCCCTGGCCCCGCCGCGAAGCCTCAGGTGGTCGAGGTAGTCGTACATCCAGACGCCGGAGTACGTCGAGTCGTCCTCATCGTCGGGGCCGACGTGGCCGATCATGACCTTGCGCAGTTCCGTACGCGACAAGAGCGCGTCAACGAGTCCACGATCGCGCGCCACGATCGCCATGTCGCCACCCGCTGCCCGGGTGTTGGCAACGAGATTCTGCGCGTAATCGTCGACGGCCGAGGCGTCGAGTCCACGGGCCGCCGCGACGCGCTCCTGGTAGGCACCCCACAGGTGGTCGAGCAGTCTTGCGCGCGACGCGCGATCTTCGGGAGACATGTCCATGCGCGTGTAGGGTTCGGCAAACGACTTGTAGGAGCCGACGCGGAACACGTTCCAGTCGATGCGCAGGAGATCGATCGCGTCCTTGTAAAACGTGCGGTAGGTTCCATAGCCCTGCAGGAAGACGAGACCCTCGGGGTTCATGTAGACCTCGTCGGCGTGCGCCGCTATGTAATAGCCCTGCTGGGTGTAGAAGTCGGCGCTGGCGATGACGGGTTTTCCCGATGTTCTGAAATCGGCAAGCGCCCGGCCGACGCGTTCGAGCTTGTCGATCCCGGCCGAAGTCAGCGCCGAGAGCTCGATGTGCACGGCGCCGATTTTTGCATCGTCTTTTGCGGCCTCCAGCGCATCGACGACGTCCTGCACGAGCGTCTGCGGTTGGGCATCGCCCATGAGCTCCGCGATGGCGCGCTCGTACGGGTCACCGGCAATCTGTTCGACGAGCGCGCCTACCGGCTGAATGACGAGCGCTGCATTGCGAGGCAGCACCTGCGGCGCTTCGCCGGACATCACGCCGAAGAACAGCATGAAGATGAACAGCAGCAGCAACAGGTGCAACAGCTTGCGCAGGCCATTGAGGCCTCCCCATACGGCACTGAAGAATCGGATCAATATATTCCTGCTGCTCATCGAGGAGCTCCTTACTGAGTGTCGCCGCGCCACGTAATGCGGTAGATCTTGCCTGCGAAATCATCGCTGACGAGCAGCGACCCGTCTTTCTTGACAATGAGATCAACAGGTCGGCCGGAAACCTTCTCGTTTTGCAGCCACCCCTGTGCAAACGGCTCGTAGGACACGGCCTCGTTGCCGTCCAGCCTGACCATCGTCACGCGGTAGCCGATCTTCCTCGACCGGTTCCACGAGCCATGTTCGGCAATGAAGACCTGATTCCGGTACTCGGCCGGGAACATGTCGCCAGTATAGAACTTCACGCCCAAGCCGGCGACGTGCGGGCCCAGCCGCTGCACGGGAGGCGTAAAGTCGGCGCAGTCGCGGCCCTTCCCGTATTGCGGGTCCAGGATGTCGCCACCGTGACAATAGGGATAACCAAAATGCAGACCCTGGCGCTGCGCCCGGTTCAGCTCGTCAGGTGGCCGGTCGTCGCCCAGCATGTCGCGCCCGTTGTCCGTGAACCAGAGTTCCCCGGTCGTTGGGTGCCACGTAAAGCCAACCGAGTTGCGGACGCCAGACGCATACGTTTCGCGCCCGGAGCCATCCGGGTTGACGCGGATGATCCGTGCATAACCGGACTCGTCACAGACGTTGCAGGGCGCGCCGATGGCGATGAACAGCTTGCCGTCGGGACCGAAGCCGATGTAGCGCCAACCGTGGCTTCTGTCTGAGGGCAGGTCGATGTCGAGCAGCTCGCCGCGCGGCGGCGACGAAAGGCGATCCTCGATATTCCGGTAGCGGGAGACGCGGTCGATTTCCGCCACGTACAGGTCGCCCTCGTGAAATGCGATGCCGTTCGGTGTGTTCAGGCCGCTCAGCAATTCGATGGTGCGCGTCGACCCGTCTTCGTTCTCGACGACGGCATACACCTCCCCCGCCCTGCGCGTGGATACGAACAATGTACCGCGATCGCCGAGCGCGAGAGAACGCGCATTGGGCACATCGGCGTACTCCTGAATGCGAAAACCGGGCGGCAGCCGGATGTCGTCGAGGGAAGCAAGAGATGCGGATGACAAAACCAGGCCCGTGACGGCCGTCAACACCTGCAGTCGAGTCATAATCGTCAATTTACAGGAACACCAGTGACAGGTCCGGCCAGAAAGTAATCAGGATCACGGACAACATCAGGATGACAAGGAATGGGAACGTCGCCGAGTACACGTGCATGATCGGCTTTTCGAAGCGGTAACTGGCGATGAAGAGATTCAAACCCACGGGCGGCGTCAGGTAGCCAAGCTGCATCGCAGCGAGGAAAACGATGCCGAGGTGCACTTCGTTGACGCCGAAGTTCGCAGCAATAGGGAGGATCAGCGGCACGACGAGCATGATCGCCGAAAAGATGTCGAGGATCGCGCCGAGGATCAGCAGGAAGATGAGCAGCAATACGAGGAACGAGAGCGGCGACGATACGAGATCGGCGACCATGCCCAGCAGTTTTTGCGGTACCTCGGTGTCGATCATGTAATACGTAGACGCCAGTGACACGCCCAGGATCATGAGAATGCCGCCTACCAGCACCATCGAATCGCGCACGATGCGCGGCAGTTCCCGCAGCGGTATCTCGCGATTGATCATCACCTCCACGACGAAAACGTACAGGGCCGTTATGGCCGCAGCCTCCGACACCGCGAAAAAGCCCGAATAAATACCGCCGAGGACGACGATCGGCAGCGGCAGTTCCCAGATCGCCTCGCGCAGGGCTGCGCCGACTTCGCGTATCGAAAAGGCGCCCATCGGCCTGCGATTGTGCCGGTTGACCCAGATGCTGTAGCCGCCCAGCATGACGAGCATCACGAGCCCGGGCAGGATGCCGGCGCGGAACAGATCGTCGATGCTGACATCGGCAACGACGCCGTACAGGATCAACGGTAACGACGGTGCGAACAGCAGCCCGAGGCTCCCCGACGACGTGACGAGGCCGAGATTGAAACGATCCCCGTAACCGTCCTGTTTCAATGCCGGATAGAGAATCGCGCCGAGGGCGATGATCGTAACGCCCGACGCCCCTGTAAAAGCAGTAAAAAACGCACAGGCGGCAAGGCAGACGAGCGCGAGGCCGCCCGGCATCCAGCCGAACAGTGCATTGGTCAGGCGCACGAGACGCTGTGGCGCATTGCTCTCACTGAGCACGTAGCCCGCGAACGTAAACAACGGGATCGCGGTCAGGACCGGCGTATTGGCGATGCTCATGAGCTCGAGCGCCATCGTCATCAGCTCTATGTCGTTATTGTGAAACCCGACCATCGCGCTGGTCGCGATGATCGCAAACAACGGTGCGCCGAGAATGGCGAGAAGCACGAGCAGCAGGCTGACGATAATCATGCAGACGCCTCGCCCGCCTCGGGCCTGAAGATACTGTAAGCAAGCTTGAGGACGCGAACCAGAAACTGGTAACAGATGAGAAAGAACGCGAGCGGAACAACAGCGTGCGCCAGCCACAAAGGCACATCGCCCATGACATAGTCGCCCCAGCTCACTTCCTCGCGCACGAGACGAAATGCCTGCCAGCCAATGACGGCGCAGACGACAGCGGCAAATACGTCAACGACGATCTTGATCCAGGTGACGACGGTGCCCGAAAGCACGTGTGTAATCGCGTCGATACGAATGTGCTTGTTGTCCCGACAGGCCGCGATCGAACCGACCATGGCGAGCCACAGGACGATGAAACGCACGAGTTCGTCAGCCCAGGGCATGGCGAACATGCTGCCGAGCAACTGGCGATTGACGATCTGGAATACGGCGACGACGATCATCGTCCCCAGCAATACGACGAGCGCTGTGTTTTCAGCGAACCTCCCGGCCCGCTCCAGCTTTTCCAGCGCTCTTTTCAATCGTATCGCCTACTCGTTGCTGGCGTGCGTGCTGCGGTACTCTTCGATGTACCCGAGCAGCTCTTCGTACATTGCTGGCGTGTACAGCCCCTCACCACCGAGTTGTGCCGTGGACTCCGCCAGTGCCCTGCGGGTCTTGCGGTATTCCTCGATATCGAAGGGCACGCTCTTGAGCCCGGCGTTGATCAGCGCGTCGCGGGCTTCCGCATTGTCGACGAGATTGACCTTGTCGAAGTTCTCGTAAGTGCGCTCCATCACCTCGCGCACGATCGCCCTGTCCCCGTCGCTGAGCTTACCGAAGGACCTGCTGTCGATCGCCATGAAGCCAAGCGTGTATACGAGCGGAAGTTCAGTGATGTATTTGACCTTGGTGTGCCACTGCAGCACCAGCGCCCCGATCGGCGACATCGCGACAATATCGATGAGACCGGTCTGCAGGCCGGTCAGTACATCGGTGAGCGGCAAGGTCACCGGTGAGAGTCTGAGTGCTTTCATGGATTCACGGCTGACCAGGTCGCCCTCGGGAATCCAGATCTTCTTGCCCTTGAGGTCGTCGAACGAATCGATTGGCGTGTTGGACATCAGAACGGCGAAGCCACCGGCGGCAAAGCCGAAATTCACCCAGCCGGCCTCCTCGAGACCCGCGGATAATTTCGCGTCCATGCGGTCGCGGACGTAAGCGGCCTCTTCCTCGGAATCGAAAACAAGCGGGAGCCCGTAGAGATTGAGGTCCGGGTACTGCGACGCCAGGGTCGATGGCGTAAACGCCCCGCCCTGCAAACCGCCGATGCGAATGCGACCCAGGACCTTCTGGTCGTTGCCCATGACGCCGCCGCCATAGTACTTGATCTGCACGCGGCCTTCGGTGCGCTCCTTGATCTCCTGGGCGCTGGCGCGCATGTCCTTCATCCACTGTGAGCCCTCCGGCGTCACCGTGGCAATCTTGAGCGTCGCAGCCTGCGCCGCCACGCCGAAGGCAAGAGATAAGATCGTCAGCAGAAATTTCTTCATTGTCATTCCATTCAAAAATAATCATCCGCTTCGGCGAGCAGTGCCGCAGCCTGTTCCTTGGCCAGCACGTTGCTCAGCGTGTAACCATCCTGGTACGGATCCGCTGCCAGGACCTCTTGCAGCAGGCGATCGTGCAGCTCGCGCTCGTAGAGGAGCTTGGCGTAGCCACGGGCGTACTCGACCTTCACGCCGAGGTCCCTGCCGCCCGTCGCCTCTATTGCTTTCTCGAAAAAGCTCCGGGCGCGTTCCGGTTCGCCGCCGAGTGCCGGAGGACGCAATGTGAGCAATATTCCCATGTACGTGTACACGGCGCTGTTAACTTCGTCACCACTTATGTCCATATAGCGCTCGAAAAGCGCTTCCATCTGCGGCAGCTCGGCCAGCGAATTCCAGTCGGACGCGTGCGCTCGCAGAAACGCCAGCGACGCGAAGCCATAGGTGTACAGGTATTCGGCGTGCTTCGGCCCGACACCATCGAGCGTGGCCACGAACTCGTCGTAGGTCGCGCTGCGCCAGCCGCAGGCTGGTGCGTAGGATTCGCACATCGCGTCGAAGGCGTATTGCCGCGCACGCCGCGTCAGGCGGGAGGCGCGAGCCTCGTCACCGGCAAATATCGCGCCGTACGACGCGTACAACGTGGCCCCCGAGGCGAGGAGCGCGGGATCGTCGGGATTGTCCCGGATCATGCCGTCGATCAGGACCATGAACGTCGGCAGCGCCGCTCTCGCGGTCTCCGGATCGTCCTGGTTGAGCACGGAATCGGAAACGCTTTCCGCGAGGCCGGAGGCGGCCGACGACACGACGATCGCGCAGCCACCCAGGAAATAGGCGCACACGCCGATGAGCAGTGCCTGTTTCATAGAGTCACGGACCTCGCCGAACGAATTTGGTTCAGCCTGTTGAAGTGGCCCGAAGTATATCGAAATCCGCCCCGGCCACCTGACGCCGGGGTGACGATTTCCTGATGGCTAGATCTTTTCCTTGATGCGCGCGGCTTTACCCGTGCGGCCACGCAGGTAGTACAGCTTGGCGCGACGCACGTCACCGCGGCGCTTGACCGTCACCGAGTCGACGAGCGGGCTGTAGGTCTGGAAGACACGCTCTACGCCCTCGCCGTGGGAAATCTTGCGAACCGTGAAAGAACTGTTCAGGCCGCGGTTGCGCTTGGCAATAACCACGCCCTCGAAAGCCTGCAGCCGCTCGCGGTTGCCTTCTTTGACCTTCACCTGGACGGTGACGGTGTCGCCCGGAGCAAACTCGGGAATGTCCTTTTGTGTCTGCTCGTTTTCGATCGCGTCGATAATCTTGCTCATTGTCTCTGCTCTTTAAGATAGTCGTCGAGCAACTCGCGCTGCTCGTCAGTCAGTTCCAGTTTTCCGATCAGGTCCGGGCGCCGCTCATACGTGCGGCCCAGGGCCTGTTTCAACCTCCACCGCGCAATTTCCGCGTGGTCGCCGGACAACAACACCTCCGGCGCTTGCCGCCCGCCGATCTCTTCGGGCCGCGTGTAGTGCGAACAGTCCAGCAGTCCCTCCGCAAAGGAGTCCTGCGCCGCGGACTCGTCGTCGCCGAGCACACCCGGCAACAACCGCACCACTGCATCGATCACAGCCATCGCGGCGATTTCGCCGCCCGAGAGCACGAAATCGCCCAGCGACAATTCCTCGTCGACGTGCGCATCGATGAATCGCTCGTCAACGCCCTCGTAGCGACCTGCGACGAGGATCAGGCCCGGCAACGAAGCGTACCGCTTCGCCGTCGCCTGGTCGAACACCCTGCCTTGCGGCGAGAGGTACACGACCGGGCTGCCCTCGGGCGACCTCGACTTCGCTACGGCTACGGCCCCGGCCAATGGTTCGTATTTCATGACCATACCGGGCCCGCCGCCGTACGGCCGATCATCCACCGTGCGGTGCACGTCGCACGTGTGGGCCCGAGGATTTTCACCATCCAGGGAGACCAGCCCGTTGCGCCGTGCGCGTCCGACGACACCATAATCGGCTATCGTCGCAACCATTTCCGGGAACAGGGTAATGACGTCGATGTGCATCAATCCCATTCCCAGTCGACCTCGATCTCGCCCTTGCCGAGATCGACGCCGATGATCACTTTGTCCATGACGAAGGGAATCAATCGTTCCGTTTCGCCCTTCACGACCATCACGTCGTTTGCCCCTGTCTCGACCAGGTAGGCTACCCTGCCGAGTTCGGTGCCGTCGCGATGCACGACCCTGAGTCCTTCGAGATCGGACCAGTAGAACCGGCCGGCATCGGTCTCGGGCATCGCCTCCCGCGGCACGCCGATGTCGACGCCGACGAGTTCCGCCGCCTGGTCGCGATCGACATAGCCGTCGATACGCGCGATGATCGTTTTGCCATGTCGCTGTCCTTCAGCGACCGTCGCTTCCTGCCAACCGTCCTTGCGGCCTATCAGCCAGCGACCGTAATCCAGTAGCGCCTCCCGCGGTTCGGTGTACGAATACACCTTGACCCATCCCCGCACGCCGAACAGGCCGGTAATCCGGCCCATGATGACGGGCTGAGTCAACGCCCCATCAGTTGGCCGCGGCTGCCTTGCGGTGCTTCTTGAGGAGTGACGCAACGCGGTCCGACGGCTGGGCGCCCTGGGCGATCCAGTAGTCGATGCGCTCGACGTCGATGCGGAGGTTCTCCTCGTGCTCGCGGCCGACAGGATTGAAGTAGCCAACTCGCTCGATGTACCGGCCGTCACGGCGATTTCGCGAATCGGTGACCACCAGGTGGTAAAAAGGACGCTTTTTCGCGCCAGCGCGCGAAAGTCGAATGCTAACCATTACATTTCCGTTCTAGTTCAAAGGAAGGCAGACACGCCTTGTCTCGGGCTGACCCGAGTAGACGGCGCATTGTACGGGTTTTACGCCAAAAGTGAAGCGTTTTGGCGGCTAAAAATGTCTTTATTTTCAGCGGCTTGGATGCGGCAACCGGGGATCGCCGGGGAAACGGGGCTCGATCGGGGGCGAAAAGCCCCGAATTTCGCCGAAATCACCGGAATCCGGGCGGCATACCACCCGGCGGCATGCTGCCGCCGCCCATGCCGCGCATGAATTTCTTCATGCCGCCCTTCGACATCTTCTTCATCATCTTTTCCATCTGCAGGTGCTGCTTCAGCAGGCGATTGACGTCCTGGATCTGCTGCCCCGCGCCTGCCGCTATGCGCTTTTTGCGCGAGCCGTTGATGGACTTCGGGAAGCGGCGTTCGCCGGGCGTCATGGAATTGATGATCGCGATCTGCCGACGGATTTTCTGCTCGTTGGCCTGGTCCTGCAGCGCCGCCGGGTTGACGTTGCCGGGCAGTGGCAGCTTCTCGAGCATCGAGGCAATACCGCCCATGTTCATCATCTGCTCGAGCTGGTCCCTGAGATCGGCGAGGTCGAAGCCCCTTCCCTTCCTGAGCTTCCTGGCGAGCTTCTCGGTCTTGTCCTTACTGACCTTGTGCTCGATTTCCTCGACGAGACTGAGGACATCGCCCATGCCGAGGATACGCGATGCCATCCGGTCCGGGTGGAACGCTTCCAGCGCATCGGTCTTTTCGCCAACGCCCATGAAGCGAATCGGCTTGCCGGTCACCTCGCGCACGGACAGGGCCACGCCGCCCTTGGCATCGCCATCGGCCTTGGTAAGGACCACGCCGGTCAGCGGCAGGCTCTCGTCGAAGGCCCTGGCCGAATTGACGGCATCCTGGCCCGCCATGCTATCGACGACAAACAGGGTCTCGTGAGGCTGTGCGCGTTCGTGCACCGCAACCACCTCGGCCATCATATCCGCGTCGATGTGCAAGCGGCCCGCGGTATCGACGAGCAGCACGTCGGCATGCGAGCGCCGCGCCTCGTCAAGTGCGCGGTCCACGATCGTCGTCGGCTTTTCGTCCGCGCTGCTCTCGCAGTAGAAGGCGCCTACCTCGCCTGCCAGCGTTTGCAGCTGCAGGATTGCAGCCGGCCGGTGCACGTCGACGCTGACGAGCATGACCTTCTTCTTTTCTTTCTCGATCAGCCGTTTCGCCAGCTTCGCGGCAGTCGTCGTCTTGCCGGCGCCCTGCAGACCGGCCAGCATGACGACGACGGGCGGTTGCGCCCGCAGGTTCAGCGGCACCGATTCGGCACCCAGAATCTGCACGAGCTCGCCATGGATGATCTTGACCAGCTGCTGTCCCGGCGTGAGGCTCTTGCCCACCTCCTCACCGAGCGCGCGTTCCCTGACGCGATCGATAAAAATCTTGACGACCGGCAGCGCAACGTCGGCCTCGAGCAGCGCGAGACGCACCTGCCGCAGCGTGTCCTTGATATTCGATTCGGTCAGCCGGCCTTTGCCGCTCAGCTGCCGTGCGGCGTCGGCCAGACGCCCTGTCAGGTTCTCAAACATGCGGCGATTCTACAGAAATGCCGCAGCGCTGTTTAGACAGTGAGAATCGTTCCCGCCGACAGCATGTTGATGTTCCGATCCGGCGCCGCGGCAGTCACCTGCCGCAGGATTCGCTCTTCCTCGCCCGGCTTCATGCCGGTCAGCCAGATTTCCGGAGAATGTTTCAGGCGCGCGAGGTCCGCCGTGAGGGTCTGCGGCGTGTAGTGCCCGGCTTCGACAGCCAGGCGCTGCATCTCGTCCGGGAAGGACACCTCGATGACCAGCACGCGGAGGTCGTCGCAAGCGTTGAGCACCGGCCACAGCGTTTCGTTGGTCCTCGTGTCCCCGCTGACCGCGAACACACCGCCGGAGTTTTGCACCGTGTATCCCAACGACGGCACCGTGTGCCTGACGTCCACCGCATAGAAGTCCCGGTGATCGATCGAGATGGTGTCGCCCGGGCTCGTCACGCGCCAGCGAAGCATCGGATTGTCCGCTGTGGGGAGGCGTGAGAAATCGGGCCAGATCACGTCGTTGAACAAGTGCTCCTGTACGGCTCGGAGTGTTTCCTCCCTGGCGTAAACGGTCAGGGGCGTCTCGAAATTCTCGTCGAACACATGATCGATGAGCATCGGCAAACCGGCGACGTGGTCGAGATGCGCATGCGTCAGGAAGACGTGCCGGATCGGATCGAGATCGGCCAGAGGCAAATCGCCGATACCGGTCCCCGCATCGATCAACACATCGTTGTCGACGAGCATTGCGGTGGTGCGTGATCCCGCACCGATTCCACCGCTGCAGCCTAGTACGCGAATTCGCATCCGGAGGGTTCTCTTGAACAGGTCCTTATGGGATGATGGAACGCTAGGTCAACGCCTTCCGGGTTTCTGTGTCTCAAATCACAATTTCTTTGCTGTACCTGTCGGCTGCAGCGGCTTTCATCATGAGCCGGCTGCCTCGTTTCGACTCACGATCCCGCCCTCTTTTCATCGTCGGTTGCATTCTGGCCGCCACCGGAATCGCCGTGCACGGCGAGCGCATGTTTGACCTCATCCTGCCGCGCCACGGCTTCGACCTGACGATGGGCAACGCGCTCTCGTTGATCGGATTCGAACTCGCCGCCATTGCCCTCGTCGCCGCCATCGAACCCGTGCTTCGCGGCATGAGCGGCGGCCTGATTTTCCTCGCCGCATTCACGGTGGTGCTCATGGGTCCGTCCGGGTCCGCAGCTGACGCCGTTGTCCTCGCGTGGCAGGTTCGGGCACACGTACTGATCGCGATGTTGTCGTACGGGTTGCTGACGGTCGGGGCGATCGTTGCCGTGTATGCGCTGATCCAGGAGCGCCGGCTGCAGGCGGCAAGGTTATCGCCAGTCAACCAGCTCTTCGCGCCGCTGGAAACCACCGAGAAGCTGTTGTTCGCGGTCGCCGCCGCGGGCTTTGTCGGACTGACACTCGCGATCGGCTCCGGATCGACGTTCATCAGCGACCTCATAGAGCAGCACCTCGCCCACAAGCTGGGTATTTCGCTGCTCGCGTGGCTCGTATTCGGCATCTTGCTCGCCGGCCGGTTCTTCCGCGGCTGGCGGGGAAAACGGGCCGTGCGGCTTTATCTTGGAGGCTTCCTGTTGTTGTGCCTCGCCTACTTTGGCAATCGCTTCATACTTGAAGAAATCTTCCATCGCAGCTGGAGTTGAGACGCTCGTTCTTGACTCCTCCCGGACGCGCTGATGAACTGCGTGTGTCCTGAAACCTGGGGAGGTGCCCTTCGTTGGGCGAAGACGTTCCATTAGCAGGCCTTTTCGGCATACTCGCGTTCCTGCTCGCGCTTTCGGCCTTCTTCTCCGGGTCCGAAACGGCCCTGATGAGTCTCAACCGCTACCAGCTCCGGCACAAGGCACGCGAAGGGCATCGCGGCGCCGCTCTTGCCGAACGCCTGTTGGAGCGGCCGGATCGCCTGATCGGTCTCATCCTGCTCGGCAACAATCTCGTCAATTTCTCCGCGGCGTCGCTCGTGACCCTGATCACGCTGGACCTCGGCGGTGAAAAAGCGGTCGCCATCGGCACCGGTATCTTCACGCTCTTCGTAATCATCTTCTCCGAGGCGGCGCCCAAGACCCTCGCCGCCTTGCACCCCGAGCGCCTCGCATTTCCCGCCGCGCTCGTTTACTACCCTTTGCTGAAGATCACTTACCCGATCGTGTGGCTGACCAACGTTGCATCGAACGGCGTGCTCTGGTGTCTCGGCGTCCGGCAAAGCGGCAGCGAGCTGCAAGCGCTCACGCGCGAAGAGCTGCGCACGGTCGTGTTCGAGGCCGGTGCACGAATCTCCAACCGCTATCGGAGCATGCTCCTGAGCATTCTCGATCTCGGGCAAGTGACCGTCGATGACGTCATGGTGCCGCACAATGAAATCATCGGCGTCGATCTCGACGACGATGACGAAGAGATCGAACGGGTCATCTCAAGCAGTGAACACACGCGGATGCCGGTCTACCGCGACAATATCGATAACGTCGTGGGCATCCTGCACCTGCGCAAGCTGGCGAACCTCGCGAAGACCGAATTGACGAAACCGACACTGACGAGCCTGCTCGACGAGCCCTACTTCGTGCCGGAAGGAACGCCGCTGAGCACCCAGCTCGTGCAGTTCCAACGCCGCCGCGAGCGCGTCGCGCTGGTTGTCGACGAGTATGGCGACATCCAGGGCATCGTCACGCTCGAAGACATTCTCGAGGAAATCGTCGGTGAGTTCACAACCGACCCCGCCGACCAAATCGAAGACGTCGTCAGGGAAAGCGCAACGTCTTTCCTGGTCGACGCCACGGCCAATATTCGTGAACTCAATCGCGCACAGGACTGGGAGCTGCCGACGGATGGGCCGAAGACGATCAACGGCCTTATTGTCGAAGAGCTCGAGACGATCCCTCCGCCGGGAACCTGCCTGACGGCCAACGGCTATCCGATCGAGATCGTCGAGGTCGACGACAATCGCGTGCGCCTCGTGCGCGTCCGTCCGCGCGAAGAGGAACCCGCGACGGAGGCCTGATTACCAGGCGATATCGAGCGCGTCCGCCAGTCGGCGCACACCGGCGACTTCGATCCCCTCCGGCACCTGTTTCGGCACGTTGCCCGACGGCACGATGGCCCTCGTGAAACCCTGCTTGGCTGCCGCGGCAATACGCTCCGCCCCAAACCTGACCGGCCTGATCTCTCCGGCGAGGCCGATCTCACCGAAACAGATCAAACGATTCGGCGTGACGCGGTCGCGGAAACTCGACACGATGGACAGCAGGATCGGCAGGTCGACCGCGGTTTCGCCGATGCGCAGGCCGCCGACCACATTGACGAACACGTCTTCGCTGCTGATCACGAGGCTGCCGTGCTTCTGCAGCACGGCGAGCAGCAGAGCCAGCCGGTTCTGGTCGACGCCCTGCGCCAGCCGCTTGGGATAATTGCTGCCGCTGTCGGCAACGAGCGCCTGGATTTCTACGAGCAGGGGACGGCTCCCTTCCCATGCAACGGACACAATGCTGCCCGGCTCGTCGATCGATTCCCGCGACAAGAATATGGCCGACGGGTTGCTGACTTCGCGGAATCCGGTCTCGGTCATCGCGAATACACCCATTTCGCCGCTCGCGCCGAAACGGTTCTTCACGGAACGAATCATCGTGTAACGGCTCGATGGATCGCTTTCGAAATACAGGACCGTGTCGACCATGTGTTCAACGACGCGCGGGCCCGCAATCGCCCCCTCCTTGGTCACGTGCCCGATGATGAATACCGATACTTCGTTTTGCTTGGCGAACTGAACGATCCGGCCGACGCCCTCACGCAGCTGGGCAACGGAGCCGGGCGCGGACGGCACCTCGTCACAGGTCATGGTCTGGATCGAGTCGATAATGAGAACCTGCGCCTCGCTCGTGCGGGCCTGCGCGAGCACGTTTTCCAGCGATGTGTCGGCGAGCAGGTTCATGGACGATGCATCGAGCCCCAGTCTCCGCGACCGCTGTCCGATCTGCCGAAGCGATTCCTCGCCTGTGGCGTAGCAGACTCCGAGGCCGGGCACGAGCCGCGCCGATACCTGTTGCAGCAGGGTCGATTTCCCGACGCCCGGATCGCCGCCGAGCAGCGTTACGGCACCGGGCACGAGCCCGCCACCAAGGACGCGGTCGAACTCGCCGAACCCGGTGGCGTGGCGAGCTTCTACGTCGTCGGGAAGCGCCCCGAGCGGCCGGGCCACGCGGGCCGGGCCAGCCGACGGCCGCGATGCGGCGACCGCCGTTTCGCTCAAAGTGTTCCAGGCCCCGCAATCCGGGCACTGTCCGGCCCATTTCACGCTGTGCGCGCCGCACGCTGAACACAGGTACGCTGTTTTGGCCTTGGCCATTGTTGCTAAGTCTCTGTTCTAACGGAAAATCGGTCGCAAGAGGTCACGACGCGCGCGACCCGAGCCCTGATTATTGTTAAATTGACCGAGCCGGACGAAAGTCCATGATAGCACTGCCCAGGATCGCGGGTATTACATAAAAATGCCAACCCTTTCTCATTTCGAGAGCGCGCAATTCCCTATAATTTTGTCGGTAAAACAGGGACATGACCCGCTTTGATCCAGTCGAATAACCGAAAACGCAACCGCCTGATCGCGCTGGCCTTCGTCAGCGTGTTGATGCTGCTGATGTACGGCCCGCTGTCGCAGTGGTTCATCTCGGCCGACCGTGCACTCTACGACCTGCTGGCCGGCGGCCGCCCGGCGCGCGCCCTCGACAACGCCTATATCGTCAGCATCGACCCGCAGCGGAAATCGGCCGAGACCGTCCTCAATGAATACGGCCAGGTCATCGAGTCGCTGCAGGCAGCCGGCGCCAGTCGCATCGTGCTGACCAATCCGCCCGAACTTTCCGCCGGCCAGGACCTGCCCGGCTGGTCCGCACTGCTTGCGTCGAGTACGCCCGTCTTCGTGCCCACGGTCCATCGTTTCTCGGAAGTTTCGCCGCACTCGGGGTTCGTTCGCTTCGGCCCGGACGCCGACGGCGTGCTGCGCCGCGCCAGCCTCTGGTACCTCAACGGCGGCGTCATGTCTCCGTCGCTGCCGCTGGCTATCGCACTTCACGAATCAAACAGCGCCGCAACTCCGCGCATGTCCCGCACGGACGACGCGATGTATTTCTCGAGTTATGCCGAGATACCGCGCATCGAGCCTGTCGACCTGCTGCGCACCGGCACCGCGGATTTGCCCGCCGGAGCTACCGTCTTCGTCGACGCGGACCAGCCGATCGTCAGCGCGGAGGCGGTATTGCCGAGCGGCCAGTTCGTGACGCAGTCCGAGATGACGGCGGCGTTGCTCGCCGACATCGAAAACAACCGCGCGATCATTGCACCGACATGGGCCCAGGCCATGGAGGTTATCCTGCCGGCCCTGTTCGCCATCCTGGCCATCCTGTTCATGCCGGATCGCAACCGCAGGGAGATTCTCGTGCTGGCTACGACGGGTGTCCTGGCGCTGCTTCTCTTCCAGGCGTTGCTGTTGCTCGGGCTGCACGTCAGGATCGACCTCGGCCGGGCGATCCTGATGTTCATCGGTGCCGGAGCGCTGAGCGCCTACCTCACGATGGACACCAGGAAAGTCTCTTCCGACGCGTTCAAGCGCGGCTCGGATTTTCTCGCCGCCGGGCGTCTTGAACCGGCGTTTGCCGAATTCCGACGGTGCAGTCCCTCGGATACGGTCGCCGCGGTCATGTACAAGCTGTCTCTCGCGTTCGAGCAACAGGCCAAGCCGGAGCGCGCCGAAGCGGTGCTGGAGTGGATGAAGCGGACGCACAGCACCCTCAACTCCAGTGACATCGACGGCGCGGAGAAAGGGAATGGCGTTCCGCAGCGGCTGGGTCGTTACGTCATCGAAAAGCGAATCGGCCGTGGCGCAATGGGCGCCGTATACCTCGCGAAGGATCCGCGCATCAATCGCCCGGTGGCCTTGAAAGCCATACCGATCGAAAAGGAGTTCGAGGACGAGGAACTCAAGGAGGCGCGCCAACGCTTCTACCGCGAAGCCGAGTCGGCGGGCAGGCTCACGCACCCGAACATCATCACCGTGTACGATGCCGGTGAGGACAAGGGCCTCGCCTACATCGCGATGGAATATGTGCCGGGAATCGCACTGAGGGACTACACGGACCCCAAGAAGCTGCTCGCGCCGAAGCGCGCGCTCGAACTTGCCGCGATGACAGCCGAAGCCCTCGATTACGCGCATAATCAGGGCGTGATTCACCGCGACATCAAACCGGCAAACCTCCTGTACAACCCCAAGGAAGGCGCGCTCAAGATCAGTGACTTCGGTGTGGCGCGCATCACCGACAACAATGCTACGAAAACGGGAATCGTCCTCGGCACGCCCATGTACATGTCCCCCGAGCAGCTCGGCGCCGAGAAGCTGACGGGACTATCGGACTTGTTCTCGCTTGGTGTTACTCTATACGAGCTATTGGTGGGTGAGGTGCCATTCAGGGCATCAAACATCGCTGTGTTGATGACGAAAATCACGACTGAAGACCCGGCCCAGGTGTCCACGCGCCGTGCAGGTATCCCGCCCAGCGTGGATGCCGTACTGGCCAAGGCCATGGCCAAGAATCCAACCCAGCGCTTCTCATGCGGTGCCGAGATGGCCATCGCATTGAGAAATTGTGCGCGGGTCTCCTAGAAGCCGAAGAGCGATACGACCCAGACCATGAGCTTGCGCGGAAAAATTGAATTTGCGGAACTGACCGACACGGGAAAGGTCCGCGATCACAATGAGGATGCGATAGGCTCCAACGCCGATATCGGACTCTTGGTTCTGGCCGACGGCATGGGTGGATACAACGCCGGCGAGGTCGCCAGCGGCATCGCCGTGCAAATCGTGACCGACCTCGCGACCGAGGCGGCCGAACGCGAAAAGCTCAACGACATCGACTCGCACAGCGGCCTGATGCGGCAATCGATCATCCTGCGCGACGCGGTCTACCGCTCCAACAAGATCATCTACCAGACTGCCCAGAGCCAGACACACTGCGAAGGCATGGGCACGACGATCGTCGCCTGCATGTTCTATGACGACAAGGTGTCGATCGCGCACGTCGGCGACTCGCGGGCTTACCGGCTGCGCGACGGGCAATTCGATCAGATGACGCTGGATCATTCCCTGTTGCAGGAACTCGTCGACCGTGGCTTCTATTCCCACGAGGAAGCGCAACGTTCGACGAACCGCAATTACGTGACGCGGGCACTCGGTGTGGAACCGACCGTCGAGGTCGAGGTTCACGAATACGAGGTCCTGCCCGACGACGTATATCTGCTATGCTCCGACGGTCTGCCGGACATGGTCGAAGATGACGATATTCACTTAACTATCAGTACTTTTAATGCTAGTCTTGAGGTGGTTGGTCAACAATTGATTGACTTGGCCAACGACCACGGCGGACGCGACAACGTGTCGGTAATGCTGGCTCAGGTCAAGGAAGCCTTCCCGGCAAAAAGAGGCCTGATAGCAAAGATTGCCGGCTTGTTCCGTTCGTAACTGGAGCACTCTTAAGAGCGAGAAATCATGGCACGTTTAATTCTGAGCCTGGACAACCAGGTCCTGGCTGAATACAACATGACCAAAGAGCGCTACACGATCGGTCGTTTGCCCGACAATGACGTGCGCATCGATAATCCGGCGGTCAGCGGACACCATTCGCTCATCATCAATATTCTCAATGACTCGTTCCTCGAGGATTTGAATAGCACCAACGGCACCTACGTCAATGGCAAGCTGATCAAGAAACATGCTTTGCAGCATGGCGACGTCATCACGATCGGCCATCATCAGCTGCGCTTCTCCGACCAGCAGGTGCCTGAGGCCGAACAGGACGAGTTCGAGAAGACCATGGTTATTCCCACGGGTCAGCAGAATGCCGACCAGTTGGCCAAGGCCGAAGCCGCTGCCGAGCAGGCCGCCGCGGCCGCTGCGGCAAAGGAGAAAGAGGAACAGGAACCACCGCCTCGGGAAGATGTTGCCGCCGCCGTGAAGCTGGACGCCGAAGAAGCCGAAGGACTCGAAAGCGAGCCGCCGCCCAAGCAGGACATGGCCGAGACGATTGCCTCGGCCACGGCAACCGGCATCGGCCTCGAGAGCAGCGCGCCCGCAGCGCTTCCGCTTGCGAAGCTGCAGGTGTTGAGCGGTGCATTTGCAGGCCGGGAACTCGAGCTCACCAAGGCCCTGACCACTTTGGGCCGACCCGGCGTACAGGTTGCCGCGATTACGCGCCGCGCTGAGGGCTATTACATCGTTCACGTCGAGTCCGGCAAGGACGGCGATTACCCGCTCGTCAACGGCCAGCCGATCGGGCAACAGGCCCGCAAGCTCAGCGACAATGACGTCGTTCAGCTGGCCGGGGTCAAGATGGGATTTTTTGCGGCCTAGCCGACGATCTCCGACGCCTCGCGGTTCATGACGCCGCACACGAGTTCATAGGCAACGGCGTCGGCAAAGGGCGCCACCGTCTCTACGGGCAGGCCGTCACCCCACAACGTCGCAATGTCACCGACACGGTCGGCCGGTTCATCGCCCAGATCCACGGCAATCATGTCCATCGAAACGATGCCGATGACCGGCACCCTGCGCCCGTTGACCAGAACCGGCGTGCCGCTGCGAAAGTGGCGCGAATAGCCGTCGCCGTATCCTGCCGAAATGACGCCCAGCATCGTATCGCTGTCGGCCGTGTATGCACCTTTATAGCCGACTCTCTCACCCGCCCGCAGTGGCTTGATCGCGATCAGTCGCGCCTCGAACTGCATGACAGGCTTCAGGCCCAGGTCGGCGCCGGTCCTGTCACCGAACGGCGAGACGCCGAACAGCGAGATGCCCGGCCGTATCCAGTGGTCCCCGAGGAAGCCGAATTCGTCGCGCGCGTTCGCGATCGCGGGCCAACCCAGCGCGGCAGGCGAATTGGCGATACTGACGTCACCGTCGAATCCCTCGATGATCGGACGAAACGCCTCGAGTTGCCGCGTCGTCGTCCGCTTGTCGACCTCATCGGCACTGGCCAGGTGCGTCATCAACCGTAGCGCCTTCACGCCCGGCGAACGGCGCAGCCGGTCAATCAGCGTCTCGGCATCGGCCGGATCGAAGCCGAGGCGGTTCATGCCCGTATCGAATTTGAGCCAGACGGCAACGGCGCCTCCTCGACAGGCGTCGAGAAGATCGAGTTGTTCGGCGCAGTGCACCACCGGTTCGAATCCGTACTGAACCGCAGTCGCGAGTTCGGTCGCATTCATGACGCCGGCAAGGAGGATTATCTTGGCCGTCACTCCATGCTCGCGAAGTTCGATCGCCTCCGTCACGCGCGCTACCGCGAAAGCATCGACCTGCGACAGGTGCTGCGCGACAGGAATCATGCCGTGTCCGTAGGCGTTGGCCTTGATTACGGCCATCACTTTCGAGTCCGGTGCGGCCTGGCGAATAACGTCGAGATTGTGTTCCAACGCGCCGAGCCGAATCAGGGCCCGAGCCCCGAAACTCACTGATATCCCTCCGGCGGCGGGAAGTCGCCGTAGGTGTCAGGCACCCAGTTTTCGAACTTGGTGTAACGCCCGACGAATGTCAGCGGGAAATCGCCAATCGGGCCGTTGCGCTGCTTCGCAATCGTGATGTCGGCAATACCTTTGCGGGGCGTGTCCTGGTTATACACTTCCTCGCGATAGATGAAGACAATGATGTCGGCATCCTGCTCGATGGCACCGGATTCACGCAGGTCCGACATGACAGGTCGCTTGTCCGTGCGTTGCTCCACGCTGCGATTCAGCTGCGACAACGCGATGACGGGTACATTGAGTTCCTTGGCCAGCGCCTTGAGGCTGCGCGAGATCTCGGAGATCTCGGTCGCCCGGTTCTCCTTGGTGCCCTCGACCTGCATGAGCTGCAGGTAGTCCACGATGATCAGGTCGAGGCCGTGCTCGCGCTGCAGCCGGCGCGAACGGGCGCGAATCTCGGTCGGCGAAAGGCCGGGCGAATCGTCGATGTAGATCGGTGCCTCGGACATGAGCTGCACGGCCGTGTTGATGCGCGACCAGTCTTCGTCGGGAAACTTGCCGGTACGGAGGTGCGACATGTCGACGCGCCCCAGCGACGAAATCATGCGGAACGCCAGCTGCTGCGCGGGCATTTCCATCGAGAACACGGCGACGCCCTTGCGCGAGCCGATGGCAGCATTCTCGCCGATGTTGACCGCCAGCGTCGTCTTGCCCATGGACGGGCGTCCCGCGACGACGACGAGCTCACCGCCCTGCAGCCCGGCCGTCATCTTGTCGAGTTCCGTGAAACCGCTGGAAATACCGGTAATGCTGCCGTCCGACTGGTGCAGTTCATCGATACGGTCGACGGCCTCGGGAAGGATGTCCTTGAGCGCCTTGAAGCCCTTGCGCCCGCGGCTGCCCTTCTCAGCAATCTCGAAGACCATTCTTTCCGCGGCGTCGAGAATCTGCGCAGCTGTGCGCCCGTCGCTCAAGAACGCGCTGCCGCTGATCTCGTTGCCCGCATTGATCAGGGCGCGCAGCGTAGAACGTTCCCTGATGATCTTCGCGTAAGCGCGGGCGTTCGCCGCCCCGGCGGTTTCGTTGGCCAGCGTCGCCAGGTACTCGAGCCCACCGCCCTCCTCGAGCTCGCCACGATTGTCGAGGTGTTCTGACACCGTAACGACGTCGCACGGGCTGCCATCGTCGATGAGGCGATGAATGGCCTGGAAGATGAGGCGATGGTCCTTGCGGTAAAAGTCGTCGGGCGAAATGATGTCCGCGACCTTGTCCCAGGCCTGCGCGTTCAGCAACAGGCCGCCGAGCAGCGACTGTTCGGCTTCAATGGAGTTCGGCGGGACTTTGAGGCGCTGCTCGGCGCCACCGTCGACCCTGCCATCGTCCAATGCTCGGACCATTTGCGCAATTCCCCTTGCCAGTTTTCCCCCTGGCCCAAAGGTAACACAACCGCCGCGCCGGGGCGGTCGGGTTATGACTCGCCGGCTGTCGTCCCGGACGTGTCGGGCGTTTCAGTCGCATCCGCTGCGGCGGCCGTCCCGCCGTCTTCACCAACGACCCGAACGAGGACTTCGGCGTCAACGTCCGCGTGCAGGTGAATACCGATCGGAAACTCGCCCAACTCCTGGATCGGCCCCTCGGGCATGCGGATTTCGGCGCGCTCGACCTCGACCTGCACGTTGGCCAGCGCCTCGACGATGTCGATCGGGCCCACGGAACCGAACAGCTTGCCCTCGGATCCGGCGTTGGCCTGGACGACCACCTCGAGGTTCTGAAAGGCCTTGGCGCGTTTTTTCGCCTTGGAGAGCTCTTCGGCCTCGGCCTTTTCGAGCTCGACGCGTCGGGCCTCGATCGCCTTGATGTTCTCGGGGGTCGCCAGCGCAGCCTTGCCCTGCGGCAACAGGTAGTTGCGGCCGTAGCCCGGCTTGACTTTCACGAGGTCGCCGATCGACCCGAGGTTTTCAACACTTTCCAACAAGATAACGTTCATAGTTCGAACCTTTACGCTTTTTTCATCCGACGCCGGAATCCAAACCAGGCGTCCATGTAACCAAACACGGCCAACACCGTGACCAACAGTACCTGCAGCAAGGGCAGCAGGATATACATAGAGATCACCACGCCCACGGGCAACAGCTCGCGGTAGTGCATCCAGTGCACCAGCGCCATCCCCTGCACGCAGAATGCAACGAAGATGACCGCCGCCATACCCTGCAACGCGGCCGAGTCGACGGCAAAAGCCAGTACCGACACGACCCCCAGCGCTGCAGCGATGACCTTGCCGAAGCTCAGGTCCCGAAAACGGCCAAACGACTGCGTCTCTCCGGGCAGTTTTCTGTACAGCCCGTAACCCAGCAGCATCCCTGTCGTCGGCAGGATCCAGAACGCGAGCGTTGCGGACACTGTCATCAACTCGGCGGTGAGCAACTGGGTATTCAACTCCAGACCGCTCTGCCGCGCCAGTTCAGCCGTCGCCACCAGCACTGGTTCCCAGAACGCCACGGGGTCCGCGACGGCAACGTGGAACCCCACCAGTCCGACAACCGCCAGTATGACCGAGACCTGCATGGTCAGGGTCAGAGACCGCGTCGTCACCAGCAACACCGTCAGCGCCAGTACGGGCAGCCACGCGGCCGCTGCCAGCACCACCACCGAGGCCGCCGACACGCCGACGAGCAGCGAGATTACGATCATCAACGCGCCGGCCACCAAGGCCTCGATAGCTGCCGTCCGCAGACCCTGGGCAATGACCAGCAGGGCCATGATGACGCCGCTGCTCAGCTGCGGCGGTACCCACGGAATCAGCAGCGTAACAGCAAGGCCCAGTACGGCGTTTTGCGGCTTGGCCAGCAGCCAGGCAGCCAGGGCCTGCACCGGACGACTCCCGCCGACGGCTCTTAGTGCCGGTCGGTGTACGGCAGCAGCGCGAGGTACCGCGCGCGCTTGACCGCGGTCGCCAGCTGACGCTGGTAGTGAGACTTCGTGCCCGTGATACGACTGGGAACGATCTTGCCCGTCTCGGTGACATAGGCCTTGAGCAGGTTGAGATCCTTGTAGTCGATCTCCTTGATGCCCTCGGCGGTAAAACGGCAGTACTTGCGCCTGCGTGAATAACGACTCATCAGTTTCTCCTCAGGCGCTCTTTACTTCGGGTTCTTCCCCGGCGGGGACCTTGTCAGCCGGCGCTTCGTCAGCGACCTCGCCCGCGGCATCGACCTCGGCCGCGGCATCGACCTTCGATGCAGCCGATTCGGCCGGCTGCTCATCGTCAGACTTACCCCTGTTGTCTTCTTCAGCGCGACGCGCCGCTTCCGCCGCCGCCTTCGCTTCGCGTCGCTGTTGCGCCTCCTGCTCGCGCTGCTTTTCTTCGGCGACCGCAACGGCCATCGGCGAGGCCTCGGTGACCGCCTCGTCGCGTTGCAGCACCATGTGGCGCAATACGGCGTCGTTGAACTTGAATGCCGTCTTGATCTCCTTGATCACGTCAAACGGGCACTCGACGTTCAGCAATGCGTAGTGAGCCTTGTGGATCTTGTTGATCGGGTGCGCGAGCTGGCGGCGACCCCAGTCTTCCGAGCGGTGGACCTGACCGCCGGCCGCGGTGACCATGCCCTCGTACTTCTCGACCATGGCAGGCACCTGCTCGCTCTGGTCCGGATGGACCAGGAATACGATTTCGTAATGTCTCATTGTCGTCCCTTGTGGATGAGATCGCCGGGACCGGGCCCCGGGATCACAGCTGCCCGGCATCCCGGTGCAGCAAGGTTAAAACCCGCCCTTATTGGCGGGGACGCGAATGCTACCGGGCCTGCAGATGCGTTGCAAGCCGAATATCCCGGGATTTCAAGGACTCTCAGTGCCTTCTGCGCAGGATTTCGTAGAGGCAGATGCCCGTGGCGACCGATACGTTGAGGCTGGAAACGACCCCGCGCATGGGAAGCCTCACGAGGAGATCGCAGCGGCGTGCAATGGCGGTCGAAAGGCCAGTGTGCTCACGGCCCATGACCAGGGCGACGGCCGCACCGAATTCGGCCGTGTAGAGGCTGCTGTCGGCCTTGTCGCTGGTCCCTATGCGGCGCACACCGTAGTCGCCGAGCCAGTCCAGCGTCCTGGCGAGGTTCGCCACCGGCACGTAGGGCAGGTGTTCGGCCGCTCCGGCCGCGACCTTGCTGACCGTCGGGCCGAGCCCAGCGGACCCGCGCCGCGGCACGACGATCGCATCCACACCGGCCGCATCGGCCGTGCGCATGCAGGCACCGAGGTTGTGCGGATCCTGGACGCTATCGAGTATCAACAGCAGCAGCGGCTCGCCGGCCTCCAGGCGTTCCTCGACCAGCGACCTGAGCCCGGCTTCGTCGAGCACCGAGCTGCGCCTGACCTCGGCCACGATGCCCTGGTGCCTTGTCTCGCCGCTGATCTGGGTCAGCCTTGCGCGGTTGGCTGCCTGGATCTCGACGCCGTCGCGCTGTGCCGTCCGGATGATCGCTTCCACGCGCGGATTCGCGGTCTGGTATTCGGCGTAGATGCGCCGCACGTCGGCGCCCCGGGTAGCGAGCAATTGCTCAACGGCGCGCAGGCCCGCGATGTACTGCGACTTGCTCATGCTCATGTTGCTTCGCGCTGCTCCGCGGGCCGAAAATCGATGCGGCGCGTGTCCATATCGACGCGATTGACCTGGACGCGCATGCGTTCGCCCAGCCGATACGCGCGCCCGGTGCGTTCGCCGACCAGGCTCTGCGTCCCGGCCTCGTAGTGATAATAGTCATTGGAGAGGCTCGTGACGTGCACGAGCCCGTCGACGAGCAGCTCGGTGACCTGCACGAACAGCCCGAAGTTGGTGACGCCGGTGATCACGCCGTCGAATTCGTCGCCGAGGTGCTGCTCCATGTACTGGCATTTGAGCCAGGCTTCGACCTCGCGCGTCGCGTCCTCCGCACGCTTCTCGTGAGCCGAGGTCGTCATGCCGAGGCGCTCCATGTCACGCGCGCCGTAATCGAAGCGCCCGGCCTTGCCGCCATTGACTATATGGCGAATAGCACGGTGCACGAGGAGATCCGGATAGCGGCGTATCGGCGACGTGAAATGCGCATAAGCGTCGAGCGCGAGCCCGAAGTGCCCGATGTTGGCCGGCGAATACTCGGCGTGGCTCAATGAACGCAGCATCGTCATCATGATGGCCGCCGCGTCGGGGCGGTCTGCCGTTTGCCGGATGATCTTCGTGAAATCGCGGGGCTGGACATGCTCGGGATGCGCAACCTTGAGGCCGAGGGAGACCAGGAACAGACGCAACTCGTCGAACCGGTCGGGATCGGGACGCGCGTGCACGCGATAGAGCCCGGAAATCCGGTGACGCCTGATGAATTTCGCGGCCTGCACGTTGGCGGCAATCATGCACTCCTCGATCAGCCGGTGGGCGTCATTGCGCGGCACGACCTCGATCCGCTCGATGGCGCCGTCCTTGTCGAGCTCGAAGCGCGTCTGTGGCAGGTCTATTTCGATCGCGCCGCGCCGGGCGCGAGCCCTGCCCAGCGCCTTGTAAAGCGCGTGCAGCTCGCGCACGGGGCCGTGCAGCTCCCGGGGGACCGACTTCTTCGATCGACCTTCGAGCAGGGCATTCACTGCGCCGTAGGTCAGGCGAGCCTTGGAGCGCATCACGGCATCGTAAAACTCGGCTCCCGTGACCTTGCCCTGGGCGCTGACACGCATTTCGCAGACCATGCAGAGGCGATCGACCTTCGGGTTCAGAGAGCACAAGCCGTTGGACAGGACCTCGGGCAACATCGGGACGACACGGTCCGGAAAATACACCGACGTGCTGCGCCGCGTCGCTTCCTTGTCCAGCGCCGAACCGATGCGCACATAATGCGAGACATCGGCAATGGCGACGAACAGCCGCCATCCCCTCCCTTCTCTCTCGCAGTACACGGCGTCGTCAAAGTCGCGCGCATCGGCGCCGTCAATCGTCACGAGGTCGAGGTCGCGCAGATCGTAACGCCCTTCCTTGGCACTCTGTGGCACGGTCGTACCAAACTTCTCGGTTTCCTTCAGGACGCCGGCAGGCCAGGTGTGCGGAATGGCGTGTGCATGGATGGCGATGTCGGTCGCAATGCCCTTGTCGTCGGGATCCCCCAGGACGTTGATGATGCGACCGGTGGCCTGCTCGATCCGCGTTGGGTAGTCGACGATTTCGGCGACGACCATCTGCCCCGGCTTTGCCCGGCCCGAACCGGCGCGCGGAATCAGGATGCGGTGAGCGATCTTCGGGTTGTCCGGGACGACGATGCCGATTCCGCGCTCGCGAATGAACTGACCGGCGACCCGTCGCGTGCCGCGCTCGAGGACTTCGACGAGTTCGCCCTCGGCCCTGCCCCGGCGATCCAGCCCGGAGATGCGCACCGCAACGTGATCGCCGTCGAAAAGGGGCCGCATTTCGCGCGCCGAGAGAAACACGTCGTCGGGCTCGCCGTCGTCGCGCACGACGAAACCGAAGCCATCCCGATGCCCGCTGACGATGCCGGTAACCAGGTCGAGCTTTGCCGTCAGGCAGTACTCGCCGCGCCGGTTTTCGAGAACCTGGCCCGTGCGAACCATGCCCGAGAGACGATCGACGAGCAACGCGCGCATGCGCTGTCCCCGGAGTCCGAATCCCGCGAGAATAGCCTCCGCCTTGAGCGGTCTGCCCGCGTCCTGCAGGAAGTCGATGAGTTCGTTGGGGCCCGGTATCGGATGCTTGTAGGGCTTGCCCTTCTGCGGTTTTTTCGTTTTTCTCTCTTTGCGCGCCAAGTGCCGTTTCTCCTTGCACATTCCTGCCTACGCGGCGATTGACAGGCGGCGGCCGCTTTCGTACAGTGCGCCACCCGCGAGGGCCGCATTGTACGCGGATCGACCTGCCCAGGTGGCGGAATTGGTAGACGCGCTAGCTTCAGGTGCTAGTGGCCGTAAGGTCGTGGGAGTTCAAGTCTCCCCCTGGGCACCAGATATTCAGGGCTCCCGTCCGGGAGCCTCGCTCGTCAGGAACGGCATTTCTTCGTAGGCGATCTCCAGCAGGGCCCTGATGATATCGATGCGGTCGGGCTCGACGTGCCCTCCCTCCGTGAATCGTAGCCGCTTGGGCTCGCCGGCGAGCTCGAACAGCCGTTCCGCCTGTCCGGCAGGCGTGCGCTCATCGCTGCGGGCCCCGACAATCAGGACCGGCCGCGGCGCGATCGCCTTGATTCGCTCACTGGTGTCCAGCGCGGGACCGTAGGCAATCCAGTGCAACAGTACTGACAGCGGGTAATGAGCGAACTCTGCATCGATGCGCCGGGCCAGCTGCGCCTCGAGCCAGAGCCGGTTGTCGGCGGCACCGTGCACGAGCATTACGCCGCGAACCCGTTGATCCCTCGCGGCGACGGTCGCCGCGAACGGTACACCGAGGCTGCCCCCGACCACGACAATCCGGTCGGGATCCGCCCACGCCTGCTGCAACAGCCAGTCGAGCGCGAGGCCGACGGCCGGTACGGTGTCGAGCATGGCCTGGCGCACCTGCGGGATCGTGGTGAGAGTCTGCACGAGGCCCCTGACCTTCTTGGGCCCGGTATACGGATAATCAATTCCGACGATAACGCGGTCGCCCGTATCGCCGAAGAGATCCACCGCATCGCTGCCCGTGCGATGTCCGCCGAGAATGAACAGGATCGGCCGCATGCTCACGGGCTCAGCGTCGCGAATCAAACGGACGAGTACCTCGAGCCCGCTATCGGATCGCAGCGCAACAGTCTCCACCGTCTGACCGTAAGCCGTCATCGATCGGCTCGACCTGGCGTCCACGAGATTGCCGTGTCGCTCGCTGAACCACTCATCGCGCGGCAGGTGGGACTCCCAGCGCAGCCACAGCACACCCGAGAGCAGCGCCAGCACGAGCGTGAGGACGCCGTAGATGACCGTTCGTTTCAGCACGCGGACGACCGTCATGCTTCGCTCCATTCCCTGTCGCAGTATACTTGTCCGGAGATCGACGCGGAGAATTCCCGATGGCATTACTTCTGGCTGGCGTAACCGTCTGGTTGGGCGTTCACCTGTTTCCGGCCGTTGCGCCCGCTGCACGCGAGAATGCGATTTTCAAACTCGGCGAGAACGCCTACAAGGGGATCTTCTCGCTCCTGATCCTCGCTGCGCTGCTCATGATCGTGTTCGGCTGGAAATCCAACGTGCCGACGCTGGTCTATGTTCCACCCGTCGCCCCGGGGCTCCTACCCTCGCTGATGATGTTCGTAGCACTGGTGCTGTTCTTTTCGTCGAATTTCGGGACTCACGCGAAGCGCGTGCTACGGCACCCGCAGATGGCCGGCACGCTCCTGTGGGCGGCTGCGCACCTCCTGACGAACGGTGACAGCCGTTCGCTGGTCCTTTTCGGCAGCTTCTCGGCCTGGGCAGTGCTCGAGATCGTCTTCTGCAATCGCCGCGACGGGCCGCGTACGGAACTTCCGGCAGCATCCCTGAGATTCGACCTCGCGGCCGTCCTTATCGGCGGCGTCAGCTGGGCGCTCGTCACCTACTTCCATCTCGGGCTGTTCGGCGTCGCTGCCATGTAGTGCGGCTGCGACGCCGGGGGGGGGCGGCCGCTATGGCGTCTGCCCTGCCCGGGCGTTTTTCCCATAAAAACAGCGAATTGAGTCGTTGATCAGGTATCCATCAGGAGCCCTGAGATAATCCTCCGCGAATCCTCACGGGGTCGTCAGGCGTGGCGCGCCCCTCTTTTCCAGACTGCTCCCATCGGCCGGCACGCGGACTCGCCGGCCCGAAAGCGGAGTCATTCATGGAAAAGTACACGACTATCGGCATTGTTTTCGCCATCGCCGCCCTCGCAACGGGCTGCGCCTCGGCGCCCGGTCCGGCCAGCGACGCAGCGTCGGCCCACGAGCACGGCGGCGCGCACAACGACCGCCCATTCTCGCTGGAACGCAAGACCGCCGGCGTCGGGCAGGCGGCCTGGGCATATGCCCGGTCAGTGCACGAAAACCCCGTCAACCGGCCGGTCTCGCACTTCGTATCCCTGGGATCGCTGGCGATCAAGTCATCGGGCGGATTCCTGCATCGTGTCGCGATCAGCGCGGCCCGGATGCCGGCGCTCGAGGGCCCGATCCCGGGAATCGCGGACGCCGCTCCGATGGACCTCGTCGAGTTCGAGGCGACGCTCGATCGCGTCACGGGCACACGCCAGGACCGCGGCCGTATTCGCTTCCTCGTCGACGGAGGTGCGTATTTCAATCGCCTGCTCGAGTCGATCAGGACCGCCGAGTCGAGCATCGACATCCGCACCTATATTTTCGACAACGACGACTTCGCCGTCGAAGTCGCCGACCTGCTGAAACAACGCGCCGGGGAAATCCGGGTTCGGGTCATGGTCGACAGTATCGGCAACCTGCTCGCCACGCAGGCCGATTCCGAGTCCCTGCCTGTCGCACACGTACACCCGCTGTCGATGCGGCTGTACCTGAAGAAAGCGTTAAATCTCAAGGTACGCCACACGACCAATCCCTGGTTCACCGGGGACCACACCAAGACGACGATTATCGACAACGAGACTGCGTTCGTGGGCGGCATGAACATCGGCCGCGAGTACCGCTACGACTGGCACGACCTGATGATGGAGGTTTCGGGACCCGTCGTTGATCAGCTGCAGTTCGAATCCGACAAGGCCTGGGCACGTGCCGGCCTTTTCGGGGATTTTGCCAATGCACTCCGTTTCCTGCAGGGCAAGAAAGAACGCGCTGATCGCGACGGGTATCCCGTTCGCATTCTGCAGACGAAGAACTTCGACGCGCAGATCCACCGGGCCCAGATCGCGGCCATTCGGAATGCGAGGCGCTATATCCTCATAGAAAACGCGTATTTTTCCGACGACCGTATCGTCTACGAGCTGGCGAAAGCCCGCCGCCGCGGCGTCGACGTTCGCATCATCATCCCGTCAGCCGGCAACCACGGACCGCTCAACGCCAGCAACAAGGTCACGATCAATACCTTGCTCGCGCACGGCATTCGCGTTTACGAATACCCGGGCATGAGTCACGTCAAAGCCGCCATCTATGACGGCTGGGCCTGTGTCGGATCGGCCAATTTCGACAAGCTGAGCCTGGAGGTCAACAAGGAGCTGAACCTCGCCACGTCGGATCCGGATACGGTGAAAGCACTGCTCGAACAGGTCTTCATCCCCGACCTGCTAGTGTCGCGCGAGATTACATCACCCTCGCGACTGAGCCTGGTGACGCGACTCGCGGAGATCGCCGTCGACGAACTGCTGTGAATCGATCCGGCGCAGTCTGAAGGGCAATACTCAGTATCCGACGTTGTTCGCCTGGTAATTATCGAGCTCCAGCTGGTACTGGGCCAGCTCCTGGTAGAGCACCTTGATTTCGGTTTCGATCTTGCCCGTGCGTTCCGAGAGTTCCTTGAGGTCCGCAAGTAACAGGATGCGCTGCTCCGTCGTCGTCTCGCGATCGATCAGGTCCGCTTCCTTGCTGCGAATTTCACCATTGACGTTCTTGAGTTCACGTTCCTTCGCAGCAATCCGGGAACTCGCGCGACTGACGTTCGAACGCAGCGTATACAGGTAGTGACCGGCGTTGTAGGCGTCGAGAAAGTCCGGCTCGAGGTCGGCACTGCAGACACCGTAATAACGACCGCCGTTGACGCCCACATTGTAGCCTCGACCGGGCTGGCAGTACTCGACCAGCCCCTGTTTACGGCCTGCCTGGTAGGCGGAGAAGTTTGCCGTGACACCGTGCTTCGCACAGGCCGTACGGTGCCCGGAGAATCGCTCGCTCGAATAGCCGCGCGCGCCGTCTTCGTAACCTACGGCGGCCCAGTCGGTCGCTGCACATTCCTCGCTACTCATCGAGGCGCAGCCGCTGAGCGACAGGATGGCCAGCGTCGCGCCTACTACATTCCATTTCGTCTTCATTGCGACCTCCGCGAGAGAGTCCTCAAATAAACATATTCCCAACGCTAACGCGTCGTCGCGGCATGCGCCGTGATGACATTCACAGATACTGCAACCGGGCTGAACGCAGGCTGAAATCCCCCCGGAACCGGCCCGCGCCTGTGACCTGCATCACAGTGTCGCGGGGCCTCCGACAGCTATTCTTCCACGCATGGACATCGAAGCGATCAGCGGTGCCGCTACGGTTGCTCTTGCGAGCACGATTCTGTTCCTGGTGATCGCGAAATCCTGGACTGCGCTGAACCGATCCCTCGGTTCCACGCCGAGTTTCGCCGAGAGCATCATGCACGAGGCAGCGCAGCGCTTTCGCGACGAGCTCGAGCGTCTGTCCGCGGCGCAGGCCATCTACCTGTCAGGTGCGCTGGTATTCCTGGTCCTGTTTGTCGCCGCCTACGTGCTGCAGGCTCGTTCGCTGTTCGAGGGATACCCGGCCTGGCAACTCTGGTTGCAAATCGGATTCCTCGCGCTCGCGGCGCTGCTCGCCGCCTGGCGCCTCGGCCGCACAATTCTCGCTCGGCGCCAGGTCAGCTTCGTGCGCGATGCCAATGTGGCTGTTGGCCACCAGTTGCAGCAAATATCCACCGGCGCGAACCGGGTCTTTCACGATGTTGTCACGAGTGCCGGCGTCGTCGATCATGTTCTCGTCGGCCAGACGGGTGTTTACGCAATCAACGTCGTCGCGCGGCGCGGCGGCAAGAACGGCACCGCTCTCCTCGATAACAACACCATCCGGTTCTCCAACAGCGACGAAGCCGTCCCGGTCGTGGGCATTACGGCGGGGGCAATTCGCCTTGAAAAGGAGATTACCCGCATGCTCGGCCACAAGGTTCGGGTGCGTTCGGTGATAGCGGTTCCCGGCTGGGACATCGGCGACCAGCGCAGCGACAAGCACCTGTTGGTCAATGAACGCACGATCCCCATGCTGCGCGGCTGGCGCGACCAGTCCGACTACCTCATGAACGAGGACGTCGAAGCGTTGCAGAAGGAACTAACCGCGCGCTGCCGCCGCAAGTAGCTGCTCCTGGGCAATAGCGAATTGCCGCGACGCCTTGTCGAGGTAGTCCTCGGCTTCCTTGTCGTAACCGTCGGCCGACGCCGACCAGACCCGGTTGATGTAGCGCTCGCCAGCGGCGAAATGGCTCATGATGTCGGCGTATGTCTGCAGGCCGAACAGGTGCACCATGCTCTCTCGAGCATCGGCGAAGCGCCGCAGATCGGTACGCAGCCGCAGGTCGATAACCTCGCGCAGGCTGGCGCCCCTCGCCGACGCGTCGGCGATGATGTCACCGATGTCGCGCACGATGTTATCGATCGACTCTCGCAGTTCACCGCGATTCAATTCGAGAACCTCCTCGGAGGTTGCGTGTGCCGCGGCGGCGCGCTTGATCAGAACGAGGCCAGTGACGCCGCCGACAGCCGCAACACCGAAAAGGGCCCAGTTGACGCTCTCGACATCGAGCGCCGTGGCAAATGCCCCGACCAGGAACCCGAGTATGAGCAGGAAAAAACCGATTGCTTTCATTCTTGCGTCCCCTAAGACGAAACCACGATACGCAGCGCGTCGCCGACGCCGACCAGCGCCTCGCCGACGATTAGGCCCGCGGCGATCGGGATGCCCATCTCCTCGCTCCATGTCTTGCCGACGAAGCGATCGGAAAGCTCCCTGGCCAGCGTGCCGAGCGAATACGTCAGTACGATATTGAACGGCAGGTAGAAGCCCAGGCCGACCGTGATCCCGAGCCCGCCCATGACGGCCGACAGGATTGCGCCGAGCACGGCGCCTGCAATGTACTTCTCCGTCGGCACGTCACCGCCCATGATGCCGTCGATCGTGCTGGCGAGCGCCTGCGCCTGCGGCGCAGGCAGCTTGTCGCTGCCGAGGCCGTGCGATTCATTGAGGATGAAGATCACGAAAATCACGACAATAGGACCGAGCCAGGCGCCGGCGAACTGCCCGATCTGCTGCTTGCGCGGCGTCGCTCCGACGAGGTAACCGGTCTTCAGATCGAGCATCAGGTCGGTTGCCTGTGACATCGCCACGCACATTGCCGCACCGACCATGAGCGCCGCGATGATCGAGTCATCACGGCCCATGCCGAAGGCCTGCGTCAGGACGATCAGCAACGTGATACCGACAAGTGTCATGCCGGATAGCGGCGACCAGTTGGTGCGGCCGATCGCCTCGGACAGGATGATGCCCGCCATCCAGATCCAGAGCGTGCCGAGCAACGCCATGCCAATGCCGCGGAACAGCCCTACTGTCTCCGCCGACGTCACGGCCATGATGCACAGCAGGACCACTGCGCCGCCGACGGCGAGATACAGCAATTTGATCGGCATCTCCTCCGTCGAAATACCCGTCTCGACCTTGGCCGCCTTTTGCATCGACCTAATGGCGCTGACGATGAGCGGCGACGCGAGGATTACACCCATGACGGCCCCGCCGATCAGCATGCCGATCCCCAGCGGGCGGTACAGCAGGAGACGTAGCGGCCCCGGCGTATCGATCGTCTCGCCGGCCGCGTCGGCCGGGAAGAGGTCGAGCGCCGACAGCATCGGCGACAGGAACCAGTAAGCAACGAAACCGCCGATGATGAACGCGATACCGCCGCGCCCCGCAATGAAGCCAACGCCGATCGTCATCAGCGACAGGTACCAGATACCGTTCATGTACTCGGGCATGCCGATCAGTGCGCCGACATTCCAGTTCGAAATGCCGGTCTCGATCGTCCCGAAATGCACGCCGGCGCTGATCAGGGCAGCGACCAGCAGAATGACAGCCTTGCGCACACCGGCACCCGGCGACTTGAGGATCGTCGCGACCGCGACACCGCCCGGGTACGTGAGACGTTCATAGTCGATCATGTGCTTGCGCAGCGGGATGATGAAGGCGATGCCGAGGAAAGCGCCCGCAATGCACCCGAACGTCAGGATGGTCGAGTCGAAGCGGTCGCCGAAACCAAGCAGGAAGAGTGCCGGGACCGAGAACATCATGCCCGACGAGGCGCCGTTTACGCCCGACGCGATCGTCTGCACTATGTTGTTTTCGATGATGCTCTTGCGCCGCAGGATGCCGCGCAAGATACCGAAACCGAGGATAGCAGCGAGTTCCGAGCCCTCGATGGAGAACCCCAGGATCAGCGCCGCGTAGCCGATCGATACGGCGATGACGCAGCCGATGATCCAACCGGTTATCAGTGCAACCCAGGTCAGTTCCGGATAAGGCCGGGACACGGCCGCTTGCGAGTTACTCACTGCTCCCCCCATTGTTATTTTCGCGCCAGCCTACCACAGCGGCTCGAGTCGCGCTGCCAGCTGGTCCCTCTCGATAACCTCGTGAAACTCGTCGGCCATAGCGGCGCAGGCACCGACACATTGTTTCCAGATGCGTACACGCTGGGCGGGCCGGAAGTTGGCGAAGTCGGACCGGTCCGGAATCTTCCCGTTCGGCAGGGCAGCGACAAATTCGTCCGACGGGCTGACCAGGATCGTTCGGTCCACGTTGCCTGCCTCCGGCCGTCGCCACTTGAGCTTCTTGTCGAACCAACCGGGCACAATACGACCGTAGAAGTGCGGGAACAGGGTCAGCCTTTCCGCCGCCGAGTGAGGCAGGTCGAGATGGTAGTCGATAACGCCACCATCGCGGTAGACACCGGGCCTCGCGCCGGCAATGTCACGCACGCCCGAGAGAACGAGCGGAATCGAGCCCGTTGCGACGATGGCGTCTGCGAGGTTATCCGGCGCCAGCGGAATACGCTGCAGCGGGAACCCGTCGACGTCGAAGAACGGTGGCAGGTCCCGCGCGTCGTAGAACAGCGCGCGCTCGAACGACCAGCCCAGCGTCGAGCGACTGACCGCATTGAGCAGGGCAGCGACGATCAAAGCGCCGCCGAGAACGGCGCGCCGCTCCGTTGCCATGACGTGCCGGCTGCGTACCGCCATCACGTGCATCCTGAACAACGGGGATTGCAGTATCTCGTCGACGCCCGACTCGCCGAGCACGTGCCCCAGGATTTCGCGCGTCTTGGCCGATATCTCGCGGATATCGGGCTTTTCGCTGTAGGTCTGGCCAATGTAGGCCTCCTCGAAGCGCTCGACTGCCGCAACGGGATCCGCCTGCGCATAGCAGGCAAACCGCCAGGACCCGATCGAACTGCCGATGAGGTGCACGGGGCCACGAAGCCGCGGCACGACCGTCGACAGGATGGCGCGATCGAGCTGGCTGAGCACGAGCCACTTTGCCCCGCCCGAGGCCCCGGCGATCGTCCCGATCGATCCGATATCGAAACCGTGCTGGCGCACGGACGCATAGGCGCCCGCGCCGGCCTTGAACGTCAGGGAATGCGCTGGCACGCGGCGTCCGCCCGCAAGCGCCTATTCGAAGGGGTGCGTCTTGATGATCGTCTGTTCGCGATCCGGCCCTGTCGAAATGATATCGACCGGAACGCCGGCGAGCTCCTCGATACGCGCGAGGTATGCCCGCGCCTTCTCGGGCAATTCGGCGAACTCGGTGATGCCGAACGTGGACTGCTGCCAACCGGCCCACTCCTCATAGACAGGCTTGCATTCGGCGAATCGATCCACCACGACAGGCAGCCCGGAGATCGGCTCACCGTCGATCTGGTAACCCACGCAAATCTGGATGGTCTCGAGCTCGTCGAGCACGTCCAGCTTGGTGACACAAAGTCCTGACACGCTGCTATTGACAATAGAGCGACGCAGCGCCACGGCGTCGAACCAGCCGCAGCGACGCGGCCGACCTGTCGTTGCGCCGAATTCAGCGCCGACACGTGCAATGTGCTTGCCCTGCTCGTCGAACAGTTCGGTCGGGAACGGACCCGCGCCGACGCGCGTCGTATAGGCCTTGACGATGCCCAAGATGTAGTCGAGGCTGCGCGGCCCGACACCTGTTCCCGTGCTTGCCGCCGCCGCGACGGTGTTCGATGACGTCACGTACGGATAGGTGCCGTGGTCGATATCGAGAAAGCTACCCTGTGCGCCTTCGAACAGGATGCTCTCTCCTCGATCCGAGAGGTCCTGCAGAATCTGCGTCACGTCCGCAGTCACTGGCGCAATGATTTCCGCGTACCCCATAGCCTCGTCGAGCGTCTTTGCGAAATCGACGGTGTCCGCCTTGAAATAGTGCTTCAGGAGGAAATTGTGGTAGTCGAGAATCTCTCCGAGCTTGGCGGCAAAGTTCTCACGCACGAACAGATCCGAGACCCGCAGGGCGCGCCGGGACACTTTGTCTTCGTATGCCGGTCCGATACCGCGGCCGGTCGTACCGATAGCCGCCGCACCTCTCGCTTTTTCCCGCGCCAGGTCGAGGGCAACGTGGGACGGCAGGATCAGCGGGCACCCCGGACTGATCCGCAAGCGTTCGAAGACAGGCACACCGCTGTCGATCAGCGCATTGGCTTCCTCGACGAGCGCGTCGAGGGCGAGCACGACGCCATTGCCAATCAGGCACTGAACGTCGTCGCGAAGAATTCCTGACGGAATGAGGTGCAGTACCGTTTTCTTGCCATCGATAACGAGCGTGTGGCCCGCATTGTGACCGCCCTGGAAACGGGCGACGGCGGCGGCACGGTCGGTCAGCAGGTCGACAATCTTGCCCTTGCCCTCGTCACCCCACTGGGTACCAATGACGACAACGTTCTTGCCCATGATTATTCCGTTCGGTTGTCTGCGACTAGCCGCGCACGAGAAACAGCACGATCACGCCGATGACCATGATGACGAGACCGATGTTGCGAATCTGATTGTCACCCAGCCGCGCTATTTCCGCCACCATCTGACGATACTTTCGCGGCGAGGCAAACGGCAGCATACCCTCGATGATGAGGACAAGGGCGAGCGCCGTGAAGATCTCGGTAGCTATTGTTCGCCATCCGACCGATTGAGGTAGCGGAAGAACTCGTTGCCGGGATCGAGCACGAGGACATCGCCTTCCCTGCCGAGCGAATGCTTGTAAGCGTTGATGCTGCGATAGAAGGCGTAGAACTCGGGATCCTTGTTGTAGGCATTCGCGTAGGTCTCGGCTGCCCTGGCATCGCCTTCACCGCGAATGATCTGCGACTGGCGATTGGCGTCCGCGATAATGACCGTGCGTTCTTTTTCCGCCGTCGATTCGATCAGGGCTGCGGCCTCCCGACCCTCGGCTCTGGTCTGGGTGGCCAGCTGCTGACGTTCGGCGCGCATCTGGTCGTACACCGATTCGCGGACGCGGGCGACGAATTCGACCTGCTTGACCCGAAAATCGACGAGTTCGACGCCCAGCCCTTCCGCCGTCGGACGGGCCTTGGCCAGCATGTCGCGCATGAGTTCCATGCGCTCTACCGAGATAGCCTCGCGTGTCGAGCGTTTGCCGAATTCCGTGACGACGGAGTTCTTGATGATCTCGCGCAGACGCTCAACGGCTGCCTGCTGTAGTCCGCCCGTCGAGGTGTAGAACTTGACCTCATCCACGATGCGCCACTTGACGAAGAAGTCCACGGTCATGTTCTGGCGGTCGAGCGTGAACACTTCTTGCGGCGCGTCGTCAATCTTCAGGATACGGCCCGGGAACTTGCGAACCGTCTCAATGACGGGGAGCTTCCAGTGCAGTCCGGGGTCGTACCGCGCCTCGCGAACCTCGCCGAAGCGCAGCTTAATGGCCAGTTCACGTTCGTTAACCGTGAACGCCGAAAGACCGATGACGACCAGGGTCAGGCCGAAAAAGACGGCAATTCCGAATCGCGCGTTGTTCATCGGCGGGTCCTCCTGTCGCGGGCGCTCGAAGAATCCGGGCGCGTCTCGGGCTGCGACTGGCTGGGCGAAATTGCGCCGGTATCCACCGACGGTAACTTGATTCCCGAGCGTTGCATGATTTCATTGAGCGGCAAATACAGCAGGTTGCCGCTGCCGTCCGTGTCAATAAGCACCTTGGCAGCGTCGCTGTAAACTGACTCGACAGCCTCGATGTACAGGCGGTCGCGGGTCACTCGCGGCGCTTTCTGGTACTCGGCGAGCAGCGCCTCGAAGCGCGAGGCGTCACCCTCGGCATCGGCGATCACCCGTTCGCGGTAAGCCTCGGCGTCCTGCAGAATGCGCTGCGCCTCGCCACGCGCCCGCGGCACGATGTCATTGGCGTAGCGTTCAGCCTCGAGCTGGAACCGATCGCGATCGTTGCGCGCACGCTGCGTGTCGGCGACGGCCTCTTCGACCGCCGACGGATAGTTGACCGTGTTGATGTTGATCGAGGTCACCGACAAGCCCGCGCCATAGCCGTCCAGCGTATCCTGCAGCTCCTCTATGGTGCGCGCCGGGATTTCTTCGCGGCGCTCGCCGATCAGCGAGGCCAGCGTGCTCGTCCCGACGACGCCGCGCAGCGCGCTTTCTGTCACGTCCTGCAACGTCTGTTCCGGATCCTCGACCAGGAAACTAAACTTCACCGGGTCGGTGCGCCGGTACTGAACGGCGACATCGATATAGACGTACCACTCGTCCGCGGTCAGCATCTCGGTCGAGTAGTTGAAGTCGTTGACCTGCTCGATATTGACCACGTCGACTGTCTCTATCGGGAACGGCAGGTGCCAGCGCAGGCCCGGCATCGTGACGGGTTCCATGAACTCGCCGAACCGCTGCACGACGCCGCGCTCGGCCGCGTCGACGCGGTAGAAGCCCGTCAACCCCCACGCGATCAGCAGGATGACGACCAGCGCGATACCGCCGCCGATGCCTCCGCCGCCTTTCCTGCCACCGCCCAGGATGCTGCCGAATCGCTTCTGCCAGTCCTGCACGATCTGATCCAGGTCATTGGGCTGGTCTCCGCCGCGTTTCCAGGGGTCCTTGCCGTTTCCGTCTTCGTTCCAGGCCATATCGTCCTTCACTCGTTTGCCGCAGGCACGGAGGGTTCGAGTGCCACGGGCTGCAATTGTTCCTCGGCGAGGTTTTCAGTTTTCAGGAATCTCCGCAAGTCCTTTTCGGACATTTCGAGTTCCATCGACCAGCCCCCCTCGTCCAGGGCGCGTTCACTGGTGACCGCGCCGAGTTCGAACAGCCTGGCGCGCTGCCGTCCCTGCTCGGGCCCAAGATGAATGAACCGGTGCACGGTCCTCTTCACCAGCCGTTTCGCTATCGCTTCCCTGAGCAACGGCAGGCCCTCACCCGTGACGGCCGAAATCCAGACGGCCCTGCCTTCACCGTCACGGTTCTTCGTCACGCGGGGCCTGCGATCCAGCTTGTCGATCTTGTTGTAGACACGTATCTGCGGCACCTGCCCCGCGCCCAGCTGTTCGAGCACGGCGTTGACCTGCCTGACACGCTGCCAGCGACTCGGGTCGGAAGCATCGATCAGGTGCAGGATCAGGTCGGCCTCACGCGCTTCCTGCAACGTCGAGCGGAACGCCGCAATGAGTTCATGCGGCAGATCGCGCACGAATCCGACGGTATCGGCCAGCACGACGTGACTGCCGTCCGGCAGGTCGATTCGCCTCACGGTCGGATCCAGCGTCGCGAACAGCTGGTCCTCGACGTACACGCCCGCGTCGGTCAGGGCATTGAACAGCGTCGACTTGCCCGCGTTGGTATACCCCACCAACGCCACGGTCGGAATCTCCGCACGCATGCGATTGGCACGATTCACGTTGCGCCGCGTATCCACGTGCTCCAGTCGCTCCGACAGCTGGCGAATGCGCTTGCCGATGAGCCGCCGGTCAGTCTCGAGCTGGGTCTCACCCGGGCCACGCAGGCCAATACCACCCTTCTGACGCTCGAGGTGAGTCCAGCCGCGCACCAGCCGCGTGGACAGGTGCCTCAGCTGCGCAAGCTCGACCTGCAGCTTGCCTTCGAAGCTGCGGGCACGCTGCGCGAAGATATCGAGGATCAGACCGGCGCGATCGAGTACCCGGCACTTGAGCTCCCTCTCGAGATTGCGTTCCTGGCTCGGGCTGAGCGCAGCGGACGAAATCACGAGTTCGGCCGCGTTTTCGCTGATCAGCGAACGCAGCTCGTCGAGCTTGCCTTTGCCGATGAAATACCGGGGATCGGGCCTGCGGCGCGACGAGACGAGTTCACCCACGAGCTCGGCGCCCGCGGAACGGGCCAGCTCGGCGAACTCCTCTCGTTCGGTATCGTCGGGTAATCCGTCGGGACTCGCGTGGACGAGAACTGCGCGCTCGCCACTCTGCGGTCGTTCGAAGAACTTAGTCGTCACCGCCTCCTGCGTCGTCGTCAGGCAACGGCAGGCGCACGTTGCGAGCCGGTACGACGGTCGAAATCGCATGCTTGTAAACCATCTGGTTCACGCTGTTCTTCAGCAAGACCACGAACTGGTCGAACGAATCCACCTGCCCCTGGAGCTTGATGCCGTTGACGAGGTAGATCGAAACCGGGACCTTCTCCTTGCGGAGGATGTTCAGGAAGGGGTCTTGCAACGTCTGCCCTTTAGCCATATTGGGTCTCCTTATTCTTATTCGGTCTGTTGAGAACCCCCGTCCCGGTGGCGCCGGGGTGCCCTACGGCGGTTCTCAGCCTAAGCGTGGAAAAATTCTATCACAGGGACTGCGCCAGAAAACCGGTTATGGCATCGATCGCGCCGGGTTCAAGGGGGTTGGCGAGAAAAACACCGGTTTCCGACCGCAGCCAGGTAATTTGCCGCTTGGCCAATTGCCGCGTCGCGTAAAGTGCACGCTCGCGCGCCTCTTCGAGATCGAAATCTCCGTCGAGGTGCTGCCAGATCTGGCGATACCCCACGGCGCGCATCGAGGAGTGTTCGGCCGAAAGCCCGGGACGCCTTCGCAGGCGCTCGACCTCGGCCAGGAACCCGCCCTCGAGCATCGCATCGAGCCTGAGGGCAATGCGGTCGTGGAGCACGCTGCGGGGTTCGATATTGAGGCCGATCTTGAGGTAGTCGATGTCGTCGCGTGCCGGCGTCGATCCTGCCTGCCACGCGCTCAGCGGCGTGCCGCTGGCGCGATACACCTCCAGCGCCCGCTGGATCCGCTGCCGGTCCCTGGGCTTGATGCGCCCGGCCGCTGCCGGGTCGACACGCTGCAGCTCGGCGTGCATGGCCGGCCACCCCTCCTCCGCGGCTTCCGCGTCGATCGCCGCCCGGATGGCGTCATCGGCCGCGGGAAGCTCCGCGATGCCGCGCGTCAGCGCGCGGAAATACATCATCGTGCCGCCGACCAGTAAGGGAATGCGGCCCGCCGCGAATACGTCATCCATCTCCCGGCAGGCATCGCGCACGAACTCGCCCGCCGAGTAGCTCTGCTCCGGGTCGAGAATGTCGATCAGGCGGTGCGGCGTGCGCGCCAGGACGGCCGCGCCCGGCTTGGCCGTGCCGATATCCATGCCGCGGTACACGAGCGCCGAATCCACGCTGATTACCTCGCAGGGAAATCGCTTGCCGAGGCTGATCGCAAGATCGGTCTTGCCCGACGCGGTCGGGCCCATGAGGAGAATCGCCTGTCTTGGCATTACCCCGGCTCAGCGTCCGCGCAGGAACAGGCGATCCAGCTCCGCCATCGTGATCGTCGTCCACGTCGGCCGCCCATGGTTGCACTGGTCGGCCCGGTCGGTGCTCTCCATGTCGCGCAACAGGGCATTCATCTCATCGATCGACAACAAGCGATTGGCGCGCACCGAATGGTGGCAGGCCATCGTCGCGAGTATTTCCTCGCTCTCGCTCGCAACGCGATGACTGTGGCCTGCCTCGGCGAGGTCGGAGAGCACGTCCCGCAGCAGCGATTCGATATCGGCATTGCGCAGCAGCGCCGGAATCTCACGAACCGTCACCAGGGTCGGGCCGGTGCGATCGACGACCAGGCCCAGCTGCGCGAGCGCCTCGCCCGAGGCTTCCGCGACGTCGGCTTCGCTTTCAGCGACCGACACGATCTCCGGCACGAGCAGCGGTTGGCGTACCAGGCTGCGGTCGTCGAAGCTGCTCTTGAGCTTTTCATAGGTGATGCGCTCATGCGCAGCGTGCATGTCGACGACGACGAGTCCGTCGCGGTTCTCGGCGAGGATGTACACGCCCCCAAGTTGTGCCACGGCAAAACCGAGCGGCGGCACCTCGGTCGACTGGTCCGGCACGTCGGCCAGCGACGGCGCCGTTGCCATGGCGCGATAGGCACCGAGCGCCTCGCGCACAGCGGACGGGGCCGGGCTGCGCGGCAGCGGCATGGATTCCTGGCCGAATACACGCTCGCGCGTCATCGGGATCGGCCTGACCTCGTGCCCGCCCGGGCGCGTGTCCCCCAGCGCGAGGCCGATCGCCTGGGACACGACCCCGTGGACACGGCGGCCGTCACGAAACCGGATCTCGTGCTTTGCCGGGTGGGCGTTCGCATCGACCCCTCTCGGATCCATCGTGAGGTTGAGTACGTAGGCCGGGTAACGACCGTGGAACAGCACGTCCCGGTAGGCATGGCGAACGGCGTGCGCGAGAGTCTTGTCCGACACGCTACGCCCGTTGACGAACCAGAACTGCAGGTCGGGCTGGGGCCTGTTAAACGTCGGCAGAGCGATCCAGCCCGACAGCGCGATTCCTTCCACTTCCCGCTCCACGGCTAAGCACTGCTCGGCGAAGGCGTCACCGCAAATTTTCGCGACACGCTGCCGCTCCGCATCCACATCCTTCGCAGCGGGCAGCTTCAGGACGGCGCGCTGATTGTGCGTCAGCGTGAAGGCAATTTCCGGGCGCGACAGCGCCAGCCTGCGCATCCATTTTTCGATGTGGCCGAATTCGGTGCGCTCGGTTCGCAGGAAACGGCGCCGTGCCGGTGTGTTGTAGAACAGGTCGTGAACCTCGACCGTCGTGCCCTGCGGATGGGCAGCGGGTCGCGGCTGGCTGATGACGCCGCCATCGGCCTCGACCTGCCACGCGGCCTTGTCGTCGACGGTACGCGAGCAAAGGCTGAGGCGGGCCACGGACGCGATGCTCGGCAACGCCTCGCCGCGAAAACCCAGCGACGCGACCGCCTCGAGATCATCGAGACTCGAGATCTTGCTCGTGGCATGGCGCGACAAAGCGAGCTGCAACTCGGCCGCTGGAATGCCCCTGCCGTCATCCCGTATGCGGATCAGCTTCTGCCCGCCCGCAACGATATCGACCTCCACGGCCTGTGCGCCGGCGTCGAGGCTGTTTTCGACGAGTTCCTTGACGACCGAAGCCGGCCGTTCGACGACCTCGCCGGCGGCGATCTGGTTGACCAGGTGGCTGGGAAGTTGCTGGATAGGCATCCCGGCGATTATGCCGGATCACTACCCTCCCGCGAAAATCGGAATACTCAGCGTCTGCCCGACGCGAATCCGGTCGTTAGCCAGCTTGTTGGCGCGACGGATGTCAGCGGTACTCACGTTGTAGCGCTCGGCGATCTCGGAAACCGTATCGCCCCTCGCGACGACATGGCGTACCTGCCGGGTCGGCTTGCGCTTGAGGTCCATGGCGATGCGCGTATCCGGCGGCGCATTCGTATAGAAATACTCGCGTATTCCGGAGACGATCGAATTCGAAATCCTTGCCTGGTAGCCCTTGTCGCGCAGCTTCTTCTCCTCGGACGGATTCGAAATGAAGGCCGTCTCGACGAGTATGGACGGCAGGTCGGGCGATTTCAGGACGAGGAAGCCGGCCTGCTGAACGGTCTTCCGGTGCATTTTCGTCACGCGTCCCATCGCCTTCGCGACCTGGTTACCGACGTCGAGGCTCGCGCTGAGCGCCGCGCTCTGCGACAGGTCAAACAGCACCGACGCGAGGACGTCATCCTTGTCGTCGAGGGAGACGCCACCCACCGAGGCATTCTCGCGGCGGGCCAGTTGCCGCGCCGCTTCGTCACTCGCGCCTTTCAGTGACAGCGCGTAGACCGACGCGCCGGTCGCACGGCGGTCGTCCACGGCGTCGGCGTGAATCGAGACGAACAGGTCGGCCTTGTTGCGGCGCGCAATGGCGGTGCGCTCACGGTGATCGATATAGACATCGCGGTTGCGCACGAGCACGGCTTTCATGCCGGGCTCGGCATTGATGCGCTCGGCAAGTTCGCGGCTGATTTGCAGGGCAACGTCCTTCTCGCGCGTGCGCCGCGGCCCGACGGCGCCCGGATCGTGCCCGCCGTGCCCTGCATCGATGGCGATGACGATGTCGCGGCCCGGACGGTAGCCCTCGGAGGCCCGCTTGACCGGCGACGGGCTCCCGGCCCGCTGCAGATCGATGACCAGGCGGTCGCCGTAGGTCGCGTTCGGGCCGGCCGTGAACGTGCGGGAGCGGACTGCGGTATTGAGATCGAGGACGACGCGCAGCTGGCCGTTGGCTCGAATGGCGCTGCGTATCGACCTGACTGTGCCCGCGCCCTGCGGCATCTCCTGCAGGGCCCTCGCCAGGCGGCTGTTCTTCAGATCAATGACCAGTCGGTCCGGTCCGCGCAGCGTGAAGATGTTGTGCTCGACGGGATGGCTGAGGTCGAGCACGACCCGGGTCTTGTTACTTTCTGACCATATACGGATATTTTCGACGGTCGTTCCGGCCGTGGCCACCGACGCAAGCAGCAACAACACGGCAGAGAAAAAAAGTCTCGATCGAGCCACGCAATGAATTCCGATGCCAGAGTTTCGGGATTATGTTCGGTGAGTATACGACTCTCTGCGAAAAATCCAATAGTTTTTCTCGGAATATTAGGAAGATACCACTGCTTCTTAATCTACCCTGCTATGCGGGCATCCGGAGGGTCACAGCAGCGCAGCCGCGCGCTCGGTCAAGGCCGTCACTTCGACGTTGCGACCGTCTTCGGCGTAGGAAAACGTGATCGAGAAGTCGGCCTGTTCCACGAGGCCCGGGGCCCGATCCGGCCACTCGACGATACGACAGCCGTCATCAAGCTCGTTCCACCCCAGGTAGCGCAACTCCTCCTCGTCGGCAACGCGATACAAATCAACGTGATACACGTTGCCGCGTGCCAGCGCGTACGGCTCGACCAGGGTATAGGTCGGGCTCGGCACCGCGCCCTGGTGCCCGGCGGCACGAATGAACGCGCGCGCGAACGTGGACTTTCCGGCCCCGAGCTCGCCGTTCAAGAGGATCGTCCAGCCGGCGAGATCGGTGGGCAGCCTGCCGAGAAATTCGCGTCCAAAGGCTATCGTTGCGGCTTCGTCCGGCAGATAGCGCCTCATGGGTTCACGACAACCCTGAGCTGATCGAGCAGGTCCGAGGCGAGGAGACCGCGCTCGCCGCTGCCGGCCGCGCGGTCGCCGGCGCGCGCGTGCGCCTCGACGCCGACGGCAGACGCTTCATCGACTCCCTGCCCCAGCAGCGCCGCAATAATGCCGGTCAGCACGTCGCCCATCCCCGCCGTCCCCATGCCCGGGTTGCCGCTCGAGGACAGGAACGGCACTGGCTCCGAGGAAACCAGCGAACCTGCGCCCTTGAGAACGACCGTGCCGCCGTAGCGCAGTTGCAGTGCGGCGAGCGCCTTCGGCCGATCGGCCTGGACCTCGGCAGCGGTCACGCCCAGCAGCCTTGCGGCCTCTCCCGGATGGGGCGTGATCACGCGATTCCCCGACGCCTGTGGCCGCTCGGCCAGGAGATTCAGGGCATCGGCATCCCACACCATCGGCTGCGTCAGCGTCGCCACCCTGTCAAAGAGTGCGCGCGCCCAGTCAGACTGGCCGAGGCCCGGTCCGAACGCCACGACGTCGGCGCGCTGCAGCAAGGCGTCGAGGTCGCTTGCAACCGCGACGCCGTGAGACATGAGCTCCGGGCGGGACGCTACCAGCAGCGCGGCGTGCGACGGGTGTGTTGCGATGCTGACCAGGCCGGCGCCGCAGCGCAGCGCAGCCTCTCCGGCCAGCCGCACGGCGCCGGGCATGCCTTCGCCGCCGCCGATAACGAGCACGTGCCCGTAGTCGCCTTTGTGTCCTGTCCGGCGGCGCCGCGGCAATGCGGCCGAGAACATGTCGTCGTCGATACGCCGCAGCGCAGGCTCGATGCCGTCGCGATAACTGTCGGGAATCTCGAGTCCCGCAAAGGCGAGGTCACCGCAGCAGTCGGGCCCGTCGCCAAGATACAGGCCGGTCTTCAGGCCGACGAACGTCACGGTCACGTCCGCCTGCACCGCGCAGCCGAGAATCCTGCCGCTGTCCCCGTGCAGGCCGGTCGGGATGTCGAGCGCCAGTACGGGCGAGCGATGCGCGTTGATCGCCGCGACGGCGGCGGCAAAATCGCCGGACACGTCCCGTTCGAGTCCACTGCCGAGCATGCCGTCGACGAGCAGGTCGGCGTCGTCGTCCAGCTGGCCCGACCACGTCAGGACAATGCCGCCTTCCGCGACGAAATCGCCGTACGCGACCGCCGCATCGCCGTGCAACTGCTCGGGATCGACCAGCGTCAGCACGGACACCGCAATACCGTCCTGTGCTGCAAGGCGCGCGACGACGTAGCCGTCGCCGGCGTTGTTGCCTGCCCCGCACACGACCTGCCAGCGCTGCGCGTCGGGAAACCGGGCCCGCGCCTCGGCCACCGCGGCGGCGCCGGCCCGGCTCATCAGCGTGTACCCGGGCACGCCATGATCCTCGATGGTGGTGCGATCCGTCTCCCGAACGGCGGCGACGGAATAGATGTTAGCGGGCAAGCTGGCCATAGGGACGATTATACTGTCAGCCAATCAGGAACTTACATTGACTCAACCCGTCGCCCAATACGGCAATACCGATATGGCTGCGCTCAAAGCGCAGGTCCTTGCGTGGTGCCACGACCTCGGTTTCGGCCAGGCCGGTGTGAGTAACGTCGACCTCTCCGAGGCGCAGCAGCGTCTCGACGACTGGCTGGCCGCGGGCCACCACGGCTCCATGCGTTACATGGAGCGGCACGGCAGCAAGCGCGGCCGTCCCGAGGAACTCGTCCCCGGCACCCTGCGCGTGATTTCCGTGCGTATGGACTACCTGCCGGAGCCCCAGCAAAAGGCTCGCGCGCTGCTCGACCACCCGTCGCGCGCCTATATCTCGCGCTATGCCCTCGGGCGCGATTACCACAAGACGCTGCGCGGCCGGTTGCGCGATCTCGCCAGGCGAATCGAGGAAAGAGTGGGCCCGTTCGGCTACCGGGTGTTTGTCGACAGCGCACCGGTCCTCGAAAAGCCGTTGGCGGAGAAGGCCGGGCTCGGCTGGATCGGCAAGCACACCAACCTGATCAACCGTGATGAGGGCTCCTGGTTCTTCCTCGGTGAGCTGTACACCGACCTCCCTTTACCGGTCGACAGGCCGGAAACCTCGCATTGCGGTACCTGCACAGCCTGTATCGACGTGTGTCCAACCGCCGCGATCGTCGCTCCCTACACGCTCGATGCGCGGCGTTGTATTTCCTACCTGACCATAGAATCGGAAGCGCCCATACCCGAGGAGTTTCGCAAGCCGCTGGGCAACCGTATCTACGGCTGCGACGACTGTCAGTTGTTCTGCCCGTGGAACAAGTTCGCCCGACAATCGCGCGAACCCGATTTTGCGCCACGCCACGGCCTCGATGACGCGGAGCTCGTCGGCCTGTTCGGCTGGGACGAGGCCGCGTTCCTGGCGCGCACCGAGGGCAGTGCCATTCGACGCATCGGCCACACACGGTGGCTGCGTAACATCGCCGTCGCGCTCGGCAACGCGGGAACGACAAACGAGGTTGTCGCCGCGCTCGAGTCGCGGCAGCATCATGAGTCGCCCCTCGTTCGCGAACATGTCGAGTGGGCGCTCGCTCAACACCAGCAAAAGGAGTCCGGCGATGTTTGAGGCGCCCGAATCACCCTATCTCGTACCCTTTGACGGCACTTTCCGGGTCGTCGACGCGAGCACCGCGCCGCAGACCGAGGGCAGGCCGCACAAGGGCAAGCATCGCCGTGCGCGCACGGAAGAACTCAACAAGCTGCAGCGCGTGCTTGCCGCCGGCGACAAGCACGCGGTCCTGCTCGTGTTCCAGGCGATGGATGCGGCCGGCAAAGACAGCACCATTCGTTCCGTCATGCAGGGCGTCGATCCATCCGGGTGCCAGGTTTTCAGCTTCAAGAAGCCGTCGAACGAGGAACTCGACCATGACTTCCTGTGGCGCACGACGTGCCGGCTTCCCGAACGCGGGCGCATTGGCATCTTCAATCGCAGCCAGTATGAGGAAGTGCTCGTCGTGCGCGTCCACCCCGAGATCCTCGACTACCAGAAATTACCCGCCGACCTCGGCCGGGAGACAATCTGGGAAGACCGACTGATGTCGATACGCCAGCAGGAGGAACATCTGGCGCGCAACGGCACGGTGATTATCAAGTTCTGGCTGAACGTCTCCAAAGACGAGCAGAAACGGCGCTTCCTGTCGCGCCTCGATGAGCGCGAGAAGAACTGGAAATTCGAGCCCAAGGACGTGGAGGAACGCCGCTACTGGGACGACTACATGGCGGCCTACGAGGCGGCGCTCAATGCGACCTCCAGGCCGTGGGCGCCTTGGTATGCCATCCCGGCCGACGACAAGCCGTACATGCGTGCGCGCGTCGCCGATATCATCATCGACACGCTGCACAGCATCGGACTGCGCTACCCTGAGCCCTCCGATGCGGACCGTGCCGCGTTCTCCGCGGCCCGTGAAGAGCTATCCGGCGGCAAAATGTGACGCAGGTCACACCCATAGTGAGGTCTGGTCGGCATCGTGAGCGCCCGATTCCCGCCACAATGCCCTCATGCAGGAGCCGCTAAGCGTAAACTCGGACTATAAGCTCTCCCTGCTCGACAGCCTCCAGCTCTTCAAAGGGGTTTACCCCGACGACATACAGTCGTTGCTGCAGCGTTGTGAGCGGCGGGACATTGCCGGCGGCGAGACACTGTTGTCCCCGGATGACAGAAATGACAATGTTTTCATCGTGTTGTCGGGCAGCGTCAATGTCCACGTCGGCTCGCCGGATACGCCGGCGCTGACGACGATGGAAACCGGCGAATGTGTCGGCGAGATGTCGATTATCGAAGACCGCGACCCATCCGCGTGGGTCATTGCGGCTGAAAACAGCCACCTGCTCGTCATTCACAAGTCCGTGCTGTGGAATATGGTGGATGCGTCGCACGAATTCGCCAAGAACCTGCTCGTGGTGTTGTCGAAGCGCGTGCGCAGTCACAACCGGGTCATCGCGAGAAATGTCGGCGAGATGCGCAAGTTCGAGCGTCATGCGACCACCGACGCACTCACAAGTCTTGCCAACCGGCATGCGATGAAAACAGCGTTTCCCAAGCTGATCGAACTCTGCCGCGGCAAGGGCAAACCCCTGTCGCTCATGATGATCGACATCGACAACTTCAAGCAGTTCAATGACATGTTCGGCCACATCGCGGGCGACCGTGCGCTCTCCATCGTGTCAAGAATCCTGCGCCAGCAATTCCGTCCGCGCGACCTTCTCGTGCGCTATGGCGGCGACGAATTCGCGGTCCTGCTGCCCGATGTCAAGCTGGACGAGGCGCTCGCGATCGGCGAGCGCGTCCGCAGGGCAATCAGTGGCGAGACGGGCGACAGCGCCGACTCGCTGATCCAGATTCCCGTGCGCATCTCCATGGGCATCGCCCAGCTGCAGGATGGCGGGTCGCTGGACATGCTCGTGCGCGACGCCGACGCGGCCCTGTATCGGGCCAAACGCGCCGGACGGGACCGCGTGTCGCGCTAGACCTCAGATCGTGACGACAATATTGTCGATGAGTCTCGCGCTGCCGAGCCGCGCGGCCGCGAGAATGACCAGTTCATCGCAATCACGGTCAGGGGTCTCGAGGTTCTGCGCGCGGCGAATCGCGAAATAATCGACGTCGAACCCTGCCCCGCGCAGTCTTTCCAAGGCCTCGGTCTCGAGCTGCTCGAAGTTGCGGCGCCCGTTCTGCAGTTCCTCGCCCACCAGCGCGAGCGTTTCGAAGAGCTTCGGCGCTCGCGCACGCTCCTCTTCGTTCAGATAGCTGTTGCGGGAACTCATGGCCAGCCCGTCGCTTTCGCGGATGGTCGGGCCCGTGATGATCTTGATCGGCAGGCTCATGTCGACCGTCATGTGGCGGATGACGAGCTGCTGCTGGTAGTCTTTTTGCCCGAAGACGGCAACGTCGGGCTGTACGATCGCAAAGAGACGCGCGACTACCGTGGTGACACCGTCGAAATGCCCGGGCCGCGACGCGCCGCAGAAATTTTCCGTCAACCCGGGTACGGCGACGCGTGTGGCCATCTCCAGCCCGAACGGATACATGGTCTCGACGGCAGGCGCGAAAATCACATCGGCCGGCGTGTTCTTCAGCCGCCGGGTGTCGCGATCGAGCGTACGGGGGTACTCGTCGAAGTCCTCGCCCTCCCCGAACTGTGTCGGGTTGACGAAGATCGTTACGACAACGCGTTCGGCGTGCTCGCGCGCGAGATCCACGAGGGACAGGTGCCCCTTGTGCAGGCTGCCCATCGTCGGCACCAGCGCAATGTGATCGCCATGATGACGCCACTCGGCGGTCAGTTCGGCGAGTTCTTCCCGGGTATGTACGACTTGCATTGGGATTCCGGATTGTCAGGAGAAGCAATGCTCGGCTTCGGGATATTTCTTTTCCTTGACCGCGCTAACGAAAGACTGCAGCGCCGCGAGCGGCGAGTCGCAACCTTTCTGGAAGTTTTTTACGAAGCGCGGCGTGCGCCCCTGCGTGATGTCGAGAATGTCGTAGAGCACGAGAATCTGCCCGTCGACATGCGGGCCAGCGCCGATACCGATGACCGGCACAGCCAGCGTCTCGGTCACCGCCTGCGCCACCTCGTTGGGTACACATTCGAGCAACACGATGTCTGCGCCCGCATCCTGCAGGCGTTTGGCCGACTCGAGCATTTCCCGAGCCTTGTCGGGGTCCCGGCCCTGCACTTTGAAGCCGCCGATCTTGTGCACAGACTGGGGCTTGAGGCCGAGGTGAGCACAGACGGGAATATCGTGACGCGCGAGGTGCTCGACGATCTGCACCTGGTCGTCACCGCCCTCGAGCTTGACCATCATCGCACCGCCCTCCTGCATGAGCCGCACGGAATTGTCGAGCGCCTGGCCCGGCTCCGTGTAGCTCATGAAAGGCATGTCGGCAACGAGGAAGGCCCTGCGCAGTCCGCGGGCGACGTTGCGACAGTGATAGACGATGTCGTCGACCGTCACGGGGACCGTCGTATCGTGTCCCTGTATCACCATTCCCAGCGAATCGCCGACCAGCACGAGATCGGTGCCGGCGGCATCGACAAGCGCGGCGTAACTTGCATCATAAGCGGTCAGGCAGGCGATCGGTTCGCCCTCGGCTTTCATCTTGCGAAGCGTCGAGACATTGACCGGCGGCTGGGACATGCCGCGTTGTTCGAGTTGGGTATACATCAATGGTCCTGTCAGGCGAATGCCGCCGCTACGGGATTGAAGAAATGGCGCCCGCCGCTGGTGCGTTCGATTTGCTGGAACAGCTGCTCGTAATCGGCGTCATTATTGACCGGATCGATGGCGGACGCATTGACAATGAGCAAGGGACCCTCGTCGTAGGTGTGGAAGAACCGCGCGTAGGCGTCGGTCAGCTTCTCGAGATAGGCCCTGTCGACAAAGCGATCGTGGATCGCATTGCGACGCGCCAGTCGTTGCAGGAGCGCGTCGACAGACGCCTGCAGGTAAATGACGAGATCCGGCACCGGCGGTTCGACATCCAGGTTTGCCAGAATCTGGTCGTAGAGCCCAAGCTCGTCCCGGTCGAGATTGAGCGCAGCGAACAGGCGGTCGCGCGTAAACAGGTAGTCGGAGATGCGGGTCGCCGCAAACAGGTCCGACTGCCGCAGGGCCTCGATTTGCCGCGCGCGGGCGAACAGGAAAAACAGCTGGGCGGGCAGCGCAGCCGAACGCTCATCCCTGTAGAAACGCTCGAGGAACGGGTTTTGATCGACCTCCTCGAGGACGAGCTCGGCGGACAACGTCTCGGCCAGCCTGCGCGCGAGCGCCGTCTTGCCGACACCGATCGGACCTTCTATGGCGATGTAGCGCGACTCAGTCATGCGATGCGGGAAATGCTCGGCTCGTCCCAGTTGACCGGTATCGCTGCGATCCGGCCGAGGCCGGGGATGACGAGTTCCGGTGCGATCTCAAGAAGAGGCAACAATACAAAATTTCGCTCCGCGATGCCCGGGTGGGGAACGGTAATGCCCGGCTCGTCAATCACCGCGGCTGCATGTGCCAAGAGGTCCAGGTCCAGTACCCTCGGCCCCCAGCGCTGTCCGTTTCTCTCGCGTCCCTGGCGCGTTTCAATCTTCTTTAGTTCGGCGAGCAGGTCGGACGGGCTGAGCGTTGTCAGCAGGGCCGCAGCGGCATTGACGAAATCGGGCTGCTCGATGCCGCCAACGGGCGCCGATCGATACAGTGATGAGGCGGCAATAAGCCGTGTGTGCGGGATCTCGTTCAGCAGTGCAATGGCCGTGTCGACCTGTTTGGCCGGCATCTGCAGGTTACTGCCGAGCCCGACGTAGGCCGGGAACCAGTGCGGCCTGTTGCTCATTTGCCCGTCGAGGACCGGCGACGACGGCGGCGCGGGCGCCGCTTCTTTTGACCCTCGCGCGGCTCTCCGATACCGAAGCTTTGCGCGCGCTCGGCCGCGGATTGTGTTTGCACCTCGGTCCAGAAGCGGGCCGTCTCGGGGTTCGCGAGGCCGACCTCCGCGAGCAACACCATGAAATCGTAGGCCGCGCGAAAACGCCTGTGATCCAGCAGTTTCATCGCGCGCTTGCCGCGCTTGAATTCAAAGCGCGGCTGCAGCGACAGCATTTCCCGCATGGGCACCGTGAAACGCTTCGGAATCGAGATACGGCGCTGCTGCTGCGACGCGATTTCGTAGGCGGCCAGCGCCAGCGACTGGGACTCCGACATCTTCTCCTCGGCGCGATGCATCTCGGCCAGTTTCTTCACGGGCCACCACAGGAACACGCCGAGCAGGAACATCGGCGTCACCGACTTGCCGTCGCGCACGCGGCGATCCGTGTTTTGCAGCGCGGCGCGCGTAAAACGCATGAATTCGCCGTCCTTCGCGAGCTCCTCGTCGGTGGCCGGGAACATCTCGCGGAACAGGCCGTGGTCGTTCAGCAGGTCGAAGGTCCGCTCCGCGTTACCGGCCTGGAACAGCTTGAGGAATTCATCGAACAAGCGCGCCGCGGGCACGTTCGTCAATAGCTGCGAGTGGTGATCGATGGCCCTGATGACGTCCTCGTCGATGTCGAAATCGAGCTTGGCAGCGAAACGGATGGCGCGCAGCATGCGCACAGGGTCCTCGCGCATGCGCTCTTCGGGATCGCCTATGAGTACGATGCGTTTTTGACGAATGTGTTCGAAGCCGCCCGTGTAGTCCCAGATGCTGAAATCCGCAATGTTGTAGTACAGCGAATTACAGGTGAAATCGCGACGCCAAACATCTTCGTCGATCGAACCGTACACGTTGTCCCGGATGATGCGGCCTTCGTCGTCGCGATGATGGTCGTCGTGATCGTGATTGGCCGCGGCGCGGAACGTGGCGACTTCGATGATTTCCCGGCCGAAGCGCACGTGGGCGAGCCGGAAACGCCGGCCGATCAGCCGGCAGTTACCGAACAGCGCCTTGACCTCTTCGGGCGTCGCATCTGTCGCCACGTCGAAGTCCTTCGGATGCAGTTCGAGCATGGCGTCACGCACACACCCACCGACGAGGAAAGCCTGGTAGCCCGCCTTGTTCAATCGGTACAGAACCTTGAGTGCGCTCTTGGAAAACTCGGCCCGCGTGACATTGTGGTCCGGCCGCGGGATTATTCGTGGTTCCTTGGACCCGTGCTTCGGGTGCTTCGTCAACGCGTATTCCGTCTGGAGATCAGTGATGGCGCCGTATCATACCAGCGCGTCGCCGCAGGGCGGCCGATTTCCGCAACTCGCCCCTTCCAATATCGAAATCGGGCCGTATAATAGCGCCGCCGATCCCAACGGACCGGCGACTACGCTCCCTTCGTCTAGCGGTTAGGACTCCGCCCTCTCACGGCGGCAACAGGGGTTCGAGTCCCCTAGGGAGTACCAGACACGCCAACGGGGCCCCTGCGGCCCCGTTTTCTTGTCCGGTGCTAGAATCCCGCCATGGACATCACCGAGACGGGCAAGAAGATCCTCGAGGCCATCAAGGACTCCGACTCCGTGGCGGCGAGCCAGCTCGTTCTCGAGATGGAGAGCCATGCACTGAAGCTCGAGGCGCAGGTTACGAGGCTGCGCAGGCAGCTCGAGGAACTCGAGGGACATCCGGGCTTCATGGATGACATGAGCTTCGACGGCCGCTTCTACTGGCGGGGCCACGGCGACGCGAAGGTCGGGCCATTTTGCCAGCGTTGTGTCGACGGTGAGCACCGCGCCATTCGATTAAAGCATCGCGACGAAACCGTGTCCGGCTACAAGTCGGAATGGTATGAGTGCCACAACTGCCAGACGCGCGTCGAGTTGTAGCCCCGGGCGGTATTCAGCTCAATAGGTCCGGGTTGTCCCTGAACGCCAGCAGCATGGCGTGCACATCGGTGGAGTTCTCGAGGAAATTCTCGTAGCGGAAATCACGATCGAGAAACGGCGTAAAGCCGTTCAACGTTGCCGGATCCACCTCGTCGATATTCTGGAAACCCATGGTCCAGTCCGGAAACTCGCGGTATTGCGCGTAACGCGACCACAGCACCTCGACGCCGTGATGGCGCTCGTCCCGGCGAATGCTGCCGAAGATCTCCTTCACGTCTTCTTCCTGTCCTTCGAGCAGCTGGATAAAGCGACCGTCTTTGAAAAGCAGCATGCCCGTCACGCCGTTGCGCGCGTTGCGCTCGCGCGATTGCCCGAGCAGCGCGGCCAGGTCTCCCTCGCCCATGGGCTCAGACGCCGTGCTCACATAGACGAGATGAAATAGCATCAGTCCATGTTGATGATGGCCGCGACGAGGGCCCAGATGAGCAGAGCAATAGTCGGCACGATGCTCATCGTGAATCCGGTCCCGCGCGAACCGGGGTCCTTGAGGTATTCGACGCGGTAGACGAACCGGCCGACGATGTAGACCATCCCCAGCACCGCGCCATACAGCGGATTCGCATAATAAGCCTGCATCCAGAGCGCGGGAATGAACACGACGAGCTGCTCCAGCGTGTTCAGGTGTACGCGGTTCATGCGCTCGAATTCATCGTGGCCGGTTTGCGCCGGCGCCTTGATGCCATGCTTGCCGCGCATGCCGCCGACCTGGACGCCGAACAGCACGTACTGAGCCAGAGCGAGAAACGTGACAATAACGGTTGCTTCCATACCCTTCCCCTCTTGTTGTTATGATCTGGCGCATGACGACCGAGTCGGATACTGCCGGGCGCTCCCTCATCAGCGAAATATTCGGGGTACAGCGCCACGAATTCGTCGCTGTGGCCTGGTCGTTCGCCTATTTCTTTTGCGTGCTTTCATCCTATTACATCATACGGCCGGTTCGGGAAGAAATGGCTGTGGGCAGCGGACCCAATACGATCCCTTACCTGTTCATCGGCACGTTCATTACGATGATTGTCGCCACGTCGCTGTTCGGCTGGGTGGCCTCGCGTTTTCCGCGACGCGTGTTCCTGCCATGGGTCTACCTGTTCTTCATCTCGAACATGTTGATTTTCTGGGCCGTGTTCTCGCAGCTGCGAGGCAGCGGTGATGACTACGTCTGGCTCGGGCGCGTGTTCTTCGTCTGGGTCAGCGTCTTCAACCTGTTCGTCGTCTCCGTCTTCTGGAGCTTCATGGCCGACATCTATACCCGTGAACAGGGACGACGACTCTTCGGGCTGATCACGTCGGGCGGCAGTATTGGCGCGTTGCTCGGTGGCCTCGTGACGAGTTCGCTGGTGACGAAGATCGGATTCCACAATCTCCTGCTGATCGCAGGCGGCGTGCTGCTCGCCGCGGTGTTTTGTATCGGTCGGCTGAAGGACTGGGTGCACCAGGAACACGAACACGAAGTGGAGCGAACCGTTGAGAGCGACAAGCCCCTGGGCGGCAACCCCCTGGCCGGCATCACTCACCTGTTGTCGTCAAATTACTTTCTCGGTATCGCTCTCTTGTCCGTTATCGCCAGCCTGCTCGGCACGGCCTTGTACATGTTCCGCGCCGAACTCATCGAAACAGCGATATTGAGCCCGGACGCGCGCACGCAGTTCTTCTCCAACATGAATGTCGCGCAGAACGCGCTGGCGCTCGTCGCGCAGATGTTCCTGGTCAAACAGGTCGTTACTCGCTTCGGCATCGGGCGGTCCCTGTTCCTCTTCCCGTTGGCATCGATTATCGGCTTCGCCGTGCTGGCCCTGGACCCGACCCTGATGGCCGTTGCCGTGCTCGATGTCGTTCGGCGGGGTCTCGGCTTCGGCTTCGCCAAGCCGTCGACCGACATGCTGTACTCGGTGGTCACACCCGAAGAAAAATACAAGACCAAGAATGCCATCGACACGGCCGTGTACCGCGGCGGTGACGTCGTGGGAACCTGGACGATCAAGGGTCTGTCTGTATTGGGTATGGGCATGGCTGCGATCGCCGTCCTGATGCTGCCGTTCGCGGTGCTGTCGGCAGTCGTCGCGCTGTGGCTGGGCAGGGATTACAAGCGCCGCGCCCGGGCGCTGAAGGAGAGCGGTTTGCAATGAGACGATGGAATCGCAGGCAGGTGCTGGCCGCAGGGGCGGCCCTCGGCGTAGCGCCAGGCGCAGCGCTGGGTGAGTCGGTGACGATGCGCAAGAAAGCAATACCTGCAACCGGGGAGCACCTTCCCGTGGTCGGGCTCGGCACCTACAGCGTCTTCGACGTTGCGAGCACAGCCGACGACATCGAATCCCGGCGACAGATTGTCGCGCTGCTGATCGAGGCCGGCGGCAGCGTCATCGACACGTCACCTATGTACAACCGCTCGGAAAAGGTGATCGGCGACGTCATCGAAGCTGGCATCGATCGCGCTCGCCTGTTTCTCGCGACCAAGGTCTGGATCGATGGTAAGGCTGCGGGCGAGCGGCAGATGCAGCGCTCGGCAGAGCTGATGAACGCCGACGTGATCGACCTGATGCAGGTCCACAACCTGCGCGACACGGCCGCGCACATGCGGACGATTCGCGAATGGCAGGAGAAAGGCCACGTTCGTTACAGCGGCCTGACGCACTACACGGCAGGCGCACACGACGCGCTCGCCCGCGAAATGATCGCGTTCAAACCCGACTTCATCCAGATCAACTATTCGCTCGGCGAACGCGAGGCGGAAGAGCGTGTGCTGCCGGTGGCGCAAGACCTGGGTATCGCCGTGCTGGTCAATCGTCCGTACCAGGCCGGGCGACTGTTCCGCGCCGTCGCCGGGCGCGAGTTGCCTGACTTTGCGACGGAGTTCGCCGACAGCTGGGGGCAGTTCTTCCTGAAGTTCATCATCAGCCATCCGGCCGTGACCTGCGTGATCCCTGCGACGAGCAAACCCCACCACATGACCGACAACCTCGGCGCCGGATTCGGTAACATGCCCGACCGGCACCTGCGCAAACGCATGGCCGATTACTTCGCGAGCCTGTAACACGATGGAAAATACGGGACTGCTGCGCCGCCTCGCGGCCATTGCCTATGACACGCTGCTGGTCGCCGCGCTGCTGTTTCTCGCCACGATCCCTTTCATTGCCGTGCGCGGCGGCGAACCCGTCGAGATCGGCGACAACGCGATCTATCGCATCGTCCTCGTCCTCGTCATCTACACGTTCTTCGTCGGCTTCTGGACCTGGCGAGGATGTACGCTCGGCATGCAGTCATGGCGCCTGCAACTCGTCACCCGGGACGGCGCGCGACCCTCGCTCGCGACTACCAGCGTGCGCTTCGTCGCCGCCCTGTTGTCGTGGGCACCCGCCGGTCTCGGTTTCCTGTGGCAGCTCTGGGACGGGGACCGTTTGACCTGGCACGACCGCATCAGCGGTACGCGCATCGTTTACCGCCCGAAACCGGGCGATGTCGAGCGCTAACGTATTCGCGATAGCGCAACAATCGTAATCAGCGACAACGCGACGAACGGCAGCCAGTTGATGATGGCCGGATTCAGGTTGAAGACCTGCCCCGAATTCGCCAGCGTTTCGCTGGCGAGATAATACGCAAGACCGATGACGACGCCGATGACCAGGCGTCCACCCGCTCCGCCGCTGCGCAGCGAACCGAAAACGAAGGCGAGCGAGAGAATCGGCATGATGAACACGGTCAACGTACGCGACGCGCGATACCAGAGCTCAGACTCGTACTGCGAGGCGTCGAGACTGTTGCGTTTCAGGTAGTCGATATACAGGATGAGTCCGCGCGCCGAGAGGCTGAGTGGCTTCGCGATCGAACTGCCCAGCAGTTCCGCGTTGACTTCGAACGACTCGACGGCCATCGACGACTCAACGACCTGCACACCGTCATCACGGAATCGGGTTTCGCGAAAATTCTCGAGCACCCAGTTGTCGTCTTCGTCGATGCCCGAATTCTCGGCCCGCGCGATCGAGGCCAGTTCGTTGTCGTCGTTGAAGCGAAACAGGTAGACCCTGCCGAATTCGAATTCGGAATTGACCCGCTCCAGGTGCAGATAGACGGGACCGTCCTTGACCCAGGCATCGTTGCCGAAATCTTCATCCGACTGGTAGCGCGCTTCCATGCGCATGTCGCGCGCGTAGAAATCGAGCGGAGGGCCGATGAATTCGCCCAGCAAGCCCGTCGCTACGAGCAGCACCGCGCCCGACGTGGCGACCATCGCCGCGAGCCGCCTGACGGACAGTCCTGCCGAGCGCATGACGATGATCTCACTGTTGCCAGCCAGCGCGCCGAGGCCCAGCAGCGAGCCAATCAGGGTCGCGACGGGGAGCATTTCGAATGCGAGATTCGGCAGCCTCAACACCGCATACAGGATTGCCTGGGGCGTCTGGTAGTCGCCCTGGACGTCGTCGAGCTGCGCGATGAATTCGAAGAGCCCGGCAATGGCGAGCAACACGACCAGCACGAGCGTGGTGCTGGCGATGATCGTGCGCGTCAGGTACTGCGTCAGCAGGTTCATGAGAACAACCGCCTGTGCCATCCGTTTTGCAGGCTGAGCAGTCCCAAGATCAGGAGCGCGATGATGCCGTGTACCCACCAGATACCGAGCGTCGGAGGCACGCTGCCCTCCTCGATCCAGGCCTTGGCGGCGCTGAGCAGGTTGAAATAGATGATGAATACGAGCAGGCCTATCGCCATGCGGCCGTATCGGCCCTCGCGCGGCCGGCTGCGCGCCAGCGGCACGGCAAGAAACGCAAGGAGAACCGTCGATATCGGCACGCTCAGCCGCCACTGGCGCTCGGCGACATGCTCGAGATCCGCCGAATCGTACAGATCGACGAAGCGCATGGCGCGGGGTTTCAGGTCGAGCGCACGCAGACTCGGCAGTCGATACGGAATGCCGTGCTCGGCGAACTCGATGACCCGGAAGCGTGGTGTGCCCGGGATCCCTTCGTAGCGGCGGCCGTCGTACAGCACGAGCAGGCGCGTGTCCGGATCTTCCGAATCGACCTGTTCACCGCGCTTTGCGAGGACGACCTCGATGACGTCTTCTTCCATCCGGCGCTCTATGAAGACTCCTTCCATGTAGCCTTCCGGCGTGATCCGTTCCCCGTACACGACAGCGCGGTCCGGCCCGAATACCGTAAAACGCCCGGGTTCGATGCTGTTGAGGTCGGCTTCGCGACGCGCCTCTGCGCTGATCCGTTCGATCGTCGTCAGTGCGCGCGGCGAACCCTCGATGGACAGCCAGGCGACGCCGGCAGCGAGCGGCACGAGCAACCACAGCAACGGCCGGTAAATGCCCGACGGCCCGACGCGGCACGCCATCATTGCCGGCAATTCGCTGTCTCGGTACAGCCGCCCGAGGGCCAGCATGATGGCGAGGAACAGCCCGATAGGCACGAGCACGGTCAGGTACTGGGCTGCCGACAGGCCGATGACGTCGAAAGCCGCGTCCTTGGGCAGCTTGCCTTTCGCTACGTCGCCCAGGACGCGCGCGAACTGGTTGGTCAGGAGGATCATCAGCAGGATCATCGTGACACCCAGCCAGGTCACGGCTATCTCGCGGAAAATATAGCGGTCCAGGATGCGCTTCACGGGGCTGAATGGCGTAGCTGAGAGGGGCCGAAACGGTTAGACTACCCGATTGTTTTGTCCGTGACAGCCCTGAAAAACAATAAGGCGACGAAGGATTTATGGAATATTTTACGACTGTGAGCAATGCCGCACGGCGTGCGGTTGACTGCGTCATTGTCGGCGTCTACGAGCGCGGCAAGCTTGGCGCCGGTGCGGGGGACATCGATGCCGCGAGCGACGGCCATCTGAAAGCACTGATCAAGTCCGGGGACGTGAAAAGCGCTCCCGGCCGTTGTGTCGTCCTGACGGGCCTTCCCGGCGTCAGGGCGAAACGCGTCGCCGTCGTAGGTCTTGGCAAGACCGCCAAGTTCGACGCCAGGGTTTTCCGGAAAGCCGTAGCCGGCGCGATCCAGGCGCTGGACGGCAGCAAGACAAAGCACATCCTCAACACGCTGACGCTCGAAGACCTGCCCGGCAGCAGTCCGTATTACCTGGCGCGTTACTCGGTGGAGACGCTCGGCGACGTGCTGTACCGATTCACCCAGATGAAGAGCGGTCGCAAGAAAAAACCGTTGGCGCTGTCGTCGTACGGTCACTCTGTCGCCAGGCGCGGTGACGCGGCGAATTCGAAGCTCGGCGCCATGCACGGTGACGGTATTGCACACGGCGTGCGCCTGGCGAAAGATCTCGGCAACCTGCCAGCCAATGTCTGCACGCCGGGCTATCTGGCGCGCACGGCAAAGAAACTCGCAACCGGCAATGGTCGCCTGACGACGCAGGTGCTCAACGAGCCGGACATGAAACGTCTTGGCATGGGTTCCCTGTTGTCAGTGACGGCCGGCACCGTCGAGCCTGCCAAGCTCATCGTCATGAAATACAAGGGCGCCGGCAACGCTGCGCCGATCGTTCTTGTCGGCAAAGGCGTCACTTTCGACACGGGCGGTATTTCGCTCAAGCCCGGCCCCGCGATGGACGAAATGAAATTCGACATGTGCGGCGCCGCCGGGGTGATCGGCACGATGGCTGCAGTCGCGAAAATGAAACTGCCGATCAATCTGAACGTCATCGTGCCGGCCGTCGAGAACATGCCGGGCGGCAAGGCGACCAAGCCCGGCGATATCGTGAAAAGCATGTCGGGCCAGACAATCGAAATTCTCAATACCGATGCCGAAGGGCGCCTGATCCTGTGCGATGCGCTGACCTACGCGCGGCGCTTCAAGCCGTCGACCGTTGTGGACGTCGCGACCCTTACGGGTGCGTGCGTCGTTGCCCTCGGCGCGCACCGCACGGCGATCATGAGCAACAGCGACGAGCTGCGCGATGAGATCTTCGCGGCCGGCGACGCGTCGGGTGACAACGGCTGGCCGATGCCCCTGGGCGATGAGTATGCCGCGCAGCTCAAGAGTAACTTCGCGGACATGGCCAATATCGGCGGGCCCGGCGGTGGCGCCGTGACGGCAGGGTGTTTCCTCGGCAAGTTCACGGATGGGCTCAACTGGGCACACCTGGATATCGCCGGGACGGCCTGGAAGTCGGGCAACCGCAAAGGCGCAACGGGACGCCCGGTTCCGATGCTGTCGCAACTCCTGCTCGAGCGCAGCGGCGTCCTGCCCTGATCAATGGCGCGCGTCGACTTCTACATCCTCGCGCAAGCCGATGAGCGCGCGCGGCAGACGCTGGCCTGCAGGCTTGCCGAGAAAGCGTGGCGCCTCGACAACTCGGTCTACATTCACGCGAAAAGCCGCGCCGATGCCGAGCACCTCGACGAGCTGTTGTGGACGTTTCGCGATGGCAGTTTCGTGCCGCACGGCGTCGTCGGCCGCGGCGATGGTACCGACGACTCGCCCATAATGATCGGCTGTGACGGTGCCGCCGTCGAATCGAGCGATCTCCTGATCAACCTCTGCGACGATGTACCTCCGATCGTAGAGGGTTTTCCGCGCGTCGCGGAACTCGTAACATCCGACGAAAACTGCCGGTCGCTGAGTCGCAAGCGTTACGCGATCTACCGCGACCGGGGTCACGAATTGAACACGCACAAGCTGTAGCGCCGCGAAGCTTCCCGGCAGGACACCCGATGGACAAATCCTACCGCCCCGAGGACATCGAACAGCGCATTTACGCGCGCTGGGAGAAAAACGGCTGGTTCGCCCCGAGCGGCGACGGCCCGCCCTACTGCATCATGATTCCGCCGCCCAACGTCACGGGCACGCTGCACATGGGGCACGGCTTCGGTGACACGATCCAGGACGCGCTGACGCGCTATCACCGCATGAAGGGCCATCGCGCGCTCTGGCAGCCCGGCATGGACCATGCCGGCATCGCGACGCAGATGGTGGTCGAGCGCCTCCTCAATGCCGAAGGCAAGACCAAGCACGATCTCGGCCGCGACCGGTTCGTCGAACGCGTCTGGCAATGGAAGGAAGAATCCGGCGGCATGATTGCACGCCAGACGCGCCGCCTCGGTGCGTCGGTGGACTGGAGCCGCGACCGGTTCACGATGGATGACGGCTGTTCAGCGGCTGTCAGGAAAGTCTTCATCGACCTGTTCGAGGAAGGCCTGATCTATCGCGGCAAACGCCTGGTCAACTGGGACCCGGTGCTGCACACGGCGCTCTCCGACCTCGAGGTGCTTTCCGAGGACGAGCCTGGAAAGCTGTGGCACTTCCGCTATCCGCTGGCCTCCGGGGACGGACACCTTGTCGTTGCGACGACGCGGCCCGAGACGATGCTCGGCGACAGCGCCGTGGCCGTGCATCCGGACGACGAACGCTACGCCGACCTGGTCGGCCAGGACGTCACCTTGCCGATCGTGGGACGCCGCATCCCGATCATCGCCGACGAGTATGTCGATCCCGAATTCGGTACGGGCTGCGTAAAGATCACGCCCGCCCACGATTTCAACGACTACGAGATCGGTCAGCGCCATGCGCTGCCGATGTACAACATCCTGACCGACGACGCGGCGCTCAATGGCGAGGTCCCGGAGGCCTACCGAGGGCTGGATCGTTTCGTAGCGCGCGACAAGATCGTGGCCGAATTCGAAGCGTTCGGGCTGCTGGAGAAGATCGAGGACTACACGGTCAAGATCCCGCGCGGCGATCGCTCGCACGCCGTCGTCGAGCCTTACCTGACCGACCAGTGGTACGTGAAGATCGAGCCGCTTGCAAAACCCGCGATCGAGGCCGTCGAGACCGGCAAGATCCGCTTCGTGCCCGAGAACTGGTCAAAGACCTACTTTGATTGGATGTACAACATCCAGGACTGGTGCATCAGCCGCCAGCTCTGGTGGGGACACCGCGTTCCTGCCTGGTACGACGACGCGGGCAACGTTTACGTCGGCGATGACGAAGAGGATGTACGCAGGAAGCACGGCATAGCTGACGATGTCGCGTTGTCCCAGGACACCGACGTTCTCGACACGTGGTTCTCGTCGGCGCTATGGCCGTTCAGCACTCTCGGCTGGCCGGAGAAAACCGACGCTCTCGGGGAATTCTACCCGGGCAATGTCCTCGTCACGGGTTTCGATATCATCTTCTTCTGGGTCGCGCGCATGATCATGATGGGCATCAAGTTCATGGGCGACGTACCGTTTCGCGAGGTCTACATTCACGGCCTCATCCGCGACGCCGACGGCCAGAAGATGTCCAAGTCGAAAGGCAATGTCCTCGACCCGCTCGACCTCATCGACGGCATCGACCTGGAATCGCTGGTCGACAAGCGAACCGCGGGGCTGATGCAGACGCACCTCGCGCCGAAGATAGAGGACGCGACGCGCAAGCAGTTCCCGGATGGCATCGACCAGTTCGGCGCAGACGCGCTGCGCATGACATTTGCGGCGCTGGCCACGACGGGCCGCGACGTGCGCTTCGACCTCGGCCGCATCGAAGGCTACAAGAACTTCTGCAACAAGCTGTGGAACGCGGCGCGCTACGTGCTGATGAACACCGAAGCGCTCGACGACGGCGACGTCGAGTATACCGCGGCTGATCGCTGGATCCGCGCACGGCTCGACGAGACGACGCGTGCGATGCACCGCCACTTCGCATCCTACCGGCTCGACCTCGCCGCACAGGCGATTTACGAATTTACCTGGCACGAGTACTGCGACTGGTATCTCGAACTGTCGAAGCCGGTGCTGCAGTCAGACGAGATGTCCGCGGCGATGCAGCGCGGTACGCGCCGAACTCTCATCGAAACGCTCGAAGCGATATTGCGACTGCTGCATCCGCTGATGCCGTTCATTACGGAAGAGATCTGGGAGCAGGTTTCCGAGCGCTCCGGAATTGCCGGCGAGACCATCATGCTGCGCGCCTACCCCGAGCCGGACGATGGGGCCGCGGACGACGCGGCCATCGCCGACATCGAGTGGGTCCGGCAGTTCATCCTGGGCATACGCCAGATTCGCGGCGAAATGGACATTTCCCCGGGCAAACCACTGCCCGTTCTGCTTCAGCACGCCGGTGCCGCGGACCGCGAGCGCGCGACACGCCTCGCGTCGCTGCTTCAGCGCGTCGGCCGGGTCGAATCGATAGACATTGTCGCGGACGAGGCCGAGCCGCCGCCGTCTGCGATGGCGTTGCTCGGCGATATGCGCCTGCTCGTGCCGATGAAGGGCCTCATCGATATAGACGCGGAGCGCGCTCGACTCGACAAGCAGATGGACAAGACCCGGGCAGAGCTCGCGAAGGCCAACGGGAAGCTAGCAAACGAGAAATTTGTGAACAATGCCCCCGAGGCCGTGGTCACACAGGAAAGGCAGCGAGTCGCCGAGTTCGAGAAGACCATCACACAATTGACGGAGCAACTCGAAAAACTCGACGCGCTTGCTTGACGCGGGACCCGGTCACAGTATGGTGACGGGAGCCCTACTGTACCGAGGACCCGAGGAATGCAGCGCCCTACGACACTGGAAACAGTCCCGACCAGCCGCAGCGCCCGGCACGCCGTTGTCGAGGACGCGCGGAAGGCGCTCGCCCGCATCATCCTCGGCAAGGACGAACAGATTTCGCTCGCCCTCGCCTGTCTGCTGGCACGCGGCCACCTGTTGATCGAAGACTTGCCCGGGCTCGGCAAGACGATGCTCGCACAGGCGCTTTCGAGAACGCTGGGGCTGTCATTCAACCGCGTCCAGTTCACGAGCGACCTGCTGCCGGCGGACATCATCGGGGTATCGGTGTTTCGTCAGGACAGCGGTGTTTTCGAATTCCAGCCCGGTCCCGTTTTTGCGCAGCTGGTTCTCGCCGACGAGGTAAACCGGGCCACTCCAAAAGCGCAAAGCGCCTTGCTCGAGGCCATGGAGGAACACCAGGTCTCGGTCGATGGCAGCACCCGCGAGTTGCCGACACCGTTCTTCGTGGTCGCAACGCAGAACCCTGGCGACCAGATCGGCACCTTCCCGTTGCCGGAATCACAACTCGACCGCTTCCTGATGCGCGTGGAACTCGGCTATCCGGACGAAAAGAGCGAGCGAGAGCTGATCGCCGGAGACGACCGGCGCGAAATGCTGCGCGCCATCGAAGCCGTGACGGGCCCGGAAACACTGGTCGATCTGCAGGCAGCCGTGCGCGAGGTCCCCGTCACCGACGCGCTTGTAAGCTATGTGCAGGCGCTCGTGCACTATACGCGCGAATCGGCGGACATCGAAATCGGTCTCTCGCCGCGCGGCGCCCAGGCGCTCGTTGCGGCCGCGCGTGCCTACGCCTACGTCGCGAACCACTCCGGCGTCTATCCGGACGACATCCAGGCCGTGTTTGCTGCCGTGACCGGGCACCGTCTCAAGCCGGCCGGCAGCACACGCTTCCGAAGCCCGGCCGAACTCTGCCAGCATGTCCTCGATTCAGTGGCCATTCCCTGAAGCGAGAAGCTTCGTCACGTCGCTGAGGCGGCGCGGACAGGATCGTGTCCTCGCGTGGGCGCGGAAACGACAGGGGCGTGATCCAGAAACCACGGTTCTGCGTCCAGGCCGCGTCTATATACTGCCCACGGGCATCGGCCTGACCTTCGGGCTCATGGCATTCGCCATGTTGCTCGGCTCGATGAACTACAACAACAACCTGTCGTTCGTCCTGACTTTCATACTCGTCGGCATTGGCTTTGTCGCGATGCACCAGTGCCAGCGCAACCTTGTCGGTCTCGAACTCACGTTCGCCGGCGCCGAACCCGTGTTCGCGGGTCAGGCCATTCGCTTCCGCGTTGCGGTGAAAAACACGTCGAAAAGTGCCCGTTTCGGCATTCGCCTGCACGCGCCGGACACGTGGAGCGACATCCACGATTTGCAGTCCGGTGAAAGCAAGGTCTTCATACTTCCCGTAAGTACCGAGCGACGGGGCCCGATATCGCTCGACCGCTTCGGCGTGCGCACGCTGTTTCCTTTCGAGCTGTTTCGCTCATGGGCGTGGCTGCACATGGATGTCAGCAGTCTCGTCTATCCAGCACCGGCCGACGCAGCACCCCCACCCCCGCCGTCCATGGTCGCGCATGGCCATCGCCAGCACGATGCCCGCGGCGAGGAGGACTTCGCAGGGCTGCGCAAGTACCACGAGGGCGACTCTCCACGGCACGTCGCGTGGAAGGCCTACGCACGCAGCAACCAGCTGTTGTCCAAGCAATTCGCCGGCTCTGATACGAGCAGCCAGTGGTTCGAATTCGATGACATCGAGTCCGGCGACGTCGAGCAACGTCTTTCCATCCTGACCCGATGGATCGTCGAGGCGGACCGCACGCGCGAAGACTACGGGCTGCGCCTGCCCGGTGCCGAGTTTCCTCCCGCGCACGGCGAGGCGCATCGTCGCCAGTGTCTCGAAGCCCTCGCCCTGTTCGACGGGGGCCGCTCGTGAAGGCGCGGCCTCGCGGTACGGACGGCTCGCTGCTCGACAGCCTGCCGTGGACCCTGGCGGCGCTGGTCGTTTCGATCGCGCCGCATGTGCCGTTTCTGCCGGCCTGGATCACAGCCGCATTCCTCGGTTGCGCCGCGTGGCGCTACTATGTGGAGCGGCGCCGGCGACCCCTGCCCTCGAGCTGGTTGCGCGCCGCACTTGCACTGGGGTGTTTCATCGGCGTGCTGGGCACCTACGCCTCCATCAGCGGCGTTGGCCCGGGATCGGCGCTGCTGGCGATCATGGCGGCGCTCAAGCTGCTGGAGACCCGCAAGCGACGTGACCAGTTCGTGTTGCTGTTTCTTTCGATCTTCCTCGTCATGTCCGCACTGCTGCGCGAACAGTACATCTGGTCGCTGCCTTACATGGTAGCGGCCGTGCTCGTCATCATGACCGCCTGGCTGCGCATGTCGGCGGGCGAAAGCCAGACGGCTCGGCAGAGCTTTGCGACAGGCGGCCGGCTTCTCGCCTATGCCGCGCCGCTCGCGATCGTCATGTGGGTGTTCTTTCCGCGCATTTCCACGCCTTTCTGGGCCGTGCCAATCGATACGAGCCGCGCGACCACCGGTCTCAGTGACTCTATGAGCCCTGGCGACATCAGCTCACTGTCGACGTCCGATGCCGTCGCTTTCCGCGTCAAGTTTGACGGTGTGGTACCCGAGCCGCGCGACCGCTACTGGCGCGGTCTCGTCCTGACGCGTTTCAACGGCCGCACGTGGACCGGTCGCGAACCGAGTATCAGCCGGCAGGCTCGCGACGAGATCGAGCCGCGCGGCGAGCCGGTCGAGTACGAGGTCACACTCGAGCCGACCAGACAACAGTGGGTGTTTGCCCTCGACATGCCCTTGCTATGGTCGCTGCCGCAGACCTTCATGGGTCCGCATCAGCAGCTGGCGCGCAGTATTCCGATCGATCAACGCATCCAGTACAACGTCACCTCGTACCCGGATTTTCGCGTCGGCACAGAATTGTCCACGCTGTATCGCAACTGGTACTCCGAACTGCCGGACACCGGCAATGCGCGCACCCGCGAGCTTGCGCAGCGCATGCGCGACGAGGCCGGTTCGGATCCAGCGTTCGTCGATGCCGTGCTGCGCATGCTCCACGAAGAAGATTTTTACTATACGCTCGAGCCACCGCCACTCGGCAACAATCCGGTCGATCGCTTCCTTTTCGAAACGCGTCGAGGATTCTGCGAACACTATGCCTCGGCGTTCTCGGTGATGATGCGTAGCGTCGGCATCCCGGCGCGCGTCGTGCTCGGCTACCAGGGCGGCGAAGTCAATCCGCTCGGCGGCCACCTGATCGTGCGCCAGTCCGATGCGCATGCATGGACCGAAGTCTGGCTCGACGATCTCGGCTGGCGGCGCGTCGACCCAACTGCGGCCGTTGCACCCGAGCGCGTCGATATCGGCGCCGGGAACGCCGCGCTCGAGGGCATCGGGGAAACCTGGGGCTTCACGGCGCCGTCGCGCTGGGTCTACCAGGTGGCCATGGCATGGGACGCCGTCAATGCCAGGTGGAACGAGTGGATCCTTGGCTACGGTCCCGACACCCAAAACGCATTCATGAAATGGCTCGGTATGCACGAACCGACGTGGCGCAAGATGATGCTGACGCTCGTGATTCTCGTGGTCGGACTGATCATGGTAGTCAGCGTGCTGCTCATATTCCGCTACCGCCCGCCTCCCAAGGATGAAGCGGCGTTATTGTTCGCCCGCTTCGTCAGGAAGACGGGGATGGAGCCGCACACCGGAGAAACGGCTCGCGTATTCGCCCTGCGCGTACGTGGCGCCGGAGTCGTCCCCGGTGATGCAGTCGATACGATTACCGAGGCATACATGGACGCCCGCTACGGAAACGACGAGCAAGCGACGGAACGCCTGCAAAAAGCGGTGTCGGCTATATCCTAGCGCCGTCCTCGCGCACCAGCGCAAGCAATATCGCACCGCAAAAGAACAGCGGCATCAACACGAGCAGCACCCACTTCGGATCGTCGGAGAGCATGGCGGCAATGGCCACGAGGGCCGGCCCGAGCACGTGCGCGAATTTCGTCGTCATGTTGTAGAAGCCGAAGAACTCGCCGGGTTGCTGGGGCGGGATTAACGCCGCATACAGGGAACGACTCAGGCCTTGCACGCCACCCTGCACGCAGCCAATGATCATGGCCATGACGAAGAATTCCCGTACGTTGGTCATCTGCAGCGCCCAGACGCAGGCTCCGACATAGACGAGCAACGCGAAGTAAATGCCTTTCTTCGGCCCGAATCGCTGCGCCGCGACGCCGTACAGCAGCGTCGCCGGGAAGCCGATGAAGTTCGTGACCAGCAAGGCGAGGACGAGATCTTCGTCGGCAAAGCCCAGCCGCTGGCCGTAGTTGACGGCCATGAAGATGACGGTGAACACACCGCCGATATACAGCCAGTACGCGGCAAGGAATATGGCCACGTTGCGGTACTTGCCGACCTCGGTCATCGTCGCGTGCAATTCGGCATAGGCTGCGCGTACCGCGCCTCCGGCGACCTGTGTTGCACTGCGGCGCTCCGGAACGAAGAACAGTAGCGGCACGAGGAACAGAAGCCACCAGGCGCCTACCGACACGAATGCGAAACTGAATGCCTCGGAAACGCTGTCGAGGCCGAAGTACTGCGGCGACCTCACCATCCACAAATGCAGGGCGAGCAACAACGCGCCACCGAGATAGCCGAGCGCAAACCCGAGCGCCGATACGAAGCTGTAGTATCGCGGCTCCGTAACGTCGATGAGCAACGAGTCGTAGAACACCGTCGACGAGTAGTAGCCGATGGATGCGAACAGGTAGACCAACATGGCCAGCGCCCATCGACCCTCGCCGACGAAACCCAGCGCCGCGGTCATCACGGCGCCAATGGCGGCGAGCACGAACAGGAAGCGCTTGCGGTATCCGCCGGCGTCGGCAATCGTGCCGAAAACCGGCGCGGTCAGCATTACAACGGCGCTGGCGGCAAATGTAACCCAACCGAGGCGCGCCGTTACCGTGGCGCCGTCATCCCCAATGCTCCAGAAGTTTCCGAGCACCAGCGGAAAAAGAACGGCGAGGACGCTGAGTGCAAATGCGGAATTGGCCCAGTCGTAAAACGCCCAGGCAATAGTCTTCCGGTTGAGTGCCTCAATGCTCACGCGTCTTGCGGAATCCGATGTCCGGCCAGCGCTCCTCTGTCAGGTTCAGGTTGACCTTTGTCGGAGCAATGTAGACCAGACTCTCGCCATGATCCAGCGCGAGGTTGTCGTGTGCCTTTTTCTGGAAGTCGCTGAGTATCTTCGCATCGTCACAGTCGATCCAGCGTGCCGTTGCGACATTGATGGTTTCGAACTGGCAGTCGACGTTGTATTCATGCCGGAGCCGGTGCGCAACGACGTCGAACTGCAGCGGACCGACCGCGCCCAGGATCAGGTCGTTGTTACGCAGCGGCTTGAAGAGCTGCGTTGCCCCCTCTTCGCACAGCTGCGCCAGCCCCTTCTGCAGCGCCTTGAGCCGCAGCGGGTCCTTGAGAACGGCGCGTCGGAAAATCTCCGGCGCGAAACTCGGTATGCCGGTGAAGCGAATTTCTTCACCCTGAGTGAAACTGTCGCCGATATTGATCGTGCCGTGATTGTGTATGCCGATGATGTCGCCGGCATAGGCCGTTTCGGCATGTTGCCTGTCGGCCGCGAGAAAGGTGATGGCCTCGGGAATCTTCATCTCCTTGCCGAGTCGCACGTGCTGCACCCGAATGCCTTTTCGGTATTCGCCGGACACGATGCGCATGAAAGCGATGCGATCCCGGTGCCCCGGGTCCATGTTGGCCTGGATCTTGAAAACGAAGCCAGTCAGCGCGTCCTCGTCCGGGCTGACGTCGCGCTGCTCGCTCTCGTGCGGCTGCGGCGCCGGCGCATGCTCGACGAATTCATCCAGCAGTTCCCTGACGCCGAAATTGGCGATCGCGGAGCCGAAAAAGACAGGTGTCTGCCGCGCCGCAAGGTAATCGTCAATCGACAGTTCGGGACAGGCCCCTTTGACCAGCTCGATTTCCTCACGGAACTCGTCAGCCGAGTCGCCGAGTATCTCGGCCGCTTGCGGCGAATCGAGTTTCTCGATGGCGCGGATCTCCGCCGCCTTCTCGCGACCCACCTTGTCGTACAGGAAGATGCGATCCTGCAACAGGTGATAAACGCCCTTGAGCGAACGCCCCATGCCGATCGGCCAGGTGACCGGAGAGCAGCGGATGCCGAGCACCGACTCGATTTCGTCGAGCAGTTCGATCGGCTCGCGCCCTTCGCGATCGAGCTTGTTGATAAACGTCATGATCGGCGTATCGCGCAGTCGGCAGACTTCCATGAGCTTGATGGTGCGCTGCTCGACGCCTTTGGCGCAGTCGATGACCATGAGCGCCGAATCAACGGCCGTCAGCGTGCGATACGTATCCTCGGAGAAGTCTTCGTGACCCGGTGTGTCGAGCAGGTTGACGACACGCCCGTTGTATGGGAACTGCATGACCGAGGACGTGACGGAGATACCGCGTTCCTGTTCGAGCGCCATCCAGTCCGAACGCGCGTGCCGGGTCGCTTTGCGCCCCTTTACAGTGCCGGCGAGCTGGATTGCCCCGCCGTATAGCAGCAGTTTTTCCGTGAGCGTCGTCTTGCCCGCGTCGGGGTGCGAAATAATAGCGAAAGTCCGTCGCTTGCGGACTTCATTCTGGATGTCTGGCATGGGTGTCAGTTGTCGATAACGAGTTTCTTGGCGAGCACGGCGGCGTCTTCGCGGCCACCGTGCGCCTGGTAATACGCAGGCCGGTTCGCGACCTGGTGAAAGCCTTTCTTGCGATACAGGGCGATTGCCCGTTGGTTGGACGGCCTGACTTCGAGGAAGATCTGTCGTACCTGCGCCGCCCGCGCACGATACAGCATTTCGTCGAGCAGCTGTTCGCCGTAGCCGCGCGAGCGGTACGCCCGATCGACGCAGACATTGAGAATATGCGCCTCGCCAGCGGCAATCGACAAGACGCCATAGCCCGCGACCTCGTCGCCGCGCACGAGGACGATCGTCTGGTAGCCAGCCAGCAGACAGTCGCGGAAGACACCGTGGCTCCAGGGAAACTCGTAGCTGCGGCGCTCGATGTCCGACACCATCGGCAGATCGTCGTGGGTCATGTTGCGAATGGTGGTCGGCGGCTCGGCCATCGGTGCAATCATGCGCCGCGCTCCTCGGCCAGTCGTTTCGCCAGGCACAGGTCGCTCCACGACTTGCGCTTTTGCGATGGGCTGCGCAACAGGTAGGCCGGGTGGTAGGTCACGACAAGCGGAATACCGTCGAGTTCGTGCGGTCGGCCACGCATGCGTCCCACGGGTTCGTCACTGCCCAGCAGATTCTGTGCGGCGACGCGGCCGACGGCGAGCAAGATCCTCGGGCGCACGAGGGCGATCTGCTGCGCCAGGTAGTCGCGACAGGCCGCCGCTTCGTCGGCCTTCGGGTCGCGGTTATTCGGCGGCCGGCACTTCAAGATGTTGGCGATGAACACCTGCTCACGACTCTGGCCGATGGCAACGAGCATCTGGTCGAGCAATTTTCCGGCCCGGCCGACAAACGGTTCGCCCTGCCGATCCTCCTCGGCACCCGGCGCCTCGCCGACGATCATCCAGTCTGCGTCGGGGTTGCCGACACCGAACACGGTGTTGGTTCGACTCTCCGCGAGGACGCAGCGCGTGCAGCCCGCAACGCAGGCGCGAAGCTCTTCCCAGGCGGTCACGACCTGCGCGTCGTCCCCTGCCGCTGCAAGGTCTGCGGACGGTCCTTCGGCCCGCGGCGCCGCAGGCCCATCGTCGTCTGCCGCATCACGCGGCTGCCACACGTCGATACCCATCGCCTGCAGGTAGGCGAGGCGCTGCTGTTCCGGGTGCGTCATGGGCGCAATTTTGCCATTAAGGATGCGGCACCGCACCAATCAGGTCGCTGCCCGCTGTAACCCGCTGACCCTGCTCGACGTGAACACGCCCGGCGATCGGCAGGTAAACCTCGGCGAAGCGCGCCAGGCGGATATAGGCGCAGCGCTGGCCCTGGCCGAGACGCTGCCCGAACTGCACGAACGCCTTGGGCGCCAGGCCGAATCGGTACTCGTGAAATTGCAGTACGACGCTGTTGCCCTCGTCGGTCTCGACCCACAGCGCGTTGACCGGACACTCTTCACCGACGCCGCCCATCTTTGAACTCAGGTCCATCACCCAGCCCTCGATGGGGCTGCGCGCCGAGTACGCTCCGAGGGGATCGATACGTATGCGAATTCGGTAGGCCTCGCCCTGGACGACACAGCGATTGGTCGTATCCACGTCCACGACCTCACCGTCAACGGGACTGAAGACGCCGAGCGCGACAGGCGGCCCGGAGCGCCTGGGATCGCGAAACAGCAAGACGAACAGGATTGCGGCGCCAAAGGGCAACAGCGCGACCCACCACGGGAGATAGCGAAGCGCGAGCGCCGCGAGGGCCAGAGTCAGTGCGATCAGCGGTATGCCTTCCCGGGCGATCAGCGGTGAGTCTTGTTCTCGCATGCGCGAATCCGTGCGTCAAAGACGCCATCTTAGGACAGAACCGGGTAGAATGCGCGCGTCATAAATACAAGGCAAAACTCGTAATGCGATTTACCCAGTTAGCGCTGACGACGCTCAAGGAAGTGCCTGCCGAAGCAGAGATCGTCAGTCACAAACTCATGCTCCGGGCGGGCCTGATCCGCCGCCTTGCCTCGGGTCTGTTCACATGGATGCCCCTGGGATTGCGGGTTTTGCGCAAAGTGGAGCGGGTCGTGCGCGAGGAGATGGACCGCGCCGGGGCGCTCGAACTGCTGATGCCCGCCGTACAGCCCGCCGAGCTGTGGCAGGAATCAGGACGCTGGGACCAATACGGCCCGCTGCTCCTGCGTATGCAGGATCGCCACGAACGGGCTTTCTGTTTCGGCCCGACGCACGAGGAAGTCATCACCGACGTCGCGCGCCGCGAGCTGCGCAGTTACAAGCAGTTGCCCGTCAACTATTACCAGATCCAGACTAAGTTCCGCGACGAGATCCGGCCGCGCTTCGGCGTCATGCGCTCGCGCGAGTTCATCATGAAAGACGCCTACTCGTTCGACATCGACAAGGACGGCATGCGCGAGTCCTACGACAGGATGCATGCCGCCTACACCGCGATATTCGAGCGCCTGGGACTGAGATTCCGCGTCGTCGACGCGGACAGCGGCGAGATCGGCGGCAGCCGCTCGCAGGAATTCCACGTGCTGGCCGACTCGGGTGAGGACGCGATCGCCTATTCCGACGAGGACCAATACGCGTCCAATATCGAAACCGCGGCAACGCTGCCGCCCGGGGACGTACGGCAGACCGCGTCGCAGGAACTCGGGAAACTTGCGACGCCGGGCGTCAAGACGATCGAGGACCTGTGCAAGCTGACGGGCACAGGCCCCGAACAGACGATCAAGACGCTGGTCGTCGAGGGCACCGACGGGCTGATCGCGCTGGTCCTGCGCGGCGATCACGAACTCAACGCGGTCAAGGCGCAGAAACTCGACGGCGTCGCTACGCCGCTAACGATGGCCGACGACGCATCGATTCGCAAAGCCGTTGGGGCGGGCGCCGGTTCGCTGGGCCCCGTCGGCCTGCCACTCACCACCTACGTCGATCACGCCGTAGCCGTGCTCAGCGACTTCACCTGCGGCGCGAACGAGGACGGGTTTCACTTCACGGGCGTAAATTTCGGCCGCGACCTGGCGGAGCCGGAGACGGTTGACATTCGCAACGTCGTGGCCGGTGACCCGACGCCGGGCGGCACGGGCACGCTGAGCATTGCACGAGGCATCGAGGTCGGCCATATCTTCCAGCTCGGCTCGAAGTACTCGGAGGCGATGGGCGCAACCGTGCAGGATGAAAACGGCCGCAACCTCGCCATGGAGATGGGTTGCTACGGCATCGGCATCACGCGCATCGTTGGCGCCGCGATCGAACAGAACCACGACGATAATGGCATTATCTGGCCCGGACCGCTCGCCCCCTTCGATGCCGTCATCGTACCCATCAACATGCACCGCTCCGACGCCGTCCGCGAGGCCGCCGAGGCGCTGTACTCAGAACTCGACAGCGCCGGCCTCGATGTTCTGCTCGACGACCGGGACGCCCGCCCGGGGGTCAAGTTCGCCGACGCCGAACTCATCGGCATCCCGCATCGTGTCGTCATCGGCGACCGCGGGCTCGCGACGGGCGAATTCGAGTACCGCCACCGCCGCGACAGCGAATCGCGCAACCTGAAACGTGAAGAAGTTCTCGACTTGCTCAAGGAATCGACTATAAGCTAATAATAATGTTGAGAACTTTACTATTCAGCTTGCTACTCGTCGGCAACGGGGCCGCGCTGGCCACCGAGGCCGACCCGGAGCTGCGCGAGGTTCTCAGGGCGGCGGCCAGCGAGAGCCCGAGTTTCGCAGACCGTTTTCACGCCGAGGTGTGGCTGACCGACATGTCCGCGCGCCTCGCCCGCCAGGTCCGCAACCCCGAGGAGCGTATCGAAATTCTGACGCTCGTCCACATGGAGGCGGCGCGCGTCGAGCTGCCGCCCGAGCTGATCCTCGCGGTGATCGACGTCGAAAGTAACTTCGATCGCTATGCCATATCGGTGGCAGGAGCCCGCGGGCTGATGCAGATCATGCCCTTCTGGAAGGATGAAATCGGCCGCCCGGGCGACAATCTGCTGCACACGGACACGAACCTGCGCTACGGCTGCACGATCCTGCGTTTCTATTACGACAAGGAAAACGGCGACCTCAGGCGCGCGCTGGGCCGTTACAACGGCAGCCTCGGCAAACGCAAGTACCCGAACAAGGTCATCGATAAGCTGACGCGCAAATGGTTCAAAGCCTGACGCCCAGGGCGCCGAGCCTGGCCGCGCTCAGCCGGTCCTGAACCCCGGAGGGACCTCGCCCGGTGCGGCGGCCGCAACCACTTTCGTCACGCGCGACATGGGCGGTCCCCGGTGCAGCCAGCGTTCGAGCTCGGCGAGTGCCGGGGCGGCCCCTGCAGCAAGCACCTCCACGGTGCCGTCGGGCCGGTTGATGGCATGACCCCGGATTCCCAGGCGCTCGGCCTCGCGTCGCGTGCTGTCGCGAAAGAACACCCCCTGGACACGGCCATGCACCGTGAAACAGCGGGCGGCGCTTTCCATCAGGGATCCTTGTTCGAGGCTTCGGCCGCTTTAAGCGCATCGAGCGCCTTCATCTTGGCGTGCTTCGCGTTGCGTCGGGCTTCGCCGTACCGGCCATCGTTGAGCGCCTGCTTGGCCGTCTCGAGATAGTCCTCGGCCGCCTGCAGGTGGAATGCCGCGAATTCCTCGGCGCCGGCCTCTTTGGCCACCGCGATAGCCTGCCGCGCATCGCTCATCTCCTGGGCGGGCGGCGTTGTTTCGCAGGCCGTCAGCGACAGGATGACGATGAGCGCCAATCCCTTGATAAATGTTTGAATTCCGGGAGCTTGCACGATTGTTCTTATTGTTCTCTAAGCGATCGGGGGTCAATCAAATTAGCAACAGGCATGGGCACCGTCAAGCATTCCGGCGACGCTGACGCGCGGCGTTCACCCTGCTAGAGTGCGCCTTGCGCCGGCATCGGACGGACACTGGACGGACCCATGGCACTGACAATCTTTCACAACCCGCGCTGCTCCAAGTCCCGCAGGACCCTGGAGCTGATCCGCGATGCCGGCATCGAGCCGGACATCCGCCTCTATCTCGAGGAAGCGCCTACGGCTGAAGAAATCGCCCGCGTCGCGACACGGCTCGGCGTACCGGTCTCGGACCTGCTGCGGCGCGGTGAGGCCGAATTCAAGACGGCGACCGACCTGCCGGACCTCGGTGACGATGTGGCGCTCGCAGCCTGGGTCGCGAAACACCCCATCGTGCTCGAGCGGCCCATCGTTCTCGACGAGGACAGCGGCAGGGCCATCGTCGGTCGTCCTCCGGAAAACGTCCAGGCACTCATCTCCTGATGGCCGACATCCTCGTTCTCTATTACTCACGCAACGGCGCGACTGAGTCGCTGGCCCGGGAAATCGCCACGGGTGTCGACAGCATCGACGGCATGGCGGCGCGCCTGCGCACCGTGCCCGCGGTTTCGGCCAACACCGAGGCTGTCGAGGATGGCGTGCCGGAGTCGGGGCCGCCCTATGCCGCTGGTCGGGATCTCGAGGAATGTGCCGGAATCATCATGGGCAGCCCCAGCCACTTCGGCAACATGGCAGCGCCGCTCAAGTATTTTCTCGACAACACGCTCGGCGAATGGCTGCGCGGCACCCTGGCGGGCAAACCCTGTGGCACGTTCGCATCGACCGGTTCGTTGCATGGCGGCCAGGAGACCACCCTGTTGTCGATGGCCGTTCCCTTGCTGCACCACGGCATGCTTTTCGTCGGCGTTCCCTACACCGAGGAAGCCCTGTCGGCGACGGAGTCCGGAGGCACGCCCTATGGCCCGACGCACGTCACGTGGAACCGTGACAATGACGCGCTGAGCAGCGACGAGAAGACGCTGGCCCGCGCTCTCGGAGCCCGCGTGGCCGACATTGCGCGGCGACTTGGCACGAAGTGAATGACGGCGGGGAGGATACCCCCGAATCCATAGCCACAGGCGTGCGAGGGGATACCCTCCCCGCCAGTTTCTTACGCGTCTAGGTCCCCGCGCAGGACGTCCCGGACGAACGGAATCGTCAAACGTCGCTGCGCGCGCAGCGCTTCGAGATCGAGCTTGTCCAGCAGATCGTAGAGACTGGCCATGTCGCGTCGACTGCGTTTCAAGAGGTAAGCCGCTGTCTCGTCCGGCAGTTCGAGGCCGCGGTGGCCCGCGCGCAGTTGCAGTGCCGCCGCGAGGCGGCCTTCGTCGAGCGATGCCAGCTGAAACACCGGCAGACGTGACATCCTGCTGGCCAGGTCGGCCAGACCGAAGCCGCATTTTCGCGGCGCCGCGCTCGCCGACACGACGAGCTGCCCACCGTTGGCATCAAGATCGTTGAACAATGTGAATAGTGCGAGTTCCCAGTCCTCGGTTCCGGCAACGCAATCGACGTCATCGATACAAATGACTTCGCGGTCACCGAGCCCTTCGAGAATGCCCGGGCCCGCAGCCGACAACGTTGGTATCGGCAGGTATATGGATCGATCGCCGGCCCGGTCGCAGACTGCCTGCAAGAGGTGCGTCTTGCCCGTGGCACCCGCCCCCCACAGCCAGCAGCCCCGGCCGGACTGCCCGTCCGCGACCGATTTGAGCGTCGCAACGAGCGTCTCGTTGCCGCTGTCGAGAAAACTCGCGAACACGGCATGGTCCGCGAGCTGCAACGGAAGTGCGAGCTGGCTCATTCGAGGTCGATCTGTACCCGGGCTTCCGGATGTTCCTTTAAATAGCGATTGAACGCGAAGCGGACCAGCACTGACAGCACCGCGGCCACCGGCAGGGCCAGCAGGATGCCGAAGAAGCCGAACAGCTGGCCGCCCGCGGCGACGGCGAAGATCACGATGACGGGATGCAGGCCGATGCGATCGCCGACCAGCTTGGGCGTCAGGATCGAACCCTCGATGACCTGCGCGATGGCAAACGTCGCCACGACGCCGACCAGTGGCCACAGCGGCTCGGGCGACATCGCCACCGTCAGCCCGGCCAGACCGATGCCGAACACGAACCCGAGATACGGCACGAAGCTCACGAGCCCTGAGACGACGCCGATGGCAATTGCAAACTCGACACCGACGAGGCTGAGCCCGACGCAGTAGATCACGGCGAGCGCCAGCATGACGAGCACCTGACCGCGCAGGAATGCACCGAGAACATCGTCCGATTCCTGCGCCAGTGCGAAGACGGTGTCGCGCTGGCTCTCGGGCACGAGCGCGCCGAGGTGTGCCACGATCAGGTCCCAGTCGCGCAGCATGTAGAAGGTGATGATGGGAATCAGGAACAGGCTCAGCACGGCCGCTGCCAGGGCGCCGCCGGACTTGCCAACGGACATCAGTACCCTGCCGCTCCAGTTGCCGAACATTTCGCCGTACCGCGCAAGAAACGGCGCAATGCCGACGTCGTCCCCAGCCTCGATCCCGAGCCATCCGAGTATTTCGGGCATCCAGACCTGCTCGGCGCGTCGCGCGATTTCTGGCAGCGCGTCGAACAGTGCGCCGACCTGCTTGGCGATCAATGGACCTACAAGGAGGATCAGCAGCGCGAGCACGATGAAGGTCAGGATGAACACGGCGGCGACAGCGACCGTGCGCGGCAATTTCAGTTTCTGCAGTCGATCCGCGAGCGGATCTCCGAGGTAGGCCAGCAGCGCCGATGCGACGAACGGCACGAGCACGGGTGCGAGGAGATAGAACAGCCAGCCCGTCAGCGCTATCGCTATGAGCCAGGCAATTTTCTGGTCGTTTTGCATGATCATTCTCCCGTCCGCGCACGTGCCGACCAGGACAGAACGTAGTCGACCCCGCTGATAACCACGGTAACCAGTACGGCGGCGCCGAGTACCGTTATCGAAATCTCGTCCGGCCAGTCGAAACCTGCACGGCTCAGCACGAACAGGACGAAGATCATCTGCAGTGCTGTATTCAATTTGCTGATACGCGTCGGCTCGCCTGGCACCGGCTTGACAATGAAGTTGTAGGCCAGTGCTCCCAGCACGATCACCAGGTCGCGCAGGATGACGACGGCCGCCAGCCACGCGGGGATATCACCCGTGTAGGCGAGAGTGACGAACAGTCCCGTGATCAGGAGCTTGTCCGCAGCCGGGTCCAGGAGGCCGCCGAGGCGCGACGTCCAGCCGAACCGCACGGCGAGATAACCGTCCAGCCCGTCCGAAAACCCGGCAAACCAGAACAGAGCCAGCGCCCAGCCGTACTCGCCCCGCAGGATCAGGACGAGGATCGGCGGAACCAGCGCGATGCGCAGGATCGAGATCGCGTTGGGCAGCCAGCTCAGCGACATCAGGGACCGAAAAAGAACTCGAGCGTGCCGGGCTGAAATGCGTCGCCGGCCTCCTGTTCGACGAGACCGCCGAAACGCAGCGCGCGACCGAGCCGGCCGGCCCCACCCCGCACCTCGATACGGTAAGTCACACGATCACCGCTCACTGCACTGATCGAGAAGCCCTCGATCAGCGCGATGTCCCTCAGGATCGCCTGCACGCTGGCGTAGGCCTCGACAGAGACGATGCCGGAGACATTGAGCACGACGGTTTCTACCGGCGCATCGCCGACGATCGCGAACTCAGCGGCAAGCCGGTCCGCGACCTGTCCGAGTACGACTTCGGGTGAACCGCTGAGCGTCGTCTCGACACCGCCGAAGTAGTACGACCAGCGATCGCGCTGGCTCGTTCCGGGCCGGATACGCCCGATCAGTATCGAGCGGGCGTCGTAGCGCTCGGAGGCCTCGATGACGGCGTCGTCGAAACCGCCCCAGATATCGGTAAACGTCACGCTCTGCAGATCCGTCGTATCGAGCAACGGGAATGCAATGGGTAATCCGCGTCGCCGCGCGATCTCGAGCAGTCGTTCACGCACCATGCGATTCCGGTCGATCGATCGCGACTGATGCTGTGAGCGCCCGGGGTCATCGGCCGCGATGATCTCTCGGGTGCCCTGCCCCCAGTCGACGGCCAGCCAGACCACGGTCAGCGGACGGTCAGCGCCCCAGAATGTCTGTCCCGAATCGCGCAACACGCGCTCGATGGCCTGGCCGTCGAAGGATACCCACAACGTGTCGTCGGAACCGGGCCGGAATTGGGTCACGTAGGACGCGGGATTCGGGAACAGCTCGTCCACGGCTGCCTTGTTGGCGGCCAGCCGCGAGCCCGAAACGCGCATGAGAATCTCGACGAGCGCGGCGGCGTAGGCGTCACCGCGCGGGTTGTCCGCCCTGCGGTCGAAAGGCACCTCGGCCGTATACAGCGTCGGCACTTCGACCGCCACCGCCTCGACACAGCAAGCGAACGACAAAAGGACGACCCACCGGCGCCAGCCGGCTCTTATCGGATTACGCGATTTCACAAGGGTGGTTTCCCCACTTGGCCCTAAGCTCTATTATATCGCCCTCGCCGAGTATGCCACCCAGAAATGAGCAATAAACCTCTAACCTACAAAGACGCCGGCGTCGATATCGACGCCGGTAACGCGCTCGTCGAGCGCATCAAGCCCCTCGTGGCGCGTACGCAGCGTCCCGAAGTCCTCGCCGGCATCGGTGGATTCGGGGGACTGTTCGCCCTGCCGCCGAATCGCTATCGCGAGCCGGTGCTCGTCTCGGGCACCGACGGTGTCGGCACCAAGCTGATGCTGGCGCAGACACTCGGCAAACACGGCACCATCGGCATCGACCTCGTTGCGATGTGTGTCAACGACATCCTCGTGCAGGGCGCCGAGCCGCTGTTTTTCCTCGACTATTTCGCTTGCGGCAAGCTGGACACGGACGTGGCCGGCGATGTCGTCGCGGGCATTGCCGAGGGCTGTATGCAGGCCGGTGCGGCGCTGATCGGCGGGGAGACCGCCGAGATGCCCGACATGTACGCGCCCGGCGAGTACGATCTCGCCGGCTTCGCGGTCGGCGCCGTCGAGCGCAGCGAAATGCTCGACGGCAGCGGGATACGAGAGGGCGATGCAATCGTTGCGATCGCCTCGAGCGGCCCGCACTCCAACGGTTACTCCCTGATCCGCAAGGTTCTCGAGCGCGCGCCCGGCGCCATGATCGACGGAGTGCCGGCGGCGGAACGTTTGCTCGCGCCGACGAAGATCTACGTCAAACCCGTACTGGCGCTGATGCAGGCGGTGTCCGTGAAGGGCCTCGCCCACATCACGGGTGGCGGCATCACGGAGAACATCCCCAGGATCTTGCCCGCGGGCCTCGACGCCGAGATTGACACCGCGACGTGGCAACAGGGTCACGTTTTCGACTTCCTGCAGGAACAGGGCAACATCGAAACGCACGAGATGCGGCGCACCTTCAACTGCGGCATCGGCATGGTGGTCGTCGTCAACGCGAATAACACGGACAACACCATCAGCGTGCTTGCGGAGAACGGCGAAACCGCGTGGCGCGTCGGCCGCGTCGTCGCCGGCACGCAGGCGGTAACGTACACCGGATGACCTGTCGTACCGTAATCCTGATCTCCGGGTCGGGTACGAACCTGCAGTCGTTCATCGACAAGGTCGCATCCGGCGAACTCGACCTCGAGCTGTGCCTCGTCTTCAGCAACCGACCGGATGCGTTCGGCCTCGAGCGCGCCCGAAAAGCCGGTATACCGACGGCGTGCATCGAGCACGGCGACTTCGCAGACCGCGAGTCCTTCGACCGTGCCGTTGCCGCCGTAATCGACGAGTACGCGCCCGGACTCATCGTGCTGGCAGGCTTCATGCGCATCCTCAGCCCCTGGTTCGTGCAGCGCTACGAGGGCAAGGTGCTCAACATACACCCCGCCCTGTTGCCGAAATACCCCGGGCTGAACACGCATCAGCGTGCCCTCGATGCCGGCGACGAGTGGCACGGCAGCACCGTGCACTTCGTGACCGAGGAACTCGATGGCGGCCCGCGAATCCTCGCCGGGCGCCTGCGCATCGAGCCGGGCGAGACGGCCGCTGAACTGCAGCACCGGGTACAGGCGATCGAACACCGGATCTACCCGGAGGCGGCAGGGCTTGTCGGGTCAGGACGAGTCAGATTCAGAGACGGACAGGCTTTGCTCGACGAAGAGGTCGCCAACGAGCCGATACAGCGCACGTTCGACTGATCGTTTGCAGGTCATGTTTCACTTGAAGTAAAGCTCTTAACTTGCTGATATAAAAACAGTCTAAGCTTTTGGCAACGTGACGCCAGTCTGCCCCTGGTATTTGCCGCCGCGGTCCTTGTACGACGTCTCGCAGGCCTCGTCCGATTCGAGGAACAGCATCTGCGCCACACCCTCGTTGGCGTAGATCTTGGCGGGCAGCGGCGTCGTGTTGGAAAACTCGAGGGTTACGTGCCCTTCCCACTCGGGTTCGAGCGGCGTCACGTTGACAATGATGCCGCAGCGCGCGTACGTGGATTTCCCGAGGCAGATGGTCAGCACGGTGCGCGGGATGCGGAAATACTCCACCGTGCGCGCCAGCGCGAACGAGTTCGGCGGGATCACGCAGACGTCGCTCTGGATATCCACGAAGCTCGTCTCGTCGAAGCCCTTGGGGTCCACGATGGCCGAGTTGATATTCGTGAAGATCTTGAACTCGTCCGAGCAGCGCACGTCGTAGCCGTAGCTCGAGGTGCCGTAGCTGACGATGCGCCCGCCATCGTGCTCACGCACCTGGCCGGGCTCGAAGGGCTCGATCATGCCGTGATCCACCGCCATGCGGCGAATCCAGCGGTCGGACTTGATACTCACTTGGAGGGTTCGACGACGATGGGACCGAATTTGCCGCTGTGGTCGACGCGCTCTGCCGCCTGCGCGGCGCCGATCCGCCAGGCCGCCTCCCGAAACGCCCTGGCAATCGCCGACTCGGGCTCCGCGATAACCGTGGGCTGACCCGAATCCGTCTGTTCACGGATGCGTGCATCGAGCGGCAGCCGGCCCAGCAGCAGGGTGTCGAAGTCCTTCGTAATCTTCTCGGCGCCGCCCTCGCCGAAGATCGCCTCCTCGAGACCGCAGTTCGAACAAATATGCGTCGCCATGTTCTCGATGACGCCGAAGACCGGGATATTGACCTTGCGGAACATCGCGAGGCCCTTGCGCGCATCGAGCGTCGCAATATTCTGCGGCGTCGTGATGATCACCGAGCCGGACACCGGGATCTGCTGCGCGAGCGTGAGCTGGATGTCGCCCGTTCCCGGCGGCATGTCGATGATCAGGTAGTCCAGATCGTCCCACGAGGTCTGCGTCGCAAGCTGGTTCAGGGCCGACGTGACCATCGGACCCCGCCACACCATGGGCTCATCGGCCTCGATGAGCGCGCCCATCGACATGACCTGCAGGCCATGCGCCCTGAGCGGCAGCATCATCTTGCCGTCCTTGACGTCCGGGACCTTGCCGGAGAGCCCCAGCATCTGGATCTGGCTGGGGCCGTAGATGTCGGCATCGAGCACACCGACCGATGCGCCTTCTCCGGACAGCGCCAGCGCAAGGTTCGCGGCCACGGTCGATTTGCCGACGCCGCCCTTGCCCGAGGCGACCGCTATGAGGTTCCTGACCCCGGGAAGCGGCTGCAGGTTGCGCTGCACGCCGTGTCGCCGGATCCTGGTGGACAGCTCGATGTCGACGTCGTCGACCCCGAGTTCCTTGCGGGCGGCCACCTTGATGTCTTCGATGACGGAGTCCTCCGCGCTCGCACAGGGAAACCCGAGTTCGACGACGGCGCTGAGGCGCACCCCGTCGGCCTCGATGTCCCGGACGCGGGCGATATCACCCAGGCGGCGCCCCGCAATCGAAATTTCGATGGAATTTAAGAACTTGGCTTGATCTGAATCTGTTGACAGCGTCACACTTCCGGCGCTCGTATTAGGTAAAATTTCCACAGGATTTCCGGGCCCATGGCCCGGCGCAGGGGCACATTGTAATGGTCGAGAATGGCTGAAAGCCAGTAGCGGCGTGCTGTGTGCGTTTCACAATGTGGCATAATGCCGCGTCGGGGCTTGGGTCTAGAGCAAACCGGTTTGGCGTATTTCTTAAAATCACAGATTCGGACTGCTGACGCAGGGACGGCGCAATGAATTTTCTCGCCTCGTTCCGCTCTGAGCAGGTCCTGACCCAACTGATCGCTGAAACGGACCCGGCCTCCGCCAAGGCGCGCGGCCTCGTCGACAAGCTCAAGAAAGCGGGCAACAAGGCGGTGCCGAAGATCATCGACGCACTCGCCCTGTCGGACAAATCGCACACGATGGTGCTGGTCGATATTCTCGGCGCACTGGTCAACGACAAGAACCTGCCGATGTACCGCGAGGGCCTCGCCGACGGCAATGAGCGCGTGGTGTCCGGAACGGCGTGGGCGCTGTCCAGCAGCACCGACTACAACCCGAACGCGCTGCTCGAGTTTTTCGACGACGAGGAAGTGTCGAAGGCAGCACTGATCGAGGTGCTCAAGGTCCACAAGCAGGATCTTTCGGTCCATGAGCTTCTGAAGCGGGCGTACGACTGCGAGCCCAAGGAAAAGGCCGCAATCTTCAAGATCATCGAGGACATCATCAAGCCGGAAATCATTCCCGACCTCATTGCGCGCATGGGCGGCAAGGACCCGGTCATCAAGATCCACCTCATGAACCTCCTCGCCAAGTTCGACAAGCGCGAGATCGACACCGCGCTCGAAATGCAGCTCAAGGACCCGAACAAGATGGTGCGTGGCGCCGCCCTGAGCGTCATGGCGACGCGAGGCAAGAACATCAACGTCGAGAAGGTCGCGAACCTGCTGACCGATCCGGATCTCGACGTCCAGGGCAAGGCCGTCGACGTCCTGGTCCGGGCCAAGCACCCGGACACGGTCCGCCACCTCGTGAACGCCCTGAAGGACGAGTCCGAATACGCGCGCCGCGCCGCCGTCGAGGTGCTCAACGAGATGGGCGGCGAAGAATCCGTCAAGGACCTGCTGGACGCGATCAAGGACGAGGACTGGTGGGTCCGTTCACGCGCCGGCGACGCACTGGCGGAAATCGGCGGGCCGAACGTTGTGGACTCGGTCGTCAAACTCATCGGTGACGAGGACGAGGACGTGCGGCGCGCCGCGATCGAAATTCTCAACGCGACCAAGAGCGACCGCGCCGAGGACCACCTGATCAAGGCAACCGACGACACGGACTGGTGGGTGCGGGAACGTGCCATCGACGCACTCACGAGGATCGGCAGCACCAAGGCCCTGCCGAAATTCGAGGGCATGCTGGGCCAGAATCCCAAGACCGACACGGTGCTGATCAGGGCCATGGGCAAGCTCGGTGACCACAACCACGTGTCAAAGATCCTGCCGATGCTGAGACGGCCGGAGCGGGAAGTGCAGCTCGAGGCGATCAAGGCGATCTCGCACCTGACCGGCGACGCACAGGTCGAGCCGGTCCGCAATCTGCTGAACAAGATCAAGCAGTCGGAAAACCCCACGATTATCAATGCCGCGGACAAGGCCCTCAAGGAACTCGAAGCGCGCTTCTCCGAAACGGTCCTGGAGCAGAACGCGCGCGCCGAAAAGATCGCCGCCAACACCAAGACCATGCTCGTCGAGAACGAGGACCTCGAGAAACTTCTGCAGGCGGCCAAGGAACAAAGCGCCGTAGCGCAGGCCGATGGCGACGGCGACATCGTCCCCGTGGCGGGCGGAGCTGCGGCGCCGCTCCCGCCGCTCGATATTTCCACGCTCGAGCCGGGCGACGTCATCGATGGCCGCTACAAGTACATCGAAAAGATCGGCAAAGGCGCCTTCGGCACCGTTCTCCTCATGGAGGACGAGGTGGTCGACGAGCGCCTGATTCTCAAGTTCCTGAACCCCAACGTCTCCTCCGACGAGGAGATGATGAAGCGTTTCGTGCACGAATTGCGTTACTCGCGCAAGATCACGCACCGCAACGTCATCCGCATCTACGACTTCCTGCACCTGCAGGGCGCGTATGCGATCTCGATGGAGTATTTCCCGTCGCACACCCTCTCGGGCGAGATTCCCGACAACAAGCCCATGCCGCTCGAAAAAGTGCTGCGCTACTCGCGCGACATGGCGACGGGCATGGCGGTCGCGCACCAGGCAGGCGTCATTCACCGCGACCTCAAGCCGGCCAACGTACTCGTCAATGACGAGGGCCTTCTGAAAATCGTGGATTTCGGCGTCGCCGCCGCCGCTTCGAGCGGCGATACCCAGCTCACCAAGACCGGTTACGTGATCGGTTCGCCGAAGTACATGGCGCCCGAGCAGATTCTCGGCAAGAAGGTCGACGAATCGGCCGACGTGTACAGCGTCGGCGTCATCATGTATGAAATGGCCACGGGCGTGCCACCCTACAGTCGCGGCGACCACATGTCCGTGATGTACCAGCACGTCCAGGGCAAGGCGACGCAGTGCCAGGAGATCAACCCGGACATTCCCGACGAACTGGCAGCCATCATCGCCAAGGCCATGTCAGTCGATAAGAGCAAGCGCTACCAGACGATGGAAGAGCTTACAGACGCACTCGATGCCGTTACACTCTGAGGCCAGCTATGGCACGCATTGATGCATTCCTGAAACTCGGACTCGCGCAGGGCTGTTCCGACGTTCACCTCGCGGTCGGCGTCCCGCCGATGCTGCGCATGCACGGCGACCTGCGGCCGATCAAGTTCCGCAACCTGACGGACATCGAGCTCGAGGAATACCTGCTCGAGATCCTGACGGACAAACAGAAGGAACGCCTGCACGAGGGCCACGACCTCGATTTCTCTTACGTCGGCGACGAGAGCGGCCGATTTCGCGTCAATGTCTTCCGCAAAGCCACGGGCATGGGCGCGGTATTCCGCTTCATTCCCGGCGACGTGCCGACGCTCGACCAGCTGATGGTGCCGCCAATCCTGAAGAAGTTCTGCGACTACCACCAGGGCATGGTGCTCGTAACCGGCAGTACCGGCACGGGTAAGTCGACCACGCTGGCGGCGATGATCGACTACCTGAACGAGTCACGAAACCTCAATATCATCAGTCTCGAGGACCCGATCGAATTCGTGCACCCGTCCAAGCAGTGCCAGGTCATCCAGCGCGAGGTCGGCACCCACGTCACGAGTTTCGCCGACGGCGTCCGCTCGGCGATGCGCGAGGATCCCGATGTCATCCTCGTCGGCGAGTTGCGTGACGCGGAGACGATTTCCATGGCGATGACGGCGGCCGAAACGGGTCATCTCGTGCTCGGCACGCTGCATACGACGGGCGCCGTCAAGACCGTCGATCGCATCATCGACGCCCTTCCAGGAGAGCTGCGCGAGCAGACCAAGGGGTTCCTGTCGATGAGCCTGAAAGCCGTCGTCACCCAGGTGCTCGTCAAGACGACTGACGGCCGCGGCCGCCGGGCGATCCTGGAAATCCTGGTCAACAACCGCGCGATTGCGAAGCTCATCACCACCGACCAGACGCACCAGATTCCGTCGCAGCTGCAGATGGGCCGCGACCTCGGCATGCAGACGATGGACTCGGCGCTGCTCGAGGCCATCAACAACAAGGAAATCGATCCGGACGACGCCATCCGGTTTGCCAACGACAAGAAGAAATTCACTCGTTTCGTGACCGATACGGACCTGGTACCGATCCTCGATATGGGCGACCAGTCGAGGGGTTGACGACATGGCGAAGATCGACGAATTCCTGCTGCAAGCGCTGAAGGCCAACGCCTCCGACCTGCACTTCGTGTCCGGCGACCCGGTGCGGGCGCGCGTGCACGGCGGCCTGCAAACGATGCGTGACGAACGCCTGACGACCGAATTCGTCCAGGAGGCCATTTTCGAAATCATGGACGGTGCGGCGCAGAAGATGTTCGCGGAAGTGGACGCGGCAGACTTCGCGTACGAAATCCCGGACGTATCGCGCTTCCGCGTGAATGCCTTCCGCCACATCAACGGGATTGGCGCGATCCTGCGCGCCATCCCGTCGCAAGCGATGACGCTCGAAGAGCTCAACATGCCGAAGGTCGTGCACCAGATGTGCAAGCACACGCAGGGCATGATTCTCGTGACTGGCAAGACCGGCTCGGGCAAGTCGACGACGCTCGCGGCGATGATCGATGAAATGAACCGCCGCATGCACGGCCACATCCTCACGATCGAGGATCCCATCGAATTCGTGCACCCGGCCAAGGGCTGCCTGATCAGCCAGCGTGAGGTCGGCGTGCACAGCCCGAATTTTGCCGAGGCCCTGCACTCCGCCCTGCGCGAGGATCCGGACGTCATCCTCGTCGGCGAAATGCGCGACCTCGAGACCATCAGCATCGCGGTTACGGCGGCGGAAATGGGTATCCTCGTCATGGGCACGCTGCACACGAACGGCGCGGCACAGACGGTCGACCGCATCATCAATTCCTTCCCGGCGGACAAGCAGGCGCACATTCGCACGATGATCTCGACGTCACTGCGTGGCGTGATTTCACAGCAGCTTCTGCCGACGATTCACCGCCCGGGGCGGGCGGCCGCGCTCGAGATCATGGTGAATACGCCCGCTGTATCGAACCTGATCCGCCAGGGCAAGCTGGACCAGCTCGAAACCGCAATCCAGTCCGGCGGCAGCATCGGCATGAAGTCGATGGACAGCGCCCTCATGGATCTCGTCGAGAAAGGCTGGATTTCGGGCAAGGAGGCCTACCTGCAGGCCAACAACAAGCACAAGTTCGAAGAAGTCCGCGAAATGGACTGATCCATCTAGGAAGGCCTTCAGGCCCGATCGCGGCCAAAGCCGCTCCTACAGTGCCCGGACTCTGGCATAATCGCGCCCCATGTCCGACACGCCGCGAAAAATCCTCGTTACGAGCGCCCTCCCGTATGCCAACGGGTCGATTCACATGGGCCATCTCGTCGAGTACATACAGACCGATATCTGGGTGCGCTTCCAGAAGCTGCGCGGACACACGTGCACGTACGTATGCGCTTCGGACGCGCACGGCACGCCGATCATGCTCAAAGCCCGCGAACTGGGTATCGCACCGGAAGAGCTCACCGAGAACGTGTCGCGCGAATTCGTCCGCGACTTCAGCGACTTCGACGTGGCGTTCGACAACTACTACACCACGCACTCCCCGGAAAACGAGGCGCTGGTCGGTGAGATGTACGAGAAGCTGCGCGAGAGCGGCGACATCTACACGCGAACGATCGAACAGATGTATGACGAACAGGAAGGCATGTTCCTGCCCGACCGGTTTGTCATAGGCACGTGCCCGAACTGCAAGGCAGCGGACCAGTACGGGGATGCCTGCGAGAATTGCAACAAGGCGACGTCGCCGGAAACCCTGATCGACCCGAAATCGGTCGTGTCCGGAACGACGCCGGTCAAGCGCGAGTCCGAGCACTACTTTTTCAGACTCAGTGATTACGAGGAACGCCTCCGCCAGTGGATGAGCGATTCGGCGCTCGACAGAAACGTCGTCGCTAAACTCGAGGAATGGTTCGAGGCGGGCCTGCAGGACTGGGACATCTCGCGTGATGCGCCCTACTTCGGGTTCCGCATTCCGGGAACGGAGGACAAGTTTTTCTATGTCTGGCTCGATGCGCCCGTGGGATACATGGCGAGTTTCAGGCACCTGTGCGATCGCAGCGACCGGCTCGACTTTGACGAATACTGGAAAGCGGGCAGCGACTGCGAGCTGTACCACTTCATCGGCAAGGACATCATGTATTTCCACACGCTGTTCTGGCCGGCCGTCCTGCAGGGTTCCGGCTTCCGCACGCCGACAAGCGTCTTCGCGCACGGGTTTCTCACGGTCAACGGGCAGAAGATGTCGAAGTCGCGCGGCACGTTTATCACGGCGCGCACCTATCTCGACAACCTGAACCCGGAGTTCCTGCGCTATTACTATGCAGCCAAACTCGGTCCCACCATCGAGGACATCGACCTGAACCTCGATGACTTCGTGGCGCGCGTCAATTCGGATCTCGTCGGCAAGCTGATCAACATCGCCTCGCGCTGCGCTGGCTTCATCAGCAAGCGATTCGACGGACGGATGGCCGACACGCTGGACGATGACGCGCTGTTCGCCGAATTCGCGGATGCATCCGATACGATCGCCGCGCATTTCGAACAACGCGAATTCTCCAAGGCCATGCGCACCGTGATGGCGCTGGCCGACAAGGCCAACCGTTACATCGACGAACACAAACCCTGGGTCATGGCGAAGAAGGAGGATCAGGCTGAGGACGTGCAGCTGGTCTGCACGCAGGGTCTCAACTTCTTCCGCAGCCTGATGATCTACCTGGCCCCGGTGATCCCGGCCTTGGCGCACGGTGCACGCGAATTCCTCAATGAAGACGAGTGGCGCTGGCAGGATGCCGGCAATCCCCTGCTCGGGCACTCGATCAACAGGTTCAAACCGCTATTGACGCGTGTCGATCCGAAACAGGTGGAGCGCATGGTAGACCAGTCGAAAGAGAGTACCCCGGCGGCAAAAGCCACCGACAAGGACGACTGTATTTCAATCGACGACTTCATGAAGGTCGATCTGCGAATTGCAAAAATCGTCCAGGCTGAACCCGTCGAGGGCGCTGACAAGCTGCTCGCGCTGACACTCGATGTCGGTGATGTGCAACGCCAGGTCTTCGCCGGTATCAAGGCCGCTTATGATGCCGACGGCCTGGTCGGGCGGCACGTCATCGTGGTGGCCAATCTCGCGCCTCGCAAGATGCGATTCGGCGTTTCCGAGGGCATGGTGCTGGCAGCCGGACCGGGCGGGGAGGACATCTTCCTGTTGTCGCCCGACGCCGGCGCAAAACCGGGCATGCGCGTGAAGTAATCATTACACTACCGGGATGACCGAGCTCTTTGTCATCCTGGTGGGAACCGCGCTGGTCAACAATTTCGTTCTCGTGCGGTTCCTCGGGCTCTGCCCCTTCCTTGGCGTGTCCCGCAACCTCGAATCTGCCGCCGGCATGTCGCTGGCGACCGCGTTCGTGCTGACGCTGTCATCGGCGGCGGCCTACCTGCTGCAACAGTACGTGCTCGCGCCGCTCGATCTCGAGTATTTGAGAACCATCGCCTTCATCCTGGTTATTGCGGCCAGCGTCCAGCTCACCGAGATCATGGTGCGCCGCACGAGCCCCGTCCTGCACCAGGTGCTCGGCATCTACATCCCGCTCATCGCGACCAACTGCGCGGTGCTTGGCGTCGCCCTGCTGAATGTGCAGGAATCGAAAGGTTTCGTGCAGTCCGTGTTTTACGGCTTCGGCGCTGCCGCCGGGTTCGCGCTCGTGCTAGTGATGTTCGCGGCCATTCGTGAGCGTCTCGAGGCGGCGGACGTGCCGGCACCCTTTCGGGGCGCGGCTATCGCCCTCATGACCGCCGGCCTCATGTCGCTGGCTTTCATGGGTTTCTCGGGCATGGCGAGGCCGTGACGGGTGTTGCTCGCCGTCGTCACGATCACTGCGATCGCGCTACTCGCGGGCGTGGGACTCGCGTTCGTGTACCGGCGCCTGCCTGCCCCCGATGGTGACCTGGTCGACGAGGTCGATAAGCTCCTGCCGCAAACACAGTGTGCGCAATGCGGTTTTCCCGGTTGTCGCCCGTACGCCGCAGCAATCGTCGAGGGATCGGCGACAATCAACCTCTGTCCGCCGGGGGGTGACGAAACCGTGCGCCGACTCGCGCGCCTTCTCGGCAAGGACGTCATACCCCTGGCCGGGTCGGCGATCGCGGCTGTCGCCGTTATTAACGAGGCCGATTGCATCGGCTGTTATCACTGCCGCAACGCCTGCCCGGTCGACGCCATCGTCGGCGCGCCGCAGTTCATGCACACCGTGATCGAAGCCGAGTGCACGGGATGCGAGCTATGCGTCGCGCCCTGCCCCGTCGATTGTATTGAAATGAGGCCGGTCGCGTGACGGCCCCGACCTACGACCTCGGTACGATGCACGGGGGGCTGCGACTCCCCGCGTTCAAGCACGAATCAACCAGCGGGCCTGTTCGCGACGTGGCAATACCCACCCAACTCGTGCTGCCGATCGAGCAGCGCGCCGGCGGAGCCGCGCAACCGGTCGTGCGCGTCGGCCAGAGCGTTCTCAGGGGCCAGGTCATCGCGGAGCCCGGCAGCGGCACCGGCGTCCCCGTGCATGCGTCCTCGTCCGGCCGGGTCGTCGCGATCGAGAGCCGTCCCGTGGCCCGCCGCCACGGCGGCACCGCGCCGTGCATCGTGATCGAGTGCGACGGCAGGGATGAAGCAATGCCCGCTCAACGCCACGGACAATTTCGCGAGATAGCGCCCGCAGACCTGCTTCTGCAAATCCTCGACGGCGGTATCGCGGGACTCGGCGGTGCCGTGTTCCCGACGGCGCAAAAACTGATGCAGGCCAGGTCCGCCGAGGTCGAGCTCCTGATTCTCAACGGCGTCGAGTGCGAGCCCTACATCAGCTGCGACGACATGCTGATGCGCACGCGGGCCGAAGCCGTCGTCGGCGGCGCACAGATCCTCCTGCAGGCGTTGCAGGCCGGAACCTGCGTCATCGTCGTCGAAAGCGACAAGCCCGATGCGCTGGCGCGCCTCGGCGAGGTCCTTGCAGACACCGGCGATGAGCGCATCTCCTTGAAGCAGGTGCCCACGATCTATCCGTCCGGCGGCGAAGACCAGCTCGTGCAACTCATCACGAGCCGCGAGGTTCCGACCGGCGGGCTGCCGACTGACGTCGGCTGCCTGGTGCAGAACGTGGGTACCGCCGCAGCCGTGCACGACTGGATTGTCGGGAACGAGCCGCTGATCTCGAGGATCACGACGGTTTCGGGCGATGGCGTGGCAACGCCCGTGAACGTGCGCGCCCGCCTCGGCACGCCGCTCGCCGACGTCGTCCGCGCGGCCGGTGGTTACCGCGGCGAGCCGCGGCACCTGCTGGTCGGCGGGCCAATGACGGGCAAGTCGGTAACGACAGACGAAGTGCCGCTCGTCAAGGCAACGAACTGCGTGCTGGTCCTGGCGGACGCACCGACGGTTGGCACCGAGCGGCCGTGCATCCGCTGCGGCGATTGCGCGGCCGTCTGCCCGGTCCGGCTGCAACCGCAGCAGCTTCTCTGGTACGCGAACGCCGACCACGAAGACGGGCTCCGCGATTTCGGCCTCATTGACTGCATCGAGTGCGGTTGCTGCGACCTCGTCTGCCCGAGCCACATTCGGCTGACCGCCGCGTTTCGGCACGCCAAGGGCCGCATTCGCGAACTGGCGGACGAGAAAGCCCGTGCAGAGCGCGCGCGGCAACGCTTCGAGGCGCGCGACGAACGACTGCAGAGAGCGAGTCGGGAACGCGAGGCCGAGCTTGCGCGGCAGAAGGCGGCGGCCCGGTCGGCCGGTCCGGCCGCCATCGCCGAGATCCTCGCGCGCAAACGCGGGAAGGACGAGGACGCGGCGGAATGAAATTCGAACGACGCGATGCGCCGCACTGGGCGCCGAAGACCAGCGTTGCAGCGCAGATGCTGCAGGTGCTTGCCGCCCTCGTTCCGGCCGCCGCCGCGCACGTCTGGTACTTCGGACCGGGCCTGGTCTTCAACGTACTCGTGGCCTGCATTTTCGCAGTCGCCGGCGAAGCGCTCGTAATGTGGCTGCGCGGGCGTACACCTGCGACCGCGCTGTCGGACTACAGTGCACTGGTCACGGCCGTGCTGCTCGCGTTGGCGTTGCCCTCACTGACGCCGTGGTGGGTTACGGCCACGGGTGCCCTGTTCGGCGTGGTCGTTGCCAAGCACCTTTATGGCGGCATCGGCTTCAATATTTTCAACCCGGCGATGGCGGGCTACGTCGTCATCTTCGTGGCGTTCCCGATGCACCTGAACCTCTGGGTTGCGCCGCGCATGGGCGACATCGACTACCAGCACCTCACCATCCTGCAGACGCTTGCGTATACGCTGACCGGCAGCCTGCCGGAGACCCTGGGTTTCGACGCCATCAGTCGTGCCACGCCGCTCGACCTGATGAAGACAGGACTTGCCGACCTCGATACCGTCCAGGAGATTCGCGCCCATGCCGTGATGGGCGATTTCGGCGGCCGCGGCTGGGAATGGATCGGCAATTTCACCGCCATCGGCGGCTTCTGGCTGATGATTCGCGGCATCGTTCGCTGGCACATCCCCGCGGGGGTCGGTCTCGGCCTGCTCGGCCCCGCGACGCTGATGTACCTCGTGGATTCGAGCACCTACCCCGGCCCTGGTTTCCACCTGTTCGCCGGCGCCTCGATACTGTGCGCATTCTTCATCGCCACCGACCCGGTATCGGCGGCCACGAGTCCGAAGGGACGTTTCATTTACGGCCTGGGTATCGGGTTCCTGACCTACGCGATTCGCACCTGGGGGAGCTTTGCCGACGGCGTCGCGTTCGCCGTGCTGATCATGAACATGGCCGTGCCGGCCATCGACTACGTGACGCGACCGCGGATCGTCGGCCACGCCGCGGGGAGCGATGCACGTGGCTGAGATTTCGGTATTGCGAAGCGGTGTCACACTCGCGGTTGTCGCCGCGCTCTGCACGGCGCTGGTTGCATTCACCTACGAACTGACCGACGAGCGGATCGCCGCCAACGAGCAGGCGTGGCTCGAGCAAAACCTCCAGCCCGCGTTATCCGGCGTGTCGTACGACAGCGGCATCGGCACGGCAAAAGTCACGATTCCGTCACCCCATGCGCTGCCCGGCACGGAAGACGCGCTGGTATACCGGGTCTATTCAGGGGACGCGCCGGCCGCTGCCCTGTTCGTGGTGAGCGCGCGCGACGGTTACGCGGGCCCGATCCGGCTGCTCGTCGGCGTCGATGTCGGCGGCCGCGTGACCGGCGTTCACGTTCTCGAGCATCGCGAGACGCCCGGGCTCGGCGATCTCGTCGAAGCGTCGAAATCGGACTGGACGGGCCAGTTCACGGGCCGATCCATTGGCGACCCAGTCGCGGCGGGCTGGGCTATCCGGAGCGACGGCGGGACGTTCGACGCACTGACCGGCGCCTCTGTCACCCCCCGCGCGATCGTCAAGGCCGTTCGCGAGACGCTCGAGTTTTTCGGGGCGAACGGGGAAACGCTCTTCGCATTGCCCGCGGACGCTTCAAAGGAGGCCGCCGAATGAGCGCGATCCTGGCACGACTGCGTGACGGCCTCTGGCACGACAATCCCGGCCTCGTACAACTCCTCGGCCTGTGTCCGTTGCTCGCCGTGACCTCGACGTTTGAGAACGGTCTTGGCCTCGGCATCGCGACGCTGGCGGTGCTGGTCCTGTCCAACGCGCTCGTATCGGCGACGCGGCGCTGGATTCTCGACGAAATCCGCATCCCGATCTACGTGCTGATCATCGCCAGTCTCGTAACCTGCACCGAACTCGTCTTCAAGGCCTGGTTCCCCGCCCTGGACCGTTCGCTCGGCATCTTCATACCGCTGATCGTGACCAATTGCGCAATCGTCGCGCGTGCCGAATTGCACGCCTCGCGCCATTCGATAGGATCGAGCATTATTGACGGCCTGGTAATGGGCACCGGTTTTGCGCTGTTGCTGATGGCGCTGGGCGCATTCCGCGAAGTCGTGTCGATGGCCTGGCTGCTCGCCGTGCTGCCGCCCGGCGCATTTTTCAGCCTGGCACTCGCAATCGCCGGCAAGAATGCCCTGGACTCGCGGCGGCAGGCGCGCCGCAGGGACCGAGTACAATGAACAGGGAAAAACGAATCGCAATATACAGCGCCCTGCGCGAGAGAATGCCCGAGCCCACCACGGAGCTCGATTACAGCACCCCGTTCGAGTTGCTCATCGCGGTGATCCTGTCGGCCCAGGCCACCGATGTCAGCGTCAACAAGGCGACGCAGAAACTCTACCCGGTCGCGAACACGCCCGAATCGATCTTTGCACTGGGTATCGAGGGTTTGAAGCCCTACATCAGGACGATCGGCCTGTTCAACAGCAAGGCCGAGAACATCATCAAGACATGCCGCATACTTGTCGACGAACACGGGGGCGAGGTGCCGCGGACGCGTGCTGCGCTCGAGGCGCTGCCGGGCGTCGGCCGCAAGACGGCCAACGTCATTCTCAACACGGCGTTCGGCGAACCCACGATCGCCGTCGATACTCACATCTTCCGCGTCGCGAATCGCACGGGTCTCGCCAGCGGCAAGACGCCGCTGGAGGTCGAAAAGCGACTGGTCAGGCTGACCCCCGACGAATTCCGGAAAGACGCGCATCACTGGCTGATCCTGCACGGCCGCTACACCTGCAAGGCACGCAAACCCCTGTGTGGTGAGTGCGTGATCCTCGAATGGTGTGAATTCAAGCGCAAGGAGCTGTCATGATTTTCGGGCAGGACCGCAACGAACTACGGCAGATGTACGCCGATGCGTGGCGCAAACGCCTGGCAAAACGGCCGGCGTCGCCGCTCGAAGTGCAGATTGCCGACGTCATCGAAATGCATCCTGAATATCATGATGACGTGACCGGCACGGATCTCGACAAGGACTACGTGCCCGACGGTGGCAAGACCAACCCGTTTCTGCACATGGGCCTGCACCTCGCGGTTCGCGAGCAGGTCTCGACGGACCGGCCGGCCGGCATCGCCGCAATCCACGAGGCCCTGACAGCCCGCAGCGCCGACCCGCACGAATCGGAACACGCAATGATCGAGGCGCTCGCCGAGACGCTGTGGGAGGGTCAGAGCCGCAACCTGCCGCCTGACGAGGAAGAATATCTCGAGCGACTGCGGCGCATTGCCGGCCAGGCGCTGTAATAATCACGGGCCCTCGGGGGTCTGATCCAGTAACGCTCATGGGGACACGATGAAACACCGAACTTCCGACACGAATCCGCAATACCCGGTGCAGGGCGCTGGTCTCGGGCTCCGCCGCCCCATGCTCGACAAGCTCATGGCGGACCCGCCGGACGAGATCGACTTCATGGAGGTCGCGCCTGAAAACTGGATCCACGTCGGTGGCAAGCTCGGCAAGAAGCTGCGTTTCTTTACCGAGCGCTACCCGTTCGTCATCCACGGGCTGTCGTTGTCAATTGGGGCGCCGTCGCCGCTCGACGAACAACTCGTTCACGACATCAAGGATTTCATGGCCGAACACGATATCCGCCTGTACTCCGAGCACCTGAGCTCCTGCGGCGACGACGGCCAGCTCTACGACCTGATGCCGATCCCCTTCACGGAGGAAGCTGTCACCTGGGTGGCCGGGCGCGTACGCCGCGTGCAGGACATCCTCGAACAGCGCATCGCGCTCGAAAATGTCAGCTATTACGCGCCGCTCGACACGACGCTGAGCGAACGCGAATTTCTTCTCGCCGTGCTCGACGAAGCCGACTGCGACCTGATGCTCGATATCAACAATATCGTTGTCAACAGCATCAATCACCGGTACGACGCCAGCGAGTTCCTGCACGCAATGCCGGCAGAGCGCATTCGCTATTTCCATCTCGCGGGTCACTTCGTCGAAGATGAGGATCTGCGCATCGACACGCACGGCTCGCCCGTCGACGAGCAGGCGTGGGCGCTGCTCGAAGAAGCCTACGCTTTGTACGGTCCGGTGCCCACGCTCCTCGAGCGCGATTTCAACATACCGCCCATCGAGGAACTGCTGGCCGAAGTCGGCCGCATTCGCGCGCTCCAGGGCGCCAGCGAAAAACGGAATGTGGCCCATGGCTGACCGGGCATCGTTCAGGGATCGACAGTACGGGTTCGCTGCGCACATTCGCGATCCGCAGCACGTTGCCGCACCCGAGGGCATCGAGGACCGGCGCATGGCGGTCTACCGCAAGTTGTTCTTCAACAACCTGTACAGCCTGCTCGGCACGTTTTTCCCGGTGCTGCGCAAGATCCACAGCGATACCGACTGGCGACGTTTCATCCGCGGCTTCATGACCCGGCATCGGGCACAAACGCCCTATTTCCTGCAGCTACCCGAGGAGTTTCTCGACTTCCTGCAAAACGAATTCGAGCCCACGGCGAATGACTATCCGTTCCTCGTCGAGTTGGCGCACTACGAGTATGCCGAGCTGGCGCTGTCGGTGTCCGAGGACGAGACGGACATGGCCGGTGTCGATCCGGACGGCGACCTTATGCGCGGCACTCCGGTAAAGTCCGCCCTGGCCTGGGCTTACGCCTACCATTACCCGGTGCACCGAATCTCGCCGGATTTCCTGCCGGCCGAAGCCGAAGATGCACCGGTGTATCTCGCGCTGTACCGCGATAGCGATGACGAGGTCGGTTTCCTCGAACTCAATGCCGTAACTGCAGCGCTGCTCGAGGAGATCGAAAACAACCGCGAGCGCCTGAGCGGCGAGGCATTGCTGCGTCGGCTGGCTGCGAAGATCAACTATCCCGACGCCGACGCGCTCGTCGAACACGGCGCCGCGGCACTGCGCGAGATGCGCCATTTGGACATCCTGGCTGGCACCCGCAGCCCGACTTGAAGGAGAAGCCGATGACTGCCCTGCTGGAACTGAGAATACGACTGATCGACCTGCTCGAATCGAGCGGCGACTGGGTCGCGCTGCTGCCCATCCGCCTGCTCATGGCGTGGGAATTCGGCCGGGCTGGCCTCATGAAATACAACGGCAGTAACTGGTTCGCGAACGTGCAGGACAACTTCCCGTTTCCCTTCAATGTCGTTCCCGTCGAGGTCAGCTGGTTCCTCGCCACGTGGTTCGAAATCCTCGGCGCCATCGGTCTCGTTGTCGGGCTTTTCACGCGCTTCTGGGCGTTCTGCCTCGTCATACTGACCATCGTGGCGATCGCCGGCGTCCACTGGCCCGATCAGTGGAGCAGCCTGGCCGAATTGTGGAAAGGCTACACGGTCACCGACAAGGGCTTCGGCAACTTCCGGATCCCGCTGCTGTTCCTCGTGATGCTGCTGCCGCTCGTCTTCAGAGGCGCCGGTAAGCTGAGCGTCGACTACGTGCTGGACAGGAAACTGCGCGGCTAGCACGATCTGCTAACATCGCTCGATGCAAGGATCGAGCTCGGGACACGGCGCAAGTCACCTCAGGCGCGATATCGGCATCTTCGGAGCGGCGTTTCTCGTCCTCAACTCCGTGATCGGCGCCGGCATCTTCGCCCTGCCCGGCAAGGTGGCCATCAACGCGGGATTGTACAGCCCCTGGCTGTTCCTCATCGTCGGGGTGCTGTTCATTTCTGTCGTCCTGACATTTGCGGAGCTCGCGAGCTACTACGACCGCACAGGCGGTCCGGTGCTGTATGCCCGTGACGCGTTCGGCCCGGTCGTCGGCTACGGCACCGGCTGGCTCATCTTCCTCGCGCGCATGACCGCGTTTGCGGCCAACGCCAATGTCATGGCGGCTTACCTTGCTTCGTTGTCCGACGTCTTTGCATCCGGCCCGGCGCGTGCCCTCGTCATCGCCGTCGTAACGGTCGGCCTCACGTGGGCCAACATTCACGGCGTCAAGGACGGTGTGCGGGCGATGAGCGTCCTCACCGTGCTGAAGGTCACGCCGCTGTTGCTCCTGGTCCTGCTCGGGCTGCAGCACGTCACCGGCGCAACCCTGGTCCCGGGCGGCAGCTTCTTCATCGAGGACATCGGCGGCACTACGCTGCTGTTGATCTACGCTTACGTCGGCTTCGAGACGATCGGCGTCACGGCGGGCGAGACCAGTCAGCCGAAAAAGACCGTGCCTGCTGCACTCATACGCACGGTCATACTGACCGGTGTGCTGTATTTCCTGATCGTGCTTGTCTTCGTCACCATCGTCCCGCCTGCCGACTACGCCGAGGCAACGCTCGTCGATGTCGGTCGCTCACTCGCGGGGCCGGCAGGGGCGCTGGTCATCACGCTGGCCGCGGTGTTTTCGATCGGCGGCAATCTCGCCGGCTCGATGCTGGCCGCACCGCGAATCCTGTTCGCGCTTGCCGAGATCGGGCAGCTACCGGCCTGGTTCGCGCGCATCCATGCAAGGCACGCCACCCCTTACAACGCGATACTGGTCATGGGAGCGATGGCTCTCACGCTCGGCCTGTCGAGCAATTTCGTCTCTTTGGCGGTCGGCAGTTCCGTCGTCCGCCTGCTGGCCTACATCGTCTGCATCGCCGCGCTGCCGCGCATCAGGCGGAGTGCCGGCGCCGCGGCACAAAGCCAGGCCTATCAGCTGCCTGGAGGGTATGCGATTCCGCTGGTCGCAATGGGCGTTTGCCTGTGGCTCCTCGTCCAGTCAGAACCTGCCGACTGGCTTCGCGTATCCGTGTTGCTCGCGGTCGGGCTCGCGCTGTACGCCGCATCGAACTACCGGCGAGTCCGCTAGCGCTTCTTCTTCGGGATGTACAGGTCGGTCAGCGTGCCTTCGAAGGCTTCGGCCGAGAACGCCACGGTTTCCGACAAGGTCGGATGCGGATGGATGGTCAGGCTGATGTCGGCTGCGTCGGCTCCCATTTCGATCGCGAGGCCGATTTCGGCAATCAGGTCCCCCGCAGCAGGACCGATGATCGCACCACCGAGCACCCGCTTCGTTCGTGGATCGAACAGGAGTTTCGTGAAGCCTTCCGGCCGACCCAGCGACAACGCGCGGCCGCTGGCCGCCCACGGAAACTGGGCCTTCTCGTAATCGACACCCTTGTCCTTCGCTTCGTTCTCGGTCAGACCGACCCAGGCGACCTCGGGATCGGTGTAGGCGACCGAGGGTATCGTGCGCGCATCGAAAAAGCTCTTCTCGCCGTGCGCCGCCTCGGCGGCAACCTTGGCTTCGTGCGTCGCCTTGTGCGCGAGCATCGGGCCGCCCGCGAGATCGCCGATGGCAAAGACATGCTTCACGTTGGTGCGCATCTGCTTGTCGACGGCGATGAGGCCCCGCTCGTCGACGGCGACGCCGGCCTTCGCGGCATCGAGCTTGTCACCGTTGGCACGGCGCCCAATGGCCACGAGGACACGATCGTAGACTCCGGTTGCCGGTGCGTCGTCGCCTTCGAAAGACACTTCAATACCGGCATCGGTAGCGCGCATGCCGGTGACCTTCGTCTTCAGCATGATTGCCTCGTAGCGGTCCTTGACGTGCTTGGTGTATGGCCTCAGCAAGTCCTTGTCGGTGCCCGGCATGAGCTGGTCCATGAGTTCGACCACGCTGACCTCGGTGCCCAGCGCGCTGTACACGCAGGCCATTTCGAGGCCAATGATGCCGCCGCCCACCACGAGCAACTTGTTCGGCAGCGGCGCCAGCTCGAGTGCGCCTGTCGAGTCGACGATGCGAGGGTCGTCCGGCAGACCCGGCAGCATGATCGGCTCGGACCCGGCGGCGATGATGCACTTTTCGAAGTGTATGGTTTCGCCGTTGTCGAGGCGCAGGCGATGCTCGCCTTCGAACTTCGCGGTCGCCTGAATGACGCGCACCTTGCGCTGCTTCGCCATCGTCGAGAGACCGCCCGTCAGCTTGCCGATGACTTCGTTCTTCCAGTCACGCAGCTTTTCGGCGTCGATTTGCGGCCTGCCAAAAACGACGCCGTGATCGGCCATCGCCGCCGCGTCATCGATCACTTTCGCAGCGTGCAACAGGGCCTTCGACGGAATACAGCCGACGTTGAGGCATACGCCGCCAAGGACCGGCGAGCGCTCCACGAGCACGACGTCCATGCCGAGATCGGCGGCACGAAACGCGGCCGTGTAGCCGCCGGGTCCCGCGCCGACGACGACGAGCTCTGCCGTGTGCGTCGCATCGCCTGTGACCTTGGTCGCGGCGGCAATCTCCGGCGCGGACATCGTGCGCGTGGTCTCGAAGTCCTGATCCTCCGGATCGTCCGCTGATGCCTCGCCGCCGGGTTCGATCGTGACCAACGGGTCGCCCTTCGAAACGCGGTCGCCGACCTTCACGTCGATGGAGATGATCGTGCCGGCCGCCTCGGCGGGCACGTCCATCGTTGCCTTGTCGGTTTCGAGCGTGATGAGCGGGTCTTCGACCGCGACCACGTCTCCGGGCGACGCGACGATCTCGATGACTTCGACGTCGGCAAAATCGCCGAGGTCGGGGATCGTAAGCTTGACGGCCACTAGGGAATCGCCTGCAGCAACGTGTCGGCATCGGCCAGCTGCTGGCCGAGGAAGGTCGTGAACCGCACGGCCTGGGCGCCGTCGATGACGCGATGATCGTACGAGAAAGACAAGGGCAGCATGAGCCGCGGCTCGAACTCGCTGCCATTCCAGACGGGCTGCATCGATGACCGCGAAACGCCCAGAATCGCGACCTCGGGCGCATTGACGATCGGTGTGAACGCCGTGCCACCGATCCCGCCGAGGCTGGAAATCGTGAACGTCGCGCCCTGTAACTGGTCCGCCTTCAGCTTGCCGTCGCGCGCCAGCGCAGACAGCTCGCCGAGTTCCTTCGCGATTTCGTAGACATCTTTCGTGTCCACGTCTCGAATGACGGGCACCACGAGTCCCTGCTCGGTGTCCGCCGCGAAGCCAAGGTGAATGTATTTCTTGTAGACGAGATTCTCGCCGTCCTCTGACAACGACGCGTTGACCTTTGGAAATTCCTGCAGCGCCGCTACGCAGGCTTTCATGATGAAAGCAAGCGGCGTCAGGCTGATGCCGCGCTCCTTCGCAGGTCCTTTCAGCGCCTGCCTCCGGGCCTCCAGCTCGGTAATATCCGCGAGATCGTGCTGCGTAACGTGCGGCAGGTTGATCCAGCTGGCCTGCAGCCGCGGACCCGATATCTTCTGGATGCGTGTCAGCGGCTGTGTCTCGATGTCGCCGAATTTCGCAAAATCCACGACCGGCGTCGAGGGCAAACCGCCTCCGGCGGGCCCCGCGCTTTGTCCTGTCAGGATCGCCTTGACGTAGGACTTGACGTCGTCGTGAACAATGCGGCTCTTGCGCCCGCTGCCGTTGACCCTCGCAAGATCGACGCCCAGTTCGCGTGCGAGCTTGCGCACCGAGGGGCTGGCGTGCGCCCGCGCAAATCCGGCCTCGTCGATACCAGGCAGGCTGCGCGGCACCTCCGCCTGCCGGGCAGGCGCCGGAGTGCTCGCGGCGGGCGCGGCCGGGGCGACGGCCGGTTGCGCCTCAGTGTCATTCTTCGCCGGTTCTCTGGCCGCGCCACCGGCGGTCTCGATCGTCGCGATCGACGCGCCTTCCGACACCTTGTCGCCGACCTTGACGAGTACGTCCTTCACCGTGCCGGCGACCACGGCCGGTACGTCCATGGCTGCCTTGTCGGTCTCGAGCGTTATCAGCGGATCCTCGACATCAACTGCATCGCCGGCAGCGATATGCACTTCGATAATGTCGACATCCGAGAAGTCGCCGATATCCGGGACGACCAGCGTCTGCGACGCGCCGGTGTCTCCGCTGCGCTCGGTGGCGGCGTCGTCAGACACCTCGCTGGCGCCGGCGCCGTCTTCGACCGTCAACCGACCGATCACGTCGCCCGTCGACACCGTGTCGCCGACACCGACCGTGAGCGCTTCGACGACACCGTCCTCGGGCGACGGGATGTCCATGGAGGCTTTGTCAGTTTCAATCGTTACGAGGCCGTCCTCGCGCTCGACCTTGTCGCCGGATCCCACCAGCACTTCGATCACCTCGACGTTGGCGAAGTCGCCGAGGTCCGGTACCACGATGTCGATAGTCTTAGCCACTGTCGCGCCCCGGCCTACAGCGTTACGGGATCCGGGCGATCCGGATCGATACCGTACTTCTTTATGGCCTGCGCGACGGTCTTCTGATCGAGCGCGGCGTCACGCACGAGTGCATTGAGAGCCGTTATCGCGATGAAGCGGCGATCGACCTCGAAGTGTTCGCGCAGAGCCTTGCGCGCATCGCTGCGGCCGTAACCATCGGTGCCAAGCGAGTAGAACTTGCCGGGTACCCAGCTCTGGATCTGGTCGGCAACGATCTTCATGTAGTCGGTCGCTGCGACATAGGGCCCGGGGCGGTCGCCGAAACACTGCTCGACCCAGCACTTGCGCGGTGGCTTGTCCGGATGCAGGTGATTCCAGCGGTCGATCTCGAGCGCATCGCGGCGCAGCTCGTTGAAGCTCGTGACCGACCAGACGTCGGCGACAACGCCGAAGTCCTTCATCAGAAGTTCAGCCGCTGCAATGACTTCGCGCAGGATCGTTCCCGAGCCCATCAGCTGCACGCGCACCTTGCCCTGGCTCTTGTTGATGTCGAGCGGGTACATGCCGCGCAGGATGCCCTCCTCAACGCCGGCCGGCATCGGCGGGTGCGCGTAGTTCTCGTTCATGCAGGTGATGTAGTAGAAGACGTTCTCCTGCTCCTCGATCATGCGCCGCATGCCGTCCTGGACGATCACGGCCAGTTCGTAAGCGTAGGTCGGGTCGTAGGACCGGCAGTTGGGCACCGTCGAGGCCGTGACCAGGCTGTGGCCATCCTGATGCTGCAGACCCTCGCCAGCCAGCGTCGTGCGACCGGCCGTGCCGCCGATGAGAAAGCCGCGGGTCTGCATGTCACCGCCCGCCCAGATGAAATCGCCGACGCGCTGGAACCCGAACATCGAGTAGTAGATGTAGAAAGGCACCATCGGCATATCGTGATTGGCGTAGGCGGTGCCGGCGGCAATCCACGACGACAGGGCACCGCCCTCGTTGATGCCCTCCTCGAGAATCTGGCCCTTCCTGTCCTCGCGGTAGTACATCAGTTCGCCGGAATCCTGCGGCTCGTAGAGCTGTCCTTGCGAGGCGTAGATGCCGATCTGGCGGAACATGCCTTCCATGCCGAACGTGCGCGCTTCGTCGGGCACGATGGGCACGATGTGTTTGCCGATCTGCTTGTCGCGGGTCAGTGCCGTCAGCATGCGCACGAATGCCATCGTCGTCGATGCTTCGCGTTCGCCCGTGCCCTCGAGTTGCGTGCGAAACATCTCCAACGGCGGCGCCGGCAGCGACTTCGATTTACTCCGCCGGCGCGGCAGGAAGCCGCCGAGCGATTCGCGGCGCTCCATCAGGTATTCGAATTCCGCGCTATCAGGATCGGGCTTGCAGTAAGGCACCCTCTCGCCGAGTTCGCTGTCGCTGACGGGAATATTGAAGCGATCCCGAAACGTCTTGACCTCCTCGAGATCCATCTTCTTCTGCTGGTGGGCAATGTTCTGGCCTTCGCCGGCCTTGCCCATGCCATAGCCCTTGATCGTCTTGGCGAGAATGATGGTCGGGCCGCCCGTGTGTTTCGTCGCCGCGTCGTAGGCGGCATACACCTTCAACGGATCGTGGCCACCACGGTTCAGGCGCCAGATCTCGCCGTCCGACATGTTGGCGACCATCTCGGCCGTTTCCGGGTACTTGGCGAAGAACGTGTCGCGAACGTACTTGCCATCCATCGACTTGATCTTCTGGTATTCGCCGTCGACGGTCTCCTCCATGATCTGCCGCAGCTTGCCCGAATGGTCTTTCGCGAGCAGCGGATCCCAGCGAGAGCCCCAGACGACCTTCACGACGTTCCAGCCCGCGCCGCCGAACGCGGCCTCGAGTTCCTGGATGATCTTGCCGTTTCCGCGGACCGGCCCGTCGAGGCGCTGCAGGTTGCAGTTGACGACGAACACCAGGTTGTCGAGGCGCTCGCGCACGGGCATCGTGATCGCGCCCATCGATTCCGGCTCGTCCATTTCGCCGTCGCCGAGGAAACACCACACCTTGCGGTCGCTCGGCTCGATGAGACCTCGGTGTTCCATGTAGCGCATGAAACGTGCCTGGTAGATGGCCATCATCGGCCCGAGCCCCATCGAAACGGTCGGGAATTGCCAGAACTCGGGCATCAGCCACGGATGCGGGTAAGACGACAATCCGCCGCCGCCGACCTCGCGGCGGAACCGATCGAGGTCGCCCGCTTCGAGCCGTCCCTCGAGGAACGCCCGCGCATAGATGCCCGGCGCCGAGTGCCCCTGAATGAACACGAGGTCGCCTTCCTGCTTGTCGGTCGCGCCACGCCAGAAATGATTGAAACCGACCTCGTACAACGTCGCCGACGATGCGTAGCTCGAGATGTGACCGCCGTATTCGGTACTGATGCGGTTGGCATTGACGACCATCGCCATCGAATTCCAGCGCAGGTAGGCCTCGATCCGACGCTCCAGCGAGCGATCTCCCGGGTACTCGGGCTGGTGGGCCGTACCGATCGTGTTCAGGTAGGCGGTGTTCGGCGTATACGGCAGGTAGGCGCCCGAACGCCGCGCATGGTCGATCATGCGGTTCAGGAGGAAATGCGCACGCTCGGGGCCGTGCACGGAAAGCACCGAGTCGATGGATTCGACCCACTCCCCTGTTTCTATCGGATCAATGTCGTCAAACGGGTTGAAACTGCTCATATTCTGTTCGCCCGGCCTGCGTTTTCAAGCCGCTGGTCTGCGCGTGAATTAAGATCTGCGTCCTGCTAGGATGCCCGCAACCTCGCGCGGGCAGATCGGTCGCATATGGGGGCGTCATATTCGACGTTTGTGCCGCGAGGGTCAAGCTTCACGGGGAGAATACCGTCATGAAAAACGTCACGCCCGATCTTCGTGACATTCGTATTTACCAGAAACCCGGACGCATCGATGCCAATGCCGTTGCGGCCTGCGATCAGTTGCTCGTGATACTACCGGAACGACCCTCGAAAGCGGATTTCGGAAAACTCCCGAATGGCGCGAAGTTGCAGGCGGTGCACGGCAAGCACGCGGCCGGCACCACGCCCGCATTCACGACGCGGCTTGCCAACAAAAAACAGACTTTTGTCGCGGCCGGAACGCTGTCGGCACGTGCGTCGGTGTTCGAACAGCTGACGCTGGGCCGCCAGTTGCTCGCCGCCACGACCCGGGAGAAAGCCGGCAGTCTCGGCATTTGCGCGGTCGGTGTCGACGACGGCACAAGGCGGCGGATCGTCGGAAACGTTCTCGCCGGCGCGCTCGCGGCCGCATTCAGGCTGCCGGCGTACAAGACCGATGCCACGCCGGATCGTATCCGTAGTATTCGGCTCCTCGGCCTGGACGGGCGTATCGATACGCGGCGCACCGAGGCCGAGGCCAAGGGCAACAACCTGGCACGCTGGCTCACCGCGGCGCCGCCAAATTATCTCGATGCAATCGCCTACGCCGACCTGGTCGGGTCGCTCGCAAAACAGCACGGCTGGCAGTGCAAGCGTTTCGGTACCAAGGAGCTGTCGTCACTCGGCTGTGGCGCTTTTCTCGCGGTTGCGCAGGGCAATGACGACGACAGCGCCAGTATCGTGCGCCTGCGGTACCGGCCCGGGAAGAAATCGGCGCGGGCCGACCTGAGCCTCGTCGGCAAGGGCATTATCTTCGATACGGGAGGGATCAACCTGAAGCCGTTCGAATTCATGCTCGACATGCACGGGGACATGCAGGGCAGCGCGGTTGCGCTGGGAAGTTTCCTCGCGATCAGCGAGATGCGCCTGCCCATCGCCGTCGACTGCTGGCTCGCGATCACGGAAAACCGCACGGGGCCGAAAGCGTACAAGTCGCAGGACGTCATTACGGCGGCGAACGGCAAGACGATCCAGACCATTCATACCGACGCCGAGGGCCGCATGGCGCTGGCCGACACGCTCGTGCTGGCGAGCCGTGACAAGCCCGGCATTATCGTCGATTTTGCGACGCTGACCGGCAGCTGCATCCGCGCCCTGACGACACGCTACTCTGGTGTATTCACCAACCGCGAGCAATTGCACGACGAATTGATCGAAGTGGGCAAGCAGAGCGGCGAGCGCGTCTGGCCTTTCCCGATCGGCAAGGAATTCATGGAAGACCTGAAAAGCGAAACCGCGGATTTCCAGCAGTGCTCGGTCAAGGGCGTGGGTGACCACATCCTTGCAGCGAGTTTCCTCTCGGAATTTATCGAAAACGACGTGCCATGGGTACACCTCGACCTGGCCGCAGGCCAGAACGAGAAAGGACTCGGACACATCGCAAGCCGCTTCACCGGATTCGGCGTGCGCTATACGATGAGCGCGATTCTCGACAAGGACCTGTTCAGGGCGCGCCGCTAAGTGACTGATGCAACAAGAATGGCGGACCGCTTTCGCGGGTTCCTGCCGGTGGTCGTCGATGTCGAGACCGGCGGTTTCAATGCGAAGACCGACGCGCTACTCGAAATCGCAGCCGTGCTGCTCGAGATCGACGGCGACGGTCACTTGCAGCGCGGCGAGACGATTCGCTATCACGTCAAGCCGTTCGAGGGCGCGAACATCGAAGAGGCCTCCCTGGCCGTCAATGGCATCGACCCGCACCATCCGCTGAGGCCGGCGATCGACGAGCGCGATGCCCTGCAGCGGACCTTTCGCGAGGTGCGCCGGGCCATACGCGAAGCGCGTTGCTCACGCGCCGTGCTCGTCGGCCACAATGCGCATTTCGACCTCGGCTTCCTCAACGAGGCCGTCGCCCGGTCAATGATCAAGCGCAACCCGTTTCATCCGTTCAGCTGCTTCGATACAGCGACGCTGTGCGGCGTCGCGTACGGCCAGACCGTACTCGCTCGCGCTGCGATCGCCGCGGGACTGGGCTGGGACGAGACGCAGGCGCACTCGGCATCCTACGATGCCGAGATGACGGCGGAGCTATTCTGCGACGCCGTCAATCGATACCGGGATATCTTCGAGGTGACGCGCGAGAACGCGCCCCCGCAACCCTAGGAGCCCTGGGAGCCCTGGGAGCCCTGGGAGCCCTGGGAGCCGACGCCTTCGAGCAGGTCCTTGAGCTCACCGGAGTGGTACATCTCGATCATGATGTCGCATCCGCCGACCAGCTCGCCTTTGACATAGAGCTGCGGAAACGTTGGCCAGTTGGAATACTCCTTGAGGCCCTCCCTAATCTCCGGGTCTTCAAAAATATTGACGTAGGCATAGGGCTTGCCGATGGCGTTCAGGGCCGCCACGGCCTGCCCCGAAAACCCGCACTGCGGGAAATCCGGCGTACCCTTCATGTACAGCAGCACGTCGTGGGAGCCGAGCTGCTCCGCGATGCGTTCGTTGACACTCATTCGCTTCGATCCTCGATAATAATCTGGTTATTGACCGCCCTGACCCCATCGGTCGCCCTCGCCAGCGACACGGCACGGTCACGCGCCGCTATGCTGCCGACCGTACCGGACAGGGTCACGGTCCCTTCGTAAGTTCTCACGCCGATATTGAAGACGCTGACCACCGAGTCGCCAACGTACTTGCCCTTTATCTTGGTCGTAATGGCCGAATCGCTTGCGACCACGCTCGCCGTGCGCTCGTCCTTGCCGACCTGGTAGCCGACGGCGGCAGCGCCACCGACCATCAGCGCCGTGCAGCCCGCCAGCGACAGCGACAACAGCAAAATCAAGCCAATCCGCATGAGCGCTCTCCCGATATTGGCGCGATTGTAGCGCCATCCCTATAATACCGACACCCCGCAGGCGGCTTGATTCCCGCTAAATTGCGGAAATCGCCCACTGCATAGGTTTCTCGGAGATCGACAACATGAATCCTCTCAAGAGCATTGGCGGCACAATCGTTGCCGGCCTCCTTCTCGCCGTCGTCATCGTCCTGGTCACTAAAGGCAATCACATGGTCGCCGGCCTGACGTCGCAGTCCATCATCATCTGGCTGCACGTGCTCGCAGGAGTCACCTGGATCGGTCTGCTGTATTACTTCAACTTCGTCCAGGTCCCGGCGCTGGCGGAAGCCGCCGGCGACAAGGACGGTCCGGGGCCAGCCGCTATTGCGAAGTATGTGGCGCCGCGCGCACTCGCCTGGTTCCGCTGGGCCGCTCTCGTGACGTGGCTCTCCGGCGCGGCGTTCCTGCTGCACAAGGGGCAGTTCTTCAACGCTTTCATGCTCGGCCTCAATACCGACCCGGTCAATCAGTACGCCATGACGATCGGCGTTGGCGCATGGCTTGGCACGATCATGCTGTTCAACGTCTGGGTCCTCATCTGGCCCAACCAGAAGAAAGTTCTCGGTATCGTCGAGGCCAGTGCCGATGAAGTGGCCAAGGCAAAGAACATCGCGTTTCTCGCCTCGCGCTCCAATACCCTGATGTCCATTCCGATGGCCATGAGCATGGTCGGCGCCGGCCATGGCTGGTTCATGTAGGCAGCGTTGCTCGACGAAGCGACCAGAGCTTCCATCGGCCCCGGCGTCGCGGCGGCCCTTGCCGAGGATGTCGGTGCCGGTGACCTTACGGCCTCGCTGATCGACGAGGCCACAGTCGTTGGCGCACAGATCCTCGCACGCGAATCCCTCGTGGTTTGCGGCGAGGCCTGGGTCAACGAAGTGTTTCGCCAGCTCGATGAGTCCGTGGTTGTGGACTGGTATGTCGGTGACGGTGGCCGCGCCGAGGCAGGCGATATCATCTGCAAGCTGGTCGGGCCCGCGCGCGCGCTGCTGACGGGCGAGCGCACGGCGCTGAATTACCTGCAGACACTATCGGGAACGGCGACGACAACGTCGCAGTATGTTGCGGCGATCAGCGGCACCGCCGTCCGCCTCCTCGACACCCGCAAGACGATTCCGGGGCTGCGCCTGGCACAGAAATACGCCGTTACCTGTGGCGGTGGCCACAATCATCGTGTGGGCCTGTTCGATGCCATTCTCCTCAAGGAGAACCACATCAAATCCGCAGGCGGCATCACGGCGGCGATCGAAGCCGCCCGCGCGGCCGGCGATGAAGCACTGATCGAGGTCGAGGTCGAAAACCAGGACGAACTCCTCGAAGCGCTCGACGCTGGCGCAACGCGTATCCTGCTGGATAATTTTTCGATCGCGGATCTCGCGAAAGCTGTCGAGACGAACCGCAGCTACGGTTACGTCGCGGCCGAGCTCGAGGCATCCGGCAACGTGACGCTCGAATCGATTCGGGATATCGCAGCGACAGGCGTCAACTACATATCGACGGGTGCCCTGACCAAGAATGTGAGGGCTGCCGACCTGTCGATGCTGTTCCGCATCGACTAGGAAATCGGGCTCAGGCGACGGCGCGCGTTACGCGCTTGGGTTCGGAAACGCCGTACCCTTGTGCATAATCGATGCCCATGCCCCTGAGCATCGTAATGATCTCTTCATTCTCCGCGAATTCGGCAATGGTCTGCTTGCCGGTAAGGTGACCGATTTCATTAATCGAACGTACCATCTCGCGGTCGATCGGATCATGCAATATCTCCTTGACGAAGCTGCCGTCGATTTTCAGGAAGTCCACGGGGAAGTGCTTGAGATAACCGAACGACGACAACCCAGTGCCGAAGTCGTCGAGTGCAAACTTACACCCAAGCTCTTTCAATGCATTGATGAATCGATTGGCCTGCGAGTAACTCGCAATGGCCGCGGTTTCCGTGATTTCGAAACAGATCTTCGTCGCGTCGATGCCGCTCATCTGGAACTGGTCGACGACGAAGGGCAGGAACTTCTCGTCACCGAGACTCTGCCCCGAGAGATTGATGGAACATAGCGACAGCCGCTCGCGCTCGTCGGCCTCGGACACGAGCCAGCGAAATGCGCTGCGGATCACCCAGCGATCGATTTTCGGCGTGATGCCGTAGCGCTCGGCGGCCTCGATGAAAAGCCCCGGAGAGATAATGCCGCCGTTTTCGTCGCGCATGCGCAGCAGGATTTCGTAATGCGCGCCCTCTTCCTCGGCCTGCAGCGGCTGGATAGTCTGCCTGAAAAGCTCGAAACGGTTTTCTTCGAGCGCGTTGTTGATACGCGCCGCCCACTGCATCTCGCGACGCCGGCGCATCAGGTCGATGTCGTTTTCCTGGAAGCTGTGGATCCGGTTGCGGCCGGCTTCCTTGGCCGCCGCGCAGGCGCTGTCCGCGGCCGTCAGCAACGCCGCAACGTCTTCGTTATCGGCCGTGATCGGCACGACGCCGATGCTCACCCCGAGCCTGAATGTCCGCTCTTCCCAGACAAACTTGTAGTCCCCGATGGCCATGCGCAGGGTCTCGGCTGTGTTCATCGCCTCGTCGAGGCTGCAGCTCTCGAGCAACACGCCGAATTCGTCACCGCCCAGGCGCGCCAGCGTATCGCGCCAGCGGATCTTCGACTTCAGCAACGTACCGAGCTGGCCGAGCAAGGCGTCGCCGGCGCTGTGGCCGCAGGAGTCGTTGACGATCTTGAACTGGTCGAGGTCGAGGTACAGCAGGGCATACGACGTCTCCCGGGCCCTCGCGCTCTTGAGCGCTCGCTCGACGCGGTTTTCGAATTCCGCGCGATTGACGAGGCCCGTGAGAATATCGTGGCTCGCGTGGTAGCTGAGCCGGCGGTTGAGATCGCGGGACTCCGACACGTCGTGGAAAACGAGAACGCCCCCCATGACCGCGCCCTTGCCGTCACGGATCGGCGAGGCCGTGCTCTCGATGTAGAGTTCGTTGCCGTCGCGGCGGATCAGCAGCGTCGGTCGCACCGACTTGATCGAACGGTCGCGCCGCATTGCGACGGCCAGCGGGTTCTCGAGCGGCTCACAGGTTTCCTCGTGAAATCCGCGGAAGATCTCGTCGATCGGGCGGCCACTGGCGTCGTCCACTTTCCAGCCCGTCAGTTCCTCGGCGACCGGGTTCACGTATTCCACATTGCACTTGCCGTCGGTCGTAATGACGCCGTCGCCGATCGACTGTAACGTGATTTGCGCGCTTTCTTTTTCGCGGAACAGCGCGTCCTCGTAGAGCTTACGCTCGGTGATGTCGACCTCGACGCCGAGCAGGCGGACCAGCCTGCCGTTGCCGTCGACGATGCCCTTGGCTCGACTCTTCATCCAGCGCCATTCGCCGCTCTGGTGCTTCATGCGGTGCACGGATTCAAAAAACGGCGTCTTGCCCTCGATGTGTTCGCGCATGCGCGATTGCACTCGCGCGATATCGTCGTGGTGCACGAGCTTGTACCAGTCCAGCTTGACGTCGTCGTCATCGACGTCATAGCCGAGCATGGTCTTCCAGCGGCGGGAGAGATTGATGCGCTTCGTCTCGCCGTCAAAATCCCAGATACCGTCGTTCGCCGTCATCGCGACGAGCGTATTGCGCTCCTGGAGTTCCGCCAGAATCTGCTTGTCGCGAACGCGTTCGAGACCCGCGGCGAGCGACGATCCGAACAGTTTCATGAGCAGGTGCAGATTGGCGTCCCACGAGTCGACCGGCAGCTCATTGGCGATGCCCAGGAAGCCGGCAATCTCGCCGTGAACCGAGAACCCGATGATGAGCGTGGAACCGATGTGCAGCTCGTTGAGCCTCTCGAGATCGTCACGCGCCGCCGACGGACCGGTCATCGTGTCGGCGACTTCGATGACCCGAAGATGCCCGAGGCGTTTGCGCAGCCACTGCCAGTCCTGGATCTTCTCACCGGCCAGCTGGCCCGGCTTGCACTGCGCAAAACCATTGCTCGACGCGAGAACCGTTTCGATTTCCTCGCCGTCCTCCGAGATCAACGCGATAAATGCCGCATCCGCGCCTGCCGCATCGGGCAGTTCGTCGATATTGCTCTGCAGTTGCTCGAGATAATGCTCGTGGTCGAGGTTTTGAACGCCGACTGCAAACTTGGTTTGCATGGCGTCTACCGAGCCGCGAGTACGTTCGCCCGCGCGGGGTTTTCGGTGGCGGATTCCCGTGTTGGTAGTCGTGTCGGACGAACGCGTCATTACGGGTCCCCATTTTGACACGATGTCTGAGGAATACAAGCTAAGTCTCTGTTTTTCTGTAACGCCGTCAACGCATCGCCGCCGAGGGCGTTATAGGCCTGAACACTGGCCAAACGCACAAGGAGACTGGCATGAAATTCCTGAGACAGGGACTGCTTTTGACACTCGCGGCGCTGCTCGCGGCCTGCGGTGGCGGGGCCTCGACGACGAGCAGCCCGACACCCGTCCTGGGCTGCGACCCGGCTGACCCAGCGACGCACAATGAATGTGGCACCGTCATCATCGGCCTCACGGATGCCGACGGTGATTTCCTCAACTACTCCGTCGACGTCCTCTCCATCGAGCTGGAAACGGCGAACGGTCGTATCGTCGAGACCTTGCCGCGAGCGACGCGCATCAATTTCACCGACTATGTCGACCTGACCGAAATCGTCAGCGCGGCCGTGATCCCGCCTGCGACCTACGTGGCGGGCACGATTCGGCTCGACTTCACGGACGCGGAGATCTTCGTCGAAGCCGGCGGTGCCTCGAAAGAGGCCGTCGTCAAGGACATGGATGGCAATGTCCTTGGCCAGACGCAGCTCAGGGTCCGGCTGTCGAATCGCGACCAGCTGCGCATCGTCAAGGGCAAGGCGGCTCTGCTGCAGCTCGACTTCGACCTGGCGGCATCGCACACGGTCGACATCGTACCCTCGCCGGCCGAAGCGATAACCGAACCGTTCATTCTCGCCGAGGTGATGCCTGTCGATGAGAAGGGCATTCGCGTTCGCGGACCACTGGCCGACGTCAATGTCGACGAAATGACGTACACGATCGCACTGCGGCCTTCCCACGACCGGCATGGCGACTTCGGACGCATGAAAGTCCATGTGACGAGTGACACCGAATTCGAGGTCGACGAGGCGATGTACGTCGGCGCGGACGGCCTGCGGGCGCTCGCGGCGGCGGGCACGGGCACGCCCACCGTTGCGGCCGGCACGCTGAGCGTGACGGAACGCGAGTTCACCGCCGCACTGGTCCTCGCCGGCTCCAGCGTACCGGGTTTCGGCAGGGATGCGGTCGTCGGCAACGTGATCAAGCGCGACGGCAACGTCCTCACCGTACGCGGCGCAACACTCGTGCCGTCCGACCGGCGCGCGCATTTCCATGACGACGTCGTCGTCGAGATCGGTCCGGAGACGAAAGTATTCCGCGACGGCGATCGCCGCACTGACCTCGGCACCGACGCGATCTCCGTCGGGCAGCGCGTCACGATTCGCGGCGTCCAGGGCGGAACACCGACGACTGATGCGAGCGCACCGCAAATACTGTTCGATGCCACGCAGGGTGCGGTACGCATGCACGTAACGCGTCTCGCCGGCGTCGTCAACAGCGTCATGCCGGGGCAGGCGGACATCGAGCTGTACGCAATCGACCGCCGCCGCGCAGGCATCTTCGACTTCACGGGCACCGGGGCATCTCCGGAAATGGATGCGGACCCCGGCAACTACGAAGTCGCGACGGGCAACCTGTTGCTCGCCCCATTGGCCGAGGGCAAACCGATCGTTGCCTACGGCTTCCCGAACGCGTTCGGCATGGCGCCGCCGGATTTCTTCGGCCGCACGGTCATCGACTTCACCGACGTTCGCAGCGTACTCGGCATGTCCTGGGGTGCTGCAGGCACGGTCGCGCCATTCGCCAGCATCGGGCCGGACGGCATCGTGCTCGATAACGGCAACGAAGACATCGGTGTCCGGCATCACGTGAAGCAGGGTCCGGTCCTGATCGACCTGACGAGCCTCGATTCCGACACGAGCATCGTGCCGCGCGAGTCGGGACGCAAGGCTTTCTACATCAAGACGGCTGACAGCCTTCGGATGTACTCGGAATTCGCTGATTTTGTTACCGACTTGACAGCCAGTCTCGACGGAGCAACCACGGCGAGATCCTTGCACACCGCGGGGCTCTATGACACGAACACCAACGTGTTCACGGCATGGAAGATCGGCGTACACCTTCTTGAGCCCTGACCCGAGGCAGGTCCTCGCCAAAAACGCGAGACGATGATCTCGCAGATGAGCCCCGCTGCCGAGGCAGCGGGGCTCTTTTTTTGCCAGGGATAGCTTCACGCCGCCCTCGACCCTAGTGTCCCGGGGGCGCCACCTGGCTGATGATGCACCCCGGGTAAGGGGCGACCTTCTCCGTGCGCGCAGGGTTTAGCTGCGTTTGCCCAAAGCGTCTCGAATCTGGGTCAGGAGCTGCACTTCCTCCGACGGCTTCGGCGGCTCAGCCGGCTTTTCTTCTTCCTGGCGTTTCATCTTGTTCATGCCGCGAATCACCATGAATATCGCAAAAGCCACAATGACAAAATCGAGGATGTTGTTGAGAAACACGCCGTAATTGATTGTCGGTGCACCGGCCTCGCGGGCCATAGCGAGGGACGCGTAGGTGGTGTCACTGAGGTTGATATAGAGCTGGCTGAAATCGACACTGCCCATCACCAGGCCGATCGGCGGCATGATAATGTCGTTGACCAGTGAACTGACGATCTTGCCGAACGCGGCGCCGATGATGATACCCACCGCCATGTCAACGACATTGCCGCGCATGGCGAATTTCTTGAATTCCTGAAGCATGACTATTCCTCCCGTTGTGCTGGGGCGATCTCGCGCCCCGAAAACGAGCGAATAGTACCGATCAATTCAAGCTGATCGGATACTGCAACAATCGTTGACAATTGCTATAGCGAGTGCGTGAGGCGCTTGATTTCAGAAAGCAGGTCATTCATTGGCGCCGGCTTCCTGAAGAAACAGGAAAAGACATCCTGCTCGGCCGACGTGAGTCTTGACGCCGTCAGAGCGACAATCGGCTTGGCGTAGCCTTGCTCGCGCAATCGCCTGGCCGCCGCCACGCCGCCGACGCCCGGCAGGTTGCAGTCCATCAAGACCAGGTCCGGATCGTACTTCAGCGCCTTGTCGATCGCCTCCCCGGCGTCATTGCTTGAAATCAATCCATAACCGGACCGGTGCAGATAGTGTTCGACCAGCGCGATCACGTCATCGTCGTCATCGCAGATCAACACGCTCGTCGGCTTCTCGGCGTGCATGACACGGCTCGGCGTCGGCAACGCCGATACCTGCTCCTCCCTATCCATGGCGCCCGGGACCGCCGGCAGGTGCACGCTGACGGTGCAGCCCTCGCCTGGTGCCGAATCCAGTGACACCTCTCCGCCCATCAGTTTTACGAGTTGCAGGGTGATACTGAGTCCGAGGCCAGCCCCCTTCGCGCGCTTCTGGGTGCCGCGCTCAAAGGCCCGGAATACCCGCTCCTGGTTCTCGAGGCTGATACCGGGGCCCGTGTCGCTGATCGTTATCACGAGCCGGCCTTCGTTGTAAGCGACGAGCAGTTCCACGCTGCCTTCCACCGTGAACTTGACCGCATTACCCAGGAGGTTAATGAGAATCTGCCGCAGCCGAATCTCGTCCGCATGGACCCGGGACGGAACGTCGTCGTCGAGGCGAATCACGAACGACAATCCTTTTTCGGCTGCCATCGGTGCCATCATCGCGCCAATATCGTCCAGCAGCCGGAACAGATCGAACTCCGCGTTGACGAGTTCAGTCTGGCCGGCATCGAGGCTCGCGTCATCGAGCACGGCCTCGACCAGGTCCGCGAGATGCCGCGCGGAGCGCGACATGGTTTCGACATACTTCCTGACGTCGTTTTCGCTGCTGTCCTTCTCCAGAGCGAGCTCGCCGTAATTGATGATTGAGGAGAGCGGCGTACGGAACTCGTGCGACATCATCGCAATAAAACGGCTCTTGTTTTCGCTGACTCGCTCTGCTTCCCGCCGGTGATGATCGAGGGCCGACTTGGTCTCGACGAGTTCGCCGATGAGCTCCCTCTGCCTCGAGATGAGCCGCTGCTGGCGCGCCTGCATGAGGAGCGACTCATTGACCGACTGCTGTCGCGTCTGTATCGCCGCGTGGTCGCCGTGGACATCGAGCAGGACGACGTAGCACTCGCCATGACTCGGAACGACGTGCACGCTCGCAATCGCCCCACTCGGCAATTCCATGAAATCGAAGGCCTGGCGCTCGCCAAGATCAGTGCCTACCAGGAATGGGACACTGTCCCGCACATCTTCGCCAACCGGCAAAGCGCCGATGCCGCTCCAGTCGCCCTCGCCCCAACTGCCAATCAGCCGATAATCGGCGTCGAGAAGCAGGCAAAACGGACGCGTCCGTTCGAGAAACGAGCCCTGCAGGTAGCCGATGACAATCGGGGGCAGATCCACTATTGCGCCCGTACCTCTTTGTTGATGATCAGCCGGGACAGGCGCGCCATCGCACTTCCGACCTCCTCGCCGGTCTTGGCGCTGGTCCGATAGACGCTGTCGAATTGCTCCTGCAACTTCGCGAGTCGCTCGTCACTGGCACTCCACTCATGCGTCATATCACGCTTGTTCACGAGAATCACCGCCGGAGTATTGCCGAACCGATCGACGATCTGGCTCTGCAACTTGACCGCCGAGCCCAGCGTCATGGGCCTCGTGCCATCTGCCACGAAAATATACCCGGCAGCACCCCGAAGATAAGCAAACTCCTTGTCGCCAAAGCTCTCCGAGCCTGCGACGTCCCAAATGACAAGCTTGTGCAGAACGCCTATGTCCGCGAGCTCGATTTCGCGCGTGTCTATCTTGACGCCGACAGTGCTGAGATACTTGTCCGAGAAGTGATTGTTGACGAAACGCTCGACAACACTGGTTTTGCCGACGGCGAAATCACCGACAATGCAGATCTTGCTGCTTATCGCCGTCACGGTGACGCCGGTTTCTCGAGAAGCGTCACGACAACGCGCGCCACCCGCCTGTTTTCGTCGCTCGATGTGCCGGCATCGCCAGTCGCGATATCGGGCTCTCCAATGACCGGCCGCAGGCCTGCAGCAGCGAGTGAACTCGCGACGGCCTCGGCGCGGCGCCGAGCAAGCTGACGATTGCTTTCGATCGTACCCAGCGCGTCGGTCGCACCGATCACGATGACCTCGATTGCCCGGCCGGCCGCATCGGACGCCATTGCCAGGTCGCTCAGCTCGCCGGCATAGGTCCGCAGAACTTCGTCCTGCCCGGGCGCCAGCACGGTGTCGCGCAGGAACACGAATGATCTGCCGCTGAGCGCTTCGGCCCGCCGCGTCAGCGTCGTGTCCACGTCTCGAGTAACGCCGCGCATGTCCAGTGACACAACCCCTCCCAGCTGACCGAATCGAGCCGGAAGCTCGCGCTGCCAGGCCGGGGACGCCTCGCCGGAGACTACCAGCGTGTTCCCTGACACACGGAACTCCACGTTCTCAGCGCCGCCGAACAGCTGTCGGGCTCGAGCCTCGATGATGGCAGGATCGAGCGATTGATACGGCTGCATTGCAACCTGCAGCGACGTTGCGGGCATGTCCGCGCGCGCCGCGACTTCCGCCACGGAAACGGCCAGCGGATCACGCAGTCCGCGAACCAGCAACGTATTCCCCTCGCGCTTGATCTCGGTGATGTGCAATCCGGGCGTCGCCTCCAGCATGTTGCGGAAGCGCTCCACTTGCCGGCTCTCCTGCCATTCACGGTATCCCGACCAGGCGACGATGCCGGTCGCCAGGAGCGCCAAGGCCAGCCACCACCATTTCGCAGCACGCCGCGTCTTCTCGGGTTCGTGGTGCGCCTCGAACCGCAGGCAACGCTCCAGGTCCGTATCGACGCCGGCGACCGTCGACGTATCGCCCGCATAATCGCGTATCGCCTCACCATGTCGGAAGTGAAGGCGCTCCAGGATCGCGCTCAGTTCGCCCCGCAGCCGTTTCGGCGGCACGCCGCGAATGACGCAAACGAGCAGAGCATGCGGACCGTGCACGGCCCACAACGTGAATTCGCCCATATCGGCTGATTCGAGACGCCCTGTCCGATCTGGAGAAAACGACTCCTTGACGAAGTCCTGGATTGCGGTAAACATCGCCGACACCGCATCGCTGTCCTTGATCTTCGCCGACTCGTGGTGCGCGTGGCCGATCAACAGGCCGTTCTCGCGACTGATCAGGTAGGCCTGCTCGACGCGGAATTGCAGCGTACGCTGCAGGAGAAACTCGCCGAACGGCACGCCGGCGCGCGAGGCCTGCCAGCGCCATCGGAGGCCGCGCGGGCTGATACTGTGTTCCACGGCGGTATTGATCTGCTGCGCGAAATTACGCAGCGCGTGCATGATCGACTTGCGAATCGCCGGACCCATGACCGGGTAGAGGGCGTCGCCGTAGGTCACGGGGTCGTCGCGAAACGCGCGCTGCAGGCATTCGCCCACCGGTTCGGTCAGCGATTCGACCAACTCGCCGCTTTTTCTGTGACTCGCATAGACCGCGTCAGGCAGAACGTCGGCGACATCCGCCGCTCGTATTTCGCGTTGTTCCACTCGCGCCGCAATCGACGCGAGCGCCTGCTTTTCGGCGCCGAACAGCAATTCCTTCAACTGTTCAAGATCACTCATCGGAGCCTCCGACCGGAGCCGCGATCATGCGTCCGGCAGCTCGAAGTCCTTTTTCAGGCGCAATGCCATCTCGGCCAAGAGATCCGCCAGGTCCTCGCGCGCGAGTTTCGCGTTGGCGAGGTTCCTCGTTTCGCCACTGAGCGCCTTGCTCAGCTGGTCGTGAACGTCGTTGATCAAGCCGGAAAGTTCTTCGCTTTGTTCCTGCAAATCACGCCGCAGCGTAGCGGCCTCCTCGCCGATTTCCTCTTCTACTTCCGCGCACCGCGATTCCAGCTGCTGGCCGAGGTCCTTGAGCTCGCGCGCGCTCGATTTGCCCTCGCTGCGTCGCGCCTGGCGCTCCTCCTTGATCTGGCCCGATAATTTCTCCAGTTCGCGTTTTGCGTAATTGTCGAGACGATCCAGCCTTTTTTCGAGGTTGCGCGAGGCCTGGTCGACGCTGCGGGTCAGTCTGTCCTCGAGATCGGCAAAACGCTGCTCGTAATCACGCATCTGGCCGCCGAAGAGAATTTCGCGAATCTTGTCGACGTTTCCTTCGGTCGAGACTGCATCGATATCTTGTTTCTTCCTGGATTGCTTCTTGGCCATTACACTATCTTCCTCGAACAGCCGCGGCGGCGGCTTTTCCACTTCTAAACCCGCTCCAACCGATACCCGTGCTGGTATACGGCCGAGAGTCTCCAGCCGTACTCGTCCCGCAGGCGGAGCTTCTTGCGCAGCCGACTGACGTGGGTGTCTACGGTGCGTGTCGAGACGGATTTGTTCTCAATTCCCCAGATCGCTTCGAGAATATGGCTGCGCGACAATATTTTCCCGGCGTTTCGGAACAGCAACAGTGCCAGCTCGAACTCCTTCGTCGTCAAGTTGACAATGTCGCCATGCAATTCGAAGGACTGGCGCGCTTCGGTGACACGGTACGGCGCGGTGTCCGGTAGCTCAGCGCCTCCCCGATCACCCGTCACGCGCCTGAAAATCGCTGCGAGTCTCGCGATCAACTCGCCCTGTCGAATCGGTTTGACGAGGTAGTCGTCGGCTCCGGCCTCCAGGCCTCGCACGACACTCTCCTCGTCGTCTTTCGCGGTAGCAATCAGCGCCGGCGTAAAATCAGACAAGTCGCCACGCAGTTTACGCAGGACCTCGATTCCGCTCAGGTCCGGCAGAACCCAGTCGAGCACGTAGAGATCAAAACTGTCGCGCCGCACGCTGCGCAGGAAATCGGCGCTGTCGGCGTACCAATCGACGATGTAATCGGCATTGGCCAGCCACCGCCGCATCAATTCGGCCTGGTCCGAATCGTCTTCGAGTATCGCGATGCGCAAAGGCTGATCCCATTTTTTGGCCACGAGTGACCCCTGATTATAGCGCGACCGCCGGCAAGTGCCCGGAATCACAGCACATTGTCCTGTGTGACATCCGGCGCCGGACGTTATGACACCTCGACGCGGGCGAGAAAATCCGCCAATTCCGCGATGAGATCTGCGATCGCCGCCTTGTCGCCGATTTCGGCCGAGGACTCGAGCCGCTTTCCAATCCCTGACACCTCGTCAAGCCCATAGGCTGACCCCGAACCGTACAGGTTGTGCCCCGTAGTCCGGATGGTCTCAAAATCCTCGTTTTTCAGGGCGTCCCCCAGGTTGCGGAGATCGCCACTTCGCTTTTCGAGGTAGCGTCCGACCAACTGGCGGGCAAACGGATCAGCGATTTCCAACGGTGCAGATTTCCTGGCATTCAAGTGTGCATCACTCCATCGACGAGCGGGACACGTCCCGCGTTACGTCGCAGGCCGAGCCGCGACGGCGAGCCGGCGGAAATTTACTTGCCATTTTTCCGCAGCTGCGCGAGCCAGTGCTCCATCTGCTTGCCCGCGGCCTCACGACCTCCGAGCCCGAAGGACAGTGCAAATGCCACCGCCAGCGATCCAAGCACGAGGCCGAAGGCGAGGTTGACGATATCGTCGGCGATCCCCATCGCGCGCAAACCCATGGCGAAAACAAGGCCCAGTATAGCCGCTCGCAATATGCCCGCCAGGACAGTCGCCGACTCGCCACTGATCCGAATGACCGCGGCGTGCGCGATACCCGCCAGCCAGAACCCGGCAATCAGGATGACGCTGCCCAGTAATACCTGACCGGCAAACTCGATAAGTGTCGAAACGATAGTCGCGACCTGCGAAAAACCAATCTGGTTTGCCGCTTCGACGCCAGCGAACAACATGACGAAGACGCTGACTACCTTGCCGATCATTACAGACAGGCGGAAGCCGTCAGTTTGCGTCGTTGCCAACCCGATCTTCGCGGGCCACTGATCGGTCCCGAGACCCTCCAGCATTCTCGAAATCAAGCCCGACAGGAACCGTGCGATGGCAAATGCAATGCCCATTATGATGACAGCGGCAAATATATCCGGGATCGCGGCCATGAATGCGCCCAGCATCTTTATTGCCGGTGCCGATATCGCCTCGATCTGCAGCGTGTTGAGGGCCGCCACGAGCGCCGGAATGAATACGAAGACGAATACTATGAGTCCGGTCAATTGCGACAGACTGACGTTTCCGGTCAGCCCGATCCTGGTACCGACCTTGTCGAACCCGACGACCTGGAGCAGGTTCTGTACGAGATCTCGCAGGATGCGGGCCACGAACCAGCCAACCAGGCCAATAACGGCGGCGGCAAGGATATTGGGCAACATGCCGAGGATTTTGTCGACCATGCCTTGTACCGGTACGAGCAGGCCATCCATTTTCAGCGTTCCCAAGATCGCTGGCAGGAACATCAGCAAGATAAGCCAGTAGAGAACGTCACCGATACTGTGGCTAATCGGCTTCATTTCGGCCGCGGCGCTGATCTTCTCGTCAATAGTCGTCTTCGACAGAGCCTTGGTGGCCAATGACCTGGCGACGTTCGCCAACACCCAGGCAACCAGCGCGAGCGCGGCACCGGCAAAAAGGCTGGGCCCGAACTCAAAGACCTTGGTGACCAGCGCGCGCAGCGGCTCCGAGACGATTTCGAGATCGAGAACATTGAAGAACGCTATCAGCACGAGAAACATGACGACCCAGAAGACGCCGGATGCGCCCCAGGATTCTGCATCGACTTCGCTCTCGGTACTGCTCGCAATGCGCTCATTGAGATTGGCCATATCGAGCACGCGGCGCGTACCGGCGCGCAGCACGACCGCGACAAGCCAACCGACGATCAGGATGCCAACTGCCGCAAGAAGCGTCGGCAGCGTATTGCCCAGCGTTGCCTGGAATTTTTCGATAATTGAATTCAGTTCCACGACTCGTCCCCTGTGTCCTCCGGAGCCCAGTGCCGACCTCATCCAGTCCGGACGAGGTCGGCGCACCGGTTCAGTACGTTACGACCGCCGGCAGCTTCTTCGCCTGCGCCACCCAGTCATTGACTACTGTTGCGGACGGCGGTCGCCGCACCAGCTTCTTGGTCTCGTTTACCTCCGCCATCTTCGCGGCGAGATTGTCGGCGTTGCGGTGCTTCAGCTCGTTGACTGTGTCAACGCCGGCGCACTCGAGCAATTCGGCGTATTGACTGGCGACCCCGTTGATGCGAAAGAGATCGGCCATGTTTACGCACTTGAGGATGCGTTTCTCACTGATACCCGTTGCGTCCGCCAGCGCCTTCCGCGACTTCTTGTCGGCCCCGGCCTTGAGGAGACCCTCAACAGTATTTACGCCGGCACCGCGCAAAGCCTCGCCGAGCTTTGGGCCGATACCCTCGATGGATTCGATGCTTTTTGCCATTTTCTGGTCCTCACCTCTGTTGGTTTGATTGAAGGAATTTCTTCTCTGTGTCGCCTAGCGGAACAGCCCGCCCAGCTTGCCCGCGCCGAACTTCAACAGGTCACCGAAATCGGTGTCACCGTCGCCATCGGCATCGAGAATGCCCGACAGCGCGGACATCACGCCCGGCGTCCTCGCCTCAATCTCACGTGTCTCTTGTTCCAGCATGCCCGCGAGTTCACCCGGATTCTGGCTGCCGCCTGGCCGCGATTTGCTGACCGCTCCGAGAACGAGTGGCGCCAGGGTTTGAAGCAGCCCGGATGCCTGCGACGCATCGACGCCTGAGGCCGATTGCAGAGCCTGCACTGCAGCGTCCTGCTTCGAGCCGAGGACATGACGCAAGATCCCGGCACCGTCGCTGCGATCGCCTTGCGACAGGAACCCCCTCACGTTGTCGAGGACGCTGCCGTCATGCTTGTCGGCAAGCGCCTGCGCGAGGCCTCTTCCGTGGTCCTGCTGCGCACTCTTCTGCAGAGCGCCGACAAGCATTGGCAGCGCCGACCCGATTGCATTGCGGGTAGTTTCACCGTCCTGGCCCAGCTGTCTGCCGATTTCGTCGACCGCGTCGCCGTCGAGTGAAGACGCTAGTAAATCCATCAATCCTGGCACTGTATTCTCCTTTCCGGTCGTTTAGTGCAGCACGAATGTCAACTTCATGTTGACTCGATACTCAGTCACCTTGCCGTTCTTGACGCGCACTTTCATTTCCTTGATCCATGCGCCCTCGATCTGCTCGAGCGTCTCATTCGCGCGCTCGATACCCGAGCTGATGGCGTCTTCAAAACTTTTCGAAGACGTGGCGGAGATCTCTGATACTTTTGCTACTGACATATTCTCCTCCTGACAAAGCGGTTGTGTGCTGCGAAATTCATTCGCGAACGCCGATGCATGATGGCGTTCATACGAACCCGGCACAACGCACTTTCGGTGAATGTCACATTTGTTCACAAATCGGCCCCGGCGCCACGTCTCGCATGGGGCAGCCAGAGATTGTCAACGATTGTGAACTTGCCGAGTGGTCGCTATGCGCTCCCCTATACTCGCCGCGCACCCAACAACTACCGAAGCAAGAAGGAGAAGGGGTATGTCAATCCAAACGACCCGCATGCTGGCTGTCTTGGCCGGTGCGGCAATAGCAACAGGCTGCTCGAGCATGGCAGCAGATTCATCGTCGACCTCGACGGCCGGTGAGATGGTCAGCGCCTCGGAATTTCGGGCATCGCAAAAACGCGTAACCGAGCTCGAATCCGCATTGGCGGCGAAGGAACAGGATCTTGCCAGCGCTCAGGCGCGCGCATCAGCAACCAGTGCGCAGCCTGTAGGAAGCGGCGATACCAGCCTGTTTCCACCCAACCCGAAGCCGGGCTCGTGCTATGCGCGTGTTCTGATTCCGGCGACGTATTCGACGACATCCGAGGAAACGCTCAAGCGCGAGGCCGCGGATCGAATCGAGATCGTGCCGGCGGAATACGAGACGGTGCAGGAGACTGTCCTCGTCAAGCAAGCATCGACAAAGCTGGAAGTCATTCCGGCCGTGTACGGGCAGGTCGAGGAGCGTGTCATGATAAAGCCGGCCTCGAAGAAGATCGTCGAAGTCCCGGCCGTGTATGAAACGGTGACGGAGCGAGTGATCGACAAACCGGCACATACGGCCTGGAAGAAGGGACCTGCCTCGTCGCAGTCTTCAGCGGTCCTGTCGCAGTCCACCTCGGACACCGGCGAGATCATGTGTCTTGTCGAAGTACCGGCGACCTACAAGACCGTGGAGAAACGGATCCTGGTCTCGAAAGCGAAGACGGAGACTATTGAAATTCCGGCAGAGTACAAGACGATCACCAAGACGGTCGTAACTCAACCCGCGACGACACGCGAGGTTACCATCCCCGCGAAGTACGATACGGTCACGGTCACACGCCTGGTCAAACCGGCTTCGGAACGTCGTATCGCCATCCCCGCCGAATACCAGACGGTAACCCGGACGACCAAGACTTTGGACGAGAAGATGGAGTGGCGGCAGGTACTGTGCGAGGTCAACATGACACGCGATAATGTGGTTGCGTTGCAGCAAGCTCTCGCCGACGAAGGCTATTACAAGGCAGGGATCGACGGCATCATAGGTAACCAGACGCTGAGTGCGGCGCGTGCCTATGCCCTGGCCAGGAACCTGCCAGCGGGCAGCAACTACGTTCCGATGGAGGTCGTCAGCAGCCTCGGGCTGAACCTCTGACCGAGATCCGGCCGTAGCGATAAGGAAGAAGCCACGCGCTTTGCGCGTGGCTTTTTTCTGCGCGCCGATTCCCGCCTTACCAATCCAGCTGCGAGACTTCGCCGACCATCGGCCAGCCCCTGCTTCGTGCCAAATCCTCGAGAACCTCGATCCGGTCGCGGGGCTGCGGATGTGTCGACGTGTAGCCGACAAGCTCGAACACCGGGTCCTCGCCGTCGTCCCAGCGCTCGAACAGCCGCCATGCATCGTCGACGTGCCCGTATTGCGTATACACGAGCTCGAGACCGAAGTCGTCGGCAGCCAGCTCCTGCCTGCGGCTGAAACTGCGCAGCGCAAGATCGGCGACATTGATGCCGATGTTCGACGCATCACGCCCGGTCGTCACCGCAAACACCAGCGAAAACACGATGCCCCTGCCGAGCGCGCGCAGGTGGTCCCGATTGCGGTAATGTCCAAGCTCGTGGCCCAATACGAAAGCCAGCTCGTTCTCCGATTCGACCAGGTCCAGCAGGCCGGTTGTGACGACGATCAGGCCGCCCGGAAGCGCCATCGCGTTGGCATCGCCCGAGTCGTCGATTTCGACACGGAACTCATACGGTGAGTCGCCCCAGTGAAACGCGAGATGATCCAGGAGCCGCTGCGTCCGGTACAGGCGCTCATCCACCGGCGAAACAGTGACGATATCCTCGGGCAGCCAGTCGCGGAACAACGCTGCCTCCTTGTCCGCTGGAATGAGGTACAGGGCGATCTCGACGAGGAATACCAGGGCTACGACGATGATGACGAGAATCGCCGATAATCCGACGAACAGCGTGCTCGCCTCGACCAGCGGGTGCGTATCGCTGACATTGACGTCTTCACGAACCTGTTTGGGGACGTGCTTCAAGAGCGCTCCGGGACCGGCCTCAATCCTGACTCCAGCTTCACGGCCGTGCCGAAAGCCAGCATCTCGACGCCGGCAGTACGGTTTCCCTCGCCCGAGGCATTGGCGAGGCGGGACGTCTCCAGCCGGACATTGAAGACGGCATCGTAGCCCTGTTCACGCGCCTGCTCGACCATGCGCAACAAAGCCTCGCGGCGAGCCCTGTCGAGCAGCGGCTCGTAGGTCTTGACGCGACCGCCCACGAGGCCGCGCAAACCGGCGATGACGCGCTTGAAATAGTCCAGCGAGACCACAATGCTTCCAGCGACCATCGTCGAGTCGAGTGCAATCCAGTCGGCCGGCATCGTCTCGAACGTGACGACCGGATAATCGTGATACTGCTTCTCGCGACGTCGAATCCGGGCGAAGTGGCGTTTCTCGATCACCGTGCCCACGAGATAGGCCAGCATCAGGGCCAGCAGCGGCAGCCCGATATTCAGCAGGAAATCGAGTCGCGCGAGGGTCTCGCCGTCCACGTCAGGCTACCCGTACCGCCGTCCCGTACGCGAACAGTTCCGCCGCGCCCTGCGAGATCGAACTCGTGGCAAATCGCACGTTGACGACCGCGTTGGCCCCCACCGAACGCGCCTGCTCGATCATTCTCTCCACGGCCTCTTGCCGCGAGTCCTGCAGGAGTTCCGTGTAACCGACCAGCTCCCCGCCGACGATGTTTTTCAGGCCGGCCATGATGTCGCGGCCGATGTGCTTGGCGCGAACCGTGTTGCCGGATACAACGCCGTAGAACTCCACGATGGTCTTACCTGGAATGGACTCCGTATTGCTGAGCGTGACGTCGTGACTGCTTCCTGCTTGCATGGCCCTGCCCCTTCACCGTGAACCGGCCGATAGTACCACTGTGGCCGGGGCAACCCGAGGCCGAAAATCGCCGATTGTCATTGACTTGTCACAAATTCGGCGCATACTTTGGGAGGCCGTGTAAAGCGGCTGTTTTTTATTGTTACCAAGGAATAGATAGTGTCTAGAACAACTGGAACCGTTAAGTGGTTCAACGAATCGAAAGGCTTTGGCTTCCTCGCACAGGAGTCCGGCCCCGACGTGTTTGCGCATTTCAGCAACATCGCAGGGGACGGGTTCAAGACGCTGGTTGAAGGCCAGAAAGTCGAATTCACGATCACGCAGGGGCAGAAAGGCCCACAGGCTGAGAATATCGTCGTAATCTGAGACGAACCGGTTTGACAAGGAAAGGCGGGCGTTCAATGCCCGCCTTTTTTTGTGCCCCGCCTAGCCGGCGGCTTCGAAATGCCCCGGTTCCTGCATGGACAGGTACTCGTAAGTGGCCCACTTGCGGTTGACCGCCTCCTGCGCCATCCGCATCAGGCGGGCGGCCTCGTCGGGGTCGGACTTCAGGAGCACGCTGTAGCGGTTCTCGTTGTAGGCATAGTCACGTAGCGCGATCGTGGGACGCGGCGAGTCGAGCACGAACGGCTTTTTGCCCGCGGCCCGCAGCGCCGGGTTGTAGCGAATCAGCGGCCAGTACCCGCTGGCCACGGCCAGCTGTTGCTGGCGCAGCCCGTCCTTGAGGTCATAACCGTGCGCGATGCAGTGACTGTACGCCAGGATCAGGGAGGGCCCGTTGTATTCCTCGGCCTCGCGCATGGCGAGCAGCGTCTGCTGCGGATTGGCGCCCATCGCCACCTGCGCGACGTAAACGTTGCCGCTCGAGATAGCCTGCAGCGCGAGGTCCTTCTTGCCGATGCGCTTGCCCGCCGAGGCAAAGCGGGCTGATGCGCCCAGCGGCGTCGCTTTCGACATCTGGCCGCCCGTGTTCGAGTACACCTCGGTATCCATGACGAGAATATTCACATTACGACCGCTGGCCAGCACGTGATCGAGGCCGCCCGAGCCGATGTCGTACGCCCAGCCGTCGCCGCCAACGCACCAGATGCTCCGGCGGACAAGATGGTCGATGATCGACAGCAGGGCCGTCGCCTTGGCGTTTTCGTGACGTGCCGTCATCGTTTCGAGGCGTTTGCGCAGTAACGCGACGCGGCGTCGCTGCCGCCGGATTTCGCTGCCGACGCGCTGCCCGGCGTGGACAATGTGATCGGCAAGATCGTGACCGATGTCGTCGCGCAGCGCCTGCACGAGTTCCTTGGCAATCGTCATGTGGTGATCGGCAGCGATGCGCATGCCGAGACCGAACTCCGCGTTGTCCTCGAACAGCGAATTCGACCATGCCGGTCCGCTGCCCTCGTTATTCTTGGACCACGGCGTCGTCGGCAGGTTGCCGCCGTAGATCGACGAACAGCCCGTGGCATTCGCGACGATCAGGCGCGGTCCGAACAGCTGCGACAGCAGCCGAACGTAAGGCGTCTCGCCGCATCCCGCGCAGGCACCCGAAAACTCGAAGAGCGGCTGCAGGAACTGCGCGCCTCGCACCGACGAGAAGTCCACGGCACCGCGGTCATTCCATGCCAGCGTCTCGAAGAAGTCGATGTTGCAACGCTCCTGATCGAGGATCGGCCGCTTGTCGGTCATGTTGATCGCGCGCCTTTCGGGGTCGTCGGGCGCCCTGACCGGGCAGGCGCTGACGCACAGGTTGCAGCCCGTGCAGTCCTCGACGTAGACCTGCAGCGAGTAGCGCGTCTCCGGGAACCCACGCGCCGTGACCGGGGCGGACGGGAAACCGCCGGGCGCCTCGTCCAGCGAGTCCTCGTGATAGAACTTCGCGCGGATCACGCTGTGCGGGCACACGAAGGAACAGTTGCCGCACTGGATGCATAGATCGGGTTCCCACAGCGGCACCCGGTCCGATACGTTGCTCTTCTCGAATTTTGCCGTGGCGCTCGGGTAGGTACCGTCAACCGGCATCTTGCTGACGGGCAGGTCGTCGCCATGGCCACGCATCATCATCGACGTGACTTCACGCACGAAATCCGGCGCCGAAGCCGGTACGACGGCGTCGAGCGCGCGATCGCTGCTGGGCTCGACCGGGATATCGACCTTGTGAAGATGATCCAGCGCCGCATCCACGGCCGCGAAGTTCTTGTCCACGACGTCCTGCCCCTTGGACTCGTAGGTCTTGCGGATCGCCTTCTTGATCTGCGTAATCGCCTCGTCCCGAGGCAGCACGCCAGACAGGGCGAAGAAGCAGGCCTGCATGATCGTGTTGATCCGCTTGCCCATGCCCGCCTCGCGCGCGACGTTCGCGGCGTCGATCACGTACATCGCGATGTTGCGATCGATGATCGTCTCCTGCACCGGCCGCGGCAGATAATCCCAGACCTCGTCGGCCGGGTACGGGCTGTCGAGGAGGAATACGGCGCCTTCGGCTGCCTGCGCCAGGATCTCTATGCGGTTGACCTGGTCGAACTTGTGGCAGGCGATGAAGTTGGCAGACTGGATCAGGTACGGCGCGTGGATGGGCTCCGGCCCGAAGCGCAGGTGCGAGACGGTGCGCGAACCCGATTTCTTCGAGTCGTAGACAAAGTAGCCCTGGCAGTGCAGGTCGGTGTTCTCACCGATGATTTTGATCGAGTTCTTGTTAGCACCCACGGTTCCGTCGGCGCCGAGGCCGAAGAACAACGCGCGCGTCACGTCCGCGCCCTCGATCTGGAACGACGTGTCGTAGTCGAGACTGGTGTGCGTCACGTCGTCGTTGATGCCGATCGTGAAGTGATTCTTGGGATCGTCCTTATCGAGTTCCTCGAAGACGGCCTTCACCATCGCTGGCGTGAACTCCTTCGACGACAGGCCGTAGCGGCCGCCGATAATGCGCGGCAGGCGCTCGATCTGCCCGTCTCCCGCCGCTTCGGCCAGCGAGGTCACGACGTCCTGGTACAGCGGCTCGCCGCTGGCGCCGACCTCCTTGGTCCGGTCCAGCACCGCGATCGCCCTGACCGTGCGCGGCAGGGCGCGCAGCAGGTGCTCTCGCGAAAACGGCCGGAACAGGCGCACATTGATTACGCCGATGCCTTTTTCCCGCAACGCGTTGATCGTCTCGACGACGGTTTCGGCGCCCGAGCCCATGATGATCACGACGCGTTCGGCATCGGGATCGCCGAAATAATCGAACAGCTCGTACTCGCGTCCCGTCAGGGTCGCGAAACGGTGCATCTCTTCCTGGACAATGGCCGGCGTCGCCGCGTAGTAACGATTGACGGTCTCACGACCCTGGAAATACACGTCCGGGTTCTGCGCCGTGCCGCGGATAAACGGATTGTCGGGATTGAGCGCACGCTGCCGGTGCTCGTAGACCAGCCGGTCCTCGATCATGATGCGCATTTCGTCTTCGCTGACCAGCTTGATCTTGTCAACCTCGTGCGAGGTGCGGAAGCCATCGAAGAAGTGTATGAACGGGACCCTGGCCTTGAGCGTCGCCGCGTGGGCGATCAGCGCCAGGTCCTGCGCCGCCTGTACCGACGACGATGCGAGCAGCGCGAAGCCGGTCGTCCGCGCCGCCATGACGTCCTGGTGATCGCCGAAGATCGACAGTGCCTGCGCCGCGAGCGAACGGGCCGCGACGTGAAACACCGTCGAGGTCAGCTCCCCGGCAATCTTGTACATGTTCGGCAGCATGAGCATCAGGCCCTGCGACGCCGTGAAGGTCGTCGTCAGGGCACCCGTCTGCAGGGCGCCGTGCGCCGTGCCGGCCGCCCCGCCCTCGCTTTGCATCTCGATGATATCCGGCACCTGCCCCCAGATATTTGCCTTGCCTTGCGCCGACCAGACGTCGGCCGATTCCGCCATCGGCGATGACGGCGTTATGGGGTAGATAGAGCAGATTTCGCTGACGCCGTAGGCGACCCGCGCGACGGCCTCGTTGCCTTCGAGAGCGCGATATTCGGTCATGCCGGTGTCTCTTCTGCGCCGGGTTCGTCGATCATCTCGATCGCATGGCACGGGCACTGCTCGTAGCACACCGCACAACCCGTGCACGCATCGAAATCGAATTTGTATTTCTTGCCCGGACCGAGCTTGATGATCGCCCCCTGCGGACAGGCGCCGAAGCAACCGTCGCATTCGAAGCAATTGCCGCAGGACAGACAGCGGCGCGCCTCGAACAGGGCTTCCGGCTCGGTCAGACTCTGCAAAACCTCGTCGAACCCTTTGCCGCGGCGCTCGACGGGCAGTCGATCCTGCTCGACTTGCGGCGCGTGCGTGCGATACCAGAGATGCAGGCGTTCGTGGCCGATGATGTCGTTGCGCGGGCCGCGCACGTATTTTTCGCCGCGCAGGAACGCGTCGATATGCCGTGCCGCGTGTTTGCCGTGGCCGGTCGCAATCGTTACGGAACGTTCGCTCGGCACCATGTCGCCGCCGGCGAAAATGCCCGGGTGCCCCGTCATCATGTTGTCGTCAACGATGACCGTGTGGTCCCACTCGAATTCGATCCCGGGTACCGATTCCAGGAACTTCGTGTCGGTATCCTGCCCGAGCGCCAGTATCAGCGAGTCGGCCTCGAGTTCCTCGAACCGCCCCGTCGGCTGGGGCCGCCGATTCTCGTCCAACTCCATGACCTCGACCGTGAACGTGGACTTTTCGATGGCCTTGATCGTTCGCAACCAGTTGATCTGCACGCCCTCTTCGAGCGCTTCGTCGGCTTCGAAGTCGTGGGCCGGCATGGTGCTGCGGTCGCGGCGGTAGATGATCATGGTTTCTGCGCCGAGCCGTTTTGCGGTGCGCGCCGCATCCATCGCGGTATTGCCGCCGCCGTAAACCGCCACGCGACGGCCGAGCATGGGCGGGTCGCCTTCGTTCGCCTTGCTCAGGAACGACACGGCGTCGAGAATCTTGCCGGCGTCGCGATTCGGGATGTCGATCTTCTTGCTGATGTGCGCGCCGACCGCAATGAACACGGCGTCGAATCCGTCCTCATCCTTTTCCCGCAGCACGTCGTCAACGCGATGGTCCAGGGTGATTTTCACCCCGAGATTCTCGATGCGCTCGATCTCCGCCTGGAGTTCCCTGCGCGGCATGCGGTAGGCGGGGATGCCGAAATGAATCATGCCGCCGGCCACTGGCCCCGCCTCCCGGATCTCGACCGCGTGTCCCATGGTCGCGAGGTGATAGGCCGCGGACAGGCCGCTCGGGCCGGCGCCGACGATCAGGATCTTCTTGCCCGTCCGGAGCGCAGGCTTGTCGAACTGCCAGCCCTTCTCGAGCGCAAGGTCGCCGAGAAATCGTTCCACCGCGTGAATGCTCACCGAGCTGTCCGTGTGTATCCGGTTGCACGCATCCTCGCACGGGTGGTAGCACACGCGACCATGGATGGCAGGCATCGGGTTATTGCGGACCAGTTCCCGCCACGCCGCCTCGTAATCGCCCGCCTGCGCATGCGCGAGCCAGGCCTGGATGTTCTCGCCGGCCGGGCAGGCGTCATTACAGGGCGGCAGGTAGTCAACGTAGACAGGCCGTCTCGTGCGCAGCGCGCCCGTACCCCGGTAGTGGCGCGTCAGGTCCGCGCGCCGTGTCAGGTCTTTGGTAGCCATGGTCGAAATAAATGATAGAAACGGAGGCCCGCAGCAGCATCAGGGGTAATACGGATGACCGCAGCGCAGTAAATTCCCGTATGCCCGGTGGTTACCCGTGCAACTAAAATCGAGCCATGAAGACCATAATCGAACCCTTCCGCATCAAGATGGTGGAGCCGATCAAGCTGACCTCGCGCGACGAGCGCGAGGGGCTGATCCGCGACGCCCACTACAACCCGTTTCTCCTGCGTGCCGAAGACGTCATCATCGACCTGCTGACCGACTCGGGCACGAGCGCGATGTCAGCAGACGCCTGGGGCGCACTGATGCGCGGCGACGAGTCCTATGCCGGCGCGCGCAGCTGGTACCGGTTTCGCGACACGGTCCGGGATATCTTCGGCTTCAGGCAGGTCATACCGACGCACCAGGGGCGCGCGGCCGAGCACATCCTGTTCGGTGTGCTGGTCAAACCGGGCATGATCGTGCCCAACAATACGCACTTCGACACGACGCGCGGCAACATCGAGTTCGTCGGCGGCAAGGCCGTGGACCTCCCCTGTGCCGAGGCGGCGGACCTCGATTCGAATTTCCCGTTCAAGGGAAACATGGATACGGCCGCGCTCGAGGCACTCGTCGAGGAACATGGGCGGGAACGGATCCCGGTGATCATGGCGACGGTCACGAACAACTCCGGTGGCGGGCAACCTGTCTCAATGGCCAACATCCGGGAAATCAGCCGTATTGCGAGGAAAGCCGGCATTCCCTTCTACATCGACGCGTGTCGCTTTGCGGAGAACGCCCATTTCATCAAGTGCCGCGAGGAAGGCTACGCGGATGCTTCGCCCGCCGACATCGCGCGCGAGATGTTCAATTATGCTGACGGCTGTACGATGTCGGCGAAAAAGGACTCTTTCAGCAACATTGGCGGGTTCCTGTGCACCAACGACGCCGAACTGGCCCACCGCGAGCGCAACATACTCATCATGATGGAGGGCTTTCCGACCTATGGCGGGCTGGCCGGCCGCGACCTCGAAGCCATCGCCGTCGGATTGCGCGAAACGCTGGACGAGCATTACCTCGACTACCGACTGCTGTCGACGCGCTACGTGGTCAATCGCCTCATCGATGCCGGCATTCCGGTCATGTCACCGGCCGGCGGGCACGCCGTCTACCTCGATGCACGCCGCTTCCTGCCGCACATCGAGCCGTTGCAATACCCGGGGCAGGCGTTATCCGTGGAGCTCTACGTCGAGGCCGGCATCCGCGCCGTCGAAATCGGTACGGTGATGTTCGGGCTGGATCCGCACACGGGTGTCGAGCGCCCGGCACGCCAGGATCTGCTGCGTCTTGCGATTCCGCGGCGCGTTTACACGCAGAGCCACATGGACTACGTCATCGAGGCGATCGGACTGGTCTGGGAGCGTCGCGCCGGCGTGGCGGGCATGAGAATCACGGAGGCGCCGCAATTCCTGCGCCATTTCACGGCACACTTCGCACGCACCTGACTCAGTCGGCGCCTGCGGGCGGAATCCTGGTCGCCTGCCAGGCGACCACCTTCCAGGTGCCGTCGCGCTTCAGAAACGTGCCGGTGTTGTAATAGTAGAGCGGCTCCGCGTCGTTCGCCGGCGTCCCCACGAGCTTGAAGGCGACAACGGCCGTGTCGCCATAGACGCGCACGTCGATTTCTTCGCCGGAATAGACGACGTCGGGCGGCTCGCTGCCCGTATCCCCGTCCGCGCCGTCGAAGCCCTGCATGATGTCGGGCTTGCCGAAGCGCAGTCCCGACGACGAGCTGTACACGAGGTCGTCGGCCCAGAAACGTTCGTGCGCCTCCCGCGTGTTCGCATTGGCAAGAAAATCCTGCAGGATCGCAGTCAGGTCTGCGGCATCGTCCTGGGCATGCGCAGACACACAGGCCACCGCGCAAAGAACGATCGTCAGGCGAACCAGCGTGTGCGTGCATCTCATTGGCGCTTCCTCCCGGGGTCGGCTCATAATAATGAAACCTTCCGTCGTCATCATGCATCTAACGGTCGTATAATATTGAATACACGACTGGTGCGGGGTCGGGATGTCAATTGTAAACGAGCTCAGACGTCGCAACGTCTTTCGAGTGGCTGCCGCGTATCTGGTGGTCGGCTGGCTCGTTACGGAGGTCCTGACGAATGTCCTGCCCGAACTCGGTGCGCCGGACTGGGCAGCGCGCGCCGTCATCCTGATTTTCGCGTTTGGATTCATTCCAGCCGTCGTTCTGTCGTGGTTCTACGAAATCACGGCGGACGGCATCCGTCGCGACGAGGACGTCGATCACGCACATCCGGACAACCGCCGCGTCGTGCGCCGTGGTGAAAAAGTCACGATTGCGACCACCGTCGCTCTGATCATTCTCGTCGGCCTCTTCTCCGCCCGTTACACGGCCGACGATAGCGCGGAGATCAGGCTCCTTCCTTCCGCCAACTCGGTCGCCGTGCTGCCTTTCCTGAACATGTCCGGTGACGCGGACAACGAGTACTTCTCCGACGGACTTACGGAGACGCTCCTGCACATGCTGGCGCAGATTCCCGATCTCAAGGTCGCAGCGCGCACGTCGAGTTTCGCATTCAAGGGCCGCAACGAGAGCGTGCAGGAAATCGCCCGCGCGCTCGACGTCGGTCACGTGCTCGAGGGCAGCGTGCAACGCTCCGGCGATCGCGTGCGTATCACGGCGCAGCTGATTCGTGCGGACGACGGTTTCCACGTCTGGTCAGAAGTCTACGACCGTACGCTCGACGACATCTTTGCTATCCAGGACGAAATCGCCGAGCGTGTCGGTACCGCTCTGTCGGCCTCGCTGCTCGGCGCAGAAAGCGACGTGAGTCTCGCGGGCGTGACCACGGCCAGTCCCGACGCCTACGACCTGTATCTGCTGGCACGCAAGGCGCGCGCCAAATACTCCTACGGCGGCCTGCAGGAGGCGGAAGACCTGCTCAAGGGGGCGCTGCTGACCGACCCGGATTTCACCGATGCCAAGGTGGAGCTGGCCAGCAGCTACGTGCACCAATGGGAAACGGGGCTCATGGACCGGCGCACGGCGATTGCCGAGATCATCGCGATAACCGACCAGGCGCTGGCCGATCGTCCCGACGATCCGGTCGCGAAAGCGACGTCGATCTATGCCAAGGCCATGTCGCTCGCCGGCGAGGGCGACCCGAACGCGTTCACGGACCTGGTCAATGAGCTCGAGGCCATCGTCGCCCGTGCTCCTGCAGCCCTCGAGCCACGCATCCTGCTCGTGCGCGCCTACTCGAGCCTGAAGCGTTTCGAGGACTGCCTGCCGTTACTCGAGGGCGCGTTGTCGCTCGACCCTTTCAATCCGGCGTTGCACTACGAGCTGGGCACGGCATACATGAAACTCAAACGCCCTGACGAGGCGCGTGTGGCGCTGGAGCGATCGCTCGAGCTCGAGCCGGCCCAGCCAAACGCTTACACCAACCTCGGGGTGATCAGCCTGCAGGACGGTGACGGCGTCGGCTTCGCCAGCCACTTCATCAAGGCCGTCGCCGTCGATCCGAAAGACCACGAATTACCCGGCATGCTCGCCCTGTTCCTGTACGAACTCGGCATTGTCGAAGTCGCCGACGAGTTCCGGCGACGCGTGCTCGCGCTGAGTCCGACCAGCACGGTTGCCTACCAGCTGGAGATGGCCCGTGCGAAAGCCGTCGGCGATACCGACGCCAGCGTCGCAGCCGCCCGGCGAGCCGTCGAAGACAACATCGAGAACCGGCGTTTCGCTTTTGGCAGCGCCGTGCGACACCTGATACGCACGGGCCTGCAGCAGGGGCGCGTTGAAGAAGAATTCGCCTGGCTCGACGAACGTTATCCGGGCATGTTCAACGTCGACGCCACCCAGTTGCCGCTCAAGCTGCGGAGTACACAGAGCCTTGCTTTCGACGCCTGGGTCAACACCCTGCCGAACGACGAAGTGCAACGCCGGCTGGACACTCTACTCAGTTACGTGGAATCCATCGGCGTCGATCCAACCGAGGACCCGAATACACGAATCGGCATCCTCCTGATCCGCGGTCATGTCGACGAAGCGATCGAACTGGCGCTGGAAACCGTCTTCTCGGAATCGGTCGCCATGAACCTCAACTGGCGAGAAACCTGGCTGCAGCCGCACTACGCGGAGGTCCTCAGGGACGAGCGCATACAGGCCGCGATGCAGCGCTGGGAAGACGAGGAAGCAGCGCTGCGCGGCAGCCTGGAGTCCTACTTCGCCGACATGCACGCGTCGCGGTAGTCCGGCAGCACGACTTCACGCACAGCTTGCGCCAGGCTCCCGTCTTCGGGCTCGAGGCTGTAGCGAATGCGCATGGTCGGCCGGTCGATGTCGATGACCCTTGTCAGGTCTATCGGGGTCGCGACGAGCACGATGTCGCAGTCGACGGCGTTGACTGTGTCTTCGAGATCGCGCAGCTGGTCCTCGCCGTAACCCATTGCCGGCAGCAGGTCACCGATATCCGGGTACTGTGCAAACGTATCTGCGATCTCGCCGACGGCATACGGACGCGGATCGACCAGTTCCGCGGCGCCATGTTCCGTAGCCGCAAGTACACCGGCCCCGAAAGGCATGCCGCCGTGCGTCGTTGTCGGACCGTCCTCGATGACGAGAACGCGTTTGCCGGCAATCGCCCCCGGATCAGGCACGTGGATCGGCGATTCCCGGCAGAGGACTTTCGCGTCTGGATTGACGCGCCGCGCGTTGGCGCGGATCGTGTCGATATTCGCAGTATCGGCGTAGCCGACTTTGCCGATCAGGATGATGTCGGCATTCTGGAAATTCGCGGTGCCCGGGAAATACAGGAATTCGTGGCCAGGGCGATGTGGATCGGCGAGACATATCCACAGGTTCGGCTTGAAAAACGGCGTGTCATTATTGCCGCCGTCCCAGACGATAACGTCTGCTTCTTTTTCGGCCTGCTCGAGGATTGCGGCGTAGTCGATCCCGGCGTAGACAACGGCACCATTCGCAATGTGTGGCTCATACTCTTCGCGCTCCTCTATCGTGCAGCCGTGGCGATCGAGGTCCTCGTACGAGGCGAAACGCTGCACTGCCTGTGCAGCGAGATCCCCGTACGGCATCGGATGCCTTACAGCGACAGTTCTCAGTCCGAGATCACGGAGAATATCGACGATCCGCCGCGATACCTGGCTCTTGCCGCAGCCCGTGCGAACCGCCGTGATCGCGATGACCGGCTTGTGAGAGTCCAGCATCGATGCCTCGACGTCGAACGTGCTGAATTCGACGCCGTGCGCCTCGACGAGCCGCTTGCGATAGTTGAGGTCGTCAATGCTGACGTCCGAGTAGGCGAAGACCACCTCGTCGACGCCCTCCAGGAGATCGGGCAGCTTCTCTTCGGGATAGATCGGGATACCGTTCGGGTAAAGCGCTCCGGCCAGCGCAGCCGGGTAGCGGCGATCTTCGATGTGGGGAATCTGCGTCGCCGTAAACGCGACGACCTCGACGTCGCTGTTGTCGCGATACAGGCAATTGAAGACATGAAAGTCTCTGCCGGCGGCACCCATGATAAGGAGTTTCTTTGGCATGTCCGGACCGTCCGTTCAGTTTCTCCTGATACTAAACCCGCGAGCCTGACCAACCATACGCGCTTCTACCTAGCGCCGCTCGCCTGCGTCAATTCCGTATTGGAATACCCCGGAATCGGCGTAAGTTCGACGCTGGAATCGTATGCCGGAGGCCATCATGTCAGTCGCCAAGATCAGCGAAAATATTCACACGGATCAGGAACCTGCAGAGCTGCACCGCGGCGTCAAGATTCTCCACGACCCGGTCCGCAACAAGGGCACGGCGTTCACCGAAGACGAACGCGATGCGCTGAAGCTGCGAGGCCTGCTGCCACCCCGCGTGCACACCATGGCCGAGCAGGAATTACGCGTACTCGGCAACCTTCGCGACAAGTCGACCGATCTCGAAAAATACCTGTACCTGATTGCGCTTCAGGACCGTAACGAAAACCTGTTCTACCGCGTCATCATGAATCACATCGAGGAAATGATGCCGTTGATCTATACGCCGACCGTCGGCCAGGCCTGCCACGAGTTTCAGCATATTTACCGTAAGCCCCGTGGCTTCTACATCTCGCTGCACGACAAGGGTCGCGTCAGGGAGATCCTGCAGAACTGGCCGCACAAGGAGGCGCGCATCATCGTCGTCACGGATGGCGAACGCATTCTCGGGCTCGGCGATCTCGGCGCAGGCGGCATGGGCATTCCAATCGGCAAGCTGTCCCTGTACACGGCGTGCGCCGGAATCCCGCCAACCCAGTGCCTGCCCGTCATGCTGGACGTCGGTACCGACAATGAGAAGCTGCTGAACGACCCGCTGTACAACGGCATCGAAAGGCGCAGGATTCGTGGCAAGGAATACGACGAACTCTTCGATGAATTCATACAGGCCGCAAAGGACGTGTTTCCCGGAATCCTGATCCAGATCGAGGACTTTGGCAACACGAACGCGTTTCGCCTGCTGAACCAGTACCGCGACACGACCTGTCTCTTTGATGACGACATCCAGGGGACCGGCGCCGTCGCCGTGGCCGGCATTATCGCGGCATTGCGCATCACGAAACGCGCTCTGGCGGATCAGCGCCTGCTGTTCCTCGGCGCGGGCGAAGCCGGCATCGGTACCGCCGACGTTTTCGTTGCCGCCCTGCACGAGGAAGGCATTCCCGAAGCCGAAGCGCGCAAGCGTTGCTGGTTCGTCGATAGTCGTGGGCTGGTCTGTGCCGGTCGCGATAACATCTCGGAACACAAGGCCCCGTACGCGCACGAACACGAGTACATCGACAACCTGCTCGATGCTATCAAAGCGCTGAAACCGACGGCGCTGCTGGGGCTGTCCGGACAGCCGCAAACGTTTACGCAGCCCGTCGTCGAAGCGATGGCCGGGCTCAACGAGCGTCCCATTATCTTCGCGTTATCGAATCCGACGTCCAAAGCGGAGTGTACGGCCGAGCAGGCCTATACGTGGTCGGATGGGCGCGCCATATTTGCGAGCGGCAGCCCCTTCGATCCGGTCAAGCTCGACAATCGCAGGTTCGTACCGGGCCAGGGCAACAATGCCTACATCTTCCCGGGCGTTGGGCTGGGTGTGATCGCGAGCCGTTCCCGTATCGTCGCCGACGAGATGTTTCTCGCGGCCGCCAGGTCACTCGCAGACCAGGTCTCGAACGCTGACCTCGAAGTCGGCCGTGTTTATCCGAAATTGTCACGCATACGCCACGTCTCGGCGAGGATTGCGGCCGACGTTGCAGAGGTGGCCTACGAGCGCGGGTTCGCCGAGAGGGAAAGGCCCGACGACGTTCTCGCCGACATTCACGAGCACATGTACCACCCGGTCTATCCTCACTACGTGTAGCGCGGTACGCCGTCGGCCAGGATGCCGTCTATTTCAGCCATGACATCGTCGCCGAACTGTGTCACGACGCTCAGCGCTTTCATGTTTTCGTGAATCTGGTCGACGCGGCTCGCCCCGGTGAGCACGGTGCTGACGAACGGGTTTTGCAGGCACCAGGCCAGTGAGAACTGGGCGAGCGTTGCCCCCATCTCCCGGGCGATTGGCTCGAGCTTGTCGACGATCGCAAGGCGCCGCTCGTCGCGCAGCCCCTGTTGCAGCCACTCGTAGCCCTCGAGAGCACCGCGGCTGTCCTCGGGCACGCCATGCCTGTACTTGCCGGTCAGGATGCCCGATGCCAATGGGCTCCAGGTCGTCGATCCCAGCCCGTGGGTCTTGTATACGGCCTCGTATTCCGGCCCGAACCGGTGCTGCTCGAACAGGTTGTAAACCGGCTGCTCGACGATCGGCGCGTGCAGATGATGCCGCTCGGCGACGTCGATGGCGGCGACGATGTCGGCGGCCTCCCATTCCGAGGTGCCCCAGTAAAGTGCCTTGCCCCACTCGACGAGGTTGTGCATCGCCCGGACAGTCTCCTCGATCGGCGTCGTGGGATCCGGCCGGTGACAGAAGACGATATCGACGTATTCCAGGTCCAGCCTTTCAAGGGAACCGTTCATGGCTTCGATCAGGTACTTGCGATTCAGGGAATTTTTTTCGTTCGGATTATCGTGCAGGCCCCAGAAGAACTTGGTGGATACGAGATAGCTGCCGCGGCGCCATCCGAGCTTCTTCAGCGCCGCACCCATGACCCGCTCCGACTCACCCGCCGCATAATTTTCGGCGTTGTCGAAGAAATTGACGCCCGCGTCGTAGGCCGCCGCCATCATCGCGGCGGCGTCCTTGACGCCGAATTGCGTGTGGAAGGATACCCAGGAGCCGAGCGACAGTTCGCTGACCTGTATGCCGGATTTGCCGACGTGACGATAGTTCATGAACCGGGCCTGTTCTTTTGCCCCGAACGGCGCGAGCGGAGCGAGGCATTGCGATGTTCGTATTGTAGCCACTTTTGACCTGTGGATATTACTTACCTTTCAATAGTTTGCTGTCGGTTGAGGTCGTCGGCGGATCAGCCTAGTATGGAAGGGCCGTTGAGAGGAGAACGCCAATGCGACAACAACTCATAGAAGCGCTTCTGTATCCGCGCAAGATGCTCGAGGAGCTCATCGCCGAAGGTAACTACAAGCACCAGAACATGTTTGAAGCGACCGGCGAGCGCTGCCACCATTGCGACGGATCCGGGAACTGCGGCTGGGACCACTGCCTCGAAGACTTTCAGCATTTGAACGAGGCCCCGGAGTCGGTTCTGAGCGCTTCGCTCCGTGAGGGAATTCGGTTCGTCGAGTCGCTGCACAAGCACTTGCGGCACAACGAGACGACCTGCACCTGCGAAACCTGCAACTGGATCAGGAATGCGGAGCACCTGACGGAGGAGGCAGAACATCATCTGCCGCACGTCGATCCACCCGGCGTCGTACATCCGGATTAACATGAACAGCGCGCCAGGGCCTTGACCGACTCAAGGCGCTGAGCGTTTCGGCCTGCGGAACAGGCGGGCAGCTGCACATATCCCGTATTTTCAGGGGTATTGTCGCCGCCTATCCTTGTGAGTGCGAAGCACTCGACAAGGAGGCTTGTCATGACAGCACGAACCGCTTTGCTGCTTCTTCTCGGCGGCCTCACCGCAGTAACGGCATGCGATCACGAAGCACGTATGTCCGAAAAGGGTTTTCGGCTGCCCGATGGCGACGCCGTCGCCGGCCGCGAGGCCTTTCTCTACATGCAGTGTCACCAGTGTCATTCCATCGAGGGCGAGGAATTGCCGGCCATTCCCGGTCAGCCGCCCCCGTTTGTCGAACTGGGCGGCACCGTTTCCAAGGTCAAAACCTACGGCCAGCTGGTCACGGCGATCATAAATCCGTCACACCGCCTGGCTCACGGGTATGCGCAAGAGGTTGTCGCCGTTGACGGCGAGTCGAAAATGTACAACTACAACGCACACATGACGGTCAAGGAACTGACGGATATCGTCATGTATCTGCAACCGATGTATGACGTGCACGTACCGGAGTATCACTATCGCATTTACCCGGCGCACTGACGCCCATGCGTGACTGGCGCCCCGTCCTGTTTGCCGGCTTGCTGGCCGGCTCGGCCGTGTCTGCCGATCCCGCTCCGCTCTTCGAGGACAACACGGTCATCGACGTCCGGATCGAAGCGCCGCTAAAAGTGCTCATGGACGTCCGGCCGGAAGAAGCGTACCTCGAGGGGACGTTGACCTATACGGAGCCCGAAGGCCGCGAGCGCCGCCTGCCAGTCAAGTTGCAAACCCGGGGCAACTACAGACGCGACAAGAGCCACTGCGATTTCGCCCCGGTTCGCCTGAATTTCGCGAAGAGCGACGTTTACGACACGCTTTTTGCCGGCCAGGACAAGCTCAAACTGGTGACGCATTGCCGCAGCCGCGATTTTCAGTTCGAGCACTACGTGCTGCGCGAATACATTGCCTATCGCCTGTTTGCAGCGCTGTCGGACACCAGCTTCCGCGTGCGCCTTTTGCGCCTGAGCTATCACGACCCTCACGAGGACACTGATCTCACGCGCTACGGCTTCGTCATCGAGGACGACAAGGCGGTGGCGAGGCGCAACGATCTGCAACGCGTCAAGGTCCGGCAGGCGAACCACGCCGATCACGACGCGTCGCGCCAGAATCTCGTACACGTCTTCCAGTACATGATCGGCAATACCGAGTACTCGCTGACGACGCCGGAACCGGACAAAAGCTGTTGTCACAATATGCGACTGTTGTCGGCCACGAGAGAGGCACCCTTTGTCGCGCTTCCCTTTGACTTCGACTTTTCCGGGCTCGTTAGCGCACCCTACGCGGAACCCAATCCTCGTTACCCGATCAGGACGGTGCGCACTCGCTTATACAAGGGGCGTTGCGACAATAACGCGCTGCTGCCCGGGACGCTCGATCTCTTCCAGCGCAAGCGCGAAGACCTGTTTGCGATCATCGACGAGGTCGCCGGTCTCGACCGGAAAGCCGCACGCGCGATGCGCAAGGCCCGACGTTACATCGAGAAGTTCTACTCCCTGATCGACGACCCCGACGAAGTCAGAAAGCGGCTCGTCGAACATTGCGACGAACCGTCGTAGGCGTGCCGGTCAGTCGCGACTGCGATAGATGCCGAAGTAGACGAACGGCTTGCTGGCCCGGCGACCCGGCGCCACCGGCGATGGCACGCGGTGCTCGACCGGCTCGATGGACCGCAAATAGGCGACGATCGCCTCGACATCATCGTCGGTCAACCGGGAATAGCCCTGCCACGGCATCGTCAAGAGCCGCCGACCGCCGTGACGACCGATGCCGTCGCGAATCGCGGCGGCGATCTGGGCATCCGTCCACAGGCCGATGCCGGTGTTCTCGTCGGGCGTGATGTTCGGCGGGTAGACCACGCCCGGATGCTCGGTCTCGAGCGGGTTGGTCCACGCGATGCCGGTTTGCGAGCCGGCCAGGCCCCTGTCGATATCGGGCGCCCCCTCGAAAGCGCCGTTCGTATGGCAGGCACCGCAGCCCAGCAGGACGACGAGGTAGCGGCCCTGCTCGATGGCATCGAGATCCGCTGGTGCAAAACGCCCACCGACGGGCGCCGGTGACTCCACGATGCCCTGGTGCGGCAGATGTTCGTACTCCTCGAGCACGTCAAACGAACGCTCCGAGGCGCAGGCGGCGAGGAACGCCGTCATGGCACTCAGTGTGTAGCAGCGAAGCATGCGTCTCGTCCGTCGTCGAGGAATTATCGCGCCCGGCAGAACGGGCTGCGTCGCAGTGTTTACTATAACGCCTCGCCGGGAATCCCGCCCGTATTGCGCTTTGGATCGTTCAGGCCGCATTCACCGCACGCGTGGTACTTGTAGCACAAATACAACGCGGCAATGTGCGCTACGTCCTGTTATTGGGCGCCGCAACGCCGTTATGCTGCGCGTCAGGTCATCGAGTTATTGTCACGATGTTACGATAACTCTTTGAAATCGCTTGGGTAAACGCCATAAATGGCAAAAGGTGAAAACTATGTTGCAAATACACAACGCTTCACGGAATCTCTACCGCGGCCTGGCCGCCCCTGCCCTGGTCTCGGCGCTCCTGCTGGCGACGCCGGCCATGGCCGATTCGGGTCCCTATATCGGCGCCAGCATCGGCAACACGACGCTCGAGGCCACGTTCCAGGACCCCACTCTGGGCAACTTCCAGTTCGACGAAAGTGACTTCTCGTGGAAGATCTACGGTGGCTTCAACTTCGACCTGCCGAGCATCAATCTCGCTGTCGAGGGCGGCTACCGCAATCTCGGCGGTCCCTCGGCAACGATCGCCGCGCAGAGCTTCGGCATCGACCTGTCGGCCTTTGACCTCTATGGCGTCGCGGGCTTCGAGCTCGGTCCTGTGACCGTGTTCGGCAAGCTCGGCATGATTTCGTGGGACGCCGACCTGACGCTCGCGGGATTCGATGCGGGTTCGGAAAGCGATCAGGATACGGCCTATGGCTTCGGCGCATCGGTCGGCCTGGGCTCGTTCCAGCTGCGCGGTGAATACGAGGTCTTCGACGTCAGCGATACCGACGACGTCTACATGCTGTCTGCAGGATTCGTCTACACGTTCTGATCCTGCGCGACGCGCACCAATAAAGAAGGCCGGCGGTCCCATGGAGCGCCGGCCTTTCTCATGCATGTCGCTAACTACCCGTTGCGGCAATGCGTGCCTGCAAGCGGCGCGCGTCGTCCCTGCTCTCGAACTGCGCGTGACTTCCCAGAACCTCGTCGAGCAGCGCTTTTGCCGAGCCGGTTTCGCCCATCGCATGTTTCACGGCAGCAAGGTGAAACAGCACGTCGGGATTATTCCCATCAGCTATCCGGTTCGCGGTTTCGAGAAACTTCAGCGCCCGGTCCAGATCCTTGCGCTGGTAGTGGATCCATCCCAGCGTGTCGTTGATGCTGATATTACCGGGCTGTAGATCGTCGGCACGGCGCGCCAGCCGCAGCGCATAGTCGAGTTTCTCGCCACGCTTGGCGAAGAACCACGCCAGCTGGTTGTAGGCGATATAGTTGTCCGGATACGCGTCGACGAATCGCTGGTAGGCCTTCTCGGCGCCGGGCCGATCGCCCTCCCCTTCGTAAAGCAGCCCGAGCCTGACGAGCGCCCCCGGATGCGGAACCACGGCGGCCGCAGACTCGAAGTACTCGATTGCCTTCGCAACATCGCCACGCCGCAGATTGATCTCCGCTAATGAGAAATTGACCGGGAAGAATTCGGCAAAAGCATCTCGAGAGCGCAGCAAATGCGTTTCGGTGGCGTCCATCTCCCCGAGTGCCTGGTGCATGACCGACTTCAGGTAGTGCGCGAGGAAAGAGTCGGGATTCTGCGCCACGGCGAGTCCGAACTGGTCCGCCGCCGCAGCGTACATCTGCCGCAGGTAGTACAGCATGCCAAGCGCGGCGTGGCGCTGCTCGGCTGCCGTCAGGTTGCTCTCGATCTGGCCAGGGCTGGTCCCGGCGAATGTGAAGCCGGGCACGAGGCCTTCGGCGCGGGTCCAGTACTTGTGGGCGCCGGACCAGTCGCCGTCGGCCGCGTGAACCGCGGCAGCGACGAAACTGCCGAGACTGCCGAACTGCGGGTCGGCCACGAGCGTGTCCAGCGTCTCGTGGCCGCCCAGTTTGCCGGCATAAAACCGGCTTACGGTCGCCGCCAGCTGCGCGCCGAGGCGATCCGGGGCACGTGACACCACGTTGTCGAATCGATCAACCGCGTCGTCGGCATTGTCCTCCAGCAGATCGCAAAACCCGAGCAGGTAGGTGGCCTGGTTGCTCGAAGCGGCGATCGGCTCGAGCCGGTCGCGGGCCGCCGCGATGTCTCCCGATCGCAGGTCGGCGTCGGCAATTGCGGTTCGGGCAAACATCGGGTTGGTGGCGACGAGTGACAGGCCCATCTCCCTGGCTTTTGCAGGCTGGCCCGCCAGAAGGTAGGCATTGACCAGGCGTTCTTTGACCAGGCTGTTGGACGCTGGTCCCTGCGCACAGGGCTCGAGGTCGGCGACAGCGTCGTCGTAGGCTCGGCGTTGCTCATAAATCGCCGCCCGGCCGATGCGCGCCGGGCAAAACCCAGGCGACTGCGCGAGCGCGGCAGTGTAATGATCGAAAGACTCATCGATTCGATCGAGCAGGAACAGGGTCGCCGCCAGATTGGACCGCGCGGCAACCTGGTTCGGTCCCAGCTCGAGTGCGCGCCGGAAACTGGCCTCCGCCGGGCTCCACTGCCCCTGTGCGGCCTGGACCTGGCCGACGATGTTGTGGGGATAGGGATGGGACTCGTCGAGCTCCATCGCGGTCCTGGCCGAGGTGATCGCTCGCGCGATGTCGCCGCGCGCCTTGGCGATCATCGCATCGGCCATGGCCGCGTAAAAACGTTCCTGGGTGCTTGCGGGCGCCGCTCCCTGCATGGCCGCCTCGGCCGCCTGCAGGTCGCCGGCAGCAGCCAGCGCAACCGCGTGCAGGAACCGTGCGTTGGCGCTATCGGGCAATTGCCGGCGAATCGCCGGAGCGACCAACTCGATTGAAACCAGGTCGCCGATGTCTCGCAGTGCCGACTGCAGTTCGCGGAGCGCAAGCGCCGCGTGCTCGTCGTCGACGATCGCCGGGACGACAAGACTCCCCGAATCCGAGGGCATCGGGTTTTCGAGAAGCTGCTCGATCAGTGCGGAAGGGTCGGGCCCGCTATCCGGGGCATCCTCCGAATCGACCGGCACCGCGCGTGCCGTCATTCCATAGAGCGCTGCAATCAGGGTAGCGAGAATCCATGACGAAACAGGTGCATGTCCTTTACGCATTTGAACTCCTCATCAACTGCCTGCTGGCGCGCTGCTACGTACGATTATACGCCATCCAGAACTGCGGATTACGCGGTGACGATACGCAGCCGGAACAGCACGCGAGCAGATTAAGTGGCGCAATATCAAAAAAAAGCAGTGACCGCGAAGCGGTCACTGCTTTTTGTTACTTGCCGAATCAGGCGCAGCTATCCTTCCGGCTTCTGTGCTACCGGTCACGCATGCGCCTCGCCGCGGACTGGCCCTAGGTCAGTCCCCCCGACGCCGGCGGCGCATGACGGACCCCATGGCCAGCAGGCCGAGGCTCATCAGCGCCAGCGTGCCGGGCTCCGGAACCGTCGTTCCGCCTGTACCCGTACCGAACAGCGTCAGCGTGGCTGTCGCGGTCGTGCCGTCGGAGCCATACGCCGTCGCAACGAATACGTTCGGGCCAAGGGCCAGGTTGTAGTTCGGCGCCGTGAAGTTGCCGAATGCACCGACCGGGACTTCGACCGTGGTGCCGTCCGGCATCAGGATCTCGACCTTGTCGATGCCGACCAGGTTGCCGGCCGCGCCGGACAGGAGGTCGATCAGGTCCTGCAATCCCGTCGCCGTGGTGGCGTCGAAGAAGGTACCGCCACCCGCGGTGGCGATGCCCTGCATCGTAGCAATGCTGGCACCCGGCAGCGCCACCGAGTTGACGGTAATACCAGCGGCTGCAGCAGCAGTTGCTGCACTGTTCGGGCTTGGAAAGGTAAACCCATCTGAGAAGACGACCATCTGCTTGGCACGCCCGGCGGTGGCCAGCGGACCTGTGAGCTCTGTGGTCGCCTGACCTATGCCTGAGGCGATGTTCGTACCGCCACTCGCGTCTACGCTGTTAATGGCGGCGATGACGCCGGGGAGGTCTGAACTCAGTGATGTCAGAACTTTGACCGTGTTGGCGTTTGAATCGAACTCGATGACCGTCACGGACGTCGTGCCCGGCGGCAGATTATTGACCAGCGCGATGGCTGCGTCTTTTTGCCACTGCTGCAGGGTCTTCGTCACACCATTGACCGTCTGAGAAAGGCTCATGCTGCCCGACGAGTCCAGGACCAGGGCGAGATCGAGCCCGGTGCCGGTCTGGCCGGTTGCGCTGGCTATACCGTCGGGGGCGACGGTCGTACCCGTGGGAAAGGCGGACCCGTCAGCCGGTGAAGTCCAGGTGACGCTGGTCGCCGCCTGGGCGGCGCCCGCGAACAAAAGGACTGTCGCGGCAATCAGGGAGGTTATTCGCTTCATTGTCAGCTCCTTCGGAGTATTGTGCTCTCCATGATTCAACTCTAAAAACTGCAAGCTGCGTGCCAACCTCGGAAAACACAGTTGACTCAGTGGGCTACGCTGTGATAGGGAGCGGCCCGACACAATCGGTTGCGCGAACTGTAAAATCGGTCGACGGCGGGCGGTGACAGGACTCGTGCAAGGCGAAAAAAAACGCTTCGAGACTGTGTCTAAAGTGGAGCGGGTGAAGGGAATCGAACCCTCATTCTCAGCTTGGGAAGCTGATGTTCTACCATTGAACTACACCCGCTTTTCAGGGAGTTACACCTCACTCAGGTCTGGCTGAGCAGGAAAGTGAGAGTACTCGGATTCTAAGCGATTCTGAGTTCTTAGGAAAAGAATTCGACGGGTCCAGCACTTGCTTTCTTGAGCCTTTGCAGGACCTCATCGCTATTATCGATTGCACTGCATAACCTTCAAAACCGTGTACTCCACTCTCATGGCTCATGCCGTTTCCCGGGCAGATAATCCGACTGAATTCGACAGCACGGCGTGACCGAGTAACTTTTTGCGATACGAATCTGCTTGCTCCTGTACTGTTACAACAAACATGCATCAAATATACGGCGTGACAATGCAGCTCAACATCAGGAGATATATTGATGAGTAAAGAACAAAAGAGCAACAAAGAGGCCAAGAAAGTACCGCTCATGACCGCAAAAGAGAAAAAGGCCGCGAAGAAAGCGAAGAAGAACAAAAGGGGTCGCATGGGCCAATGATCCGGCCCCGGCTTACTCTGGTGTTCGCGGTCAGGCAGCCGCCAATCGTGATGCCTCGCGATACGAAACGACTTTTTGACGGCCTTCGTCCCACAGGCAACATCGGAAACAGTCCCGAATGTCGCGAGGGCTGAGTGTCGTTGTCACGGGCGACTGCAATTCCGGGATCGCAGCCATCACCTCGGGCAACCGGTAGAAAGGTATGCGGACGTTAAGGTGATGGATATGGTGAAAACCGATGTTTCCGGTAAACCACTGCATGACTTTGTTGAGACGCATGTAACTGGACGATTCCATGGCAGCGCGATAGTAGGTCCACGCCTCCGTCGACAGTATGTGCATGCGCTTGAAGCTGTGTTGGGCAAAAAACAGGTAGCTGCCCAGTGCCGAGGCGATGGTCATCGGTAGCAGCACGACGAAGAACGCGGTATCGAAGCCACCGAAAATCCACAGTATCGCGATCAATGCTGCGTGACCGACAAGCGCGAGCAAAGAGTCCCAATGTTGCGCCGGCCCCCTAAACAGTGGCAGTAGCGT
>JBFIFN010000002.1:0-195746 GCA_041602775.1 Woeseiaceae bacterium | reverse complement strand
GCCCGGCGCCATGCCGTTCCAGGCCGCGAGCTGCCGCGTCGTCACGTTGTAGCGCTGGCTGATCGTCCAGAAACTCTCGCCGCTTCTCACGATGTGCTCGAACTTGTTGCCGTCGCGCTCGCGATTCTGCGTGCGCGCGAGACGCGCGTCAGCGCTCTGGCTGTAGGCCGACAACGGTTTCGTCGACACCGGGATCATCAGGTGCTGACCCGCGCGGATCGTGTTGCCGCGCAGATTGTTGGCGGCGCGGATGGACGCAATTGTCGTGTGGTACTTTTCGGCGATCTGGGAAATCGTTTCGCCATTGCCGATCTTGTGGCGTTTCCAGCGCACGCGCTCGTTGTCGGGCACCTTGGCAAGCGCGGTGACGAATCCCTCGGCGACGTCGGCCGGCATGACGAGCGAGTGCGGCCCGGCAGGGTCGGTCGCCCAGCGGTTATAGCCGGGGTTGTAGGCGTAGACGGTATCGACGTCGACGCCGGCCAGTTCCGCGGCGAGCGCGAGATCGAGCTGCGAATCGATGTCGGTGACGACGAACTGCACGTCGTCGGCGATGACCGGCAGCGCGAGGTTGTAGCTGGCCGGGTCACGCACGATGTCGACCAGTGCGAGCAGCTTCGGCACGTAGGTGCTCGTTTCGCGCGGCACGTTGAGGTGCCAGAAATCCGTCGGTTTATTCGCGGCCTTGTTCTTCTTTACGGCGCGCAAAACGTTGCCCTCGCCGGAGTTGTATGACGCGATCGCGTTCAGCCAGTCGCCGTCGTTCAGCTTGTACAGGTACTCGAGATAGTCGAGCGCGGCGCGCGTCGAGTCGACGATGTCACGGCGGCCGTCGTACCACCAGTTCTGCTTGATGCCGAATCGTTTCGCGGTGCCGGGGATCATCTGCCACAGGCCGGCCGCGCGCCCGTGAGAGTAAGCGAACGGGTCGTAGGCGCTCTCGACGATCGGCAGCAGCGCGAGCTCCATTGGCAGGCCGCGTCGTTCCAGTTCGGCCCGGATGTAGGGCAGGTAGCGCTGCGAGCGGGTGAAGACCCGGTCCAGGTAGGCCGGGTGCCGAACATACCAGTTGCGTTCGGCCTCGATGCGCCGGTTGGCCTCGTACTCCAGCGCGAAATCGGCCCGCAGCTTCGCGAGCAGGTCGGCTGGCAGCGGCGCAGCGGCGACGTCCGCGCCGAGGTCGTCGACCGCGATGCCGGGATGCGCGGCGGGGCGCTGGTCGCTGCTGAATACGCCGGGGTCGGCGCCGAGGTCGTCGCCGGGGTAGGGCACATTCGGCACGCGGGCGCCGGCCGGCAGTGAAACGAGAGCCAATACCGTGAGCAAAAACGCGCCCGTGGCGGGAATTCTTTGCGATACTGGGGTCTGGGTGTCGGGCATCGGGATAGCTTACGGATCCGTTTATGTTGCGCAAGTGGGCAGATCACGAAGCGAGCAATTGGCTCGCAACGCCGCTCGGCGAGTCGTTGCTGGCGCAGGAGGCGCGCGTCGTCGAGGAGGCCCTGGACGGTATATTCGGCGAGCAGCTGCTGCAGCTGGGGCTGTGGGGCGAGCCGCGAACGTTCGTGCGTTATTCGCGCACCCAGCGAGCGGCATTGATCGCGGAGGAGGTCTCCGCGGGCGGCCCGTCGGCGATCGGCCAGCTGCACCGGCTGCCGGTCGCGAGCGACTCGATCGATGCAGTGCTGTTGCCGCACACGCTGGATTTCTCTGACCGGCAGACGGCGATACTGCGTGAGGTCGACCGGGTGCTGCGCTCCGACGGGCACCTCGTCGTGCTCGGCTTCCGTCCGGGCGGCCTGTGGGGCCTGCGAAGGCTCGTGCCGGGGGCGGCGATGCCGCCGGGGGCCGACCACCTGGTCTCGGACCGGCGCCTCAGGGACTGGCTGCAGCTCCTCGACATGCGTATCCATGCCGTTACCGGCTACTTCTTCCGCTGGCCGCTGCCGGGGCTCAAGGGCGCCGCGTCGCCCAAGTGGGAGGCCCGTGGCCGCCGCTGGTGGCCGGAGATTTCGGCTTGCTATATGCTCACGGCCCAGAAACGCGTCAGCACGCTGACGCCGGTCCGGCCGGTGTGGCGCAAGAAGCCGAAAGTCGTGCCGGGGCTGGCCGAACCCTCAACGCGAGTCTCACGAATCCACTTTGACCCACACCATTGAGATCTACACGGACGGGGCCTGTCGTGGCAACCCCGGGCCGGGTGGCTGGGGCGCGCTGCTGATTGCCGGCAAGCGGCAGAAGACGCTGCACGGTGGCGAACCGGAAACGACCAACAACCGCATGGAGCTGACGGCCGCCATCGAGGCGCTGAACGCGCTGAAGGGACGCCGGTCGGTCGTGCTGCACACGGACTCGAAGTACGTCATGGACGGTATCAACTCGTGGATGGCGAACTGGAAGAAGCGCGGCTGGAAAACGTCGGCGCGAAAGCCGGTCAAGAACAAGGACCTGTGGCAGGCGCTCGACGACGCAGCTGCGAAGCACGACATCAAGTGGGTGTGGGTCAAGGGCCACGACGGCAACGAAGGCAACGAGATGGCCGATGCGCTGGCGAATCTCGGCATCGACGAATTAACCCCGTAGGAGGGCCTTCAGGCCCGATTCGCGGCTGAGGCCGCTCCCACAGGAAACAGAACTTATGGCTACCAATCAGAATATTCGTATCCGGCTGAAGGCTTTCGATCATCGCCTGATCGACAATTCGGCACGCGAAATTGTCGAGACGGCCAAGCGCACGGGCGCTGCGGTCAAGGGCCCTATTCCGCTGCCGATGAGGAAGGAGCGCTACACGGTCCTGATCTCGCCGCACGTCAACAAGGACGCCCGCGACCAGTACGAGATCCGCACGCACAAGCGCCTCATGGACATCGTCGACCCGACCGACAAGACCGTCGATGCGCTCATGAAGCTGGAGCTGCCGGCCGGCGTGGACGTCCAGATCAAGCTGAATTAGCCCGTCGCGGCCGTAGGAGCGGTTCTAGCCGCGAATCGGGCCTGAAGGCCCTCCTACGGCTATCGTAACCTGTTGATTTTAAAGGCTTGAAAAATCGGTAAAAAAAGCCGTGAAAAAGCCTGAAATCCGCTTGTAATAAGGGCCCCAAGCCGTATAATTGCGGGCCCGCTGGGAGGCCGGACCGGGAGTCGGCCACCTCCAGTGCATTGAACCACCAGTCGCCAGGTAATCGAGGGCGACACGGCAAATCCCGGAACTGCCGCACCGGCTGGATGCCCGGTACGGAGCTTAGGGTCAGCCCCGGAGCACGAGGACAGGAGTCCTCAGCGATGGCTGGCCCTTTCGCGTGTCTGAAGGATTCGCGAAACACGGCAGCCGGCGCCAATCGCAGTGCCGGTGGTGAAAATTTTACTGAGTTTGGCGCTGACCAATCGTAGTCGGCGAGAGGTTTTGAAGATGACCATTGGTGTTGTTGGCCGCAAGTGCGGCATGACACGTGTCTTCACGGACGAGGGAATTTCCATTCCCGTTACCGTGATCGAGGCACAACCGAACCGAATCACGCAGGTGAAAACCCTGGAGAACGACGGTTACCGTGCGCTGCAGATTGCCGCCGGCAGCCGCAAAGCGTCCCGGGTGAGTAAGCCTGAAGCCGGCCACTTCGCCAAGGCGAAGGTCGAAGCCGGCGACCTCGTTACGGAGTTCCGCCTGGACGACGCCGACGACGGCGAGTTCGAGCTGGGCGGCGAGCTCAAGGTCGATCTCTTCGAGGAAGGCCAGAAAGTTGACGTCATCGGGACATCAATCGGTAAAGGCTACGCCGGCACCGTGAAGCGCCACAATTTCCGTACCCAGGACGCCACGCACGGCAACTCGCTGTCACACCGCGCCCCGGGTTCGATCGGCCAGAACCAGACGCCGGGCCGCGTATTCAAAGGCAAAAAGATGGCGGGTCACATGGGCAACGTTCGGTGCACCGTGCAGAACCTCGAGGTCGTGCGCGTCGACGCCGAGCGCAACGTTCTCCTGATCAAGGGCGCTGTCCCCGGCCATGCCGGTGGCAAGGTCATCGTTCGTCCGGCCGTCAAGGCCAAGACCTAAGAGGCGCCCCAGATGAAACTGAAACTGCAGGACAAGGGTTCGGTCGACGTCGCAGAGGCTGCGTTCGGCGCCGAGTACAACGAGGCTCTCGTGCACCAGGTCGTCACGGCGTACCTGGCAGGCGCACGCGCCGGCACCAAGGCACAGAAGAACCGATCGGCCGCTCGCGGCGGCGGGGCCAAGCCCTGGCGCCAGAAGGGTACTGGCCGTGCGCGCGTCGGCACGATCCGCAGCCCGATCTGGGTCGGCGGTGGCCGTGCATTTGCCGCCAAGCCGCGCAACTATGACCAGAAGGTCAACCGGAAGATGTACCGCGCCGCGCTGCGCTCGGTGTTCGGTGAGCTGATCCGCCAGGATCGCCTCGTCATCGTACAGGGCCTCGAGCTCGATGCCCCGAAGACGAAGCTGCTCGCCACCAAGCTGAAAGAACTCGAGCTGGACAGCGTGCTGATCCTCAACGAGGCCTTCGACGAGAAAGTGTTTCTCGCGGCGCGCAACCTGCCGAATGTCGGGATCTGCGACGTCGCGTCGATGGATCCTGTTGTACTGATGCGCTTCGAGAAGGTGCTCGTCACGCTGCCGGCGCTCAAACTGATTGAGGAGCGTCTGTCATGAGCCAGGCTGCACACCAGGAAAGACTGATGACGGTAATCCGCGGGCCGCACCTGTCGGAGAAGGCGCACTTTGCCGCGGAGCGCAACCAGGTCGTACTCAAGGTGCGGCCGGACGCGACCAAGAAGGAAATCAAGCAGGCCGTAGAGATGCTGTTCGAGGTCGAGGTCGACGCGGTCACGACGGTCAACGTCAAGGGTAAGAACAAGCGCTTCCAGATGTCGCGCGGTCGTCGCAAAAACTGGAAAAAGGCTTACGTAAGGCTCGCTGAAGGCAGCTCTCTCGAAGAGTTCTTCGGCGGCGAATAAGGGATACTGATCATGTCTCTGCACAAATCAAAACCGACATCCTCGGGACGCCGTTTTGTCGTTCAGGTCAAGACCGATGGTCTGCACAAGGGCAAGCCGTACGCGCCGCTGCTCGACAAGAAATCGTCGAAGGGCGGGCGCAATAACAAGGGCCGCATCACGGTGCGTCACCAGGGCGGCGGCCACAAGCAGCGCTACCGGATCGTCGATTTCCGTCGTAACAAGGACGGTATCCAGGGCGTCGTGGAACGCCTCGAGTACGATCCGAACCGCAGCGCGCACATCGCGCTCGTCAAGTATGCCGACGGTGAGCGTCGCTATATCCTGGCTCCCAAAGGCCTGCGGGCCGGTGGCATGGTCATCAGCGGCGAAGACGCGCCGATCAAACCAGGCAATGCGCTGCCGCTGCGCGCCATCCCCGTGGGCACGATCGTCCACAACATCGAGATGAAGCCTGGAAAAGGCGGCCAGATCGCCCGTTCGGCCGGGGCAGCGGCCCAGCTGGCGGCACGAGAGGGCGCCTATGCGACGCTGCGCCTGCGCTCGGGCGAGATGCGCAGGGTTCATATCGACTGCCGTGCGACGGTGGGCGAGGTTGGCCACGGCGAGCACAACCTGCGCAAGCTCGGCAAGGCCGGCGCCAAGCGCTGGCGCGGTGTTCGTCCGACGGTTCGCGGTGTCGCCATGAACCCGGTCGATCACCCGCATGGCGGTGGTGAGGGCCGTACCTCGGGTGGTCGCCACCCGGTAAGCCCGTGGGGTACGCCGACCAAGGGCGCCAAGACGCGCTCCAACAAGCGGACGGACAGCATGATCGTTCGTCGTCGCAACAAGAAGCGCTAACTAAGGATTTCGAAGATGCCGCGTAGTGTAAGAAAAGGCCCGTTCGTCGATGAACATCTGGCGAAAAAGGTTGCCGAAGCCGCAAAGAAAAACGATCGCCGCCCGATCAAGACCTGGTCGCGTCGGTCGATGGTACTGCCGGACATGGTCGGCCTGACGATTGCCGTACATAACGGTCGCCAGCACGTGCCGGTGCTGATTTCCGAGAACATGGTCGGTCACAAGCTCGGTGAGTTTGCGATGACACGCACTTTCAGGGGTCACTCCGGTGACCGCAAGACGAAGTAAGGGAGCTGTTCGATGCAAGTTGCAGCAACACTTCGATACGCACGCATATCGCCGCAGAAGTGCCGCCTCGTGGCTGACGTCATCCGCGGCCAGTCGGTCGATGAAGCCTTGCGCACGCTGACGTTTTCGCCGAAGAAAAGCGCCCGAATCGTGAAGAAGGTTCTGGAATCGGCTATTGCGAATGCGGAGCACAACCACGGTGCGGACGTCGATGAACTGAAGGTCTCGACCATCGAGGTCAACGAGGCGCCGACGTTCCGTCGCTACCGCGCTCGTGCCAAAGGTCGCGGCGCAAGAATTATCAAGCGGAACAGCCACATTACGATCCGCGTTGGAGACGAGTAGGAAATATGGGTCAGAAAGTACATCCAACTGGAATTCGCCTCGGGATCGTCAAGGATTGGTCGTCCAAGTGGTATGCCGATTCGAAGGCGTTCCCGAGATACATCAGTGCCGATCACGACATTCGCGCCTACATCAAGAAAAAGTTGAAAGACGCGTCGGTGAGCCGCATTACGATCGAACGTCCGGCCAACAAGGTCAACGTCACGATTCACACGGCGCGCCCGGGTATCGTCATCGGCAAGAAGGGCGAGGACATCGAGAAGCTGCGCTCCGAAGTGGCACAGATGGTCGGTATGAATATCCAGGACGTTCGTATCAACATCAACGAGGTTCGCAAGCCCGAACTCGACGCGCAGCTCGTTGCCGAGGGCATCGCGCAGCAGCTCGAGCGTCGTGTCATGTTTCGTCGCGCCATGAAGCGCGCCGTGACGAACACGATGCGAGTCGGCGCCGAGGGCGTCAAGATTAAGGTGGGCGGACGTCTGAACGGTGCGGAGATCGCGCGCTCGGAGTGGTACCGCGAGGGACGCGTGCCGCTGCACACGTTGCGCGCCGACATCGACTACGGCACGGCCGAGGCGCACACCACGTACGGCGTGATCGGCGTGAAGGTTTGGATTTTCAAGGGCGAGGTCTTCGATAAGCCCGAAGCCGCGCCTGCTGAAGGGTCGGCCGCAGCTGAGGCATCGTAGGAGGGCCACGAGGCCCGATGACGGACAAAGGTCGGTAAAGAAAAATGTTACAGCCAAAACGTACGAAATTTCGCAAGCAGATGAAGGGCCGCAATCGCGGTCTTGCACATCGTGGCAGCACGGTGTCGTTCGGCCAGTACGGTCTCAAAGCGACCGGGCGCGGTCGCCTGACCGCTCGCCAGATCGAGGCCGCTCGTCGCGCGATGACGCGCCACATCAAGCGTGGCGGAAAGATCTGGATCCGGGTATTCCCCGACAAGCCGATCACGACCAAGCCGCTCGAAGTTCGCCAGGGTAAGGGCAAAGGCAACGTGGATTACTGGGTTTGCCAGATCCAGCCGGGCCGGGTCCTTTACGAAATGGAAGGTGTGTCCGAAGAGATGGCGCGTGAGGCGTTCCGCCTGGCCGCCGCCAAGCTTCCGTTCGGCACCAAGTTTGTAGAACGGCAGGTGATGTAATGAAGCCAGCAGACCTGAGAGCCAAGTCGATCGATCAGCTCAACGAGGAGCTCGTTGCGCTGCGCCGCGAGCAGTTCAACCTCCGTATGCAGCACGCGACGGGCGAGTTGACCCACAACCACGAGCATGGCCGCGTCCGCAAGGACATCGCGCGCGTCAAGACGGTGATCGCGGAACTCGCGCGCGCCGCAGGTGAAGACAAATGAGTGAAGAAAACAAGGTACAGCGAACGATCGTGGGGCGTGTCGTCAGCGACAAGATGGACAAGACCGTGTCGGTCGCTATCGAGCGCAAGATCAAGCACCCCGTATACGGCAAGTACATTCGCCGCACGACGAAGGTGCTGGCTCACGACGCAGCCAACGAGTGCAAGGCCGGGGATCGCGTGGCGATTTCCGAGTGCCGCCCTGTTTCGAAAAACAAGTCCTGGTCAGTCGTCGACATCGTTGAGCGTGCGGCAGGCCAGTAACACTTTTTAGGATGCAGTCATGATTCAGATGCAGACAGTTCTGGACGCAGCCGACAACTCCGGTGCTCGCCGCGTGCAGTGCATCAAGGTCCTTGGTGGTTCCAAGCGCCGTTATGCCGGCGTGGGCGACATCATCAAGGTCAGCGTCAAGGACGCTATCCCGCGCGGCAAGGTCAAGAAGGGCGAGGTCTACAATGCCGTCGTCGTTCGCACGCGCAAGGGTGTTCGTCGCAAGGACGGGTCGCTGATTCGCTTTGACGGTAACGCGGCGGTATTGCTGAACGCGCGTCTCGAGCCGATCGGCACACGTATTTTTGGCCCGGTGACCCGTGAACTGCGAACCAGTCAGTTCATGAAGATCATCTCGCTGGCGCCGGAGGTGCTCTAGATGAACAAGATCAGGAAAGGCGACGAGGTTATCGTCATCACGGGCAAGGACAAGGGCCGCCGCGGCACCGTCGTTGAGGTGCTCGCCGACGGTCGCGTGGAAGTGGAAGGCGTCAACCTCGCAAAGAAACACATCAAGCCGAACCCGAATATCGGCGAGCCCGGCGGAATTCGCGACAAGCGCATGCCGCTGGAAATTTCGAACGTACTCGTTTTCAACCCGAAGACGAAGAAGGGCGAACGCGTTGGTTTCCGCGTGGAGAAAGACGGCAGCAAGGTGCGCGTCTTCAAAAGCGGCGACAAGGTCGACATTTAAGAGATACGGACATGTCACGTTTACAGGAAAAATATCAGAACGAGCTCGCAGGTGAACTGCAAAAGAAGCTCGGCCTGAAGAATCCGATGGAAGTGCCGAAGATCACCAAGATCACGCTCAATATGGGCGTGGGTGGCGCTGTCGCGGACAAGAAGGTTATGGAAAAAGCTCGCGAAGACATGGAGAAGATCGCCGGCCAGAAGCCCGTGACCTGCCTGGCGAGAAAGTCCGTTGCGGCGTTCAAGATCCGCGACGGTATGCCGATCGGCTGCAAGGTTACGCTGCGCCGCGAGCGCATGTACGAGTTCCTCGACCGTCTCGTCAACATCGCTATCCCGCGTATTCGCGACTTCCGTGGTCTTAGCCCGAAGTCATTCGACAGGCAGGGTAATTACAGCATGGGTGTCCAGGAGCAAATTATTTTCCCGGAGATCAATTACGACGAAATCGACGCGCTGCGCGGTATGGATATCGTTATCACCACGTCGGCACGTAACGCAGAGGAAGGCAGGGCGCTGCTCGAGGCGTTCAACTTCCCCTTCAAGAAATAAGGCTTAACAGATGGCAAAGAAATCGATGATCGCGCGCGAGCTCAAGCGTGCCAAGCTGGTCGCAAAGCAGGCAGAGAAGCGCAAAGCGTTGAAGGCGATTATTCGCAACATCAACAGCACCGACGAGGAGCGTGCTGCCGCGCAGACGAAGCTCAATAGGCTGCCGCGGGACGGCAGCCCGGTGCGGCTGCAGCGCCGTTGCGCGGTCACGGGGCGCCCGCATGGCGTGTACCGCAAGTTCGGCCTGGGCCGAAACAAGCTGCGCGAAGCCGCCATGAACGGCGAGATTCCCGGCCTGACGAAAGCCAGCTGGTAGGCGGAGACAGAACATGAGCATGACCGATCCGATCTCAGATATGCTGACGCGCATTCGCAACGGGCAAAAGGCACGCAAGGTTGCCGTGTCCATGCCAGCGTCGAAGCAGAAAGAAGCTATCGCCAAGGTCCTCGAGAGCGAGGGCTACATTACGGGATTCGCTGTTCACGGCGAAGGTGCCTCGAAGGAGCTCACCGTCGAGCTCAAGTATTTCGAAGGTTCGCCCGTCATCGAGAAGATCCAGCGCGCCAGCCGCCCGGGCCTGCGTGTTTACCGCGGCACGGACGACCTGCCCAAAGTGCTGGGTGGGCTCGGTGTCGCCATCGTCTCGACGTCGGCCGGCGTGATGAGCGATCGCCAGGCGCGTGAAAAGGGTATTGGTGGTGAGGTTCTTTGCATCGTTTCCTAAGATGCCGGACCTCATTGGAAAGAGACAAGACTATGTCAAGAGTTGCAAAAGCACCGGTTGAGCTGCCGAAAGGCGTCGAGTTCAGGCAGGACGGTAGCCGCGTCACGCTGAAAGGCGGGAACGGCGAGCTGTCGCTGGAGCTGAATCCGGAAGTCGAGCTCAAGCAGGAAGACAACGTACTGACGCTGCATCCGCGCTCGGGTTCGCGTTTTTCGATCGCGATTGCGGGCACGATGCGCTCGATCCTGTCGAACATGGCGAAAGGTGTGTCGGAAGGATTCGAGAAGAAGCTCGAGTTGAAGGGAGTCGGCTACCGCGCGCAGGCGCAGGGCAAGAGCCTCAACCTGTCGCTCGGTTTCTCGCACCCGGTCGTCTACGAGGCGCCGGAGGGCATCAGCATCGAGACGCCGAGCCAGACCGAGATCGTCGTCAAAGGTGCCGACAAGCAGAAGGTCGGCCAGGCGGCTGCCGAGATTCGCGGTTTTCGTCCGCCGGAGCCCTACAAGGGCAAAGGCGTTCGCTATACCGATGAGCGTGTACAGCTCAAGGAAGCGAAGAAGAAGTAACCAGGTGAACTGAGATGAGACTGGATAAGAAACAAAATCGTTTGCGCCGTGCCCGCCGTGGCCGCGCGAAGATTCGCGAACGGGAAGCCAACCGGCTGACCATTCACCGCACGCCGCGTCATATCTACGCGCAGGTGATCGGCCCGGACGGCGCCAGGGTGCTGGTGTCGGCGTCGACGGTCGAGGCCGAAGTGCGCAAGGGCGTGAAGAATGGCGGCAACGTCGAGGCTGCGGCTATCGTCGGTGCCCGCATCGCCGAGAAGGCGAAGGCCGCCGGCATTGACTCCGTTGCCTTCGATCGCTCCGGGTTCCGTTATCACGGTCGTGTGAAGGCACTGGCCGATGCTGCCCGCGAAGCGGGCCTGAAGTTCTAAAGAGACTGAAACATGGCAAGAAACGAGCAGAATCAAGCCGGCGATGACCTCATCGAGAAGCTGGTCACCGTCAACCGCGTCGCCAAGGTGGTCAAGGGTGGCCGCCAGTTCGGCTTCACAGCGCTGACCGTGGTCGGCGATGGCGCCGGCCAGGTCGGTTTCGGGTACGGCAAGGCGCGTGAAGTGCCGATCGCGATCCAGAAGGCGATGCAGGCCGCACGCCGCAACATGATCACGGTCAATCTGAACAACGACACGCTGCAGTACGCCAAGAAGGGCCGTCATGGCGCCACGATGGTCTACATGCAGCCGGCCTCCGAAGGTACCGGCGTTATCGCGGGCGGTGCCATGCGTGCGGTCTTCGAAGCGGCGGGCGTACGCAACGTGCTGGCAAAGAGTTACGGGTCGCGCAACCCGATCAACGTCGTGCGCGCGACCATCAAGGGCCTGTCGGAGATTCACTCGCCGCAGGCGATCGCCGCGAAGCGCGGCAAGAAGGTCAAGGAAATCCTGGCGTAGGTCGGGAATTGAAAATGTAGGAGGGGTTCTAGCCCCGATTCAGGCCTGAAGGCCCTCCCACGAAAGAGATTTAGGAACATGGCGAAGCCAAAAGAATTGAAGGTCACGCTGGTCAAGAGCAAGTTCGGGCGGCTGAAGAGCCACAAGGCCTGTGTTGCCGGCCTGGGACTGCGCAAGATCCACCAGACCGTAACGGTTCTCGATACGCCCGAGAACCGCGGCATGATCAATCGTGTTTCGTACCTGTTGTCGGTAGAGGAAGCCTGACATGCGTCTCAACGAACTGTCGCCCGGTAAGGGTGCGAAAAAACAAGGCAAGCGGCTGGGTCGCGGTCATTCCGCGGGCCAGGGCAAGACGAGTGGGCGTGGCCAGAAAGGCCAGCACGCCCGCTCCGGTGGCTACCACAAGGTCGGTTTCGAAGGTGGCCAGATGCCGCTGCAGCGACGCCTGCCGAAGGTCGGTTTCCGGTCGCGCATGGCGAAGTACACGGCCGAGCTGCGCCTGCACGAGCTCGAGTTGCCGAAGGCGGACGTTATCGACATCGACGTGCTCAAAAAGGACAACCTCGTTCCTGCCTTCGTGACCAAGGTCAAGGTCATCAAATCGGGCGAGATCACCAAGGCCGTCAAACTGAAGGGTCTGGCCGTCACCAAGGGTGCGCGTGCCGAGATCGAAAAAGCCGGCGGATCAATCGAAGACTGAAGATATGGCGAAGAAGCCCCAACAAAATCCGGCAGATCTCGCGAAGCAGGCCAGCAAGCTGGGCGAACTGAAAGTCCGCATCCTGTTCCTGATCGGCGCGCTGATCGTGTACCGCGTTGGCACGTACATTCCCGTGCCCGGCGTGAACCCGGCTGCCCTGGCGGAATTCTTCGAGCAGCAGTCGGGCAACATGCTGGGCATGTTCAACATGTTCTCGGGCGGAGCGTTGTCCCGGTTCGGCATTTTTGCCCTTGGCATCATCCCGTACATTTCGTCGTCGATCATCATGCAGATGGCCAGCCACATCGTTCCGCAGCTGCAACAGCTGCGCAAGGAAGGCGAGCAGGGCCGTCGGCAGATCATCAAGTACACGCGCTATGGCACCGTGGCGCTGGCGAGCTTCCAGTCGATCGCTGCAGCCAGCTGGCTGCAAAATCAGGTCGGGCTGGTCGTCAACCCCGGCCCGGGGTTCCTGATCACGGCCTGCATCACGCTCGTGACGGGCACGGTTTTCCTCATGTGGCTCGGCGAACAGATCACGGAGCGCGGCATCGGCAACGGTATTTCGATGATTATTCTCGCAGGCATCGTTGCGGGTCTGCCGGCTGCGATCGCGGGAACCGCGGAACTCGTGCGTAACGGCGAAATGAGCCCGATCACGGCGATCCTGATGCTCGTCGGCGGCGTCGCCGCGATCATCTTCGTCGTCTACATGGAGCGGGCACAGCGGCGCATTACGGTCAACTATGCGCGCCGCCAGCAGGGCCGCAAGATGTTCCAGGCCCAAAGCACGCACTTGCCGTTCAAGATCAACATGTCGGGCGTAATTCCGCCGATTTTCGCGTCGAGTATCCTGATGTTCCCGGCGACTATCGCGCAGTTCTTCGGCCAGGCGGCCGAGCCCAATGCCGCGCAGCGCGTCCTGCAGACGATTGGCGCCAACCTTGGCCCGGGGCAGCCGGTCTACGTATTGCTGTATGCGGCAATGATCATCTTCTTCTGCTTCTTCTACACGGCGCTGATGTACAACTCGAAGGACACGGCGGACAACCTGAAGAAAGCGGGCGCGTTCCTGCCGGGCATCCGGCCGGGCGCACACACGGCAGAGTATATCGACAGGGTCCTGACCCGACTGACGTTCTGGGGGGCGATTTACATCGCCGGCGTTTGCCTCCTCCCCGAGTTCGTCCGCATGTTCTACCCGAGCATGCCGTTCAGCTTCGGTGGCACGTCGCTGCTGATCCTGGTCGTCGTCACGATGGATTTCATGTCACAAATGCAGGCACATGCAATGAGTCACCAGTACGAAGGCATGATGCAGAAAGCCAACCTGCGTAATTACGGCAGGAGTGGCCAGGTACGGTAGGAGGGCCCTGGGGCCCGGTAGGGGCTGAAGCCCCTCCTGCGGAAATTGGAGACAGCTCATGAAGGTCAGAGCCTCAGTTAAGAAAATCTGCAGAAACTGCAAGATCATTCGCCGCAACGGTGTTGTGCGCGTGATCTGCACGGACGCACGGCACAAGCAGCGCCAGGGTTGATTCTCCGGCAAAGCAAGAGGGTTTATTAAGTGGCACGTATAGCAGGCATAAACATTCCGTTGAACAAGCACGTCGTGATAGCACTGACGTCGATCTACGGTATTGGAAACACGCGCGCGCAACAGATTTGCGAGGCCGCCGACATTGCCGGGGATACGAAGGTCAAGGACCTTGCGGAACCCGAGGTGGAGAAGCTTCGTAAGGCCGTTGCGGCGTTCACGGTCGAGGGCGACCTGCGACGTGAAACATCGATGAACGTCAAGCGGCTGATGGATCTCGGCAGTTACCGTGGCATTCGCCATCGCCGTGGCCTGCCCCTGCGCGGCCAGCGTACGCGAACGAATGCCCGGACCCGCAAGGGCCCGAAACGTCCTATCAAGCGCTAGTAAACGAATGTAGGAGGGCCTTCGAGCCCGAATTCGCGGCTAGAGCGGCTCCCACAGGGAAATAGAATGGCAGAAGCAAAGAAAAAGAAGGTCAAAAAGCATGTGGTCGATGCGATTGCGCACATCCATGCTTCCTTCAACAACACGATCATCACGATTACCGACCGCCAGGGTAATGCCCTGTCGTGGGCGACGGCGGGTGGCTGCGGATTCCGCGGTTCGCGCAAGTCGACCCCGTTTGCGGCGCAGGTCGCGTCGGACAAGGCAGGCAAGGTCGCCCTCGAGTTCGGCGTCAAGAACCTGGACGTGCGCGTGCGCGGGCCAGGCCCGGGCCGCGAGTCTGCGGTACGCGCCCTGAACGCCCTGGGTTTTCGTATTCAAAGCATTGAGGACGTGACGCCGATCCCCCACAACGGGTGCCGTCCGCCCAAGAAACGCCGCGTGTAGAGGCTGAACAATGGCAAGATATCTAGGACCAAAGTGCAAGCTGTCCCGCCGCGAAGGCACGGACCTGTTTCTCAAGAGCGGCGTTCGCCCGCTCGAGTCGAAGTGCAAGCTCGAAGTGCCGCCGGGCGGCCCGACGCAGCGCCGTCCGCGCATCTCCGACTACGGCTTGCAGCTCCGTGAGAAGCAGAAGCTCCGTCGCATGTACGGCGTACTCGAGCGTCAGTTCCGCAACTACTACAAGCGCGCAGCACAGCTGAAGGGCTCCACGGGTGAAAACCTGCTGCGTCTGCTCGAAGGTCGCCTCGACAACACCGTGTATCGCATGGGGTTTGCGTCGACGCGTGCCGAAGCGCGCCAGCTGGTGAGCCACAAGAGCATCGAGGTCAACGGCAAGGTCGTTAACATTCCCTCGGCGCAGCTCAAGGCCGGCGACTCGATCAGCATTCGCGACAAGGCGAAGAAGCAGCTGCGTATTCAGAGTGCGATGGAGATCGCGAGCCAGGTCGGCCTGCCCGAGTGGGTAGACGTCGACGCCAAGAAGATGACGGGCGTCCTGAAGTCTTTGCCGGACCGCGAAGACATTCTTCCGGACATCAACGAAAACCTCGTCGTCGAGCTGTACTCGAAGTAATCGGAGGGTATTTACCCATGCAGGAATCAGTACACGAATTTCTGAAGCCGCGCGTCGTCAAGGTGACGCCGGTCAACGATCTGCAAGCAAAAGTTGTCATCGAGCCGTTCGAACGCGGCTTTGGTCACACGCTCGGGAACGCGCTGCGCCGCATCCTGCTGTCGTCGATGCCGGGAGCGGCTATCGTCGAGGCCGAGATCGAGGGTGTACTCCACGAGTACACGAGCATCGAAGGCGTTCAGGAGGATGTCGTCGACATACTGCTGAACCTCAAGCAGGTTGCGGTCACGATGAACACGCGTGACACGGCCGAGCTGCGGGTATCGAAGAAGGGCCCGGGCCCCGTGACGGCTGGCGATATCCAGCTCGACCATGACGTCGAGATCATGAACCCGGATCTCGTCATCGCCAACCTGACCAAGGCGGGCGAGCTGAACATGCTGCTCAAGGTCGAGCGCGGCCGTGGCTATCGTCCGGCGACGCAGCGTCCGACGTTCGAGGAGCAGGCTGGCCCGATCGGTCGTCTGCAGCTCGACGCCTCGTTCAGCCCGATCGTTCGCGTGACGTATAACGTTGAAGCGGCTCGCGTCGAACAGCGTACCGACCTCGACAAGCTGCTCATCGACATCGAGACGAACGGCACGATCGATCCCGAGGAAGCCATCCGCCGCGCGGGCAGCATTCTCAAGGACCAGCTGTCGGTCTTCGTCGACCTGCAGGGCCAGGAAGAGGGTGTTGGCGCGCAGGCCGAGAACCAGGTGGATCCGATCCTGCTGCGTCCGGTCGACGAACTCGAGCTGACCGTCCGCTCGGCCAACTGCCTCAAGGCGGAGAACATCATGTACATCGGCGACCTCGTGCAGCGCACCGAAGTCGAACTCCTGCGGACGCCGAACCTCGGCAAGAAGTCCCTGACCGAAATCAAGGAAGTTCTCGAGGGCCACGGGCTGGGTCTGGGCATGCATCTCGACAACTGGCCGCCCGCGAGTCTGCGCCCCGAACACGAGCTGATGATGTAATTGGATAACCGTAGGAGGGCCTTGAGGCCCGATTCGGGGCTGAAGCCCCTCCTACACCAGAGGAAACAGAAAAATGCGTCATAGAAAATCCGGTCGTCGACTGGGTCGTAACAGTTCGCATCGGAAAGCCATGTTCCGCAACATGGCGGCATCGATGCTGAAACATGAAACGATCCGTACGACGCTGCCCAAAGCCAAGGAACTGCGCCGAGTCGTTGAGCCGCTCATTACACTCGCCAAGGAAGACAGCGTCGCGAACCGCCGCCTCGCGTTCGATCGCCTGCGCGACAAGGAAGTGGTCGGCAAGCTGTTCTCGGACATCGGGCCGCGCTTCAAGTCGCGCCCCGGCGGCTACCTGCGGATCCTCAAGACGGGCCCGCGGCCGGGTGACGCAGCGCCGATGGCAATCGTCATGCTGACCGAGCAGCCGCAGCCGGGGGCTGGTGCCGAGGAGTAATCCCGCGCCGCAGTGCACATCAAGAGCCGGGCATTGCCCGGCTTTTTCATGCCCGGTGTTAAGATGAATCCATGAACCAGACGCCTAAAACGGTATCCCTCGTGCTGGGCAGCGGTGGCGCACGCGGGCTGGCGCACATCGGCGTGATCCACGTACTCGAGGAGCGCGGCTATGACATTCGCTCGATCTCCGGGTGCTCGGTCGGGGCACTGGTCGGCGGGATTTACGCCGCCGGAAAACTCAGTGAGTACGAGAACTGGGTCCGCAAGCTGACGAAGTTCGATATGGTCAATCTCATGGATATCGCCTGGGTCGGCGGCGGCCTCGTGAAAGGCGACAAGATCATAAAACGCATGCGCGATCTCGTCGGCGATCGCCAGATCGAGGATCTCTCGATACCGTTTACCGCCGTCGCTACGGAACTCGAAAGCGGCAGGGAAGTGTGGCTCAACGAGGGTTCGTTATTCGACGCGATTCGCTCTTCGTGCTCGCTGCCGATCTTCTTTACGCCCACGAAGTACCGCGAGAAGATGCTGGTCGACGGCGGCGTCGTAAATCCCGTCCCCATCGCACCGGTATTCGATGATCACACGGACCTCACGATAGCCGTCAATCTCGGCGGTAAACCGTCACAGCATACCGTGCAGGTAAGGAAGAAAGACATCGGCGCCTATGACGTCGCTTATCTTGTTTTCGACGCCATGCAGAGCACGATCGCGCGACAGAAACTTGCGGCGTATCCGCCGGACCTCACGATCGAAATCCCGCGCAACGCGGCGCGCACCTTTGACATCGATCGCGCTGCGGAGTTGATCGAGCTCGGGCGCGAGGCCGCCGAGTCTTCGCTGCGTTGACTTATGTCAAAAAAGGCGGGTAATCGCCGCCAAATTTCCGGCCCCGTTCCGCATTTGTGAGTCGGCTCACAGCCGCGCGCGGCCTGCCGTCCTAGAGTTATAGCTCCCTCACAGGAATGGGGCAGAGCCATCAGCAGCGACAACAAAGCATTCGATGACTGCGTCATCCTCGCCAAGGATGCATTCGATCCGGACGCCGTGTTTCTCGACGACATCGTCGATGACGACGTGCTGCCGTACCTGAGTCTCGAGGTCGACGGACTGACGGACCGAGGCGAAGGCAAGGCGGGGAGGCTGGAACTGCGCCCAGAAGATGCCGCGGCGAATGACGAACCTTCGCCCGATACCACGATGCCGGTGGCAACGCTGGGGCCCGAGCAGCTCGAGGTCTACGGATGGGAATCGTCGTTCTGGAAGAAGATACGGGGCTACCTCGGTTTCTGAACACATGTCGATAAAGGGGTCGCGCTCCCCTGTATACTCGCGACATGATTTTCAGAGACAAGACCGTGATCATCACGGGCGGCTCCGAAGGTATCGGCGCCGCGACGGCGCGCCTGTTCGCCGAGGCGGGTGCCAATCTCGTACTCGTTGCGCGAAACAAGAAGACCCTCGAGGCCGTGGCGGAGGATCTCCGCGACAAGACGCAGGTGGCGATCTTCCCCATGGATGTCACGGACCCCGATGCCTGCGTTGACGTTTTCAAGAAGGCGACCTACGAGTTCGGCGGCGTGCATATCCTCGTCAACAACGCCGGTTACCATGCGCGCGGTGACGTGGCGGAGGTCGAGGCCGGCGACCTTGCAAGAATCATCGACGTCAATCTCCGCGCGCCGATCATGCTGTCGCGCATTGCGCTCAGGTACCTCGGTGAGGAAACCGAGGCCGCGATCATCAACGTCGGCTCGATGGCGGGCCGAACACCGGTTCCCGGCTCGACGACGTATTCCGCAGCCAAGGCCGGGCTCCGGTTTTTCACACTGGCCCTGGCCGAGGAGCTAAGGGGTTCCCCTATCAAGATCGGCCTCGTGTCACCCGGCCCGGTCGACACCGGGTTCATCCTCGCCGATATCGACGAGACGGCGGACATCACCCTGTCGCAGCCCATGAGCACGGCCGAGGACGTGGCGCAGGCGATCCTCGATCTGTGCGGGAACACGCAGCGGGAAATCGCCATGCCGAGGATCACCGGCGTGCTGGCGACGCTGACCTATCTCTGGCCGTGGTTGGGTCGTCAGATGCGGCCGATTCTCGAGCGCAAGGGACGTCGTTTCAAGGAACGGTACAAGGCCGCGCGCAAGGAGGCGGAATAGAAAAGCGGCCCGCCCCTCAACGAGGGGCGGGCCGTGCATGAACACCGGCAACCGGGGGAGAGGGGCCGATGTTCACCGGACTCAGGAATCGCTCTCGTCCCGCAACGATTTCAGGCGCGCGAGATTCTTCTGCGCAATCTCCTCCGTGGCCTCAGCGGTCATCGCCATTTCAAAAAGTTTAGCGGCTTCGTCGGATTCGCCGCGTAGGGCATGCAGTACGCCACGGTTCGTCAACGCGATACCCCGGTCGGTCATGGCGGCACGGGCCTCCTGTCGAGCGAACGTACCAGACGACCTGTGGCGATCCGCCACGCGCGAGGATTCTGCGACCGCTGCGTCGCAGTGCCTCGTGGCAAGGTCAATCTGTTTGGTCTTGGTGTACGCAACACAGAGGTTGATCTGGTCGGCGACAACTGTGTTTCGCCCGTCAAGTCGTCGAGACAGCCTGGTGATGGCTCTTTCCGGTGCGCCCCGGAGAATGGTGTCGCCGTGTGACAGGTCGGAATAGAACATCATCACGTAATTATCATGTGACCGCTCAGCGGCCTGCGCAGATAACGCAACGAGCAGACCCAACGAAAGAGCGAATATCGTTACCGGTTTCCGTACTTCAGGTTTCATATTTCTTGCCTCCAAGCGAGAGGTCTCGAGACCTCGTTGTCGGAGCTAATCTAGGTTGTGAGCTTGCGAACGACAAACGACAAAAATTGCGGTCCGGGATAAAAAAAAATCATCCTTCGTGCGCGAACGTTCTTAACATCCATTGGCGAAAAACTTCGGCGTCTGCACGCGGTGACTCGCCGGTCCGGCTTACGAGAAAATAGGCTTCCTTTAGTTCGAGTTCGTGATCGAACAAGGGAACGAGCGTGCCGGATTCGAGCCATAAACTGCACATTCGTGCTGGCATCAGGGCGGCGCCGATGCCTTTTTCCGCCGCGCGCGCGACCGCAATCATGGAATCGAGGCGCACGGTCCGCGCGTGACGCGGCAGCGTAATGCCCGAGGACCGCTGCCAGCGACGCCAAGCTTTTGGCCGGGCGTTGTGCACGATCAGCGTTAAATCACTCACGATGCGGCCGGAGACGACGCGGATTCTGTCGTAGACTGCGGGCGACCCAACAGGAATCAGTCGCAGGGGGAACAGCCTGTCGTGCTGCGCGTCGCCAGGCGGCGCTTCGAACAAGCGAATCGAGCAGTCGGCGGACTTGTCGAGGATGCCGGTATCGTCGTCGATCGTATCAACACTCACTGTGATGTCCGGGTAATGTTCGAGAAATTCGGACAAGCGCGGAACGAGTAGCTCGCTGGCGAAAAACGGCTGTACAGACAGCCGCAGGGGCGATCCGGCAGCCCGTTCGCTGTTGCGTTCGATGACAGTGTCGAGGTCTTCGAGGATCGGTAGCAGGTCTTCGAGCAATGACCGTCCCGCGTCCGTCAGGCGCAGCGCTCTGGGCCGGCGCGTGAACAGTTGCACGCCCAGTTCACCCTCGAGCTGCTTGATCTGGTGACTGACTGCCGACGCTGTCAGAAACAGGTCATCGGCAGCGAGCCGGAAGCTCTGTCGCCGAGCGGCCGCAATGAATGCACGCAACGCGCGCATCGACACGTTTCGATTCCACGTTGCCATAGCGACCTGGCTGCACGTTTCGTGCCAGTGAGCGGCATCGCTATCTATTTGAAATCACTGAGCGGCGCTCTGAGCCCATGCACCAGGCCGGCACAATGCGCCCGGCAATCGCACCGTTATGGAACTCGGGCGAAAGCGTCCCGCGTCAGGTTCTCCCGGTTTCCGGCCATCACGCGAACGTCGTCCTCGATGCGGATGCCGCCGAACGGCCGCAGCCAGTCCACGGTCTTCCAGTTCACGAGTTTTTCGCCGGGTGAACCGCGCAGGTTCTCCAGCAGCATGTCGATGACATACAGTCCGGGCTCGATTGTCAGCACCATGTCTTCCTCGAGCACGCGGGTCAGGCGCAGGAAGGGATGGCCGCTCGGCGGATCGATCGTCGCGCCCGACTCGTCCGCCTGGTGCCCGCCAACGTCATGCACCTGGATGCCGAGCAGGTGACCGAGCCCGTGCGGGAAGAACGCCGAGGTTACGCCGGTCTCCAGCAGCGTTTCGGGCGAGCCTGTCGCGAGCTCCGCCTCGACGAGCACCTCGGCCAGCATCCTGTGCGCGTCGACGTGCAGCTCGCGGTAGTCGACACCGCTCTCGACCCGGTCGACGATGGCGAGCTCCATTTCTTCCATACGATCGATCAGGTCCTGAAAACGCCGGTCCTGGCTGGAATACGTGCGCGTGATGTCCGACGCGTAACCGTGAACCTGGGCGCCGGCATCGATAAGGAATGACCGGGAATCGTCGGGAGCCGCGCGATCGAGATTCGTGTAGTGCAGCACGGCCCCGTGTTCGTTGAGCGCGATGATGTTGCCGTACGGCAGCTCTGCATCCACGTGGCCGACCGCCGAGCAGTAGTCCCTATGGATCTCGAACTCCGATTTCCCGGCACGAAACGCCGCTTCGGCTGCGACGTGCCCCTCGGCTGCCCGCCGCGCCGCGAGTCGCATGACGGCGAGTTCGTACCGGGTCTTGGAGCCGCGGGCCAAGTGCAGGATGTTGATTGCCGTCGTCGGGTTGACGCGCTCGATACCCAGCGCTGCTGATGCGTCGTCGAATTCGCCGATCGCGATGCACTTTTCCCGCCCGGGCGGCAGGTGAGCGGCGACCTCGTCGGCCGTGTGCACGACGCGGATGTCGAAATGCCGGCTCCAGTAGCCTTCGGGGGCGCCGGGAACGACGTGCCAGTAGTCGTGCGGCTGGTAATAAACGAGCACGGGCGTTTCGCCGGGCGTGTAGACCAGGTAGGAATGGGGCAGCGCGGTCAATGGTACCCAGCTGACAAAATGCGGATTCGCCTTGAACGGGTGATAGTAGTCGTCCAGGAAGGCGAGCCGCGGCTGGCCCGAATAGATGACCGCGTGGCTGGCTCCGGCAGTCTCGAGGGCGCGGTCGTGGCGAGCGCTGACCGTCTCGAGGTGCCCGCTGTAGAGGGCGCCCAGCGCGGAATTCCGGTTGGTATAGTCAGCGTCCATGGCGAGATCATACCTTGTTGCCCGTCCTCTCATCGAGTGCCATTATGGGCTGCACGGCAAGGGCAACGGAGCCCGGGATGAAACGACTCGGATGCTTGATAATTCACCTGATATTGTTCTCCGGATTCGACAGCATGGCTGCTGATCCCGGCTACGATCGCGTCACGGGCCGGCCGCACGCGTCGCGCTCGGAAGTCATCGCGCCGCACGGCATGGCGGCGACGAGCCAGCCGCTGGCGACACAGGTCGCCCTCGACATCCTCAAGGCCGGCGGCACCGCCGTGGACGCGGCGATCGGTGCCAACGCCATGCTGGGCCTCGTCGAGCCGACAGGTTGCGGCATCGGTGGCGACCTGTTCGCGATCGTATGGGATGCCGAAAGGCGCGACCTCGCCGGACTGAACGCATCGGGTCGTTCGCCGCAGTCCATGACGCTCGACTATTTCCGCGACAACGACATCGACATGATCCCGAAATTCGGTCCCCTGCCCGTCAGCGTCCCGGGTACGGTGGACGGGTGGTTCGAGCTGCACGGGCGCTACGGGCGACTGCCAATGAGCGAACTGCTCGCGCCGGCGATTCGCTATGCCCGGGAAGGTTTCCCGGTCTCCGAGGTCGTTGCGCATTACCTGGCGAGGAATCGCGACCGCATCGGCCACTATCCGGGATTCGCGGAAACTTTCATGCCCGACGGTGACGTGCCGAAGAAGGGCGAAGTCTTTCGCAATCCGCGCCTTGCGGATACCTATGAAGCGGTCGCGAAGGGCGGCCGCGATGCCTTCTACAAGGGAGACATCGCGCGGGACATAGACGCGTACATGGCAGAGCAGGGTGGGTTGCTGACCTACGACGATCTGGCCGCGCACCGTTCGGAGTGGGTTGAGCCCGTATCGACGAACTACCGAGGCTGGGACGTGTACGAACTGCCGCCGAACGGGCAGGGCATCGCAGCCCTGCAGATTCTCAACGTGCTCGAGGGCTTCGACATCGCGGCGATGGGTTTCGGTAGTGCCGACTATATTCACACGCTGGTCGAAGCCAAGAAGCTGGCGTTCGAGGATCGAGCGAAATTCTACGCCGACATGGATTTCGCCGACGTACCCGTCGAGCGGCTCATCTCCAAGAAGTACGCCGACGAGCGCCGCCGCCTGATTGACCCGAAGCGTGCCTCGCGCAGCCTGCCACCGGGCGATGCCAGGCTCGAGGAGGGCGACACGATATACCTGACCGTAGCCGATGCCGACGGCAACATGGTATCGCTGATCCAGAGCAACTATCGTGGCATGGGGTCGGGCATGACACCGGGCGATCTCGGCTTCGTCCTGCAGAATCGCGCCGAGCTGTTTGCGCTCGATGAGAGCCACGCCAACGTGGTGGCCGGCGGAAAAAGGCCGTTTCACACGATCATCCCTGCATTCGTCATGAAGGACGGCGATCCGCTGATGAGTTTCGGCGTCATGGGAGGCGCCATGCAGCCGCAGGGCCATGCACAGATCATCGTCAACTTGCTGGATTTCGGCATGAACCTGCAGGAGGCGGGAGACGCGGCGCGCGTCAATCACCAGGGATCGTCCGAACCGACGGGAACGACGATGACTGACGGTGGCGTCGTGCACCTGGAAAGCGGATTCAGTGCCGAAACGCGCCGTGAACTCGAGCGTCGCGGCCACACGCTGGGCCCGTCCGACGGCAGCTTCGGCGGCTACCAGGCGATCATGTTCGACGGCGAACAGGGCGTGTATTATGGCGCGTCCGAGGTACGAAAAGACGGCCAGGCAGCCGGCTACTGAGCATGACCAAAGACGTTTTCCTGACCGGCATCACGACGACGGGTACGCCGCACATCGGCAATTACGTGGGGGCGATCCGGCCCGGCATCGAGGCCAGCAAGGATCTCGACACCGAGCATTTCTATTTCCTGGCCGACTACCATTCGCTGGCGAAAAACGAGGATCCGGACAGGATCGTACAGTCGACGCTGGAGATCGCGGCCTCCTGGATGGCGCTGGGGCTGGATACCGATCACGCCTGTTTCTACCGCCAGTCGGATATACCGGAGATTCCGGAGCTGACCTGGATCCTGCACGGCATGACGGCCAAGGGCCTCATGAATCGAGCCCATTCGTACAAGGCGTCGGTCCAGGCAAACGTCGAGAGCGGCAACAAGGACCCGGACAAAGGCGTCATGATGGCGCTGTACAGTTACCCGATACTGATGGCGGCCGACATCCTGATGTTCAAGGCCACGAAGGTGCCCGTCGGGCAGGACCAGAAGCAGCACGTGGAGATGGCACGCGATATCGCGCAGCGCTTCAACCACAATTACGGCGAGGTCTTCGTCCTCCCGGAGGCGGTCATCGGCGAGAGCACGGCCGTTCTGAAAGGGCTCGACGGCCGCAAGATGTCGAAGAGCTACAACAACACGATACCGCTGTTCGCTCCCGAGAAGCGCCTGCGCAAGCTGATCATGAAGATCAAGACCAACAGCCTGGAGCCTGGCGAACCGAAGGACCCCGCGGACAGCACTTTGTTCGACATCTACAAGGCGTTCGCGACCGCCGAAGAGACCGCGGAAATCGAAAAAGCGTATGCAGAAGGCATCGCCTGGGGCGAGATGAAACAACGCCTCTTCGAATACATCAACGACCACATCAGGCCGGTCCGGGAAGAGTACGAACGTCTGATCGCGGACCCGGCGATCGTCGAGGCCGAGCTGCGGCGCGGTGCCGGGCGCGCGCGCGAACTCGCCGCACCGTACCTCGCAGAGATCAGGGACGCCATCGGCATTCGCAGGTTGGGGTAGGACTATGAGCAAACAGCGCATCAAGAATCTGCTGACGCAATTGCGGGAAGAGATTCGCGAGACCGACATCGACGAAGAGCTGGAGCAGCTCCTGGCAGGGCTCGACAAGGATATCGAGAATGCCATTGACGACGATGCGAGTGTCGATGGGGTCGTGGACATGGACGATGTCCTCGATCGCGCCAAGGAACTCGAAGCGTCGTTTGCGACGGACCACCCGACCGTCGCGCGCGTCGTCAGAGAGACTATCGATCTGCTCGTGCGCATGGGCATCTGATCAGGACGTGACGCTTTGATACGCGCGTCCTGCCTTTGTGAGTCGACTCGCTTCGAACTCAGGGGCGAGCTGCAGGCGCCGCGCTACTGTTACTGCAAGCACTGCACCCGCTTCGCGGGCACGTCACCGGCCACGTGGATCATGGCGAAGCGGCGCGACCTCGTCGCGATCGCCGAGGGCGCGATTACGCGCTACGATTCGGGCGGCGGCATACGCTGTTTCTGTGCGACCTGCGGATCGCCGCTGTGGTTTGAATCCAAACAGAATGACGACATCGTGATGCTTCCGATGGGTGTTCTCGACGACGGTGACGTGCCGCCTCCGGAGATGCACATCTGGGTGGCCTCGAAGCCGCATTGGTGCACGATCTGCGACGGGCTGCCCCGGTACGACGAGAATCCCCATCAATCAACACGACGAGCGCGGTAGCTGCAGCATGACTACGAAGCGACAGGCCCACTGGCAAGATGTCTATGCGTCGCGGTCGCATACCGACGTATCGTGGTACCAGGCGGAGCCCACCCGGTCGCTGGAGTTCATCGAAGCGAGCGGCGTCGCGAAGGACGGCGCGATTATCGACGTCGGTGGCGGGGCGTCCACGCTCGTCGATCACCTCCTGGACCGCGGATACTCACGACTGACGGTCCTCGATATTGCGGCCGGCGCGCTGCGCCAGGCGCAGGACAGGCTCGGCGAACGTGCAAATGCCGTCGAATGGTGTGCTGCCGATGTCCTGTCGTTCCGCGCCGAGCGCCGATTCGCGCTGTGGCATGACAGGGCCGTACTGCATTTTCTCGTCGATGCTGATGACCGCGATCGTTATGTGCGAGCGCTCGGACGGGCGCTGGCGCCCGGCGGCCACGTCGTCCTCGCCGGTTTCGGTCCGGAAGGTCCGCGCCGATGCAGCGGTCTGCCGGTCAGGCGGTACAGCGTCGACAAGTTCCGGGAGCTCCTGGGCGAGGACTTCAAACTCGAAAGTGAGGCCGTCGAAGAACACGAGACTCCGGGCGGCGCGTCACAACAGTTCCTGTACACACGCTGGCAACGTGCATTCTGGCTGGAAACCGGGCGACTCCGGCTGCGGCGACTCACGCTCGATGATGCCGACCTGATGCTGGCGGTCTGGAACGATCCGGATTTCATCAGGAACGTAGGCGATCGCGCCATCCGGACGCCCGAACAGGCCCGCGAAGCGCTGCGATCGGGCCCGCTGCAACTGTACGCCGACTATGGCTACGGGCCCTACGTGGTGACGCTGAAACGCGGCGGCACGAGGATCGGTATCTGCGGTCTTTTCAGGCGTGACAATCTCGAAGATCCGGATATCGGTTTCGCCATACTGCCCGACTACCGCGGCCGGGGCTTCGCCGGCGAGGCGGCAGTCGCCGTGCTGGATCATGCACGGCGAGACCTGCGGCTCGATGCACTGACGGCGATTGTTTCTCCGGAAAATGCCGCGTCGATCGCGCTTATCGAGAGACTCGGCCTGAGGTTCGACAGTATGATAACCATGCCCGGCGACGAAAAAGCTATCTGCCTCTATCGCACGCCGCCCGGCGGGGAGTGATATGGAGTTTCTGAAGAGCGATGGCGCGCGCACCGGGTTGTTTTTTGGCGCGACGTCGGGAGTCATCACGACGATCGGTTTGATCGTGGGCCTGAATTCCGGAACCCGGTCGATCACTGCCGTTCTCGGGGGCATCCTCGTCATCGCCGTAGCCGATGCGATGTCCGATGCGCTGGGCATACATCTCGCCGAGGAGTCGGATCCCGACACGGATCATGAACACGTCTGGTCGGCGACGATCATGACGTTTCTCACGAAATTCGTTTTCTCGATCAGCTTTGCGATTCCGCTCCTGCTATTGCCTCTTGGACCGGCCGTCGCCGCATCGGTCGCCTGGGGGCTGCTCGTCATCGTCCTGCTCAGCTATTTTCTCGCGAGGTCGCAGAACGAACCACCCCTGTCCATCATCGGCGAACACCTCGGTATCGCGGTCGTCGTTCTCGTGTTGTCGCATTACATCGGCGTCTGGGTCGCAGCCACTTTCGGCTAGGAGGATTCATGGGACGCGCTGTCAGGCTCGCTTCGAATTTCGTTGTCCTCGTTGCGGGGGATACCGATCTCGTGCTCGCCCTCGACGACGGCGACACGATCCGCATGACGGAGCGCAATGCGCTCAACGCGACGGAACCGCCGCGGGACTGATGCGACACAAGGAGATGTAAGTTATTGAATATAATAAGTAATATCCGTCAAAATGCGATTCCCGGCCTGCGCATGTCGCGCGACCATGATTACGCAATCAGCGGCGAATTTGGTACCGTGTTGCGAGTGGACGAGCGCCCTGTAGTGAATATTCAGGCGGCCGATCAAGGGGGTATACATGAGCAAAGAGAACCAAATCGACTATGTCGAAATACCCGTCCCGGATGTTCCGCGGGCGCGCGCTTTCCTCGAAGCCATGTTCGGCTGGACGTTCAGGGAATGGGGCGATGAATACCTGAGTTTCAGCGACGGCCGTCTCAATGGCGGCATTCGCAAGTCCGATGAGTCCGCCGCGGCGCCGGGCGTGCTGCTGGTCTTCTACAGCGAAGACCTCGAGCGTGATGTCGAGCGAGTCCAGGAACTCGGCGCCAGGATCAGCCAACCGGTATTTTCATTCCCGGGTGGCCGGCGATTCCATTTCGTGGACCCCGTGGGCACCGAGTTCGCAATCTGGTCCGAGGTCAAGGAATAGGGGGCATACATGGCCGTACAGATCGACCATCCTTTTGTGCAACACAAGCTCGCCCTGATCCGGGACGTCGCAACCGGACACAAACGATTCCGCGAGCTTGCGAAGGAAATCACGCAGTTCATCTGTTATGAAGCGCTCAAGAACATCCGCACGAAAGAAATCGTTATCGACACGCCCCTCGCACCGGCGACCTGCCGCACGATCGATACGGACCTGGTGGTCGTTCCCATCCTGCGGGCCGGCATCGGTATGCTCGACGGGATCCTCGACCTCCTGCCAACAGCGCGAGTCGGGTTTGTCGGACTTTATCGGGACGAAGAAACGAAAGACCCCGTGACCTATTACGAGCGCTTCCCGCCGCAGATCAAGGGCGGCACGAGTATCGTCATCGACCCTATGCTGGCCACGGGCGGTTCGACGGTCGCGGCACTGGACTTGCTCAAGAAGAACGGCGCCGGTGAGATCATCGTCATCTGCATCGTTACCTGTCCCGAGGGCATCGAGGCCGTGGAGTCCGCGCATCCTGACGTGCCGATCTACGCCGCCGCGATCGACGACGGACTCGATGAACGCAGTTACATCGTGCCCGGGCTCGGCGATGCCGGTGATCGCCTGTTCGGCACGTCGCATCACTAGCGGAGGCCCTATGGCCGATAACAAGACCCAGCCGACCAAGGTCAGCGTTACCGGGTTCATCAACGCCATCAATGACACGGAAATGCGGGCCGACGCCCGCAAGGTCGCGAGCATGATGCGCAAGGCGACAGGCAAGCGCGCAAAGATGTGGGGGTCGAGCATCGTCGGCTTCGGCACCTACCATTACAAGTACGCCAGCGGACGGGAGGGAGACTCCTTGCTGACGGGGTTTTCTCCTCGAAAACAAGCACTTACTGTCTACATCATGGGCGGTTTTTCGAAGTTTGATGCGCTCATGAAGAGGCTCGGCAAGCACAAGACGGGGAAGTCCTGTCTCTACATCAAGCGCTTGTCCGACGTCGATGAGTCCGTCTTGGCGCAACTGATCGACGAATCCGTCAGGTACATGCGCGAAAACTACGAAACCTGGTAGGCAGCGATGAACGAGATATTCAGTTCGCGACTGGACGGGACGACGCTCGTCATCGAGACACGGGATGGTGAGATTCGCTACGATTCGAAGTTCCTGGTTGCCGCACTGCTCGTCTTCATCGCTCGTGGCAGTGGGCAGATCGAGCCGGAAGAGTCGGCCAGGATCATCGACCTGATCGAGAACCACTTCAACCTCGACAGCGCAGAGTCGCTCGAACTGATCACTTATGCCATGGAAGAGATGGCCGACAAGCCGACCCTCGCAACGCTGCTCGCGGACGTCGGTCCCACCTTGTCCGACGGCGACAAGGAAGACATCGCCCTGATGGGACTCAGAGTCGTCGCGGCGGACGGGCGACGAGAAGTCGCCGAGCTGGAGCAGTTCAACCGGGCGATGGAATCCCTCGGCATTGCGCCGGAAATCGTGCATCGCGCCTTCGATCGCTATTTCGTGGAAACGATGCCGGGCACCTGAGCGGAGAGGATGTCATGGAGGTACTTGGAATTCGTTTTTGCGCCGTTGCGGAAGAGGCGCGGGAAATGGCCGAGTTCTTTACCAAAGGACTCGGTTTGCCCGAGCGCGATCTCGGAGGAGGTGAGGAGTTTCACGGCGCCGTGATCCCTGCCGGCTCGAGCTGGATCGAAATCTGGCAGAAGGCAGCCGACATGCCCGTCGGACTGATGCTGCAGATCGTCGTCGACGACGCCGATGCAGTGGCGAAGACGGCGAGAGACAACGGCATCGACGTGCAGGGACCGATGGAAGCGCATGGCGAGAAGATCTATTTTGCCGTCGCGCCCGGAGGGCTCAGCGTCAGCTTCCAGCAAGTCATGGACCAGTAGCGCCAGTGCCCGTAGCCGTGTCCGGTTACCGCGCGGGGGGCGACTGATCGTGCGGCGCAAGGATGTCGACGGCTGGACGCTCGCACCCGCGGCTGATGCCGATTTCGACGAAGTCATGACGTGGTTTCCGGACGCGGCATCCGTGGATCGCTGGGGCGGGCCGGGTTTCCGGTATCCTTTCACGCGCCAGTCATTTGTCGAGGACTGTCGTATCGACATCGTGGAGTCCCACGTGCTCGACAGCCCGGACGGTCGGCGCGCCGCCTTCGGGCAGAGTTACGAGAGAATGGGGCGCGGCCACCTCGCGCGCCTGATCGTCAACCCGGTTCTGCGTCGGCAGGGGGCCGGGAAGCGTCTTGTCGAAATGATCATCGCATCGCTCGACGAGCGGCACGCCTACGATGAATACTCGCTGTTCGTGTACCGCGACAACATCCCGGCCTACCGTTGTTACCGGTCGCTGGGATTCGCCGTCACGGACTACCCGGAAGATGCGGCGATGGCGGACCGGTGCTATTTCCTGACGAGATCGAAGACGCGAACTACCTGAGAAATGATTCGCGTAAGGTCTCGAGGTCGCTCCAGCGTTCCATGCGCTCTTCCAGTCTCCGTTCGACCCGACTCAGTTCATGCAACTCGCGCTGCACGAGTTCGGCATCCTGGCTGTAGAATTCCGGCGTCGCGATACGCGCCTGCAGGGCCGCGATCGTGGCCTCGATCCGCTCGATTTCGGCGGGCAGCTCGTCCAGCTCACGCTGGTCCTTGTAGCTGAGCTTGGTCGGCCTCCGGTTCTTGCGGCGCTCCGCCGCGACGCGCTTTTTCTCGTCTTCCTCGTAGGGGTCGTCGGTTACGGCCAACGCGTGTCCGCGACGTGCCCAGTCGCTGTAACCGCCGGCATATTCCTGCAATTTGCCGTTTTCCTCGAAGACGACCGTGCTCGTCACGACGTTGTCCAGAAACTCGCGGTCGTGGCTGACGACGATGAGCGTGCCGGCGTACTCGCAAAGCTTGGCCTCGAGGACTTCGAGCGTTTCGACATCGAGGTCGTTGGTTGGCTCGTCGAGCACGAGGAGGTTGGCCGGGCGCGTGAACAGCCTGGCGAGAATGACACGATTCCGTTCGCCGCCCGAAAGCGCTTTCACGGGCATTTCCGATCGCTTGGGGCTGAACAGGAAGCCTTTCAGGTAGCCGATGACATGGCGGTCCTTGCCGTTGAGCCTGATGTAGGTGCGGCCCTCACCGACGTTGTAGGCAACGGACTTCTCGAGATCGAGCTCCTCGCGCAGCTGGTCGAAGTAACCAACCTGGAGCCCCGTGCCGAGCTTCACCGTACCTGATTGCGGTTGCAGTTCGCCGAGCAGCAAGCGCAGCAGCGTCGTTTTGCCGACGCCGTTATTGCCGATCAATCCGATGCGATCGCCACGCATGATCTTGATCGAAAAGTTCCGGATCACGGCCTCATCGCCGTAGCTGTAACTGACGTTACGCGCGCGAATGACCTTGCGGCCCGACTGCTCGGCCTCTTCGATGTGGATGCGCGCTTTCGACTCGCGCGCGATGCGCTCGTCGCGCTCCTCGCGCATCTTCAACAGTGCGCGCACGCGGCCCTCGTTACGTTTCCGACGTGCCTTGATGCCCTGGCGAATCCAAGCCTCCTCTTCGGCCAGTTTCTTGTCGAACTTCTCCTCGGCGACGCTCTCGTCTTCGAGAGCTTTTTCTTTTCGTTTCAGAAAGTTGGCGTAATCCCCGGGCCAGCTGGTCAGCTTGCCGCGATCGATTTCGACGATGCGTGTCGCAAGGCGCTGCAGGAAAGCGCGATCGTGGGTGACGAACATCACGGCGCCGTCGTACGCGTAAATGCGGTCCTCGAGCCAACGGATCGTTGCGATGTCGAGGTGGTTGGTAGGTTCGTCGAGCAACAGCAAATCCGGCTTCTGTACGAGCGCTCTCGCGAGCGCGACGCGCCGGCGCCACCCGCCCGACAACTCGTTCATCTTCTTCCCGGCCGGCAGCTTGAGTTCCGTGATCGTCGTTTCGACGCGCTGCTCGAGGTGCCAGCCGTCATGAGCATCGATCTTCGCGTGCAAGGCCTCGAGTTCCCGCAGCCCGTTCCGGTCGAGGTCGAGTTTCGACCGGCGGGCATAGTCCTCGAGCAGCGCCTCGATCTGTGTCAGCCCCGACCGGATCACGTCGGTCACGGGCTGGTCGAGCGCCTCGGGCAACGTTTGCTCCAGCTGGCTGACGATGAGGTCCTGCCTCGCCGTTATCTCGCCCCGGTCCGGTTCGAGCTGACCGGTGATCAGCTTGAACGTCGTCGACTTGCCGGCGCCGTTGCGGCCGATCAGGCAGACCCGTTCGCCGGCCTCGATGGACAGTTCGGCGTCGCGCAGGATCATCTGGTCGCCGAAGTCGAGGGACACGTCGTCAAAGCGTAGCAGGGACATGCGCGAATCCGTAAAGCGGGCGTGTATCCTAACCGATATGCCGGAGGTGAACAGGGGATACCGATGTCCGAAGAACGCTTTATCGAACTCGAGACGAGGGTCGCGCACCAGGACCAGATGTTGCACGAACTCAACGACGTCGTAACCGACCAGCAGGCGAAGATCATGCAGCTCGAGGAGCTGTGCCGGTCCCTCATCGATCGCGTCCGCTCGCTCGGAGAGGGCCGGCCGACCGGCGACCCGGCGGACGAACGGCCGCCACACTACTAGCCCGGCGCCGGGCGTGTTGTATAGTGGCTGCGGGATCCGGGAAGGGAGGTAACGCGGTGCTCAGAATGGCGTGGATCGTGGTCTTCCTCGGTGTCCTGGCGTGGTCTGGTATCAGCCCGAAGGACTACGTGATCTGGTGCCTCGAGGTCGCCCCGGCGGTCATTGGCGGCCTCATCCTGTGGTTTACGCGGGAGCGTTTCCCGCTGACAACGCTGGCCTACGTCCTGGTTCTCGTGCACTGCGTGATTCTCATGGTCGGCGGACACTACACCTACGCAGAAGTCCCTGTCGGCGAGTGGCTACGCGAACTCACGGACGGCACGCGCAACAATTACGACAAGCTCGGCCATCTCGCGCAGGGGTTTATCCCGGCCATCGTTGCCCGCGAGCTCGTCATCCGGCTGGAGGTATTCAACTCTGCTCGCTGGCGTGACTTTTTCGTCGTCAGTTTTTGCCTCGGCATGAGCGCGTTCTATGAGCTCATCGAGTGGTGGGTTGCACTGATTTCCGACGAAGCGGCCGACTCATTCCTCGGCACCCAGGGCTACGCCTGGGACACGCAGTCGGACATGGGTTGGGCACTTTTCGGCGCACTGGCGGCGCTGCTGTTGCTGAGCCGCGTGCACGATCTGCAGTTGCGCGAACTCGAGTTCGCGGACGAAGTCAGATCCTGAATGAACCGGCTGATCGTACTGCTGATCCTCTTGCTCACGGGCGGCGTCGCCTGCGCCGGCGAATGCGTCGTACTCCTGCACGGTTTGGCGCGCACCTCGATGTCAATGAACAAGATGCAGCGCGAACTCGAAAAAGCAGGCTACGCAACCGCGAACATCGACTATCCCTCGCGCGATCACACGGTCGAAGCGCTGGCTGACATCGCGGTGGCCGAGGGCCTGGACGCCTGCCGCGCACAGGAGGGCATCACGCGTATCCACTTCGTGACGCACTCGCTCGGGGGGATTCTCGTGCGGCAGTACCTCAGTGATCGCGACATCGACGAGCTCGGGCGCGTCGTGATGCTCGGCCCGCCAAACCAGGGCAGCGCGGCCGTGGACAGGCTGGCGGACGTACCCGGTTTCGACTGGCTGAACGGTCCGGCCGGCCGGCAGCTCGGCAAGGGCGAGGCAAGCATCCCGCTGCGGCTCGGTCCAGCCGATTTCGAGCTCGGCGTCATCGCCGGCAATCGCACCATAGACCCCGTCACTTCGGCTGTTCTCGACGACCCTGACGACGGCCGCGTGTCCGTGGCGGATACGCGGCTCGAAGGCATGGCGGATTTCGTCGTCGTCGACCATTCGCATGCCTTCATGATGCGCATGCGCCGTCCGATCGAACTGACCAAGGCCTTTCTCGAAACAGGCAGTTTTGGCGAGTCGGGCTAGCCGCGCCGTCGCGATCGTGCCTGCTTGCGGGGCTTTGTTCCGAGCAGCGGCGCCAGGAATTCGCCCGTGTACGAACCTTTCGTCGTGGCCACTTTCTCCGGGGGGCCCTCGGCGATGATACGGCCGCCTCCGTCGCCTCCCTCGGGTCCGAGATCGATAATCCAGTCGGCCGTCTTGATGACGTCGAGATTGTGTTCGATGACAACGACGGTATTGCCGTGATCGCGCAACCGGTGCAGCACGCCGAGCAGAAGCTCGATGTCATGGAAGTGCAGGCCCGTGGTCGGCTCGTCGAGAATGTACAGCGTATTGCCGGTATCGCGTTTCGATAACTCCTTCGCGAGCTTGACGCGCTGTGCCTCGCCGCCCGACAGCGTCGTCGCATTCTGCCCGAGGCGTATGTAGGTCAGGCCGACGTCGGTCAGCGTCTGCAGTTTGCGAGCGACGACCGGCACATTCCTGAAGAACGCGGATGCATCCTCGACCGTCATCTCGAGCACTTCGTGGATGTTCTTGCCCTTGTAGCGAATTTCGAGTGTCTCGCGGTTGTAACGCTTGCCGCGGCAAACATCGCAGGGTACGTAGACATCGGGCAGGAAATGCATCTCGACCTTGATGACACCGTCACCCTGGCAGGCCTCGCAGCGGCCGCCCTTGACGTTGAAACTGAAGCGACCCGGCATGTAGCCGCGCGAACGCGCTTCCTGCGTGCCCGCGAACAGTTCGCGGATCGGCGTGAACAGTCCGCTGTACGTTGCCGGGTTGGAGCGGGGTGTGCGCCCGATCGGCGCCTGGCTGATATCGATGACCTTGTCGATGTGCTTCAGGCCTTCGAGCGCCTCGTGCGGCGCCGGGTTGCGGCTGCTTCGGTTGAGCGTCTCGGCAATGGCCTTGTACAGGGTGTCGTTAACGAGCGTCGACTTGCCGGATCCGGATACGCCCGTCACGCAGGTGAGCAGGCCGACCGGGATAGAGGCGTCCACGGACTGCAGGTTGTTGCCGTTCGCGCCAAGCACGCGAATCTGCCGGTCCGCGTCGGCCGGAGTCCGAGTTTCGGGAATCGCGATTGCGCGCTTGCCCGAGAGGTATTGGCCGGTGAGTGATTGCGCGTTCCTCTTGATGGCCTCGGGCGGGCCCGCGGCAACCACGTGCCCGCCGTGCACGCCGGCGCCGGGGCCGAGATCGACCACGTGATCGGCAGCCGTGATCGCCTCCTCGTCGTGCTCCACGACGATGACCGTGTTGCCGATGTCGCGCAGATGCGTCAGCGTCCCGAGCAGGCGCTGGTTGTCGCGCTGGTGCAGTCCGATAGAGGGCTCGTCCAAAATGTACATGACGCCGACGAGCCCCGAGCCGATCTGGCTGGCGAGGCGAATGCGCTGCGCTTCACCGCCCGACAGCGTTTCGGCGCGGCGATCGAGTGACAGGTAATCGAGCCCGACGTCCGACAGGAATCCGACGCGATCGGAAATTTCCTTGAGCACCTTCTCGGCAATCGTCGCGCGCCAGCCCTCGAGTTTCATTTCGTCGAAAAATTCGCGCACGTGCCCGATGGACAGGCGCGTGATTTCCGGCAGCGAATGATCGTTGATGAAGACATGCCGCGCGGCCCGGTTAAGGCGCGTGCCTTCGCACTCCGGACAGGCGTGGCTGTTGAGAAACTTGGTCAGCTCCTCGCGTACGGCGCCCGATTCGGTCTCGCGATAGCGACGTTCCAGGTTGGGCAGCACACCCTCGAAGCGATGCGTCTTGCGGACCTGCATGCCGCGTGAGTTCTGGTAGAAGAAATCGATCTTGTCCTTGCCGCTGCCGTACAGGACGACGTCCTGCAACTTTTTTGGCAATTCGTTGAACGGCGTCTCGATGTCGAAGTCGTAGTGTTCCGCGAGACTCTGGATCATCTGGTAGTAATAGGTCGTGCGTCGATCCCAGCCACGAATCGCGCCGCCCGCGAGCGACAGGTTGGGGTTGACGACAACGCGCTCAGGGTCGAAGAACTGCTTGACGCCGAGGCCGTCGCAGCTGGGACAGGCGCCGGTCGGATTGTTGAAGGAGAACAGGCGCGGCTCGAGTTCGTCGAGGCTGTAGCCGCAGACGTTGCAGGCGAAGCGGTCGGAGAACGTGATTTCCTCCTTGTCACCGTCCATGAAGGCAATGTGCGCGACGCCGTCGGCAAGGCGCAGCGCGGTTTCGAACGACTCGGAGAGCCGCAGCCGCAGGTCTTCTTTGACCTTGAAACGATCGACGATGGCGTCAATGTTGTGCTTTTTCCTGAGGTCGAGGGCTGGCGGCTGGTCGAGCTCGTAGATTTCGCCGTCGATGCGCGCGCGAATGAAGCCCTGCGCCTGCAGGTCTGCCATGAGCTGCACGTGTTCGCCCTTGCGCTCGGCGACGACGGGCGCCAGCAGCATGAGCCGGGTTCCCTCCGGGAGCGCCAGCACCTGATCCACCATCTGGCTGACCGTCTGCGCCTCGAGGTCGGTGCCGTGATCCGGGCACTTCGGCGTACCCGCACGCGCGTACAGCAGGCGCAGGTAGTCGTAGATCTCGGTGACCGTGCCGACCGTCGAACGCGGGTTGTGCGACGTGGACTTCTGTTCGATCGAAATAGCCGGCGACAGACCGTCGATATGGTCGATGTCCGGCTTTTCCATCATCGACAAGAACTGACGCGCGTAGGCCGAGAGCGACTCGACGTAGCGGCGCTGGCCCTCCGCATAGATCGTATCGAACGCGAGCGACGACTTGCCCGAGCCGGACAGGCCGGTGAACACGATCAGCCGGTCGCGCGGCAGCGAAAGGTCGAGGTTCTTGAGGTTGTGGGTCCTCGCGCCGGCAATACGTATACAACGGTCGATGGTTTTCATGGGACAGGTACTGGCAAGCGAACAACCTGCTAATATACGCCGCCGCGCAAGCGACGTGCAAAGGAACCTCAGTCTTGGAACCCGGGAAAGCAGACGGTATTGCCATGCAAGCGGCCGAGCGCCGCTCGGTCGGCGTGATCTCGCTGATCGCGATGATCCGCATGTTCGGCCTGTTTGCGCTGCTCCCGGTGCTGTCGCTCTATGCCGCGGACCTGCGCGACGCCACGCCGCTGCTGATCGGCCTTGCTGTGGGCGCCTACGGTCTTACGCAGGCAGGCCTGCAGATTCCCCTGGGGGCGCTCTCGGACCGCATTGGCCGCATTCCCGTGATCGTTGGCGGTCTCGTGGTGTTCGCCATAGGCAGCGTCGTAGCCGGCCTGTCCGATTCGATTCACGGCGTCATTGCCGGGCGCCTGCTGCAGGGTGCCGGCGCGATTTCCGCGACGCTGACGGCGCTGATTTCCGACGCCACGCGCGAGGAAGTGCGCACGCGCAGCATGGCCGTATTCGGTATCGGAATCGGCACCTCCTTCATGATCGCCATGATTCTCGGGCCGCTCATCGCGTCCCGTTTCGGCGTGCCGTCGTTATTCTGGATCGCGGCGGTACTCGCCGTTGTCGCGGCGGCGATGCTACGCCTGTTGCCGGCCGTGCCGAAGCCCGCGGTGCGCGACAGCTGGAGCCTCGTGCCGGCGTTCCGGGCAGACTTACTGCGCATGGACTTCTACGTGTTCCTGCTGCACGCGATCATGACGGCGACCTTCGTGGCCTTGCCTTTCCTGTTGTCCGACCGGCTCGACCTGCCGATGACCGACCACTGGAAGATGTACGTCGGGGCGCTGCTCGTCTCGCTCGCCATCACGGTGCCGATGATCATGCGCGACCATCACCGCGGGCAGGAGCGGCTGCTCGGGCTGGCCGTAGCCATGATCATCGCGGCTCAGCTCGGGTTGACCTTTTTCGCGTTCTCGACCACCTCGGTGTTCGTCGCGCTGGTCGTGTACTTTGGTGGCTTCAATTTTCTCGAAGCGGGGCTGCCCGCGCGGCTCTCGATTCTTGCCGACGAGGACGTCCGCGGCGCATCGCTCGGCGTCTACTCGAGCGCACAGTTTCTCGGCGCCTTCGCCGGCGGCCTGGTCGGCGGCCGGTTTCTCGGCCACGGCCGCCCCACCGACGTCTTCTTCGTCTGCGCCCTGATGGGCGGCATCTGGCTGGCGTTGCAGGGTTTCGGGCGCTTGCGGGCAGAAACTCCGGCTGGTAATTAGCCGGGCAGGCCCTAAAATAGGCCCCCCTCGCCGCGCGACGGCGAGCCACGACAAACCAGAAGACAGGAGCCAAAATGGCCCGCGGAATCAACAAAGTCATTCTCGTCGGCAACCTCGGAGCCGATCCCGAAACGCGCTATATGCCGAGCGGCTCGGCTGTGACCAATCTCTCGGTGGCGACCAGCGAAAGCTGGAAGGACAAGCAGACGGGCGAACAGAACGAGCGCACCGAGTGGCACAAGGTGGTCATGTTCGATCGGCTCGCCGAGATTGCGGCCGAATACCTGCGCAAGGGTTCGCAGGTCTACATCGAAGGCAAGCTGCAGACCCGCAAGTGGCAGGATCGGGACGGTAACGATCGGTGGACGACCGAGATTCGCGCGAGCGAGATGCAGATGCTCGGCGGACGCGGCGGTGGTGGCGGCGGATCGTTCGGCGGCGGCCAGCAGGGCGGTGGCCAGCAGGGCGGTGGTCAGAAGGGCGGCGGCAGTGCGCCCCCGCAGCCGGGACCGGACGATTTCGACGACGATATCCCCTTCTAGACCACGCAAGGAACGCTATAACCTGCAACAAGCCGCGCGGGGTGCAACAAGCCCGCGCGGCTTTTGTCGTAAGATCGAGCCATGAAACTGTACATCAAGACAATGGGCTGCCAGATGAACGAGTACGACTCGGAGAAGATGGCGGACGTCCTGCGCGAGTCCCACGGGTACGAGCTGACCGCGTCGCCCGAGGAAGCGGACCTGTTGCTCGTCAACACGTGCTCGATTCGCGAGAAAGCCCAGGAAAAGGTGTTTTCCGAGCTCGGTCGCTGGAAGCAGCTGAAGCAGCGCAGGCCCGGCGTAAAGATCGGCGTCGGCGGCTGCGTGGCCAGCCAGGAAGGCGACGGCATCACGAGGCGCGCCCCGTTTGTCGACGTCGTCTTCGGACCACAGACCCTGCACCGGCTGCCGGAACTCATCGACGGCGCCGGTGCAAATCCCGTCGTCGACGTGTCGTTTCCCGAGATCGAGAAGTTCGACCGGCTCCCGGAGCCGCGTGCCGAGGGGCCCACGGCGTTCGTCTCGGTCATGGAAGGCTGCAGCAAGTACTGCAGCTTCTGTGTCGTCCCCTATACGCGAGGCGAGGAGATCAGCCGGCCCTTCGATGACGTCATCGCCGAAATCGCGGCGCTTGCGTCCCAGGGCGTGCGCGAAGTTAACCTTCTCGGGCAGAACGTGAATGCCTACCGCGGGCCGATGCACGACGGCGCGACGGCCGATCTCGCTACGCTGATCTACTATGTCGCCGCGATCGACGGCATCGATCGCATCCGGTTTACCACGTCGCACCCCGTCGAGTTCACGGACAGTCTCATCCAGGCCTATGCCGAGGTGCCGAAGCTGGCCGGATACCTGCACCTGCCGGTGCAACACGGTTCTGATCGCATACTCGCCGCGATGAAACGCGGGCACACGACGCTCGAGTACAAGCAGAAGATCCGCAAGCTGCGCGAAGCGCGGCCGGGCATTTCGCTGAGTTCGGATTTCATCGTCGGTTTTCCGGGCGAAACCGAACGCGATTTCGAACAGCTCATGGACCTCGTTGCCGAGGTCGGCTTCGACCAGTCGTTCAGTTTCGTCTATAGCGCGCGCCCGGGCACCCCGGCCGCCTCGCTGCACGACGACACGCCGCTCGAGGTCAAGAAAAGTCGGCTGCAAATCCTCCAGTCCCGCATCAACCAGCAGGCGCTCGCCATCAGCAGAGACATGGTGGGAACGACGCAGCGAGTGCTCGTCGAGAGGCTTTCGAAGAAGAGCGATCGCCAGGTTTCCGGGCGCACCGAAAACAATCGCTGGGTCAATTTCGACGCCGATCCTGCGCTGATCGGCCAGTTCGTCGACGTCGTGATCACCGAAGCCTTACCCAACTCCCTGCGCGGTCGGCTTGCGAACAAAGAGGCTGCGGCGTAATCTCGACAGCAATGATCTATGTCGATAGATTCACCGCCGCTCCCGGCACCGTCGAATGGACGGACGCTTCCCTGCACAGAGGTTCCAGATACAGATTTTGAGTGCTGTCCAGATTTCTCGGGACGTCGTTCTCGAGCCCGCCGATAACAACCGCCTCGCCAACCTGTGCGGTCAGTTTGACGAACATTTGCGCCAGATCGAACGCCGCCTTGACGTTGAGATTGCGAGTCGAGGAAACCGCTTTCGCGTCACGGGGAAGCCGGGCGCCGCCGAGGTCGGCGGCGATGTGCTTGCAAGGCTATTTGCATTGACGGACCGGGAGCGACTCGATCCCGAACGCGTGCACATGCTGTTGCAGGAGTCCTTTATGGATGAAGTCGATCGCGGAACCGACGACGAGCGAGACGATGACGAGGAAATCGTCATCCACACGCGGCGCAAGATGATTCGTCCGCGCGGCGCCAACCAGGACGCCTACGTCAGGAGTATCCGAGAGCACGATCTCGCGTTCGGCATCGGACCCGCGGGCACGGGCAAGACCTACCTTGCCGTCGCGTGCGCCGTCGAAGCGCTGGAATCCGAACTGATCCGCCGTATTGTTCTCGTGCGACCCGCCGTCGAGGCGGGCGAGCGCCTCGGCTTCCTGCCCGGTGACCTGTCGCAGAAAGTCGATCCGTACCTGCGCCCGATGTATGACGCGCTGTACGATATGATCGGCGCAGAGCGCGTTACCCGCCTGATCGAACGCAACGTTATCGAAATCGCGCCGCTGGCGTTCATGCGCGGACGGTCGCTCAACGAGTCGTTCGTCATTCTCGACGAGGCGCAGAACACGAGCGTCGAACAGATGAAGATGTTCCTGACGCGAATCGGTTTCGGTTCACGCGCCGTCGTCACCGGGGACGTCACCCAGATCGACCTGCCGAACGGCCAGCTGTCCGGTCTCAAGAATGCAACCGAGGTTCTGGCCGACGTCGATGGTGTGTCGTTCACGACATTCAATCGCAAGGACGTCGTACGCCATCACCTCGTGCAGCGGATCGTGAAAGCTTACGAGGACAATGAGCGTTCAAGTTGACGTCCAGCGAGCGGCCGAAGAGGACACCGTACCCGACGACGACTTTGTGGCCGCCTGGGTCACGCGCGCCCTCGAGGCGGCGCGCGAGGCCGGCGACTGCGAGGTGTCGGTACGAATCGTCGACGCCGGGGAAATCCGGACGCTGAATCGCGACTACAGGGGCAAGGACCAGCCGACCAATGTCCTCTCCTTTCCGGCCGGTGATGTCGCCGGGTGGCCCGGCGACGTGCCCGAGCCCCTTGGCGATATCGTGATTTGCGCGCGCGTCGTGCAGGACGAGTCCGCTCGGCAGGGCAAAGCGATTCCGGATCACTGGGCACACCTGCTCGTCCACGGTGCGTTGCACCTGCTCGGCTACGATCATCAGTCGGAAACCGACGCAGAAGTCATGGAGGCGCTGGAAACAGCCATTCTCCGGGCCCACGGAGTCGACGACCCGTATGGAGCGGGCACGAAGAACTGCTAATATTCAATAGTTATGAACGACAAACCTCCCAGTACCAGCGGCCCGGCAGCCCCCGGCCTCGTGGCGCGTATCCGCCGCGCGTTCAGTGGCGAGCCCTGGAGCCGAGACGAAATCCAGACGTTCATCGAATCCGAGGTCGAACTCGACGCCGAAGAAAAGAGCATGCTGACCGGCGTGCTCGAGGTTTCGGAGACCCAGGTGCGCGACGTCATGGTGCCCCGCTCACAAATGGTGGTCATCGATATCGAGGACGACTTCGAAGAGATACTCGCCACGATCGTCAAATCGGGCCATTCGCGGTTTCCCGTGATCGGGGAAGATCGCGACGAGGTGCTCGGCATCTTGCTGGCCAAGGACCTGCTGCGGCTCTTCGGCAGCGACGACGAGGTACAGATCAAGAAGCTGCTCAGACCGGCGGCGGTCATTCCCGAGTCGAAACGCCTCAACGCGCTGCTCAAGGAATTCCGCGCCAGCCATAATCACATGGCTATCGTCGTCGACGAGTACGGCGGCGTCGCCGGCCTGCTCACTATCGAGGACGTGCTCGAGGAAATCGTCGGCGAAATCGAGGATGAGCATGACGATGACGAGGTCGAGTTCATTCGTCCGGACGGTGACCGCAACGGCCGGCCGAGTTTTGCCGTGCGTGCACTGACGCGTATCGAGGATTTCAACGATTACTTCGAATGCGAGCTCGATGACGAGGAATACGACACGGTCGGCGGCCTTGTCATGCACCGCCTGGGGCGCCTGCCTCGACGCGGTGAAAAAGTGAATTACGGCGGCTTCGAGTTTGCCGTCATCAAGGCCGACAAGCGGCGCATCGACGCGCTGCAGGTACAGCGGCTGGACGAGTAGATTTGGCCAAATACGGCAACCCCGTCTTTCTGCTGCCTGCGGACCGGCCACGTTTGAGCAGGCTGATCGCGTTCGCTGCCGGCGCGGCGATGACGCTGGCATTCGCGCCCTTCGGCCTGTCGTTGGTTGTTCCGCTGCTGTTGCTGCCGCTCTTTTACGTGTTCCTGACGGTCGCGCCGCGTGACGCCGCGGCACACGCCTTCTGGTTCGGCTTCGGCCTGTTCCTGACCGGCACTTACTGGATCTATATCTCGGTGCATGTTTTCGGCAACGCGGCGCTGTGGATCGCGATCCTGCTGATGCTGGGCCTTGCCTTGCTCATGGCATCGTTCCTGGCGCTGGCCGGTTGGCTCGGCAGCCGCCTGTCGCAGGGGGAGCCCTTGCAGTTGCTCCTGATCGGGCCCGCGGCCTGGGTCGTCGTCGAGTGGCTGCGTGGATGGGCGCTGACCGGGTTCCCGTGGATGGCGCTCGGCTACGGACAGATCGACAACGGCTTTGCCGGCTGGGCGCCCGTGCTCGGCGTCTACGGCGTTTCTTTCATGCTCGCACTGGTCGCCAGCGCAATCATTTTCACGGCCACGGCGCAGACGGCGCCCGCACGGACCGCCGGCGGTATCATGATCATCGCGCCATGGCTCGCCGGTTCCCTGCTGTCGGCAATTGACTGGACCGAGCCGAGCGGAAAACCGCTGCGAGCGAGCATCGTGCAGGCCGGCGTATCGCAGGACAAGAAGTGGGATCGCGACCAGCTGCGACCGATCATGGAGCACTATCACTCCGCGACGCTCAGCGTTGCGGACAGCGACCTGGTGCTGTGGCCCGAAGTCGCTATCCCGGCCCTGAACGACCAGGTCGAGCGGTTTATTGCGCGGGTCGAGGACGACGCGCGGGCGAACGGCCAGAACGTTATGTTCGGCATCCTCGAGCGCAGTTACGACCGCAGCGTCGAAGGGCGCATCTTCAACAGCGTCATGCTGGTGGGCACCGACGACAGGCAGGTATATCGCAAACGTCACCTCGTGCCCTTTGGCGAGTATTTCCCCGTGCCGCCCAGCGTGCGCGAGTGGATGAAAATGCAGAACCTGCCGCACTCGGATCTCGCCAAGGGCGATGCGGTGCAGCCGTTGCTGACCGCAAGGGACGGGACCCGGTTCGGTGTCGCGATCTGCTACGAGGACGCTTATGCGGCGGAGCAGGCCTACGCGCTGCCCGACGCGGGAATCCTCATCAACGTGAGCAATGACGCGTGGTTCGGCGACTCCATCGCGCCGCACCAGCATCTCGAAATCGCGCGCATGCGCTCCCTCGAATTCGGCCGCCCCGCGTTGCGCTCCACGAATACGGGAATCAGCGCGTTCATCGGCGCTGACGGCAGCCTCCTGCAAACCGGCAAGCAATTCGTGCCCGAGCTCCTGACGATGGATATCCAGCCGCGCCGCGGAGCGACCCCCTATGCCGCGGCCGGCAACTGGCCGATCATCGGTTTCTGCCTCACCATTCTCGGCGCGTTCTGGATTCGCAATCGCGCCAGCCTCTGATACGCTTGCGGGCTTTCACAGCCCGAAAGAACAGCGCGACCCATGACCACTCCGTACAAGCCCGAAATCGTGGAGGCCGATGCCCAGCGCTATTGGCAGGAGGCACGCAGTTTCGTGGTCGACGAAGACCCGGACAAGGACAAATTCTACTGCCTGACGATGTTCCCGTATCCGAGCGGGAAGCTGCATATGGGGCACGTCCGCGTACTCACGATTTCCGACGTGATCGCTCGCTACCAGCGCATGCAGGGCAAGCACGTTCTGCAGCCGATGGGTTGGGACGCGTTCGGCATGCCCGCGGAAAACGCGGCGATCAAGCACGGCGTGCCGCCGGCGAAATGGACCTACCAGAACATCGGGGAGATGCGCGCCCAGATGGACCGGCTCGGCTACGCTTATGACTGGTCCCGCGAAATCGCGACCTGCCGCCCGGAGTATTACCGCTGGGAACAGTGGCTCTTCACGAAGATGTTCGAGAAAGGCCTCGTCTACCGCAAGAACTCGGTTGTCAATTGGGACCCGGTCGACCAGACGGTCCTCGCGAACGAGCAGGTCATTGACGGCCGCGGCTGGCGCTCCGATGCGCTCGTCGAGCGCCGCGAGATTCCGCAATGGTTCATGAAGATCACGGCCTACGCCGACGAACTGCTCGATGAACTGGATCGAATGCCGGGTTGGCCAGATTCGGTCAAGACGATGCAGCGCAACTGGATCGGCCGCTCCGAGGGCGTCGAGTTGTCTTTCGAGGTCGCGGACGAGGACGAACCACTGACGGTCTACACGACGCGACCCGACACGCTGCTGGGTGTGACCTACATGGCTGTTGCGGCCGAGCATCCGCTGGCAAAGAAAGCCGCGGCAGCGAACGCCGACATCGCCGCGTTCATCGAGGAGTGTGTCCGGACCGACGCGTCGGAGGCGACCCTTGAAACCATGGAAAAGAAGGGTGTGCCGCTCGGCATCAGCGCCATCCATCCGCTGACGGGCGAAGAAGTCCCGCTGTGGGTCGCGAACTTCGTGCTCATGAGCTACGGCACGGGCGCCGTCATGGCGGTGCCGGGTCACGACGAGCGCGACTGGGAGTTCGCGAAGAAACACGGGATAGAAATCCGGCAGGTGATTGCGCCGTCCGACGGCAGCGAAATCGATATCCAGGAGGCTGTTTACGTCGACAAGGGCGTCCTCGTTAACTCCGGCCAGTGGGACGGCATGGACTATGACACCGCTTTTAATGCGATCGCCGACCATTTCGAACAGACGGGCCGCGGCCGCCGCACTGTGAACTATCGGCTGCGCGACTGGGGCGTTTCGCGCCAGCGCTACTGGGGCGCGCCGATACCGATAATCTACTGCGATGATTGTGACGCTGTGCCGGTGCCTGAAAAGGACCTGCCCGTGGTGTTACCTGAAGACGTCCACGTGACGGGCGCCGGCTCGCCGCTCAAGAACATGCCCGAGTTTGTCAATGTGCCGTGTCCGCAGTGCGGCAAGGATGCGCGACGCGAGACCGATACCTTCGATACGTTCGTCGAATCGTCGTGGTACTTCGCCCGCTATGCCTGTCCCGACAGTGATTCGAAGATGCTGGACGAACGCGCCGCCTACTGGACGCCGGTCGATCAGTACACAGGCGGCATCGAGCACGCGATCCTGCACCTTTTATATTCGCGCTTCTTCCAGCGTGTCATGCGGGACGAGGGCCTGACCGACGTTTCCGAGCCGTTCACCAATCTGCTGACGCAGGGCATGGTCCTCAAGGACGGGGCCAAGATGTCGAAGAACAAGGGTAACGTCGTCGACCCGCAGGAGCTGATTGGCAAATACGGCGCCGATACCGTGCGTCTCTTCATGATGTTCGCGGCGCCACCGGAACAGTCGCTCGAATGGTCCGACGAGGGTGTGCAGGGCAGCTACCGCTTCCTGAAACGCTTCTGGCACGCCGTCATGGAGCATGTCGAGGCCGGGCCGACGGCCACGCTCGACCCGGGTGCCCTGTCGAGTGAGCAGAAAGGACTGAGGCACAAGACGCACCAGACCATCAGCAAGATCGGCGACGATATCGGCCGGCGCAGCAGTTTCAACACCGCCGTCGCGGCGTCGATGGAATTGCTCAACGCCGTCAACCGTTTCGACGACACGACGGAGCAGGGCCGCGCCGTACAGCACGAAGCGCTCGAGGCCGTCGTGCTGATGCTGTCGCCGATGACGCCGCATATTTGCCACGCCCTGTGGAAAGCACTCGGTCGCGAAACGGCGCTCGTCGACGAGCGCTGGCCGGATGCCGACGAGTCGGCGCTCGAACTCGACACCGTCGAACTCGTCGTCCAGGTCAACGGCAAGCTGCGCGGCCGGGTGTCCGTTCCCGCCGATGCGGCCAGGGACGTCATCGAAGAGGCGGCGCTGGCCGACGAAAATGTCCAACGGTTCATCGACGGCAAGGCCATTCGCAAGGTCATCGTTGTGCCCGGCCGCCTGGTGAACGTCGTTGTGTAGGCGCCCTGCGATCGTTGCGTGCCTGCTACTGGCGGGCTGCGGATTCCAGCTGCAGGGCGCGCTGACGACGCCGCCCGAGATGGAACGCACCTACATCGCGGCCGCGGACCGGCACACCGACTTCTACAGGGACTTCCGCTCGGCGCTGCGCGCCGCAGGCGTGGCGGTCGTCGATAGCCCCGACGACGCAACGGCGACATTCACGATTTCGTTCGACGACACGGGTCAGCGGGTGCTGTCCGTGTCGGCCCGCAATGTACCGACCGAGTACGAGGTCTACTACACCATCGAGTACGCACTGGACGGCAAGACCACACGTCTGCTCGAACGGCAGACACTCACGCGCGCCCGTGACTACACCTACGATTCGAGGCTCGTACTCGGCAAGTCAAGAGAAGAAGCGCTGATGCGCGAGGCGATCGTCAGGGATCTCGTGCGCATCGTTCTGAAGCAGATTTCCACGCTTTGAGCCGCGTGCTTGCCGTCGCCGATGTCGATAAAGGCGCCCTCGCCAGGCTTTTGCGCCATTACGGGCTGGAGCTCGTCCTGCAGCCCGAGGGAGAGCCGATTACGGGGAGCTTCTGGGGCGAGTCGGAGGCCGGCATCGCAGGGCGCACGGTCTATGTACGTCCCGATACGCCAGTGCATTCGTTCCTGCACGAGGCGTGCCACATCATTTGCATGGACGAAGAACGCCGTGCCGGCCTCGTTCGCGACGCGGGCGGTGACGATCTCGAAGAAGCGGCCGTGTGTTACCTGCAAATTCTGCTGGCCGACATGATCGATGGCGTCGGGCGCGAACGCATCATGGCCGACATGGACGCGTGGGGCTACAGCTTCCGCCTCGGCAACACCCGGGGGTGGTTCGCCAATGATGCCGAGGATGCACGAAATTTTCTTCTAAAACATCGACTTATCGATGAGCGGCACGCGCCCACCCTGCGCCTGAGAGCCTGACGTTTCGTGCCCGGTGTATAGTCGCGTATGGCCTGGATTCGCTACCCCGTCTATTTCCTGACCATCGCGTTTGTGACCTGGGCGATCACGCAGTTCGAACTCGCGTCGCCAGGCGGCCTGAAACTGCACATCCTGGTGTCCGAGACCGACGTGTACGGCACGAGCGAATTTTCGCCCGTCGAGATCATCCAGGCCATCATCCTTCTGGCTTGCGGGGGCATCATGGCGTGGGTGGCCCGGTATTGCCCGACGCAGCGGCCGCTGGCGATTCTTTTCGGAGGCCTGGCGCTCACTTTCCTGCTTCGCGAACTCGACTATTTCTTCGACCGTTACACGCTCGACAATCTCTGGCAGGTCATCATTGCCATCATCGCGTCGCTGGTCATCGCTTACGTCTATCGGCATCGTCGCCGGCTGCAGATCGCGCTGGCGCGCATCTGGCCGTCTCCGGGCCTGACCCTGCTCTTCGCAGGCGCCGTCATCCTGTTCGCGTTCGTGCGGCTCGTCGGCCACGAACCCTTGTGGCAGTCGATACTGGGCGAACACTACCTGCGCGTCACCAAGCTCGCCATCGAGGAGTTCATCGAACTGATGGGCTACTTCCTGTGGATGACCGGCACTGTGGAATACGCATTCCAGGCTCGCGCATCCGCGTCCCGCGAACCACAGCCGGCGGTTCGCCGCCGCCGCGAACAGCGCCGCCAGGACACGGCCCGCCGTTTCTAGGCGCTTACAGGATCGTGGGGTTGGGGGCGTCGCCGTACACGTCTTCGGGATTGAAGACCTTTTCTGTTTCCGTCCATTCGAGTTCGACGTTGCCCTGCGACTGTCTGGCGGCAAAGTCGGCGCCGACGGGTACCTTGCGGTAGAAACACGAGCGATAGCCGACGTGACAGCTGGCGCCGCCCGCGACGTCCACGCGCAGCCAAACGCAGTCCTGGTCGTCGTCGATCAGCAGTTCCCGTACCGTCTGCACGAGGCCGCTCGTCGCCCCTTTGTGCCACAGGACCTGGCGGCTGCGGCTCCAGTAATGGGCTTCGCCAGTCTCGATCGTACGCTGCAGCGCTTCAGCATTCATGTAGCCCTGCATCAGGACTTCGCCGCTGTCGAAGTCGGTCGTAACGACGGTAATCAGGCCGCGGTCGTCGAACTTCGGGGCCAGGTCGTTGCCTTCTTCGACCTGCTCGATCGACTTGCGGGCTTGAAATCGGACCAAATCACCAGACATGGTGGTATCTCGAATGTTTTTCGGGCCGGAAGAATACCGAGCATAGCCGTGTGCGGCAATATTGTTATGATTGCGGTTTTTGACCGGTCGGACCGAGCACGATGACGATACAGCTGCACGACACGCTGCGTGGGAGGAAAGTCGCTTTCGAGCCCCTGAAGGAGGGCGAGGTGACGATGTACCTGTGCGGGCCGACGGTTTACAACTATGCGCATATCGGCAACGCGCGCCCTGCCGTCGTTTTCGACCTGCTGGCGCGTGTGCTGCGTCGCCGCTACACGCTGACTTTTGCGCGTAATATCACCGATGTCGACGACAAGATAATCGCTGCATCGCGAGAATCCGGCGAGCCGATCGAGGAGATCACGGCGCGCTACGCGAAGGTCTATAACGAGGATATGTCCGCTCTCGGTGTGCAGCCACCCGACGTGGAGCCCTATGCGACCCGCCACATCAGTGAAATGATCGCGATGATCGAGAAACTCATCGCCACTGGACACGCCTACGAAGCCGATGGACACGTGTTGTTCGACGTGGAATCGCATGCCGCTTACGGCGAGCTCTCCAAACGCGACCTCAGGGAAATGATAGCGGGGTCGCGCGTCGAGGTGGCGCCGTACAAGAAGGCCGCGCAGGATTTCGTGCTCTGGAAGCCGTCATCCGACGAGCAGCCGGGCTGGACATCGCCCTGGGGACGCGGCAGGCCCGGCTGGCACATCGAGTGCTCGGCGATGGCCGAAAAGCACCTCGGTGAGACGATCGACATCCACGCGGGCGGCCAGGATCTCGTGTTCCCGCACCACGAGAATGAATGCGCACAGTCGCGCTGCGCCCACGGCGGCGCTCCGTTCGCACGTTACTGGCTGCACAACGGGTTCCTGAGCATCGACGAGACCAAGATGTCGAAGTCGCTTGGCAACGTGCTTCTCGTCCACGACCTGATCGAGACGATCCCGGGCGAGGTCATTCGGCTCGCCTTGCTCAGCGCACACTATCGCCAGCCGCTCGACTGGTCGGCGCAGACGATCGATTCCGCGAGACGCATGCTCGACCGCCTGTATGGCGCCGTGCGTGGTATCGACGTTTCGCCCGAAGCGCGCGCTGCAGCCGAAGTGCCGGAAGCCCTCGCCGCAGCGCTCGAGGATGACCTGAACACGCCGAAAGCCATGGCCGAGTATTTTGCGCTGGCCCGCGCGCTGAACAAGTCCAACGATCCCGAGGAGATGGAAATCCTGGCCGCACAGATGTACGCGGCCGGCGAACTCATGGGTCTCCTGGCCAGCGATCCCGAGGAATGGTTCGCCGGCGGTGCCGACGGCGACATGTCGAGTGATGCCATCGAGGCGCTGATCGCGCAGCGCAACGAGGCGCGCGCCGCTAAAGACTTCCAGAGAGCCGACGCGATTCGCGACGAGCTGGCTGGCGCCGGCGTAATCATCGAAGACGGCGCAGATGGCACGACCTGGCGCAGGGGCAGCTGATGAGCAGCGAAGTTGCCGCAGCACAGCGGGAAATCATCGAGGAATTCGGCCTGTTCGACGACTGGATGGACCGCTACCAGTACCTGATCGATCTCGGCCGCCGGTTGCCGGAATTCCCCGACGAGTTGCGCACCGATGAGCACCGCATCCGCGGTTGCCAGTCGCAGGTCTGGTTCGTGCCGGAAAAGAAGGACGGGCGCCTGTATTTCCAGGCGATCAGCGATGCAGCCATCGTGTCCGGCCTCATCGCCGTACTCCTGCGCCTCTACAGCGGCCGCGAACCCCGTGACATTCTCGATACGCCGCCCGATTTCGTCACAGCGCTCGAATTGCAGAGTCACCTGAGCCCCACGCGCAGCAATGGTCTCAGTTCGATGCTCAAGGCGATTCGCGGATTCGCTGCCGAGGCTGCTGGCTGATGCCGGGCGCGATCAGCCGCGCGCTCGCCAGGCCGCTGATCGGACTCGTTCGTTTCTACCGCGTCGCCATCTCGCCATGGCTCGGCATGAACTGCCGTTTCGACCCGACTTGTTCGAGCTATGCGATCGAGGCCCTGCAGTTGCATGGCGTCCTCAAGGGCAGCTGGCTCGCCGTGAGGCGCATCGGTCGTTGCCATCCCTGGGGGGGCTCCGGGTACGATCCGGTGCCCGGCGCCGACGAAAAAGGCCATGAGCGCGACTGACGTCGTCCGGGCCATGCTCGCGCCGCTGCGCGAGTTTACGATTCTCGCGCCGTTGCTCATGTTCTGGGCCCTGATCGCCCTCGGCATCTGGGGCGGGGTTCTCGGCGTATTCCTGCTGGCGCTCACGCTGCCGCCACTGTTTCGCTTCCTGTCCCACGTCGTCGAGTCATATGCGAACGGCCAGGTGCCGAGTGCGTTCGATGCCGAATTCTTCAGTTGGGTTGGCACGATGTGGACCCTGTTCCCGCTGCTGCTGGCCGTGCTTTTCGGCGTCGCCGGCTACGCCGCGATGTCGGCCCTCGGCACGGCAGGCGCATGGCTCGTCATCGTCGCTGCAGCGGCGACCGCCCCCGCGTCGCTGGCCGTGCTCGCGATCACGCATTCCGCGCTGCAGGCGCTCAATCCGCTGGCCCTGCTGCGCGTATACGCACGCGCCGGCGGGGCATTTCTCCTGGCGCCGCTGTATGTCCTCGCACTCGCCTTCGTTGCGATGCAGGTGGGCGTGCCGCTGTGGGCGCGGATATGCACGACGCTGTTCGCCATGTTCTCGGTAGCGGCGCTGACCGGGGCATTGATTGCGCCCGCGCGGCTGGTGAGGGACGTCTCTATCCCCGACCCGGAGCCGGAGGACGAGCGCAAGATTGCCGCTGACCTCGAGCAGGCGAGGGCGGCCGCGCTCAACCACGCCTACGGCTTCGTCAGCCGCGATAACCGCGAGGGCGGCTTCCGGCACCTGTTTGACGCGATCGAGCGGGACCCGGACCCGGCGGGCGCGTGGGACTGGTACCTGCGGCGGATGCTGCGCTGGGAGCAACGGAGTCCGGCGCTGTTCTTCGCGCAGCATTATGTTCACGATGCGCTGCGGCACGGCGAAGAGGGACGCGCACTCAAGATGACGTTGCGCTGCCTCTACGAGGACGAGACGTTTCGCCCCTTCGCCGAGGATCGCGCGACCCTCGCCGCCGCCGCGGAGCGCGCTGGCAACACCGAGATTGCGGAAGTGCTGAAGCGCGCCTGAGGCGTTACAATACGCTGCATGGACAAACGCCTGCTTTCGATCCTGCGCTGCCCGGTCACGCACAAGGGCTTGTCGGTACTCAAAAAAGACAAGCTGGCGAAGCTCAACGAAGCCATCGCCGCAGGCAAGGTGAAGACGCTCGACGGCGTGGCGCTCGAGGAACCCCTGGCGGAAGCGCTGGTGACCGATGACGGGAAACGCCTGTACCCGGTCAATGACGGCATCCCGGTCCTGCTCGAGAGCGAATCAGTCCATTTGGAGCCGCTTGTTTGAAGATTCGCGCCAACCAGCTGTCGTCACACCTCAAGAATTCGCTCGCTCCCTGCTACCTCGTCACCGGCGACGAACCGCTGCTCGTCGCCGAGGCGCTCGACGACATCCGCGAGGCGGCGCGCGCGCGTGGCTTCGGCAACCGGGAATTGCACGTGGCGACGACCGGTTTCGACTGGGGGCAGCTGACTGCCTCGACGGGAAACATGTCGCTGTTCGCCGAGCAACGCATCGTCGAGCTGCGCCTGCCGACGGGCAAGCCCGGCCGTGCCGGCGGCGAGGCCATCGTCGCGCTCACCGAACAGTCGGGGCCCGAGCTCCTGTTTATTGTCACGGGACCCAAGCTCGATGCCGGGACGTCGCGATCCCGTTGGGCGAAAGCCATCGAGCAGCGCGGCGTCAGCCTGCCGATCTGGCCGATTTCCGTGCGCGAGTTGCCGGGCTGGATCGCAAGTCGCATGCGCCAGGCGGGACTGCAGCCTGACCGCGAGGCCGTTGCGATGATCGCTGATCGCGTGGAGGGCAACCTGCTCGCGGCCGGACAGGAGATCGAAAAGCTGCGGCTGCTCCTGGGCGAAGGCAAGGTGACGGCGCAAGACGTCGGCAATGCCGTCGCCAACAGCAGCCGCTATGACGTGTACAAACTGACCGACGCCGCGATTGCGGGCGATGCCCGTCGAGCCGTGCGTATCCTCGGTGGTCTCCGGGCCGAAGGCGTCGAACCCGTGATCGTCATGTGGGCGATAACGCGCGAACTGCGCACGCTGGCAGGCCTCGATGATGCGGTCAGGCAGGGCCAGGACCTCGGCAGCGCCATGCAGGCCGCGCGCGTCTGGAACACCCGCCAGGGCCTGATGCGCAGCTGCATCAGCCGGCATCGGCATGGCGCATTTCATCAGCTTCTCAAGGCCAGCGGACGGGCTGACGCGGCGGCCAAGGGACAGCGCTTCGGCGATCCGTGGCAGATGGCGGCCGACATCGTCGTCGGGATGGCGCGCGCATGAAGCCGATGGGCATCTTTGGCGGCACGTTCGACCCGATTCACTATGGCCACCTGCGCTCGGCGTTCGAAATGCTGCAGGCCCTCGATTTCGGGGAGGTGCGCTTCATCCCCTGTGGGGATCCGCCGCATCGCGGCACGACTTTCGCGAGCGCACAGCGGCGTATGCGGCTGGTCGAGCTTGCTGTCGCCGGCCAGGACGGTTTCCTGGCCGATGACAGAGAGTTGCGGCGCGGCGGGCCGTCCTGGACGATCGACACGCTGGCAGAATTGCGCGAGGAATTTCCACGCCGTTCGCTGGGTCTTATTGTCGGTATGGACGCGTTTCTCGGGCTGACGGGCTGGCACCGCTGGGAGCACATCCTGTCGCAGGCGCACATCGTCGTCGCGCACAGGCCCGGCTGGAAGGCGCCGGATATCGGGCCGCTGGGCGCCCTGATTGCCGAGCGAGGGACCCATCGCATCGCCGACCTGCACGACGCGACGCACGGTCGTGTGCATATTCACGCGGTGACGCAGCTCGAAATCGCGTCGACAGAGATCCGCGAGCTGGTCGCGGCAGGCCGCGACCCGCGTTTCCTGATGCCGGACGCGGTGCGGGACGAAATACTGGAAACCGGTCTTTACGAAGGAGAATGACATTTGATGATTTGCGAGAACCACGCGTGAACAGCGAAGCACTCACCGACCTGGTCATCGACGCGCTCGACGACGTCAAGGCGAAAGATATCGTTCGCCTCGACGTGCGCGACATGACCACCGTGACCGACTACATGGTTGTCGCCAGCGGCACATCGAATCGCCACGTTAAGGCGCTTGTCGACAACGTCGCCGAAAAGGCGAAGGAAGCGGGGCACCGCCCGGTCGGCATCGAGGGTGAAGAAGGCGGTGAATGGGTCCTGCTCGATCTGCAGGACACACTCGTGCACGTCATGCTGCCCAAAGTGCGTGAGTTCTATAACCTGGAGAAGCTCTGGTCGATTTCCCCGGCAGGGGACGCGACGGCCTCCGACAGGTGAGCGATGCACATTCGACTGCTGGCCGTTGGCGATCGCCAACCGCCCTGGGTTGACGACGCCTTCGGCGCCTATACGGGACGCTTCCCGCGCGAGTGGAAGTTCCGCCTCGACGTCATTCCCACGGCGCGCCGCCCGAAAAATGACAAATCCCTGAAGGCCAGGGAAACGGAGGGGGAACTGATTCTCGGTAAGCTCGGTGTCGATGAACGCATCGTGCTGCTCGACGAACGCGGGCGACAGCTGAACAGCAAGGCGTTTTCGGACCGCCTCGCCGACTGGCAGTCGGATGGCCGCGACCTGTGTTTCGTCATAGGCGGACCCGACGGTGTTCCCGACTCCTGCAGGCAGCGCGCCGATTTCACATGGTCGCTGTCATCCCTGACGCTGCCGCACGGGCTGGCGCGCGTGCTGTTCGCCGAGCAGCTGTACCGGGCGCATTCCTTGCTGACCGGTCATCCGTATCACCGCGAGTAGAGGTAATGAGAGGACTACCGAGACTCTACCTGGCTTCGACGTCGCCACGGCGCCGTGACATCCTGGCCTCGCTCGGGCTGGACTTTGACGTCGTGCCGGTCAACGTCGACGAGACACCGCTGGACGGCGAATCGCCCGCGGCACTGGTGCTGCGACTGTCCGTGGCGAAGGCGCGGGCGGCGGACGTTGGCGCCGAAGGCGTCGCGCTGGGTTCGGATACGGCCGTCGTTGTCGATGGCCGGATGCTCGGTAAGCCCCGCGACCGGCAGGACGGTCTCGAAATGCTGGGTCTGCTGGCGGGCCGCGCCCACCGGGTGCTGACCGGCGTGGCCGTGAGCCACAGCCAGGGCACCAATACCGCGCTCAGCGAAACCGATGTGATATTCCGCGAAATCAGTCGGGACGAGGCGCTCGCTTACTGGCAAAGTGGAGAGCCGCGCGACAAAGCGGGCGCCTATGCCATCCAGGGGCTCGGCGGGGCATTTGTCGAGCGCATCGAGGGCAGCTATACCGGCGTGGTCGGACTGCCTGTGTTCGAAACGATCGAGTTGCTGCGCGACGCAGGAATCGACGTCCTGACAAAGCGATGAATAACATGGCCGACGAGTCGCTGAAAGAAGAGATACTGATCAACGTGACCCCCAGCGAGGTCCGCGCGGCACTGCTCGAAAACGGCGTGCTGCAGGAGGTGTACGTTGAACGCACGGCCCGACGAGGCCTGATCAGCAATATTTACAAGGGTCGCGCGCTGCGTGTCCTGCCGGGCATGCAGGCCGCGTTCATCGACATCGGTCTCGACCGTACCGCGTTCCTGCACGCGTCCGATATTGCCAAGGGCAGGGAACCTGAAAACGGTGACGATGTTCCGAACATTCGTGATCTCGTGCGCGAGGGCGACGAAATCATGGTCCAGGTTGTAAAGGACCCCCTGGGCAACAAAGGCGCCCGGCTAACGACGTACATCACCTTGCCGTCCCGGCACCTCGTACTCTTGCCGCGCAGCGACTCGGTCGGCGTCTCCGCGCGAATCGAGGACGAGAGTGAGCGCGAACGCCTGCGCGAGCTCGTCGAGGGACTGCTGGCGGACAATGACCTGGCCTGCGGCGCGATCGTGCGAACCGTCGCCGAAGGCGCGGATCGCGAGGCGCTGGCCGCCGACCTCCGCTACCTGCTGCGGCTCTGGGGCGTCGTTCAGCAACGGTGCAGCGAGCGTAGCGTAAAAACACTCGTACACGAGGACCTGTCGCTGCCGCTGCGCGTCCTGCGGGACATGGTGACCGGCGACGTGGAGCGCGTCCTCGTGGATTCGGAGAGCGATTTCAAGGCCATGCAGGAATTTGCCGACACGTATTTGCCCGACGCCTCGCCCGCGATTGAGCTGTACCAGCGACGCCGCCCGATCTTCGACCTGCACGGCATCGAGGACGAGATTCGCAAATCGCTCGATCGGGATATTGCGCTCAAGTCGGGCGGCTACCTGATCTTCGACCAGACCGAAGCAATGACGACGATCGACGTCAACACGGGCGGATACGTCGGCCATCGCAACCTCGAAGAGACGATTTACCGCACCAACCTCGAAGCGGCGGTGGCAATTGCCCGTCAGTTGAGGCTGCGCAACCTGGGCGGCATCATCATCATCGATTTCATCGACATGGAAGAGGTCGCCCATCGCGACAACGTGCTCCAGGTACTGGAGCAGGCGCTGGCGCGCGACCATGCGCGCCACCAGATCACGCCGGTGTCACCTCTGGGGCTCGTCGAAATGACGCGCAAGCGCACTCGCGAAAGCCTGCAGCACGTACTCTGTGAGGACTGCCCGTCCTGCGAGGGCCGCGGATTCGTCATGACGGCCGAAACCGTGTGCTTCGAGATCTTTCGCGAGATCATCCGCCAGTCACGGCAGTTCGAGTTCGACGAAGTCATGGTGCTGGCCAATGAAGGCGTCATCGAACTTCTGCTCGACGAGCAGGCGCGCAGCCTCGCGGAGCTTGCCGAGCAGACCGGCAAGTCGATTCGCCTGCAGACCGAAGCACTCTACCTGCAGGACCAGTTCGACGTGGTGCTGATGTAGGCGCGGCCACGATGAAACGCTTTTTCGACACGCTGCTCAAGGTACTGGGCTATTCGGCCGCAACGATCATCGTATTGCTCGCGGTGATGGTCGGCCTGTTTCGCCTGTTCCTGCCGCGCCTGCCGGAGTATCAGGAAGAGATCAAGGGCTGGGCCAGCGACGCCATCGGCATGCAGGTCGAGTTTTCGGGTATGAACGCGCGCTGGGGATTCAGCGGCCCGGAACTGGAATTCTACGATGCCGAACTCATTCGCCCGGACAATCAGAAGCGCGCCGTCGCTGCTGATCGCGTCGGTATAGGTATCTCGGTCAGTAGCCTCGTCTTCGACCGGGCCTTCGTCGTCGACCGGGTAGCCATTCGCGATACGAGCATCGAGATTCGCCAGCTCGAGGGCGGGGAGTGGTGGGTGCAGGGCATGGCGCTTGATGAAGTGCCGCGCGCGCACGCCGCGGGACCACAACGTCTCGGCGAGATCGAAATCGTGGGCGAGGGCATCGACGTGCAGTTCATGCGACCCGGCGACGTGCGGCCACGGCTGTTTCGCATCCCGCGCGTGCTTCTGAGCATCGACGAAAACCGTGTCGCCGTCGATGGCAGCGTCCGCCTGCCGGCCGACCTCGGTCGACAGATCGACGTCTCGGCGATCCAGCTGCTCGGCATCGAACGGGACCAGCGCACATGGGACGTCACGCTCGAGGCGAGCGACGTGTTGCTCGACGGATGGGCGCAAATGCACGAGGCGCTACAGGGCCGGCTTCTCGGTGGTGAGGGCGACATCGACGTGTCGCTCATATTCGGCGGCGCAGGCGTGCGCGGCGCAACCGCGGAGGTCGATCTGGCCGACGTGCTGCTGGCGGGCGGAGAGCTTTTCGAGCTCGGGGGGCGTTTCGAGTTCGATCGCTCCACCGAGGGCTGGCTCATCGCGGCAGAGGAATTCTCGCTGGAAACCGGTGATCACGTCTGGCCCGCGTCTTCGCTGCGCGCCGAGGCCGGCGTGGACGAGGACGGAAAGATCGCCATGCTCGACATCCGTGCCTCGTACCTGAACCTCGACGACGCGAGGCTCATCCTGCCATTGCTTCCCGCGAACAGGCAGGAGCAATTGGCTGCGCTTGCGCCAAGCGGAGAGCTGCGCGAACTCGTGGCCGCCGTGTCGAATCTCGACGGCGACGCGCCCGATTTTCATGTCGAAGCGGATCTCGCGGCGGTGGGCTTCGACGCGACCGGCGGGCTGCCCGGAATACGGGGATTTACGGGTTATATCAACGGTAACCGCGCCGGCGGACGGCTGGAGATACGTTCGACGAACCTCGACATCGAGTTGCCGCAGTTCATGGAACGCGCCACCGATTTGCTCACGGCGACCGGTACCGTGTTATGGCGGCGTAGCGACCATAGAACGACGATTCTCTCGAACAGCATCCGCATCACCAATCCCGTGCTCGACATGAGCAGCAGTATCGAGCTGACGCTCGATGCGCGCGGTGGCGCGCCAGAAATCGACCTGACGAGCACCTTCCGCATCAGCGACGTGGGAGCGGCGCGGCGCTACCTGCCGCGCAAGGTCATGAAGGAAAAGCTCTATAACTGGTTCCAGGGGGCTCTCCAGTCGGGCTCCATCGAGCGCGGCAGTGTTCGCCTGCGCGGCCCGCTCGACAAGTTCCCGTTTGACAATGGAGAAGGCCGGCTGCTGATCGAGGGATCGGCGCGCAACCTGAACTTCAAATACCAGCCCCTGTGGCCAGCTGCAGAACAGGCTGACCTCGAAATAGTGCTCGACAATACGCGCCTGTACTCGGTGCGCAATCGCTCGATCCACGCCGGCAACGAGACCGTCAACACGAACATAGAGATCGCCGACCTGCGTAACCCGGTGCTGACGATCGAGGCGCTGGTCACGGGCACGCTCGAGACCTTGCGCCAGTTTGCGCTGCAGAGCCCGATCAACGGCTTCACGGGAGGCAATCTCGAGCGTGTCGCTTTGGCGGGTGAGGCGAGCTTCACGTTCGACCTAACCGTGCCGCTGAAGAACGCACGCGCGACGACGATCGATGGCGTATTGCGCAGCAACAACGGCACGCTCAGTGTCGACGGTCTTAACGCGCCTGTCACGGATCTTATTGGCGAGGTAAACATCACGCGTGACACGATATCCAGCGAATCCCTCGGCGGTCGATTTCTCGGCGAAGAGGTGAGCTTCAGGATCGGACCCGATGACGATCCGGCCTGGTTTACCGTCGCGACGGCCGCCGGTACCGTGACCGCCGAGGGCCTGGTCACGGAACTCGGCGTCCCGCTGGAGGGCCTGATCGAGGGCGCGGCGCCGTTCGAAGCCCGCATCCTGTTTCCGCGAGGAAAGCAGGACCCGCAACCGCCGTTCACGGTGCGGATAGCGAGCCCGCTGCGCGGCATCGCGCTCGCGCTTCCGGAGCCGCTCGGCAAGGCGGCCGACGAGTCGATATTCGTACGCGGCGACATACGCTTCATGCCGGGGGGCGAACGCATCGAGACGTCGGGACGGGCGGCCAATGACATCGCCTGGGACCTCGCATTCACACGTCCGGACGGCGTCTGGGACCTGGATCGCGGCGTAGTGCGTGCCGGTGGCGGCACGATCGAGCAGGCCGAGACGCGCGGGCTACACCTGCGCGGTCGGACGGACACGGTTCGTTTCGACGACTGGCTGGCTCTCTCGCGCGGCCGCGCGAAGACCACGGGTGCCGCCACGCGCATCCGTTCCGTCGACCTGCTCGTCGACAACTTCTTCGCGCTGGGGCAACACCTAGAGGGCCACCGCGTGCGCGTCGATCGCAGCGCGCTCGACTGGCTCGTACAGCTCGAAGGCGACGACGTCGCGGGATCGCTGTTCGTGCCCTATGATTTCGGCTCCGAGCGCAGCATGGTGATCGAGATGGATCGTATGCGATTGCCCGGTGACGAGACCGCTGCGCCTTCGCCCACGGATGTCGATCCGCGCAAGCTGCCGCCGATTACGCTCACGGCCGATGAGTTTGCGCTGGGCGACCGCTACTTCGGGGCCGTGGACGTCAGCCTGCGCAAGATCGAGGGCGGTCTCGAAACCGAACGACTGGAAGCAAGAGACGCGACATTCGATTTCGTCGGTTCCGGCCGCTGGGTCGCTGACGAGAACGATCCGCGCGGCAGCCGCACCTCCGTCCAGGCGACGCTCAACAGCCGCGACGTCGAGACGACATTGCAGCGGCTGGATTTTGCGCAGGGTATCAGCGGCGAATCCCTGGCCATCCTGTTCGATATGAGCTGGAGTGGCGGACCGCGCGGCGATTTTCTCGATGTTCTCGACGGCGAGGTGACGCTGAAACTGGAGAACGGACAGCTGGAGGAAGTCGAGCCGGGCGCCGGGCGTATGCTCGGGCTCGTTTCCTTCGTTGCACTGCCGCGTCGTCTGTCGCTTGATTTCCGCGACGTCTTCAACAAGGGCTTCGGCTACGACACGATCGAAGGATCCTTCGATGTCATTGACGGCGTTGCCTCGACCTGTGACATGTCGCTGGAGGGGCCGGCCGCGATTGTCGGTGTGGTCGGGCGGGTCGATCTCGCCAACAAGCAATACGAGCAAGGTGCGATAATCAGCGCACAAGTGGGCAACACGCTGCCGATCGTCGGCGCGGTGGTCGGTGGTCCCCCGGGGGCGGCCGCCATGCTCATCTTCTCGCAGATCTTCAAGAAGCCGCTGCAGGAGGTCGGCCAGGTGTACTACGGCATCTCCGGCGCCTGGGAAGACCCTGCCATCGACTCTATTGCGCCACGCGATTTCGTGCGCTTCGGCGAGCTTGCGGGCTGCCTCCCCGCGGAAGGGCAACAGTAGAATGCGCGTAGCGGCCATCCAGATGAACAGCGGTCCGGACGTCCCGGCCAACCTGCAGCTCGCGGACCGGCTGCTGGCTGCGGCTGCCGCCGACCAGTGCCGGCTCGTTGCACTACCTGAGAATTTTGCGCTCATGCCCGAGCGCGGCCGAGACAAAGCGCGCCATGCCGAGCAGCCCGGAGAGGGCCCTATCCAGGCGTTCCTCGCAGATGCAGCAGCGCGTTATCGACTGTGGATTGTTGCGGGCTCGATACCTCTGGTGTCGCCGGCGATCGATGAGGACCGGGTTTACGGTGCGTGTCCCGTGTACGATGACAGCGGCGTACAGCGCGCGCTGTATCGCAAGATTCACCTGTTCGACGTGGATCTCGTCGACAAGGGTGAATCGTATCGCGAGTCGCACTCGATGTACCCGGGCGACGAGATCGTGGCGGTCGATACGCCGGCCGGCCGTCTCGGCCTGACGATCTGCTACGATCTCAGGTTTCCTGAACTCTTCCGTCGCCTCGTGGATGACTCGGTAACACTGTTCACCGTGCCGGCCGCGTTCACGACCACGACCGGCAAGGCGCACTGGCACACGCTTTTGCGAGCCCGCGCAATCGAAAATCTGGCATATGTGATCGCTCCGGGGCAATATGGCCGCCACCCGGACAATCGTTCGACGTTCGGACATTCGCTGATCTGCGATCCTTGGGGTCGTGTCCTGGCCGAGGAGGCGGAAGGCAATGCCGTCGTTGCCGCCGACCTCGATCCCGGGCTGCCCGCGAAGCTGCGCAGCGAATTCCCGGCCCTGTCGAATCGCCGCCTGGAACATTACGGAACAACGTGACCACGACTACATCCATTGACGACGTCATGAGCCAGCTGCTGGAGCCGGCGGGGCTCGGCGAACAACAGCTGTCGAAGACGCTCGGCAGCGTGATGCGGCGCGGCGTCGACTATGCCGATCTCTACTTCCAGGTCAGTCGCCAGGAGAGCTGGACACTCGAGGACGGCATCATCCGCGAAGGCAGCTTCAGCCTCGACCAGGGGGTCGGTGTGCGTGCGAATTCCGGGGAGAAAACGGGCTTCGCGTATTCGGACGAGCTCGTCCTGCCTGCCCTCGAATCGGCTGCCTGCGCGGCGCGCGCCATAGCGCGGCAGGGCCAGGAGAAGCGCGTGCAGGCCTGGCGCCGCAGTGCGGTGCCGGCGCTGTATCCGGCAACGGACCCGACGCTAAGCATCGAGGACGCGCAAAAGACCGCGCTTCTGCTCGAGATCGACGCTGCCACGCGCGCACTCGACAAGCGCGTGGAGCAGGTCATCGTGAGCCTGTCGAGCAGCCAGGACCTGATCCTCGTCGCGGCGTCGGACGGTACGATGGCGGCGGACGTGCGCCCGCTGGTGCGCCTGAACGTCAGCGTGATCCTCGAGCAGGACGGACGCCGCGAGCAGGGTTACGCCGGCGGAGGCGCCCGGGCGGACCTCGCCTATTTCACTGACGGCGACCTTCCGCTGGAATACGCGCGCGAAGCCGTGCGCCAGGCGGTCGTGCAACTCGGCGCAAAGTCGGCACCCGCCGGAACGATGCCCGTCGTCCTGGGTAACGGCTGGCCCGGAATTCTGTTGCACGAGGCCGTCGGTCATGGTCTCGAGGGCGATTTCAATCGCAAGGGTGTCTCGGCATTCACGGGCAAGGTCGGTCAACGCGTTGCCTCGGAGCACTGCACCATCATCGATGACGGCACGATCGTGAACCGGCGCGGATCGCTCAGCGTCGATGACGAGGGCACGCCGACGCAAAACACGGTACTGGTCGAGAAAGGTATATTGCGTGGCTACATGCAGGACAAGCTCAATGCGCGCCTGACTGGCCTGGCACCTACGGGCAACGGTCGCCGCGAGTCGTTCGCGCACGTGCCGATGCCGCGCATGACCAACACCTACATGCTGGCCGGCAGGCACGATCCCGAGGAGATCATCGCGTCGGTCGACAAGGGCATCTTTGCGCCCAACTTCGGGGGCGGGCAGGTGGATATCACATCCGGCAAGTTCGTGTTCTCGGCAAGCGAGGCTTACCTGATCGAAAACGGCAAGGTCACGGCGCCCGTCAAGGGCGCGATGCTCATCGGCGACGGCCCCGAGGCGTTGCACAGGATCTCCATGGTTGGTGACGATCTGAAGCTCGATACCGGCGTCGGCACGTGTGGCAAGGAAGGCCAGTCGGTTCCCGTCGGCGTAGGTCAGCCGACGCTCAAGATCGATGAGCTCACCGTCGGCGGCACGGCCTGAGTTCGCGACGCGTTTGACATAAGTCCCGTAATTCGAGTTTCACACACTGCACTGTGAGGCAGCTCACTCCATTCCGCGCGTCTTCTGCGTATGGTGCGTTAATGCTCAGGAGGGACGACGCAATGGCATTCGAAACGACAATTACCGAACAGGACATGGACGCCAATGCGCAGCAGTTCGTGCAGGGCTTTCGCGGTGACGGCGGCGATTACGAGCCCGATCTCTCGGTTGACGGTCTGTCCGGCGGGTTCTTTTCTCGCCTCCTCGGCCTGTTCGGCATGGGGCGCTCCTGAGCCGGCGAATCAGGCACTTACACAACCCTCGAAGCGCGAAAACCCGGCATTTGCCGGGTTTTGACCTTGCGGCGACTTGATCTGCGGCCTGCGCTGTGGAGAATAAATCGACCCGGGGCATTGAGACGATAACGCTATGTGGGTCTCCAAACCGATTTACGAAAGCCTGCCCTACGTGTACCTGGTCCTGGGGGCGATCGCGCTCGGCTTCTCGATGTATCTCAATTACTGGTATATGCCGACGATTTGCTTCGTCGTGGGCCTGTTTTGCCTGACCGCGGGACTGGTCATCTTGCTGAAGCGCCGGGACTACCGGGTCACGGATCGCCGCATGGGGCAGCGGCAGGACTACTGATCAGGCCGTTTCCTGCTCGTCGACAACGTCGTCGACGTCATCCTCGTCCACCAATTCCTCGAGCTGGTCATCGAGCGTCGCGTCATCTTCGGCACGCAGATCGTGGTAGACCAGCTCGTGCACGCCAAGAGACACGACGTCGCCATCCTGAAGCCGATACTTCTTGATCTGCTTCTCGCCGACGAAAACACCGTTGGTGCTGTTCAGGTCCTCGATGACGCAACCGTCATCGTCACTGATGAGCTGCGCGTGGTGGCGGCTGACGAACTTGCTCTTGATGTAGATCTCGTTGTCGGGAGAACGTCCGACGATGATACGACCGGGTGGGAAGTTGAATTCCTCGATCACTTCGCCATCGTAGCGGACTTCGAGGCGCGTGACGTGCGTTTCGCCGGGCCTGCGGTCCTCGAGCTGGCGCAGCTTCTCGTGAATACCGGTAATACTCTCGTGTTCGCGCCAGTCGAGCTCGGCAACGGCGGCCATGACGCTGTCGAGGTCCACGTGCGCTTTCTCATCGGCAAAGGCGCACAGCAGCGCTGAATCGCACAGCGTATTGATCAGCCTCGGGACGCCTCCCGTGTATCGATGAATCGTATCGAATGTGTCCTCGTCGAACAGGTGCGGGTCTTCGCAACCGCCGACCTCGAGTCGGTGTTCGATGTATTCGCGCATTTCGCGCTGATCGAGAGGTCCGAGGTGGAACCGGAGGCGGACGCGCTGAACGAGTTGCCTGAGGCTCGGCGTATCCAGCGTGGCCTTGAGCTCTGGTTGGCCTGCGAGGATGATGCGCAATACTTTTTCCTTGTGCGTCTCGATACCCGAAAGCAAACGAATTTCTTCGAGAACCTTGCGCGACAGGTTCTGTGCCTCGTCGACGATGAGCAGGACCTTGTTGCCGTTGGAATACTGCTCGATCAGGAACATGTTGAGCATGTCCAGCAACTCGACCTTGCGTTTGTTGAACGGCTTGAACCCGAATTCGGTCAGGATGGCCTGCAGGAACTGCGTCGCGGTCAGCTGCGTCTGCGAGATGACCGCGTAAACCACGTTATCCTCGAGCTCTGCGAGGAAAGACTGCAGCAATGTCGTTTTGCCGGACCCGATCTCACCCGTAATGACGACGAACCCGTCGGCAAGCCAGATCGTCGATTCCATGTACGCCTTCGCGCGCGCGTGCTGCTTGCTCCAGTACACGAAATCCGGGTCCGGCGTCAGCCGGAACGGCTGTTCCTGCAGGTTGAAGTGTTTCAGGTACGACATAGGCCATCGAGTGTACCTGTTTTTTGGCCGTTGCGGGCCGCGCCCAGGTCTCTCGCGGCTATGCCGATTCCGTCACAGTCTTGCTGATGCGGTCGACGAGCCGGTCGCGCTCGCCGGCCGTTTCTGCGGTCACCGTGATGTGCCCGAGTTTGCGGCCCGGCCGCGGTGACTTGCCGTAGTCGTGCAGCACGCCATCGGCGAGGTTGCGGGCAGCGTCCGGAATCCTGCCGATCAGGTTGACCATGCCGGCGTGGCCGACACTGGTCGTGGGGCCCAATGGTCGGTTCAGGACGGCGCGCAGGTGATTCTCGAACTGGCTCGTGACCGATCCCTCGATGGTCCAGTGACCGGAATTATGGACGCGCGGCGCAAACTCGTTGGCGAGGAGGTCCTCACCGCAAACGAATAATTCGAGTGCGAGCACGCCGACATAGTCGAGGTGTGCGAGCAAGCGCCGCACGTAGGTCTCGGCGCGCTCCGCGAGTCCGGGCGCGTCCACCGGCGAACGGGAGGTGCGCAGTATTCCGCCGTCGTGCTCGTTACGTGCGAGCGGGTAAATCACGATCTCGCCGTCGACGTTGCGCGCGCCGATACACGACAGCTCGTAGTCGAATGCCACCCATTGCTCGGCGATCAAAGCCTGTTTCCCCAGCGCGCGCCACGCGGCTTCGATTTCCGCGCGCTTGCGGATGACGAACTGCCCTTTTCCGTCGTAGCCGAAACGGCGCGTCTTGATGACGCAGGGGAGGCCAAGTGCGTGAACGGCATTGGTCAGATCGTCACGACTGTCAACGGTGCGGTAGCCGGCGAGGGGAATATCAAGCCGGTCGAACACGCGTTTTTCCTCGAGCCGGTCCTGCGCGTAACGCAGGGCGTCGGCCGGCGGGTAGACGGGAACGGCATCCTCGATGCTGTGCAGTGCCTCTACCGGGACGTTTTCGAACTCGTAGGTGACGACGTCGCAGGCCCCTGCCAGCTCTGCAAGCGCGTCAGCATCGTCGAACGGTCGCTGGATGACCTCGCCGCAGGCTGCGGCGGGCGGCGCCTCGGACGGATCCAGGAAACGGCATTCGACGCCGAGTCCGCGAGCTGCGAAACCCAGCATCTGGCCGAGCTGTCCGGCGCCGATGATGCCGATACGCATGATTTACTTGCGGGGATCGCTGTCGCCCAGGACGCGTTCGGTCTGGTTCCTGCGGAACTCGTCGAGCGCTGCGGCGACGTCGGCGTTTTCGTTGGCGAGAATCGCCGCGGCGAGGAGGGCGGCATTGGCCGCGCCCGCCTTGCCAATGGCGAGCGTGCCGACCGGTATACCGGCAGGCATCTGTGCGATCGACAGCAGGGAATCCATACCGTTGAGAGCCTTCGACTGCACCGGGACGCCGAGCACGGGAACGCGCGTCTTCGCTGCGACCATGCCCGGTAAATGCGCGGCGCCACCGGCGCCGGCGATGATGACTTTGAGACCCCGTTCGACGGCCGCGCTCGCGTACTGGAACAACAGGTCGGGCGTTCGGTGCGCGGATACCACCCGGACTTCGTAGGACACGCCGAGCTCATCGAGTTTGTCAGCGGCGTGACGCATCGTCTCCCAGTCGGAGCGCGATCCCATGATGATGCCGATGTCTGTACTCATTGCGAAAGTCTACAGGTTTTACCTCGACGGTTCGAAGATCGTCCTATTGCCCTGCGCGCAGTCGTTCGAGCGCGGTGCGCACGGGTTCCGGGTCCTCGAGACGCCCCATCAGCTTGCCGATGTACTGTTTCTGCCGCCGCAGCGCGCCGCGCTTCTTCGTGCGTTTTGCCTCAAGCACGGCTTCCAGCAGCTCCTCTCCGAGGTTCATTGCCCTGAGATCGGACTCCTGCAGCGGGATCAGCGCCTCACCCAGCTTCTGCAGTGCACGGTACTCGCGCTTGCGAGCGCTTTTGCTGGGCTTTGTATCATCCACCGGCTAAAGTACCTTCCGCAGTCGGCCTGCCATCCGGGGCCGGGAGTCTAACATGGGAACAGTAGCGAAACGCGGGTCGCTGGGCGCGCAGCAACTCGAGGACCTCGTCGCGCTGGCGCTGCAGGAGGCGCAGCGGCTCGGAGTGGACCAGGCCGAGGCGGCTGCGAGCGATGACACGGGGCTGTCGGCGACGGCGCGTCTCGGCGAGGTGGAAAGCCTCGAGTACACGAACGACCATGGCATCGGCATCACGGTGTTCAAGGATTCCCGCAAGGGCAATGCGAGCACCTCGGATCTGTCAACGGAGGCGATCCGCGAGACCGCCGCAAAGGCCGTGTCGTTTGCCAGCCTGACCGCGCAGGACGAGTATTCCGGCCTGGCCGAAGCGGACCTCATGTGCCGCGAGATCCGCGATCTCGACCTGGATCACCCGTGGGCCCTCGATGCCGACGCGGCAATCGCGATGGCCATCGAAACCGAGGCGGCGGGGCGCGGCTGCGACGACCGGATCAGCAACTCGGAAGGCGCTACGGTCGCAACGAATCGAGGCACACGTGCCTACGGCAACACGCACGGCTTCCTGGGCAGCTTTGCGAAAACCAGCCACAGCATCACCTGCGTCCTGCTCGCGGAGGAGGGCGGTGTCATGCAGCGCGATTATCACTACACGGCGGCCCGCTGTGCCGACGACCTGGAAACCCCGGCCGACGTCGGGCGCCGCGCCGGCCTCAAAACGGTAGCGCGCCTCGGCAGCCGCAAGATCGCGACGACCCGGGCTCCTGTCATCTACGTTCCCGAGCTCGCTCGCGGTTTTGTCGGCCACGCAATCGGGGCCATATCAGGAGGGGCGCAATATCGAAAAGCCTCGTTTCTCCTCGATGCCGTCGGCGAGACGCTCTTTCCCGCCTTCGTCAGCATCCACGAACGCCCTCACCTTGCCCGGGGAATGGCCAGCGTGCCCTACGATGGCGAAGGCGTCGAAACCTACGATCGGGATATCGTGACCGACGGCGTGCTGCAGGCCTACATCCTCAGCAGCTATTCCGCGCGGCGCCTCGGACTGCGGACGACCGCGAACGCCGGCGGCGCGCAGAACCTGGTGGTGCCGGGTAACGCGAAAGACAAGGACGCCTTGATTCGCGAGATGGGTACGGGCCTGGTCGTCGAAGAACTCATCGGGCAGGGTGTCAATGGAGTAACCGGTGATTATTCGCGCGGCGCGGTCGGACACTGGGTCGAGAACGGGGAAATCGCCTACCCTGTGCACGAGGTGACCATCGCGGGCAACCTGAGAGACCTGTACATGCGCATCGCCGCGATCGGTGACGACCAGGACCTGCGCAGCGGCATTCGCTGCGGGTCGATTCTCGTTGAAGAAATGACGATCGCCGGCGCCTGATTGCCCGTCAGGCCTCGTCGTCGTCGAGCAGCTCCGCGAGGGTCTTGTCACCCAGCGTGCCGCCGACCGACGCGTCGATGGCTTCGCCGATGGTGCTGATGGCGTCGCTCCATTTCGGCGGGTTGTGCGACCCCGTTTCTCCCTCGTGCCTGACGACGGCCAGGATGTCCGACAGCCGGATACGCGCTATTTCCCTGCCGGGCAGCAGCTGGTCTTTCTCGTTGCTCGTCAGCAAGCCGCCGTTTTCGAGACCGAGCACGATCGGTTCGAGTGTCAGCGTGGGAATGCGCAGCGAGCGGCCGATGCTGCGCAAGTCGATGCCGAGCACTGGATTACGAAACTCCTTGGCCACGAGGTACATGATATTCAGCGCCAGTCGCTCGCGCATTTCGTTCGAGAGGCGCGGTTCACGCCGCCCGATCCTGAGATATGCCGGGTTCTGGAAATAGAAGGCGATCTGTGACCCGATCAGGAGTATGAGCCAGTTCAGGTAGAGCCAGAGGAGCGTCGTGATGGCGATCGCGAAGCTTGCGTAAATCGCCTGGCGATTGGTCGACATTGACAGGAACAGGCCGAAGATCTTGCTGGTCGACACCCACAGGAAGCCACCGGCGGCGCCTCCGACCAGGGCCGAGCGGAGGTTGACGTTGGTGTTCGGCATGAACTTGTACAGGAACGAGAAGATGGCGATGATCGCCGCGTAGGGCGTCAATGTGCCGACGAAGTCGAAGACAGGCGCCAGTACCGAGCTTTCCTGCATCGAGACGACGAGGTCTTCCTTGCCGAAGGACGCGATCGTGCGGACGGCGATGCCGACGGCGAGTGTGCCGACGATCAGCACGGTGCTGTACTCGACGACTCGCGTCGCGAAGCTGCGCGGCTTGTTGACGTACCAGACGTAGTTGAAGGACTCCTCGATCTTCTGAACCATGGAAATCGCTGTGTAGACGAAGAAAGCGAGGCCGATGCCGCCGAGCACGCTGCCGTTGACGTTATTGACCAGGTTCATCACCTGGTCGGTGATCTCGATCCCTTTCTGGCCGAGCGGCTCGAGCACGCCGTAGAGGTACTTCTCGAGTTCCTTGTGAACGCCAAAGCCCTTGAGCACCGAAAAGCTGACGGCCATCAGCGGCACGACCGACAGCAGCGTCGTATAGACCAGGCTCATTGCGCGCAGCGTGAGCTGGCCGGACATGATGTCGCGAAGCACGGCCCAGAGGTTCCTCAAGATACCGGCAACAAAGCGGCCTGGCGCGCCGAAACGCGTCAGTCCGTCGCCCCAGACGTACATGTTGAGCTTCTTGTTGAGGCTGGCGATCATGCGCGTATTGTACCGCCACGCGGGCGACTTGAGTGTGATGCAGGCCGCTTGCCCACGGCCTGGCGGCTCAGGCGGCGGTCAGGCGTTTGTAGGCTTCCCTGTATTTTGCAGCGGTATTTTCGATGATCGCTGGCGGCAGGTCCGGGCCCGGCGCAGTCTTGTCCCAGTCGAGCGTTTCGAGGTAGTCGCGCACGAACTGTTTGTCGAAACTCGCCGGGCTAGCGCCGACCGCGTAGCCGTCGACGGGCCAGAAACGTGACGAGTCGGGCGTCAGCATTTCGTCAATGATGTAGAGTTTGCCCTGCTCGTCGGTGCCGAACTCGAACTTGGTATCTGCAATGATGATGCCGCGCTCGAGGGCATAGGCTGCTGCGCGCTCGTAGATCCGAATCGAGAGGTCGCGAACGCGCCCGGCGAGTTTTTCGCCGACCAGTTCGATGACCTTGTCGAAACTGATGTTCTCGTCGTGTTCCCCCGCCTCGGCCTTGTAAGCAGGCGTGAACAGGGTTTGCGGCAGTTTGTCTGCCTGCTGCAGGCCTTCGGGCAAGGGGATGCCGCACACCTGCCCCGTGGCCTGGTAATCGTTCCATCCCGAACCGATGAGGTAGCCGCGCACGACGGCTTCGACGGGGAGCGGCTTGAGGCGTTTGACGACGAGCGCGCGAGTCTTCAGCTGTGCCTGCATTGACGGGTCCTGGACCACGTCCGCAACGGTCAGGTCGGTCAGTTGGTTGTCGATGATATCCGCCATCATGCGAAACCAGAACAGCGAGATCTGCGTCAGGACCTCGCCCTTGCCCGGAACGGGGTCGGGCATGACCACGTCATAGGCGGACAGGCGGTCCGTCGTGACAAGCAGCAGATGGTCGTCGTCTATGCTGTAGATGTCGCGGACCTTACCGCGCCCGATCAGCGGCAATCCGGGAATTGAGGATTCGAACAGGGCGTCGCTGGATGTCATGCAGCGATCATCGCCGCAAAGCTGCGCGCCCGCAAGGTCCCGATGGGAATGCGGACCGAGTCGCGCTACGATGCGGTCCCATATGTACCTCGGAAAGGCCATTGTCCTGATCGTCTTGCTGCTGGTGGGCTACCAGTTCTACCGGGGATTCAGGCACAGCGTGCGGTCGTTCGAACGCGAGGGCGAGAAGCTCGGTCGGGTTTCGGACGAATACGTGCGCGCCCTTTTTGGCTGCATGGGGCATCTCGCCAAGTCGGACGGACGCGTCAGCGAGGATGAAATCCGTGCGGCCCGACTGATCATGCATCGACTCGGTCTGAGCCCGGCAGGAGTTCGTCGCGCCATCGGCTGGTTCGAGGAGGGCAAGCGCCCGGGATATCCGCTCGTGCAGACCGTGCGAGAGCTGCGCCGGGTCAGTGCGCGCAGCGCCGGGAAGCGAACGATGTTCCTGCGACTGCTTCTCGAAGTCGTACTGGCCAAGCCCTCGTTGCGCAGGGAAGAGCGCGCCATGATCTGGACCGTCTGTTCCGAGCTCGACATTGGCCGCGTGGAGCTAGCCCAGCTGGAGGCCATGATCCGGGCGCAAAAGGGTTTCCAGCGCTCGCCGGCCGGCGACGCAGATGCGGCGCGCGTCCGCAAAGCGTACGTGACCCTGGGCGTGGATCCCGATGCCAGCAACGACGAGATCAAGCGGGCCTACCGGCGACTCATGAACCGCAACCACCCGGACAAGATTGCCGGCAGCAACCCGGAAGCGTCGGTGGTGGCGGAGGCCGAGCGGCGCACGCGCGAGGTGCGCAGTGCCTACGAAATGCTGAAAGCCCGGCGTTCGATAAGGTAAGGTAAATTTGCAGAGCCAGACAGAGGAACGACCGTGAATCCGCTAATTGCCCCTTCGATTCTGTCCGCCGACTTCGCCCGGCTGGGCGACGATGTGCAGGCCGTGCTCGATGCCGGCGCCGACATCGTGCACTTCGATGTCATGGACAATCATTTCGTCCCCAACCTGACGATCGGCCCCCTGATCTGCGATGCGCTCAGGAACTACGGGATCGAGGCGCCGATCGACGTGCACCTGATGGTCGAGCCGGTCGATCGCATCATTCCCGACTTTGCGAAGGCCGGAGCCACTTACATCACATTCCATCCCGAGGCGACCCGCCATATCGATCGCTCGCTGGCGCTGGTCCGCGAGCAGGGCTGCAAGTCCGGACTCGTATTCAACCCGGCGACGCCGCTCGACTGCCTGGCCTACGTCATGGATAAAGTCGACATGGTGCTGCTGATGTCGGTCAATCCGGGCTTCGGCGGCCAGAAGTTCATCCCTTCGGCGCTCGACAAGCTGCGCGAGGCGCGCAGGATCATCGACGAGAGCGGCCTGGACATTCGCCTCGAGATCGACGGTGGCGTCAAGGTGGACAATATCGGAGAGATCGCCGCGGCGGGCGCCGACACCTTTGTCGCCGGCTCGGCCATTTTCGGCAGCGACGACTACGCGGCCACGATCGCCGCGATGAAAGCGAACATAGCAAAGGCCGGCTGACGCCGACCTTTCCATAGACGCAGGGGCGATTCGGGCGTAGGAGCGGCTTCAGCCGCGAATCGGGCTGGCCCTCCTACAGTTTGCGGTTCGGGCGCGCCCCGTATACGACGATCGTCTTGCCGCTGGCCGAGACGAGGCCCTGCTCCTCGAGAACCTTGAGAACCCGGCCCGCCATCTCACGTGAGCAGCCCACGAGACGACTGAGCTCCTGCCGGCTGACCTTGATCTGCATGCCGTCCGGATGCGTCATGGCGTCGGGTTCGTTGCAGAGATCCATGATGGCGTGGGCGACCCGCCCCGTTACGTCGACGAACGCAAGGTCGCCGAGCTTGCGGTTGGTGCGGTCGAGTCGCGTGGCCAGCTGTGTTGCCAGTTCAAAAACGAGGCCCGGGCTTTCGGACGCAATCTGGCGAAAGCGCGGATAGGTCATCTCGGCGATCTCGCACTCGGTCCGGGTCCGCACCCAGGCGCTGCGCGTCGGCTGCTCGTAGAAGAGCCCCATCTCTCCGAAGAACTGCCCCTTGTTCAGGTAGGCGAGCACCATCTCGTTACCGTCTTCGTCTTCGATCATGACCTCGACCGAGCCGTCGACGATGTAGTAGAGAACATCCGGCAGGTCGCCGGCATGAATCATCACAGTCTTTTGCGGCACCGTCCGTACGCGGCAATAACTCAGGAAACGATTGATTGCCGGTACATCGCTCAGATTCTTGGCTGTAGTCTGCATTGATTAACCCTCGCCCGATTGCGCTTCCCTTATTAATACAGATTGCCTTTAAGGGCAAGCTAAGTCCGTGTTTTAGCGGAAAATTATTACAAATCAGACCCAATAGGCCGTTTTTGTCAAAACTTTCGCGGTCATTTGCATAAGGCGTTTGACGGGCGCCGGCAGTTCGGCGGCCCCCGCCTCGATGGCGTTCCCGCCGTGTTCTTCTTCCTCGTCGCGCATCTGTTCCACGATAGCGCGGCTTTTTGCGTCCTCTGCTGGCAGGGCCTCGAGATGGCTGTCGAGGTGCGCACAGACCTGTTTCTCGGTTTCGGCGATAAACCCCAGGCTCCACTTGTCACCGAGGATGCCGCTGGCCGCGCCGATGGCGAAAGCGCCGGCGTACCAGAGGGGACTGAGCTTGCTGACGTCTTCGCCAAGTTCGTGGATACGCTGCTCGCACCAGGCGAGATGATCGAACTCTTCGTCGGCAGCGCGCCGGATCTGCGCCTTTACCGTGTCGTCTCGCGCGATGGCTGCGTGGCCCTGGTAAAGCGCTTGTGCGCAAACCTCGCCGGCGTGATTGACGCGCATGAGGCCGGCAGCGTGAGCCTTCTGGCGAGCGTCGAGTTCGGCGTCGATGATATGTTCGGCCGGATTGGGCCGAGCACTGCGTCCGGCCGGCGCTGCCACCGTGCGCAGGGCATTGTTGGCGCTGGCCAGCAGGCGGTCCAGCGGCGTTAGCTGGCGTTCTTGCATGCGCAGAATTATAGCGAAACCCCGCCTTCAACAGGTATACTCCGCGACTTTTCGCGGCAGCAACCCCCAACTTACAAGGAGATTTCGCATGAATCTGCGAATGCTGGTCATGGCAGCGACCCTGGTCGCGCCATTTTCGCTCATGGCACAGGAGGCCGAGAGCCCCTGGTCCGGCAAGGCGACGCTCGGATACCTTGCGACGTCTGGCAACACCGAGAACGCGACGCTGAACACGGGCGTCGACGTCAGTTTCAAGACGGGCAAGTGGGAGCACAAGGTTCACGCGGCGGCTATCAACGCCATGGAGAACGAGGTCACGACGGCCGAGGCCTATGACCTTAGCTGGAAAACGGAGCGCAACCTCACGGAACGAGACTTCCTGTTCGGTCGGCTGAACTGGCGCAAGGACCGCTTCGGTGGCTTCGATACCCAGTTTTCGCAGACCGTTGGTTACGGCCGCCGGCTGATCGACACGGACAGGCACAAGCTGAATGCTGAAATCGGCGCGGGTGCGCGGCAGTCGGAAGACCAGCTCGGCAACGAGGAAGAAGAAACGGTATTCCGCGGCGGTCTCGACTACAAGTGGATTCTGAGCGAAACGGCCGAGTTCCGTCAGGACGTCTCGGTCGAGAGCGGTGATGCCAATACCTACGTCGAGTCGGTGACCGCATTGTCGGCCAAGGTCCTCGGTGGCTTCGCGCTGGTGGCCTCGTACACGGTCAAGCACAATACGGACGTGCCGCCACTGACTGAAAAAACAGACACTTACACGGCGCTGTCGCTGGAGTACAAGTTCTAGGCCCCGCGCCCGGGAATCGGCCCGTTCCGGTTTGCATTAGGGAGGGGCCTACAGTAGAATTTCGCGCCTTTCGCCGATCCGGGCGACGCCTTTGTGCGCCCGGTCGGAAGACCAGATTTTGGAAATCTTGAGATGATGAAGACGTTTTCAGCGAAACCGGCAGAGGTTCGCCGCGACTGGTACGTGGTCGACGCCACGAACAAGACCCTGGGTCGCCTGTCGACCGAGATCGCGAGCCGCCTGCGTGGCAAGCACAAGCCGGAATACACCCCGCACGTCGATACGGGCGATTACATCGTTGTCGTCAACGCCGAGAGGATTCGCGTTACGGGTAACAAGCTCAAGGACAAGATGTATCACCACCACACGGGCTACATCGGCAACCTGAAGTCCATGCCGCTCGAGAAGCTGCTCGCGACGCACCCGGAACGCGCCCTGGAGTACGCCGTCAAGGGCATGCTGCCGAAGGGTCCGCTGGGCCGCAAGATGCTGTCCAAGCTGCGCGTATTTGCCGGTCCCGAGCACAAGCACACGGCCCAGCAGCCAATTCCGCTGGAAATCAACGCCTGACAGCGGCCTGGAACCAGAAGAGAGCCGAGTAGAGAATTATGAGTGAATCGTTTTATTACGGTACCGGTCGTCGCAAGACCTCGACTGCCCGTGTCTTCCTGACGGCGGGCAAGGGCGACATCACCGTGAACAAGAAACCCCTGGACGTGTTCTTCGGCCGCAAGACGGCCCAGATGATCGTTCGCCAGCCGCTCGAACTGACGAAGCTGGGCGACAAGTTCAATGTGAACGTCACAGTCACCGGTGGCGGTACGACGGGCCAGGCCGGCGCTATTCGCCACGGCCTGACGCGCGCGCTGATGCAGTACGACGATGCGCTGCGTCCGGACCTGCGCAAAGCCGGATTCGTGACCCGCGATGCCCGCGAGGTCGAGCGCAAGAAGGTCGGCCTGCGCAAAGCGCGTCGGGCAACGCAGTACTCGAAGCGCTAGGCACTTCGACGAGCGATCCTTTATTTGGGGGATCGTCTAGTGGTAGGACTGCGGACTCTGACTCCGCCAACGGGGGTTCGAATCCCTCTCCCCCAGCCAAAATAGAAAGGGCCCCCTCGCGGGGCCCTTTTCTTTTCTTTTCTTGCGTCGGGGAGGTGGAGATGAGAACCGCTGTTCGACTCACGCAGCCGCACTGAGGCCAGTGATGTCGCGAAGCGCCGGAGGCGCGGAGCGACAATGCTTCTCCCCCAGTTGGTCGCGAATGGCTGCTTCCACCAATAGTGGCCGATTGAACGACCGCTCTGCGGAGAGGTCGGAGCTGGCGCCGCTATCGCGGTAAATAAACAATTTTCAGTGGCGCCTGGCAGTCAGTTGGTTATAGGAAGGTCTGCTGCAGTGTCCACTGTAATTGGCGCGCCTGTTTGAAGGCCTCTTTCAGCAGCATCCGCTGCGGCTTCGTCAGTTCACGAGGATCAACACGGTTGATGCTAGCGGCATCTCCTCCGGAGAGCTGACGTTGCAGACGCAGTCGATGCAGGATATCTAGCGCCTCGACGGAGGCGTTGGTGTCACTGGTGGAACGATGTACGGCCGGTCCGGAAAGTCGCAGGCGCTCCACCGTGCTGGTGGTGAACAAGCCCAGTTGCAGGGCCCATATCCGTGCGGCATCGACGAATATCCGGGTGCCGCGTTTCTTAAGATCAACACCATGCGGGGAGCCGTCATTGTCGCAGACTATCTGTCCCAGCCAGTTCAATGCAGGGCTGGCGGTGCGCGACTGCTCGGCCAGCAAATGCAGAAATCGCGGGTATTGGGCCGGCTGGGGCATCAGCCATTGGCGTAAGTCGTCGGCTAGTTCGTCTTGCCCGTACAATGGGCGAAAATCGAAAAAAATCGTGGCTTTGAGGATTGCCTCGGGTTCCGGCATCGCCATCCAGTTGGAAAAGCGTTCATGCCATTCGCGCGACGACAGGCACCACTCGGGATTTCCGGCCATGATGTTGCCCGGGCACAGCTTGAATCCACACTGGTCCAAGCCCAGATTTACCGCTCGTGTGAACGGAAGAAAAGCCCGGCGTATCTCGTCGGTATCTTCTTCGCGGTCTGGTTGGAAAATCAGGCCATTGTCCTGATCTGTGGCGAAACCTTGCTCGACACGTCCCTCGGATCCGAACACCATCCAGCACCAGGACACCGGGGGCAAGTCAAATTCGTTGGCGACCAGTTCGATCGCGCGAATGTTGATCAGATCGTTCAGACCGGACATCCAGCCGAACAGGAAATCGACCCCCATGCCATTATTGAACAATTCGCTCGCACGCTCACGTACGGCGTAGGCGGCAGCCGCCATGCTCTCGACGTCATTTGCGCACATGACGCGGTACACCAGGTCCTCGGCGCCGCCTTCGCGATAACCCGGTAGATCGGAAGGAGACAGCAGACCTAGCATGCGCCCATCCGCTTCCACCAGCAGCAAATGATCGAGATGGCCTCGGGTGAACGTCACGCGGGCGCGATGTACCGAGGCATCCGCCGGCAGTGTCGCGGGCGCGGCGATCATGTGAGCGTAAACAGGCTCCTCGAGGTCGACACGATGCAAGGTTATGGCGCGAAGCAGATCGCTCAGGACGACGATGCCCAATGGACGATCTTTCTGTTCAGCGACCACGCTGGCGGTTGCGCGACCCGATCCGAATTGAAACAGCGCCTCACGAATGCTGCTGTCCGGCTTGATAACCCGTGGCTTGCCACGCACGAGGAGCCGCGCCGGCGCCCCGCCCACCCAGGTGTCAGCGTTCATGCTGGGGAAAAAGGTATCGCGCTGTTCGATCTCGTCCTTCCGCATCATTTCAGCATTTCCTTTACCTGGGCCACCAGTTCGTGTGTGGAAAACGGTTTGGTGATATATGCATCAGCGCCCAGGGATAACCCCTTGGCAATTTCGACTTCCCGGCCCTTGGCGGAAAGAAGGATGATAGGCAGACCGCTCAGCGCCGGGTCGGCGCGCACCTCCTTGCACACCTCGAATCCGTTCTTGCGCGGCATCATCACATCCAGGATCATCAGATCCGGGCGACTCGCGGCCAGCATCTCGATTGCAGCCTGACCGTCGGCCGCGGTCTGCACCTCGAAACCTTCGCGCTTCAGAAGAAACTCGACCGACAGTACGATATTCGGTTCGTCATCGACGATTAGAATGGTGTTGCTCATGCGCTTCTCCGGTGAGTGTTCAGCCACCGTCCATGGCAGGTAATTCAAAGGTGAAGACTGCGCCATGTCCGGGGCGGCTCTGGACCTGGATGCGCCCACCGAAATACTCAATGATGCGGCGACTGATGGGCAGACCCAGGCCCGTCCCCACGGGTCTTTCGCTGCTACTGCTTCCCTGGCGGAATTTTTCGAAAATATCCTGTTGATCCTCGAAGGGAACACCCGGACCATTGTCTCGCACGCTGACCCGGAGTATTTCACCATCACGGCGCAGGCGTACCCGCACCTCTCCCGTATTCTCGGGGGCGAACTTGGCTGCGTTGGAAAGCAGATTGACCAGCACCTGCATCAGGCGGTCGCGATCGGCGCTGACGGTGCAGGTTACCTCCGGCAGCTCGACAATCAGCCGCACACCTCGCTCACTGAACAACCGTGCGTTCACTTCGCATCCGACGCCAATCAACTCCCCAAGATCCACCTGTTCGATACGCCAGTTCGCATGTCCGGATTCTATCTTGGCCAGATCCAGAACCTGGTTGACCAGACGCGTCAAACGTTCGGTTTCAGTGACGATAATGTCGAGAAATTTTTTACGCTGCTGCAGTTCAATCTCCGGATCGTCGGCCAGTATCTCCGAGAAGGCACGAATGGATGCAAGTGGCGTACGCAGCTCGTGCGTAACCGAGGACATGAAATCATCCTTGATCCGGTCCAGTTCCTTGAGTTGTTCGTTAGCCACCTTGAGTTCGCGACCCGCTGCCTCGAGTTCGCTCGATTTGCGTTCCAGCTCACGGCTATAGGCGCGTATCTGCGAGGCCTCGTCGAGTATATTCAGCACCTCGTCCAGGCCCAATGGTTCCTCCGCCGTGGTCGAGGCCACCATGACCCGCGCAGAGGCGCTGCCTATCGCGCCCGCCAGCAGGGTCTCGGCAAAATGCACCGTAGCGGCATCGGCGGGCAATTGTTCGACGTTCGGCGCCCCACGGCTGGCCGCGTAGAGTTCAAATGCCTTGCGCGCACTCTGAGCGCCAAGAAAACGCTCAGCCAGGGAGATCAATTCCTTTACCTCCGCCTTGCCACGCCACAAGGGTACGCCGCTCGGGGCCTCACGTTTTAGTACGTCCACAAACAACGTCGCCTGGGTGGCTTCGTTGATGGTCGACTCGCGACGTAACGAGAACAGCAGGTAGGCCCCGATGTTGAAAACCATGCTCCAGAACAGACAGTGGGTGATCTCGTGCAAATCCGACAGCCCGAACAGAGACTGTGGACGCAGTAGTTCGATACCGAACGGACCATGCTGCAGAAAATCCGCAGATAACCATCCTGACTTGGCAAATGATGGCAGAAGTAATGTGTATATCCAGATCGCAAAGCCCGCCAGCAAACCGGCAAGCGCTCCCTGGTACGTGCCTCCTCTCCAGTACAGGCCGATGATCATTGCGGGTGCGAATTGTGCAACCGCCGAAAAGCTGATCAGACCTATGCTCACCAGTGCATAGGCCTCACCGGCGACACGGAAGTACAGGTAACCCAGCAGCAGGATCACCACGATGGCGCTACGGCGTATGGCCAGCAGTACCCGGCTAAAATCAACATGCGGGGGCAGCCGAGTCCAGCGGCGCAGCAGTCCGGGCATTATCAGGTCGTTGCACACCATGGTGGAAAGCGCGATGGTTTCCACGATTACCATGCCGGTGGCGGCCGACAGACCACCGATGAACGCGAACAGCGATAGTCCCTCTTGTGCATGCGCCATCGGCAGGGTAAGCACAAAGGTATCGGCATCCACTCCGGTGCCAGCGAATTGAATTTGCCCGGCAATGGCGATGGGAATGACGAACAGATTGATCAGTAACAGGTAGAGTGGAAATACCCACATCGCGCGGCGTATCTGACGCTCGTTACTGTTCTCGACCACCGCCACCTGAAACTGCCTCGGTAGCAGCATCACCGCAAGCGCAGCCAGTATGGTCAACGAGTACCAGGTTTCGTAGTCGCTTGTCTGGAAGTTGATGTGTGTGGTGAGCACACCGGCGACGGAAGCCTTGTCGAACAGATCGGCGAAGCCATCGTGTATGTGATAGGTAACGAAGATTCCCACCGAGAGAAAGGCCAGCAGCTTGACGATGGATTCGAACGCGATCGCCGCTACCATGCCCTCGTGGCGCTCGCTGGCATCGAGATGACGGGTGCCGAACAGGATGGTGAACGCCGCCAGGGCGAGCGCAACGTACAATGTCGTATCCTGCATGATTGGCAGATTCTGCAGCGACTCGCGAGACGGAATGTCCGGATAATGCTGGAGAATAGTGTAGCTGCGCGATATGGCTTTGAGCTGCAGGGCGATATAGGGCACCACACCTAGAACTGCGATCACAGTCACCACCCCGCCAAGCACCTGGCTCTTGCCATAACGGGAAGCGATAAAATCGGCGATCGAGGTGATGCGTTGGGTCTTACTTACCCGCACCATCTTCAGCAGCAAGGTTCCCCAAAGCATTGCGATCAGCGTTGGACCGAGGTAGATCGGCAGAAATCCCACGCCGGTCCCGGCTGCGCGGCCGACACTGCCATAGTAGGTCCAGGCCGTGCAGTAAACTGCCATGGACAGAGCGTACACCAAGGGACTGGCGATCACCGACCTGCCCTGATCGGCGCGTTTGTCAGCCCAATAGGCGATTGCGAACAACACAGCGAGGTAGAGAAGAGAGTAGACGACGATTAGGCGGGGACCTAGCATCTTGGCGAGACTCTCGGGTCAGGTCCTTCCGCGCTCGACGAACCAGGCAATCAGTGCGATCAGCGCTACCCATGTGCTAAATAGATAGATATAAATGACCGGTAAGCCGAGCAGCTCTTCGTTTGTATCAAACACTGACAACAATGGCGAGTAGAGCAAAAGCACGCCGAGCAGAAAAAGACCGATCATTCGCTGGCGAAGCAAGAGCGAGCGGTGCATGATGTTCTCCGCAGTGACCTACGGTATACAGGGAGAATAGACGCAAGTTCCTTACCTAACAAGCGACTGTGATCATAATCAACTCTGCTGCCATTGAATTGTCGTTGCCGTGACATCGGTGGCAGGCTGGGTCTGGAATCCGCGGCAGGAATCGCGTGGAATACGCAGCGCTCACAGGGATAGATAGGAACTCGTTAAAAAGTATCTGTAGTGTGATGATTTTAGCGGATATAGATAGCAGTACGCGGCGGGAAGATTACCGCACTGCAGGACAGGAAAGTGCGGCTAGAACCGAGCATACTCGGAAAACCCAAAGGACTCAGTTGCTTACTTAAAGGTGATCCAACTCTTGAAAACCGGTGGTCACACGACCACGGAAATCAAGCGGTTATATGAGTGCCCAACTCAGCGACTCCGGTTCGGAAGCTCATGACTCACATCTCTCCGCAAAAGCGGACGTTCAAGGCTAGGGTTCTTAGCGTCGCTTGGGTCAGTAGGAGAAATTATAGCGTAGATAGCATGGTCGGCTGGATCCGGCCAGAAGCGTTCATTTCAGGCATCAATGAGACGCTCTATTAGTGCGCAGCACTAACCTTGATCAATGAGCCATTCTTTGGCTTCAGCTACTGTCGGGAAGACTCTTACCGGCAAACCACGATTGACAGCGACAGTTTCGGCAAAATTCATCAATTCGCCTTCAGCGCATAAATCCACATATGCGACTGCTTTGAATAGTCCGCGGGATTTGGCACTTCCTTCCGATGCGATATCGAAGACACTCAGTGTATCCAAGCGACGTCCTTCGAGCGCTTCTTCGATCAGCAGATAAGGACATTTAGCATCTTTGGACTTCTGAACAACCTCACCCAAATACTGCTCAATAATCTCCTTGCTGTTTTGCCCCATGACTCTTGCATGCAAATAATTGTCCTTTTTGAAGATGGTCAGATCGTATGACATTGCTTTTACTCGCGCTTATCTTTGCTTGGTGTGAAAAATGGAGAATAACATTCGGAATACAGGTGAATCACTGCGATTGGCTGCTGTGGGTCAGAAGCAGAAATTATAGCTCAGGCGCAGCGAACGTCGCCTCGCGGCCAGAAGTAGTCACTCGGCTGAGCGCGATGCCATGCCTAATCGATATTCGTTTCGAGCATCCTCGATGATCGCTAGCGCACCGCGGAAGACCACGTAGGCGATTCCGAATCCAACGACCAAGTCCGGCCAACGTGTTTCCGTTGCGAAGACGATGCCACCACTAACAACAATGCCAATGTTTGCGATCACGTCATTCTTGGAGAATATCCAACTTGCTCGCATGTGAACGCCGCCATCGCGGTGCTTGGCGATCAATTTCAGGCACACGACATTTGCAGCCAAAGCGATCAACCCGATCAGAACCATGTATGCAGGTTCCGGCTCGCTGCCGAAAAGGGCTCTGCGACCGACATCAAGGGCCACAATCAGTGCCAACGCAATCTGAAAGTAGCCGCTGACCAACGCCGCACGAATCTTGGCGCTTGCGGCTCGGCTAACAGCATATAGCCCGATCCCGTACACCACGGCATCCGCCAGCATATCCAGCGAGTCTGCGATGAGGCCGGTCGATTCCGCAAGTATGCCGGTTACCACCTCTACGACGAACATAGCAGCGTTGATGACAAGCAAGGCAACGAGAACACGGCCCTGCCGTTGCGATTCCACTTCAAATCTGCAATCGCAGTCAGACATAGAGTTCGAACTCGTCAAGAAAGCGGATGACTGGAAAGGGTCTGAAACAGAAATGTTACCTCAATTTCGGCGACTGGCGACGTCGAGACATAAAGCGGCCGATCGGCCCCAACACTATCTAAACCCGACCTCTCAGGTGCGCAGGCGGGCAACGATGAATCTGTACATTTCCGGTCCTCCCGAATCGCGCAAAACGATTATCCAAGATCGTTGCGTCACCCCTCGCTGATTGTCCAGCCGCTGCAATAGCCATTACGAGCCATTCAAGCTAATCCAGGCTGTCGCCGGAGGAACTCGCACCAGCTCGCAAGCTCTAAAGGCCCATGAAACGACTAGTTGCTGCAATGCTTGTTCTCGCCTCGAGCGCCTCTCATGCAGAGACCCACGAGGAACTGGTTGAGCGCGCATTCGACGCGGTCGAGACCGGGGTTCGGCAGCACTGGGCATTTACGAGAACCGAGACTAGCGCAGAAGGAATCTACGTTGCGACCCACGACCCGCGAAGGCAGCAGCCCTGGGAGTTATTGACAGTCGACGCGCGAGAGCCGGGCCCTAAAGAGCGCGAAGCCTTCCTGTCCGAGCGCGACGAACGGCAGGAAGACGATGACGACGACGATGAAGATCGGTCGATGGTGTCACCCGGCAGCCTTGAGCTGATCGACGAAACAGGTGAGCGGTGGCTATTCAAATTCCGTCCCCGGGCGGATACAGATGATGAACGAGAATTCATGGAAGCCGTCGAGGGGCAACTCGAAGTCGCCAAGGACGGTCATTACGTCCGCAAGATCGAGCTTCGCAACGTCAGGACGATCAAGCCGGGAAAAGGCGTAAAGCTCGACGCCTTCAATACACGTCTCGAGTTCGCGCCATCGCCTGACGGCAGCGCCGTGCTGCCGGCGGTCGTCCACACGAAAGTGAAGGGCAGGGCGATGCTCGTCATGAGACTGGACGAGGAGCAGACCATCGAGTTCAAAGATTATCGGCGCGTCATCGACTAGAGCGGCCGCGCCGGGTCGCAGGCTTACCGCTCGTGCACGATTTTGCCGTCCATGACGGTCAGCACGACCTCGGTCTCGTGAATCGAGTAAGCGTCGATGGCGAAGATGTCCTGGTCCAGCACGACGAGGTCGGCCTTCTTGCCGACCTCGATCGAGCCGATCCGGTCTTCCATGTGCAGCATCTGCGCCGGACCGAGCGTGTAGCCCCGTATCAATGACTCCAGGCTCAGGCGCTCGCTGGCGCGCGGTTGAACAGGGGCGCCAGGTTCACCCGGATTCTGCCGCGTGTGCCCGATCTCGATGTTCAGTAGCGGGCTCAGCCCCGCAATGCCTAGACCCGTTGCAGGAAAATCGCTACCGAATGCGAGGCGGGCGCCCTCGCGCTCGAGGCTGCGGACCGGCCAGTAGCGCTGGAACTGGTCGTCGCTGACGAATTGCTGACCGTGGTTATCGTAGGCAAACCAGAGCGGCGATGTCTGGGCAAAGACACCGAGCTCGGCAAACCGCGGGATATCCTCGTCGGCAATCACCTCGATATGGATCAGCACGTAATTCGTCGTGCTCCCTGCGTGGCCGGTGCGAGCGACGCTGATGGCGTTCAGCGCTTCGTGGACCGCGCGCTCGCCGAGCGCATGCACGTGTACGTCGATGTTCCGCGAAGCGGCGTCGGTGATCATGGCCGTAAGCTGGGCCTCCGAAAACACGGTATGCCCCGAGTTGCCCGGGTCGCCCTGGTAGTCCTCGAACATGGCCGCTGTCCTGGCTTCCAGGGTTCCATCACTGAAGATCTTCAGCGCGTTGTAGTGAAAGCCGTTTCCCCGGACGTGCTCACCCCATTCGACGGCACGCTCGACAGCCAGATCGACTTCGTCGACCGAGTAGGTGGCCGCAGCGCCGAAGACCCGCACAGTCAACTCGCCCCGCTGCGCCACTCGATCGAGCACCTGCTTGACGAAATCCTTGTCGAATTCCATCGCCGAGGCGTCGAATGCAGTCGTAATCCCCATGCTATTCATGATGTCCGTCATCACGCCGAGCCCGTCGACGACCCGTTCCTCGGTGACGGGGTACAGGACCTCGGCGGCGTGCGCGGCGACGTCCTCGAGAAGAAATCCGGTGGCGTCACCGTTTTCATCGCGCGCGTAGTACGCATATCCGGGAACGGGGTCCTGCGTATCCTGCGTGACGTTCAGGACCTCGAGGGCAGCGGAATTGAGCCATGCGGTGTGCCAGCCCTCATCCATGATAATGACGGGACGGTCCGGCACCACTGCATCGATGAGGTTGCGGTGCGGCCCGGCATCGCCAAATGCCGACGCGATGAACCCGTAACCGAACAACACTGGAAGGGTGGGATTCGCCGCCGCATAGGCGGCAATCGCCGCTATCCACTCGTCGACGGACTGTCCTATGTTGAGCTCGAGGACGTCGGCGATCGACCCCGAAGAAACGAAATGCATGTGGGCTTCGACGAAGCCCGGCAGCATCAGCCTGCCGCCGACGTCTCGCACCAGGGTATCCGGCCCCGTGTACGGCATCGCGCCGGCCTCGTCACCGACATAGATGATCGTATCATTGCGCACCACGACGGCTTCGGCCCAGGGCCTCGATTCGTCCACGGTGTAGACGCGCCCATTGACGAAGGCGAGATCGCCCTTTGGCATCTCCGACGAGGGCGAACAGGCTACGGCCCCAAGCAGGGCCGCGACAAGAAAGACCCGGCTCACGGTGTCAGGTTCGCATTTCCCGCACGCCTGCGTCGCCGGCTATCAGCAGGATGTCGGCGGGCCGATGGGCGAAAATACCCACCGTGACCACCCCGGGGATGCGATTGATGCGCGCTTCCATGTCGATCGGGTTGGCGATCTGCAGGTCGTGGACGTCGAGAATGTGATTCCCATTGTCGGTGACGAATCCTTCACGCCAGAGCGGCTGGCCTCGCATTTTCAGCATGCGCCGCGATACGAACTCCTGGGCCATGGGGAGCACCTCGATCGGCAGCGGAAAAGTGCCGAGCATGCCGACGAGCTTGGAATCGTCAATGATGCAGATGAATCGCCGCGACGCACCGGCAAGCACTTTCTCGCGAGTCAGCGCGCCACCGCCGCCCTTGATGAGTTCCAGGCGCTTGTTGCTTTCATCCGCACCGTCGATATACAGGTCCAGGTCACCGGTTTCGTTCAGCGTCGACACCTCGAATCCCGATTCCTCGAGCAACGTGGTCGACGCTTTGGAACTCGACACGATGCAGTCGATGTAATCGCGGACCTGGGGGAGTATGTCGATCAGGCAGTTGACCGTAGAGCCGGTGCCGATTCCGAGCTTGGTGCCGGGCTGGATGAATTCTAGCGCAGCTTTCGCGGCGGCGCGTTTCTTCTCGGTGGCGTCCATAGATGCGTACTATAGTCAAATTGCGCCGAATTGCACGTGAGCCAGTACTCAGTCCGGTCGCCGCAACGGTAAGGGCCCGCCGAGGCAGGCCCCTTACAAGAAAAAGGGCCCGTCGAGACGGGCCCCCTCACAACAGAAAGGGCCCGTCGAGACGGGCCCCCTCACAACAGAAAGGGCCCGTCGAGACGGGCCCTTTGCTGGCTTGGGAAGAAGGCTTCTTCCTCAAGCTACGGTCCAGCTACCGTCTCTTTCTGCGGGACGACTTCTTCCTCGTGGCCTTCCGCTTGGTAGCCTTCTTTTTCGTCTTGCGCTTGGCGGGTCTCTTCTTCGCCTTGCGCTTCGTAGCTTTCTTCTTAGTAGCTTTCTTCTTGGTCTTGCGTTTGGCTACTTTCTTTTTCGCCTTCTTCTTCGTTTTCCGTTTAGCTGCTTTCTTTTTCGCCTTTTTCTTGGTCTTGCGCTTGGCTACCTTCTTCTTAGCTTTCTTCTTGGTCTTGCGCTTGGCTACCTTTTTCTTAGCCTTCTTCTTGGCTTTCTTCTTGGTCTTGCGCTTGGCGACTTTCTTCTTCGCCTTCCTCTTGGACGCTTTCTTCTTAGTCTTGCGCTTGGCGACTTTCTTCTTCGCCTTTTTCTTAGCAGCTTTCTTCTTGGTCTTGCGTTTAGCGACCCTCTTCTTAGCCGGCCGCTTCGTTGCTTTCTTGCGTACTACTTTACGCTTCTTGGCGACTTTGCGCTTCGAAGCTTTTTTACGAGACTTCTTTTTGGTAGCCATAGTTTTCTCCGTGTCGGGTACCCGCGCTTGAGTATACGCATCAATCTCAAAAAATCCAGCAAGTTAGCGCGCATAAAACTCGCATGAAACTGTCTCTGCATTGCGACGTTTCACTGCGCACTTTGCGATTGCGATACGCGAAGTCCTCATGCGAGTTGCAACGTCACTTTGACGAGCCGGAATTGCATCGAAAAATGAATCCGTCTTGCCAGGAAAGTCACCTTCCAAACGGAATGTCGAGATGACTCGAGACACGCTTTTCGAATGCCACGCGGGACGGAAGGTCGGGTTCTTTTTGGAGGAAAAACGATCCGATCACGCGTCTGAAATAACCCGATAAAGCCGTATATCCCAAGGATTTGGCTCGATTTTCTCGACTTCCTGACATTGGAACGCTACGCCTATCAGTTTCGGCCGAACCCAATGGCGGCGATAGCGAAGATGGGCAAAACAACGATCGTAGTAGCCGCTCCCCATGCCGATACGATTGCAAGAGCTGTCGTAAGCGACCGTCGGCGTCACGACCAAATCGAGAAGTCGCGCATTGATCAAGAAGCCGCGCACGGGCTCCCAGATTCCGAACTGGTTGCGTTCGAGTTCCGTGTCGGGCGCCATCTCGCAAAACGCCATTTCGGCACTGGCGCGCAAAACCGGGACGAAAACGCGCTTGTTTGCGCGCCAACTTCTTTCGATGATTTCTCGTGTATCGACCTCGTCCTGCATGGGCAGGAAGCACGCCAGTGAGTCGCTCGCATACCAGGCGCGGGTCGAGCAAACGCGATCGCAGATAATTTCGGAAGCCCGCGCACGCGCTCCGGCGGTCATGTTGCGACGGGCGCTGAGGGCGTACTCGCGCTGCGAACGGATCGACTCAACCATGCAGCGGTTGCCGGGGAAGGAGGCGCTTCCCGCCTGTGCCGTTACCGAGCCGTCGCTCTCGAACCAGAGCAACAGGTGGGGTCAGCCGTGGCCGCAACAGGCTTACCGTCGAAACGGCCCTGCTCAAATGCTGCCGACAGAACACGACCCCGAGGTAATGATTTAGGGTCGAAAGGTATCCAGGTCGGTATCGAACACCGCAGGAAGCGCCAATGTGGATATCGTGCCTGATGTAGGTATTACAAGTCGAGGGCTTGCGTGCTGCTGAGAACGCTGTCCACCCGGTCAGAAATAGACTTGAGTCGTGCGCTGATGTCGCCTTCGAGCTGCTGGTCACGCGCCTTGGCGTGAATCAGGTCATTCGCCATGTTGAGCGCCGCCATGACGGCAATGCGGTCCAGGCCGACGATGCGCCCCGAATCGCGGATTTCGCGCATCTTCGCATTGAGGACTTCCGCGGAGTCGAGAAGGTCGGTTCGTTCGCCGGCTGGGCAGGCAACCTGGTATTCCTTGTCGAGAATGCGGACGCTCACCTGCGCAATTTGTTGACTCATACGGCCTTCTCCGTTTGCCTGGTCGGGTTACATCCGGGCTACCGTCAGGAGCCCTGTTCCATCGCCTTGAGGCGACCGATCATGGCTTCGACCCGGGCGCGCACCTGCTCGTTCTTCTGCAGCAGGCTCGCGCGCTCCGAGGTTAGCGCATCCTGCCGTTGCTTGAGGGAACGATTCTCATCCTGCAACTGGTCGCACACGCGAACCAGGGCGTCCACGCGTTTCTCGAGGCGCTTTAATTCGTGCTCGAAGGTCGCATTGATGTTCTCAGCCATACGGGCAAATATAGTAGGGTTTCGCGAAATTGAAAAGCATGGGCAATTGAATGGATGAAAAAGTCGCCTTCGACGACGTCGATGAGGCGTTACGGCGCTGCGGCGCGAGCTGGGACGCCGCGCAGGCACATGGACTGCTGACCGGCCGCCTCGCCGTGGCCGGCGTTCCGGCAGGGCCGGACTGGCTGTTGCAGGTGCTCGAAGGTACAAACGACGACGATGCCCTGCAGCTCGAGTGCCGCAAGAAGCTTGACGCGCTGTACCAGGGCACCTATTGGCAATTGTCGGAGCGTCTGTCCGACTTTTCTCCCCTGCTGCCCGATGACGCCGAGGGCGCCAGGCAGCGCACCCGGGCGATGGCACACTGGTGCGAAGGATTCCTGCACGGGCTCGTCTCCGCCAGGCACGAGGCGGCACTGAAGGAGCGTCTTGCGGCCGAACCGCTCGCCGATATCATCGGTGACATGCTGCAGATCACGCGTGCCGCGGTGGACGAGGAAAGCGATACTGAAACCAACGAAGCAGCGTATGCTGAGATCGTCGAATACATGCGCGTGGCCGCGCAGCTCGCCTACGAGGAACTCGCCGAGATTCGGCACGCAGAAGACCAATGAAATCAACAGAATTCGAACGCCGACGCAGACAGCTGATGCGCATGGTCGGGGCCGGCGGTATTGCAATCCTGCCGGCCGCGCCGGTGCGCAATCGCAGTCGCGACGTCGAGTACCGGTACCGCCAGGACAGCGACTTTTATTACCTGACGGGGTTTACCGAACCGGAGTCGGTCGCCGTAATCGTGCCCGGCAGGCCGCAGGGCGAGTACCTGCTGTTCTGCCGCGAGCGCAACCGCGACAAGGAGCTGTGGGACGGGTCCCGCGCCGGGCAGGAGGGGGCCGTAGATCGTTTCGGCGCCGACGACGCGTTCCCGATCGACGATATCGACGACATCATTCCCGGACTCATCGAGGGTTGCAGTCGCGTGTATTACACGATGGGCATGTACACGGACTTCGATGCCCATATTGCCGACTGGTTGAATTCCCTGCGGTCGGGTTCGTCGCGCGGCCTGCATACGCCGCAGGAATTCGTCGCCCTCGATCACCTGTTGCACGACATGCGCCTCTACAAGAGCCGTGCCGAGATTTCGGCCATGCGCAAGTCGGCGAGAATTGCCGTTGCCGCCCACCAGCGCGCCATGAGGATGACGCGGCCCGGACTTTACGAATACGAGGTCGAGGCCGAGTTTCGCCACGAATTCCGGCGCCATGGTGCGTGGGCGTCGTACAACCCGATCGTCGGCGGTGGCTCCAATGCCTGCACGCTGCACTACGTGGACAACAACGCCGAGCTCAAGGACGGCGACCTGCTGCTGATCGACGCCGGTTGCGAACTCGACTACTACGCCTCGGACATCTCGCGCACCTTCCCGGTGAATGGGCGCTTCAGCCCGGAGCAGCGTGCCGTGTACGAGATCGTTCTCGAGGCGCAGACCGCGGCCATCGCGAAGGCCGTCAAGGGGAATCACTGGAACGACCCGCACGATGCCGCGGTACGCATCATCACCAGGGGACTGAAAAAGCTCGGACTTCTCGACGGTGCGCCGGCAAAACTCATCCGCGAGGGCGCGTACCGGGAGTACTATATGCACCGCACGGGCCACTGGCTCGGCATGGACGTGCACGACGTCGGCGACTACAAGGTCGGCGACGAGTGGCGTGTGCTGGAGACGGGCATGGTCATGACCGTGGAGCCCGGCATCTACCTGCCGAACCTCCGCAAGATACCGAAGGCATTCCGCAATATCGGTGTGCGTATCGAAGATGACGTAGCCGTGACCAGCAAGGGACCGGACATACTGAGCAAGGGGCTCGCCCGGGATCCGGACGATATCGAGGCACTGATGGACAGCGCATGAACAAACGGCAGTACGACGTTCTAATTGCCGGTGGCGGCATGATCGGCACGAGCCTGGCGCTGGCACTGGCGCCGCTCGGGCTGCGTGTAGCGGTCGTCGAGGCCGTAGCCCGCAAGGCCACGACGCAACCCAGTTTCGACGACCGGTCCACTGCCTTGTCGCGGAGTACGCAGCGCATGTTCGAGGCCATGGGGCTGTGGGCCGAAGTTGCCGAGGCGTCGACACCGATACGCGCCATCCATGTATCGGACCAGGGCCGCTTCGGGTTCTCGCACATCGATGCAGAGGAGCAGGGCGTCGAAGCGCTTGGCTACGTCGTCATCAATCGGGTCCTGGGCGAGGTATTGCAAACGGCGCTCGAGCGCGTCGACGGCGTCGAGGTTTTTTGCCCGGCGCGTATCGCGGAGGTCGAGCTGGGCACGGAGCTTGCGACGGCCACGATCGAGCTCGGCAACGACAAGCGCGAGCAGCTCGACTGTGCCCTGCTCGTCGCTGCGGACGGCGCGCAGTCGTCGGTGCGTTCGATGATGGGCATCACGGCGGAACGGAAAGACTATGGACAGAGGGCCGTGATCGGCAACCTGTTGCCGGAAAAGCCCCTGAACAACGTGGCATACGAGCGCTTTACGCCGCAAGGCCCCCTCGCGATTCTGCCCGTCGCCGACGGACGCGCCGGTTTCGTGTGGACGGTGTCAGAGGACGACGCCGATCGCGTGATGGCGCTCGACGATGTGGCATTCCTCGGGGAGCTGCAGCGCGAATTCGGTCACCGTCTCGGCACTTTCTCGCGCGTCGGCAAACGTGCCGCGTACCCCCTGGCACTGACGCGGGCGCTGCGACTCACGGCCACGCGCAGCGTACTCATCGGCAACGCCGCCCATGGATTACACCCCGTGTCTGCACAGGGCTTCAATCTCGGCATGCGCGACGTCGCCGCGATCGTCGACTGCATCGCCGATGAGACCGCCAATGGGGGTCGGAGCGCTGCTTCGGGTATGGAATCGTGCTCCGGCCCCGTCCTCGATCCGACGGACTTGCTGGAGCGTTACGCGGAGTGGCGTCGCGCCGATCAGAAAAAGCTCGTGCGCTTCACTGACGGTCTCGTGAGGCTGTTCGGCAGCGAACGGCCGCCGCTGCGCGCACTGCGCAACATCGGCATGCTCGGCTTCGACCTCGTGCCGGGTGTCCGGACCCTGTTCGCGAAACACACGATGGGGCTCGCCGGCCGATTGCCGCGGCTGTCACGCGGAGTGCCCGTCAAGTGAACAGGCGCTACGACATCGTGGTCGTCGGCGGCGGTGTCACCGGCCTGCTGGCGGCGACGCTGCTGGCGAAAACCGAGCACGGAGAGAGTCTCGACATCACGCTCGTGGACGCGGCCCCGCGCCCGCATTTTCACCCGGAGAACGACGTCGACCTGCGCGTCTCGGCGATAGCGAACGGCACGGCCGCGCTGCTCGACCAGGCTGACGCCTGGCAGTCCGTCGTTGCGACGCGCGCCAGTGCGTACGAGCGCATGCGCGTGTGGGACGAGGACGCGTCGCCCGACGGGCCCGCAACCCTGCGTTTCGACGCCGAAGAGTTCGCGGTGCCGCAGCTGGGCTTCATCGTCGAGAACGTCCTGCTCCAGGACGCGCTTTTGCGGCAGCTCGATGCGAGTGCCGTGAAACTGCGTTTCGACAGTCCCCTGCAGGCCCTGAGACGTGTCGACGAGCAGTACAAGATCGACCTGCAGACCGACGAGACGCTGACGGCAGATCTCGTTGTCGCCGCCGACGGCGCTCGCTCATTCGTGCGCTCGGCGGCGGGCATCGGGACGCACGAATGGCCCTATGAGCAGACTGCGTTCGTGACCCACCTGCGACCTGAACAGCCGCATCGCGCGACGGCGCGGCAGCGCTTCCTGCGCGAGGGCCCGCTGGGCATCCTGCCGCTCGAGGACGGACGCGTGTCTGTCGTGTGGTCGACGACGCCGGAGAAGGCGCGCGCAGCGCTCGAGGCCGATGACGCGGCAACCGGCCGCATGCTGAGCGAAGCATCGGACCACGTCCTCGGCGACCTCGTCCCGGCGGGGCCGAAGGGGGCATTTCCGCTGTGCGCGCGCCACGCGGCCAATTACGTACTGCCGAATCTTGCGCTCATCGGCGATGCGGCCCACGCCATCCATCCGCTGGCGGGCCAGGGCGCGAATCTCGGCTTGCAGGACGCGGCCGAACTTGCAAGGCAGGTCTCCGACGCCATCGCCGCCGGGCTGCACCCGGGCGATCGCCCGGTCCTGCGCCGCTACGAGCGGGCGCGCAAGGGCGCAAATGCGACAATGCTGCACTTTATGACTGGCTTGAACCGTCTGTTTGCGACAGACTCCCGTATCATTGCAGAACTAAGAGCGGCCGGTATGCGCATGTTCAATCGCAGCGGCCCTATAAAAGAACGTGCCGTCAAGGTAGCGCTGGGCGTTGACTGACGCCTCATTGGGGGGACCATGAAGCAGAGATATGTCTACGTGCTTGCCGCGTTGATGACTGCCGTTGGTCTGTCCATCTTTACCTACAAATGGCAAGCCCTCGGGTTTCCGCTGACCGAGGACCAGGAACAGCCGGTCTGGACCATCGAGTCGTCGATCCAGTTCGACAGCGGGCCCGGGACGATCAAGGTGCAGTTGCATATCCCGACGCTGACACCCGGATTCCGGATGCTCAACGAGAATTCGGTATCGCGCGGCTACGGGTTCAGCATCAACTACGGCAGCGGTGGCCGCGAGGCACAGTGGACGATCCGCCGCGCCGACGGACCGCAGACGATCTACTACCGCATCTCGGTTTACGAGGACGACAGGGTCGACCAGTCCGACACCGTGCCACCGTTCCCGCCGCGCCCCGTCATCGACGAACCGCTGAACACCGCTGTGGACGTCCTGGTCTCTGACGTTCGCGACCGTTCTGCCGACACGGCGTCTTTCACGACGGAGCTGTTACGTCGCCTCAACGACCCGTCGCCGGATCCCAATGTCGAGCTATTGCTCTCGGAGGTCGGTACGCGGGCCGAATTCGTCGGTACCGCCACGATGATTCTGGCCGCGGCCAGGATTCCCGCACGCGTCGTGCAGGGCTTCGCACTGTCCGGGCGCCAGCGCCACGCGGAACTGACGCCGTGGCTCGAAGTGCACGACGGAGACCGATGGCTGTTCTTCAACCCGGCGACGGGTGAGCAGAACCTGCCCGACCGCTTCTTCGTGTGGTGGCGCGGCAGCGAACCCCTCGTCAGCGTCCAGGGCGGCAGCAACGTCCAGGTTGATTTCGCCGTGCAGGAGAATTACCTCGACGCTATCGCCATTGCCGAAACCCAGGCCGCTGCGACCGAAGGCAGCGCCTTCGATTTCTCGCTGTACGGGCTGCCAATACAGACACAGGCCGTGTACGCGGTACTTCTCATGATCCCCATCGGCGCGCTCGTCATGGTCGTGATGCGCAACATCGTCGGCATCGACGCTTTCGGTACGTTCATGCCCGTGCTGATTGCGCTCGCGTTTCGCGAGACCAAGCTGTTGTGGGGCATCATCCTCTTTACGCTGCTGATCGCGGCCGGCCTGACGATTCGCTTCCTGCTGGAGCGCCTGCGACTGCTGCTCGTGCCGCGGCTCAGCGCGGTCCTGATCGTCGTCGTGTTGCTCATGTTGTTCATCAGCCTGATTTCACACCGGCTCGGTCTCGAGACCGGCCTGTCGGTTGCGCTGTTCCCGATGGTCATCATCGCGATGACCATCGAGCGCATGTCGGTCGTTTGGGAAGAGCGCGGCGCGGCCGACGCCATTCGCGCGGGCGTCGGGAGCATGGTCGTCGCCATATTCGCTTATCTTGCGATGGGCATGGGCTGGCTGAATCACCTGGTATTCACGTTTCCCGAGCTCTTGCTCGTGATACTCGCGCTCGTTCTGCTGGCCGGGCGTTATACCGGCTATCGCCTGACCGAACTCAGGCGGTTCGCGCCCTTGGTGAAGTAAGGATGCAGAGCACGGCTCGCAAGCTGCGTAACATCGGCCTTCTGGGCCTCAACGAGCGCAACGCCGACTACATCATGCGGCTCAATCCGCGCCGTTTCTATCCGCGCGTGGATGACAAGGCGCTGACCAAGAAACTCGCGCTCGAGGCCGGCATGGCCGTTCCGGAGCTGTACGGCCTGATCGAGCACCAGGGGCAGGTTCGCGACTTTCCGAGCATTGTCGAAGACCGCGAGAGTTTCGTGGTGAAGCCCGCACAGGGCAGCGGCGGTGACGGCATCGTCGTGGTCACGAGCCGCAGCAAGCGCAAGCGAGACTCGTTTCGCCTGGCCAGTGGCGCGCTCGTCAGCGAGGAGGAGATCGAGCACCACATCTCGAACATCATCAGCGGCCAGTTCAGTCTCAGTGGGGGTCGAGACAAGGCGCTTATCGAGTATTGCGTGCAATTCGACCCGGTGTTCTCCGAGGTCAGCTTCCAGGGCGTGCCCGATGTGCGCGTCATCGTGTACCGCGGCTATCCCGCCATGGCGATGGTCCGCCTGCCGACACGCGCGTCCGACGGTAAGGCCAACCTCCACCAGGGCGCCGTCGGCGCCGGTATCGACATGGCAGCCGGGCTGACGCAAAACGGCGTACTCGACAACAAGATCGTGGACGAGCACCCGGACACGGGGGCATTGATTGCCGGCCTGCAGATCCCGCACTGGCCGTCGATTCTCGAGACGTCAGCCCGCGGCTACGAGGTCACCGAACTCGGGTACCTCGGCGTGGACATGGTCATTGATCGCCAGTACGGACCGCTGATTCTCGAGATGAATGCACGACCGGGGCTCAATATCCAGATTGCGAACGGCATCGGACTCGCTGGCCGCATCACGCGTATTGATGACATTTTCGATCCTTCCGCATCGCCGGAAGCAAGGGCCGCCGCCTCGCGGCGGGAATTCTCAACCCAACGGGGAGACTCATGATTCGATCAGTTCGCTCGCCAGCCATCGTGCTGTTGGCACTGGCGCTTGCCGCGACGGCGGGGGCCGCCGAAGACGACGAGAACGGCAACCCGCTGGCCGCGTTGCCGCTACGGCACATCGGGCCGGCCATCACCTCGGGACGCATTTCCGACTTCGCGTTCTACCCAGGCGGGGATCACGCATTCCTCGTTGGCGTCGCGTCCGGCAACCTGTTTCGCACGACCAACGGCGGCACGACGTGGGAACCGCTGTTCGACAACGAAGGCTCGTACGCGATCGGCGTCGTCGAAATCGATCCGAACGACAGCAAGACGATCTGGGTCGGCACGGGCGAGAATAATGCGCAGCGCAGCGTGGCGTACGGCGATGGCGTGTACAAGTCGATCGACGGCGGCAAGTCCTGGAAGAAAGTCGGCCTGCAGGACTCCGGCCACATCAGCCAGATCTGGATCAACCCGGAGGACTCGGACGAAGTCCTCGTCGCGGCGCAGGGACCCTTGTGGAGCGACGGGGGCGATCGCGGCCTGTACCGCACGACGGACGGCGGCGACAACTGGACGCGCATTCTCGATATCGACGCGCACACCGGGGTCAACGAGTTCGTCGTGGATCCGCGCAATCCCGACATCATCGTCGCTTCGAGCTACCAGCGGCGGCGGCACGTCTGGGTGCTGATCAACGGCGGCCCGGGCAGCGGCATCCACAGGTCGACCGACCGCGGCAAGACCTGGACCAGGGTCACGGCAGGCCTGCCCACCGACCACATGGGCCGCATCGGCCTGGCCGGCGCGCCCAGCAAGCCGGACGTCATCTACGCCATCATCGAAGCGAACGATGACGAGAAGGGCGTGTACCGCTCCATCGATTTTGGCAGCAACTGGGAGAAGCGTTCCTCGTACATGACGACGAGCCCGCAGTACTACAACGAGATCGTCGTCGATCCGCAGAACGCGGAACGCCTGTACGCGCTGAACACCTTCACGATGAAGTCGGAAGACGGCGGCGTTACGTTCGCGCCGCTCTCGAACGAGTGGCGCCACGTCGACGACCACGCGTTGTGGATCGACCCCGAAAACACCGCGCACCTCTACATTGGCGGCGATGGCGGCGTCTACGAGTCCTGGGACCGCGGCAGCACCTGGCGCATGGTGCCGAACCTGTCGATTACCCAGTTCTATCGCATCCAGCCCGACTACGTGCAACCCTTCTACAATGTCTGCGGCGGTACGCAGGACAACAATTCGTTGTGTGCACCGTCGCGCACGACGAACATCCACGGCATCACGAATTCGGACTGGAACCTGATTCTCGGCGGCGACGGCTACGAGCCGCAGTTCGACCCGAACGACCCGAATATCGTGTACGCCCAGTACCAGTACGGTGGGCTCGCGCGTTACGATCGCAGCACGCAGGAGCGCGTCTACATCGCGCCGCATCCCGAGAGCGGCGAGAACAATTACAAGTGGAACTGGAACACACCACTCATCGTCAGCCCGCACGATTCGAGGCGGCTGTATTACGCGGCCGAGTACCTGTTTCGGTCGGACGATCGCGGTGACAGCTGGCGCAAGGTCAGCCCGGACCTCACGCGGCAACTCGACCGCAACAAGCTCGATGTCATGGGGCGCGTCTGGGGCGTCGATACGATTGCAAAGAACGACTCGACGTCGATCTACGGCAGCGCCATCGGTCTGAGCGAGAGCACGCTGCAGGAAGGCCTCATTTACGTGGGCACCGATGATGGCGTCCTCAATGTGACCGAGGACGGCGGCGCCACGTGGCGGCGCACGACGAAATTTGCGAACGTCCCCGACATGTCGCTCATCGAGGACGTCCTCGCGTCGCAACACGACGCCGACGTCGTCTACATGGTGATCGACAATCACAAGCGCGGCGACTACAAGCCCTACGTGCTGAGGTCGGAAGACCGGGGCCGCAAGTGGCGGTCGATCGCGAGCGACCTCCCGGTGCGAGGCTCGGCGCATACGATCGTCGAGGATCACGTCGATCCGAACCTGCTGTTTGTCGGTACCGAGTTCGGCCTGTTCGTCACGCAGGACGGCGGCCTCTCGTGGAGCCGATTGAAGAGCAACTTCCCGACGATCGCGGTGCGTGACGTCGAGATCCAGGCCCGCGAGAACGACCTCGTCGTGGGCACCTTCGGTCGCGGCATTTACATCCTCGACGATTACACGCCGCTGCGAACGAAAGCGGCCGCGCTTGGCGAATTCGAACTGTTCGATCCGCGCGACCCGTGGCTGTACATCGAGGGGGACCTGTGGGGCGGGCAGGAAAAAGGGTCGCTCGGGCACGAGTTCTTCGCGGCACCGAACCCGCCGTTCGGCGCGGTGTTCACGTACTACCTGAGGGACGGACTCAAATCCCGCAAGGCCGAGCGTCGCGCGGCGGAGAACGAGATCGAGAAAGAAGGAGGCGACACGCCGTACCCGTCGTGGGGCGCGTTGCGCGCCGAGGACCGCGAAGTGGCCCCCGCGCTCTACATCATGATCCGCGACGCCGCCGGCGAGCTGGTCAGGCAGGTCCCCGGCGAAGCCGGCGCGGGCCTGCATCGCAGCGCGTGGGACCTGCGATTGCCGCCACCCGATCCCGTCAGCATCGCGCCACCCGAAGATCGGCCATACTGGTTGCCCGACCCGGCAGGGCCGCTCGTGATTCCCGGCACCTATACCGCCCGGCTCGCCGTCATGCGCAACGGTGTCCTGGCGGAGACCGGCGACGCGCAGACCTTCACCGTGAAGGCGCTGGACGGAAGCCCGGAAATTACGCCGGACCGCAAGGCGCTGCAGGACTTCCAGATAAAGGTGGCCAACCTGCAGCGGGCCGTCGCCGGCGCGGGCAACGCCATGACCGAGCTCGACAACCGCTTGCAACACGTGCGTGCGGCCCTCGTCGTCACGCCAACGGCCGGCGATGCCGAGCGCGACGTTCTGCACCAGTTGACCACGCGCCTTGCCGACATCAGCGTGGCACTGCACGGCGACGCCACGGTCGCCGGTCGTAACGAACCGGTACCGATGCCCATCGCCTCGCGCGTACAGAGCCTGTACTGGACGCTGGTTTACTCGCAGTCGCCCGCAGGTGGCAATATCCGGGGATCTTACGGCGTTGCCGCGCAGGAATTTACCGTGGCGCTGCAAGCGCTGCGCACCCTCGCGGCCGACATCGAGGCGCTCGAGAACGCCCTCGAACTGAAGGGCGCACCCTGGACACCGGGTCGAATCCCGGACTGGTCGGCCGACTAGCTGCGCGTCGCCGCGGGCAGCGGGCACGCAGCCCGCGGGTCTGCATCGTTTATTGCTTCGCCATCCAGCGGTCCATGCGCTGCTCGAGCAGGTCGAGCGGCAAGGCGCCGGCGCCGAGCAGTTCGTCGTGGAAGGCGCGGATATCGAAGCGCGGGCCGAGTTGCACTTCGGCGCGGCCGCGCAGCTGCAGGATCTTGAGTTGCCCGATCTTGTACGCGAGCGCCTGTCCGGGCCACAGGATGTAGCGGTCGATCTCGTTGACGATGTCGTGTTCGGTCTTGGCCGCGTTGTCCTTGAAAAAGTCGATGGCCTGCTGGCGTGTCCAGCCCTTGTAGTGCATACCGGTGTCGACCACGAGCCGCACGGCTCGCCACATGTCGTACGTCAGCTGCCCGAAGCGTGAATACGGATCCTCGTAAAGTCCGAGGTCGTAGCCGAGGCGCTCGCTGTAGAGCCCCCAGCCCTCGACGAAAGCCGTGAAGCCCATGAATCGACGGAACATCGGTACGTCCCCGAGTTCCTGCTGCAGCGCGATCTGAAGGTGATGGCCCGGCATGGCCTCGTGCACGCTGAGAACCTCGATCTCGTATTTCGGCCGGACCTCGGGCTTGTACAGGTTCACGTAGTAGATGCCGGCGCGGCTGCCGTCGGCGGCCGGGCGCGAGTAGTAAGCCGTGGTCGTGTCCGGCGCGATCGCTTCGGGAATCGGCTTCACGCCGTAAGGCATGCGCGGTAGCTTGCCAAACAGTTTGACGAGTTCGGGATCGATGCGCTTGCTCGTTGCGAGATACTCGCGGTAGAGCTCCTCCGGGTCGTCGAAGTAGAACTGCGGATCGGTGCGCAGGTGCTCCAGGAACTCGCCAAACGTGCCGCCGAAGCCGACCTCCTCGATGATCGTCATCATCTCGCCGCGAATGCGCTTGACCTCGTCGAGGCCGATGCGGTGAATTTCGTCGGGGGTCATGCGGGTCGTCGTGTACGAGCGCGCGCGAAATTCGTACCACGCGGCGCCGTTGGGCAGCGAGGACAGGCCGATGCTCTCCCGCGCATGCGGCAAGTAGTCATCATCGAAATAGCGACCGAGCTTGCGGTAGGCCGGCAGAACCGTCTTCTCGATGACGTCGATCGCCGCGGCGCGCAGCCGCTCGCGATCGGCTGCGGTGAAGTCCTCGGGCAGATTCGCGAACGGCTTGAAGAACGGGCTGTCGGCCGGCGACTCGACGATCTGGGCCGCGATCTGGTCGGGCAGGCGCTCCATGATAATACGCGGCGGCATCATTCCGGTTTTGCGGCCGCGCTCGGCGAGCGCGATTGTCTGGTCGATGACGTCGTCGATCTTGCCGAGGCGTGCCAGCCAGTCGTCGAAGTCCGCGACCGTGACGAGGCGCAGCCGGTCGGTAATGTTGTCGAGATTCTGTACGCCACCGCGTTGCCCGAAGGGCAGGAGATGGCCGTTGAACTGGAACTCGTCGACGTTGTCCTGCAGCAGGCGCCGGAACAGCTCATGATTGAGCTGGTCTTCCGTGGACAGGGCGTCCCGGTCGATGGCATAGGCGCGCCGCAGGAATTCGCGCGTGTCGCGGTGGCGCTGCTCGATCGCGGCGACGCCGGAATCGGTCCACTCGCGGTTGTAGCGTCGGTCACCCATCATCGATGCCATGAGCGGGGCGCTCTTGAGGCGCCATTCCCAGTGCTCCTCGAGCAGTGCGTGGAACGCCTCGCCGGCGTCCGCCCGCGCGAACCCCGTCGCGCCCAGCAACAGCAAAGTGAAAGCAATTCCCGTCGTTTTCATTCCAACTCCCTGATCCGTCGTGGCGGCATTGTCGCCAGCCGGCCCGCGGCTGGCAACCGGCAGGGGCATTGGCTATCATGACGCCACTGATCTATAGCGTGCCTGGAAGAGACCCCGTTCAATCGGGGCGCCGAAGGCGCAACTCGCTCGGAAACGCTCAGGCAAAGGGACCGTGTACGCTGATCAGCTCTGGAGAGAGGCCGCGAGGCCCACCGAAGGGGAAAGCGGCCGTCGCTCCAGGCACGCGCTGCTCATCTCTCAGGTACCAAGGGACAGAGGGGCGGCAGGCGCTCGTGCCTGCCGCCTTTTTTTGGTTAACCAGGTCCGCATTTATGGGTTCGAAAACTCCGCTATACGACAAGCACGTCGAAGCCGGCGCGCGCATCGTCGATTTCGGCGGCTGGGACATGCCGCTGCACTACGGGTCGCAAAAGGAAGAGCACTTCGCCGTGCGTGAGCGCGCGGGCGTGTTCGACGTGTCCCACATGACCATAGTCGATCTGTCGGGCGAGCGCGTGCGCGACTTCCTGCAGCACCTCGTCGCCAACGATGTTGCCAAACTCGAGAGCCACGGCAAGGCGCTGTATACGTGCATGCTCAACGAGGATGGCGGCGTCATCGACGACCTGATCATCTATTTCGTCGGCGACACCGACTACCGCCTCGTCGTCAACGCGGCGACCCGCGAAAAAGACCTCGCGTGGATCCGCGGGCAAAGCGGGGCGTTCGGCGTGAAGGTGACCGAACGCGCCGATCTCGCGATGATCGCCGTACAGGGTCCTGCGGCGCGGGAACTGGCGGCGCCCTGCATCGACGCCGCGTATCGTGACGCGGCCATCGCGCTCAAGCCGTTCACCGGCATGTTTGCGGGCGGCTGGTTCGTCGCGCGCACGGGCTACACGGGCGAGGACGGCTGGGAAATCGTCCTGCCGGCCGCCGACGCACCGGCTACGTGGGATCGCCTGCTGGCGGCCGGCGTCGCGCCTTGCGGGCTCGGCGCACGCGACACGTTGCGCCTCGAGGCGGCCATGAACCTCTACGGGACGGACATGGACGAGACGATTTCGCCGCTCGAGGCGGGCCTCGCCTGGACCGTCGCATGGGAGCCAGCGGAGCGCGATTTCGTCGGCCGGGCATCGCTCGAGGCCCAGCGCGAACGCACCGACCGGCGCCGCTTCGTCGGTCTCTTGCTGGAAGACAAGGGCGTCCTGCGCAACCATATGAAAGTCGTTGTCGACGGCGTCGGCGAGGGTGAAATCACGAGCGGCGGTTTTTCGCCGACGATCGGCCGCTCGATTGCGCTTGCACGGGTGCCGGCCGGCGACTACGACCGCGTCCAGGTCGATGTCAGGGGCAAGTTGCTGAACGCGCGCATCGTCAAGACGCCGTTCGTCCGCAATGGGCAGGTTCGCATCGACGTCTGACGTCGGGCGAGAGAAAACGTCAAGGGAGTAACACAATGAGTGAATTGCCGGGGGATCTCCTCTACACCAACGATCATGAGTGGCTGCGCCGCGAGTCTGACGGCAGCGTGACGGTGGGCATCACCGAGCACGCCGCCAATTCGCTGGGCGACCTCGTGTACGTCGAGCTGCCCGAAGTGGGCCAGGACGTGGACGCGGGCGGCGAGATGGCCGTCGTCGAGTCGGTCAAGGCCGCATCCGACGTGTATGCACCGGTTGCGGGCAGCGTCACGGCCGTCAACGAGGAGCTGGCCGACGATCCCGAGAAGATCAATGCCGATCCCTACGGCGATGGCTGGATCGTGCGCATCGACGCCAGCGACTTCGACGAAGGCGATCTCATGACGCCGGACGCCTACCAGGAAATGCTCGACGAGCTGGACGACTGAGAACGATCTGATGCCATTTATTCCGCACACGGAGAAAGACACCCGGGAGATGCTCGATGCCATTGGCGCCGAGTCCATCGAGGACCTGTTCGACGAAATTCCGAAAGAACTTCGTATCGAACACCTCGATGCCATCCCCGAGGCGCTCGGCGAGATGGAAATCTCGCGCCTGATGCGCGAGCGTGCCGCCAGGGACGGCGCACCCCTCTCCTTCATCGGGGCCGGCGCCTACGAGCACCACATCCCGACGGCTGTCTGGGATATAGCGACGCGTGGCGAGTATTACAGCGCCTACACGCCGTACCAGGCGGAGGCAAGCCAGGGCACGCTGCAGACGATCTATGAATACCAGACGATGATCACGGAGCTGACCGGGCTCGATGTCAGCAACGCGTCGCTGTACGACGGCGCTTCGGGTCTCGCCGAAGCCGCGCTCATGGCCGTGCGCGCCAATCGCAAGGTCAAGACGAACCTCATCCTGCTGGCTCCGGGCGTGAATCCTGTCTACGAAAAGGTAGCCGAGGCCATCGCCGGGGGGCAGGGACTGACCTTCGAATGGCTGCCACAGGACCCCGCCTCCGGCAACGTGGCGTTCGACGAGCTGCCTGACGGCCGCAAACCCGTCGGTGTCGTTATGCAGCAGCCTGCTTTCCCGGGTACGCTCGAGGACGTCGACCGCCTGACCGACTGGGCCCACGCGCAAGGCGCGCTGGCGATCGGTATCGCCAACCCGACGTCACTCGCCCTCATGAAAGCGCCGGGACACTGGGGCGCCGACGGCGTCGATATCGCCTGCGGTGAGGGACAGCCGTTGGGTGTGCCCCTGTCGTCGGGCGGGCCGTACTTCGGCTACATGACGTGCAAGCAACAGCACGTGCGACAGATGCCGGGACGCATCGTCGGCCGCACGACCGATCTCGACGGCAATCCCGGTTTTGCACTCACACTGCAGGCGCGCGAACAGCACATTCGCCGCACCAAAGCAACGTCCAATATCTGCACCAACCAGGGCCTCATGGTGACCGCAGCGACGATCTACATGTCGCTGCTCGGCTTCGATGGTATTGCACGCGTGGCCCGGCGGTCGCACGCCAACACGACGCGCCTCGTCGATGGCCTGTGCGCGATCGACGGCATCGAGCGCCTGTACGGCGGGCCGTTTTTCCACGAGGTGGCGCTCAGGTTCGATCGCCCGGTGGCGCCTGTCCTCGCGGCACTCGCGGGGAAGAACATCCTCGGCGGCTTCGACCTGACCGAATACGCCGGGACCGATGCACTGCTCGTTTGCGCAACGGAAACGAAGACCGATGACGACATCGACCGATGCGTTGCGGCCTTCCGGGAGGCCATGGTCTGATGTCGGGCACGATTGTTGCGAAGATTCGCTACGACAACACGAGCTACCAGACGTACGGTGAGCTGCCGCGTATCGGCACGTATGCGCCGGATGTATCCCTGGTGAACACCAAGCTGCAGAACGTGTCGCTCGCCAATTTTGCCGGACTGCGAAAGATCATGTTCATCGGCGTGAGCGTGGATACCGAAGTTTTTGCGCGCAGCGTGATTCGTTTCGACGAGTATGCCGCGGGATGCAAGGACCTGGCCATGCTGGTCGTGACCTACGACCTGCCGTTCGCGCACAGCCGCTTTCGCAAGGCGCACGACCTGCAATGCGTCGAAGGGCTTTCCGCGATTCGTCATGCCGGTTTCGGCGAAAACTACGGCGTATTGATCCTCGACGGTCCGCTGGCGGGCATGTATTCGCCGGCCGTCATGGTCATCGACGAGAACAATTCGATCGTGCATCGCGAGCACATCGAGGACATCGGCGCCGAGCCTGACTACAAGGCCGCTTTCCGTGCGCTGGGCATAGACATCGATACGTAGGAGGGCCGACTGGCCCGGGAAGAACACATGAGCGAACTGATATTCGAAAAATCGCGCAACGGCCGTCGCGCATTCGCACAGGCTCCGGCCGAGGCTGGCGAAACGTCGATCCCCGCGCAGTTTTTGCGGACGGACAGGCCGCGTCTGCCCGAGGTGTCGGAACTGCAGGCGGTGAGGCACTTCACGCGCCTGTCGCGGAAGAACTTCTCGATCGATACGCAGTTCTATCCGCTCGGCTCGTGCACGATGAAATACAACCCGCGGGCCTGCAACGCGCTCGCCCTGTTGCCCGAATTCGCCGGCCGCCATCCGCTGGGACCGGTAACGCACGGCCAGGGATTTCTCTCCTGCATGTACGAGCTGCAGCAGATGCTCAAGGAAGTAACGGGCATGCAGGGCGTCTCGCTGACGCCGATGGCGGGGGCACAGGGCGAACTCGCCGGTGTCGCGATGATCATGGCCTATCATCGTTCGCGCGGCGATACGGAACGCACGGAGATCATCGTGCCGGACGCCGCCCACGGTACCAACCCGGCGACGGCGACGATGTGCGGCTGCGCCGTCAGGGAGATTCCGACCGGGCCCGACGGCGACGTCGATATGGATGCCCTGGAGGCCGCGCTCGGGCCGCAGACGGCGGGCATCATGCTGACCAACCCCTCGACGCTGGGCGTATTCGAGCGGCATATCAAGGAAATCGCCGATCGTGTTCACGACGCGGGCGGCTTGCTCTACTACGACGGGGCCAACCTGAACGCGATTCTCGGCAAGGTTCGACCGGGTGACATGGACTTCGACGTCATCCACATGAATCTCCACAAGACATTCTCCACGCCGCACGGCGGTGGCGGGCCGGGTTCCGGTGCCGTAGGCGTCAATGACCGCCTGCTGCCCTTCCTGCCCATCCCGGTCGTCAAGAAGACCGAAGTCGATGGCTCGGACTTCTATGACTGGGCTGCAGAGAACGACATTCCGCAGTCCATAGGGCGCCTGTCGGGGTTCATGGGCAACGCCGGCGTGCTGCTGCGCGCCTACGTCTACATGCGCATGCTGGGCCGGGACGGCATGGAGCGTGTCGCCGAGTACGCGACGCTGAATGCCAACTACCTGATGGCGAAGCTGCGCGATGCCGGCTTCGAACTCGCGTTCCCGGAACGTCGTGCCAGCCACGAGTTCATCGTGACGCTGAAGCGCGAGGCGAAGGAACTGCACCTGACGGCCATGGACATGGCCAAGGCGCTGCTGGATCGGAATTTCCATGCGCCGACGACTTACTTCCCGCTGCTCGTGCCGGAGTGCCTGCTGATCGAGCCGACGGAGACCGAGAGCAAGGAGACGCTCGATAATTTCGTCGCAGCGATGATCGACATCGCCCGAGCTGCGCGGGAAGAAGGCGTGCAGTACAAGGAAGCACCGTACACGATGCCCGTGCGGCGTCTCGACGACGTCAAGGCGGCGCGCGAACTCGACCTGCGCTACGTCCCGGACTGATTCCGCACCCGGCGGTGTGACCCGTGAGGTCGCGCGCGGCGCCCGATTCTGCTGAAATGGGGAACCGCTGCGGCCCGCAGCAGTCGAGAGTATTCGGGGCCTCGCAGCATCCAGGACATTTATGATTCAGAGCAGGATTATCGCGGCGCTCGTTGCGCTCATCGTTGCCTCACCGACATCGGCGGCAGAAGAGCCGGCGTGGACCCAGACGCTCGAGCGGATTTCGTCCGGTGTAGTGTCCATTCGCGTCGATTCCACGCGCGCGTTCGACACCGAATGGAACACCTCGAGCCAGGCGACGGGTTTTGTCGTCGACGCCGAGCGCGGCCTCATTCTGACGAATCGACACGTCGTCACCCCCGGTCCGGTCATCGCCGAAGCCGTGTTCCGCAACAACGAGGAAGTCGAACTCACGCCTGTGTATCGCGACCCGGTGCACGACTTCGGTTTCTTTCGCTACGACCCTGCGGCGCTGAGGTACATCGAGCCCGTCGAGCTGCCGCTCGCACCCGGCGGCGCCGGGATCGGCAAGGAGATCCGCGTCATCGGCAACGATGCCGGCGAGCAGCTGTCGATTCTCGCCGGCACCATCGCGCGCCTCGATCGCAAGGCCCCGGAATACGGTCGCGGGAAGTACAACGACTTCAATACCTTCTACCTGCAGGCTGCCTCCGGCACCTCTGGCGGATCGTCGGGATCGCCGGTGGTCAATATCGACGGCGAGGTCGTGGCGCTCAACGCCGGCGCCAACAGCTCGGCGGCCAGCAGCTTCTTCCTGCCGCTCGACCGCGTCGAGCGCGCGTTGCGCAAATTGCAGAACGGGGAGCCGGTCACGCGCGGTACCCTGCAGACGACGTTCCGCAGCGAGCCCTTTGACGAACTGCGCCGCCTGGGGCTGACCGAGGCGTCGGAGACGCTTGCGCGACGCCGCTACCCGGACCAGACTGGCATGCTGACCGTGGAGCAGGTCATTCCGGAGTCGCCGGCCGCCGGCGTGCTCTCGCCGGGCGATATCCTGATCCGCGTCAACGACGAACTCGTGACCGAATTCGTGCCGCTGGCTGCCATCCTGGACAACCACGTCGGCCAGGAGATCGACGTGACGGTCGAGCGGGGCGGTCGCCGCATCGAGGCCCGTATCGAGGTCGCGGACCTGCATGCCATTACGCCCGACGAGTATCTCGAGTTCGGCGACGCCGTCGTCAACCAGCTCTCCTACCAGCAGGCGCGGCATTACAACCGGCCGGCCAGCGGTATCTACGTCGCCAACCCGGGTTACCTGCTGTCGCGGGCAGCCGTACCGAGGGGCGCTGTCATCATCGAGGTGGGCGGTGAGCCGACAGCCACGCTGGACGATTTCGAGGCGGCGCTGGCGGGCCTGGCGAACGGTGAGCGCGCGCTACTGCGGTACGTGACGATGGAGAACCCGCAAAACCCCGTGGTTCGCCTCCTGGAAATGGACCGTACCTGGTTTCCGTCGCGCCGCTGCTCGCGCGACGATGCGCTGGGCGTCTGGCCATGCCGCGAACTCGCCGAGGGCCCTGCGGCGGCGGCGCCCGAACAAGGCAGCACGCGGCTGACGAAGTACAAGGATCCCATCGTCAACGCGATCGCGCCGTCGCTGGTCGTCGTCACATTCGACCTTCCGTACACGCTGTCGGGCGTGGCCGATCGCCATTACTACGGCACGGGCCTGGTTGTCGACAGGGAGCGCGGCTACGTGCTCGTGGACCGTAATACGGTGCCCATCGCGATTGGCGACGTGTCGATTACCTTTGCCGGATCACTGGAGGTGAAAGGAAAGATCGAGCAGCTGCACCCGCTGCACAATTACGCGATCGTTTCCTACGATCCCGCCAGCATCGGCAGCACGCCGGTGCGCGCTGCCACGTTCAATACCGCAACGCTGCGCCCCGGAGAGAAGGTCTGGGTCGTTGGCATCAAGGGTGACCATCAGCTCGTCCACCAGGAGAGCACGGTGGCATCGGTCGATCCCCTTGTCCTGCCGCTGTCGCGCACGCTGCGCTTTCGCGACAGCAACATCGAAGGCATTTCGCTCGTCAACGCGCCCGGTGACGTCGATGGCGTCATCGTGAACAAGCGCGGCGAAGTGCTGGCCACGTGGTCGAGTTTTGCCACGCAGAGCGGCGGGGAGTCCGCGCAATTCAACCGCGGTGTCGGCTCCGAGGTGGCGCAGCAATTCGTGAACACGGTCCGCGAAGGCAGACCGTTCTATTCGCTCGAGGCCGAGTTCGTCTATGCGCCCCTGTTTGCCGCCCGCAAGATGGGCGTCGACGAGGACTGGGTCAGGCGACTGGAGGAGAACAACCCGGTGCGCCGTCGCGCGCTCTCCGTGACTCGGCTCGTCGCGGGCTCGGCGGCATCCGAACTGCTCGAGAACGGCGACATGGTCCTCGCCATCGACGGCGACGTCGTAACGTCCTTCAGAGAACTCGAACATGCCGTGCAGAAACCGGAGGTCAGGGTGACCGTCTGGCGTAACGGCGAGGTCCTCGAGATTCCCGTCAGGACGGCCGCGCTGGATGGCGGCGGCATCGCGCGCGCGATTTCCTGGGCCGGCGCCCTGATCCAGGAGCCTCACCGCGCCATGGCGGCGCAGCGCGGCGTCTCGACCGAAGGCGTCTACGTTGCTTACTTCAGCTACGGCTCCCCGGCCACGCGTTATGGGCTCTGGGCAGGCCGGCGGGTGGTTGAGGTCAATGAACAGCCGACTCCCGATCTGCAGGCTTTCATCGACGCCGTCAAGGATCTCGATCATCGTGATTCGGTGCGGCTCAAGACCGTATCCTGGAACGATACGGCCGAGGTCATAACGCTGAAGCTGGATACGCAGTACTGGCCGGCCTACGAGATTCAGCGCACTGCAAGCGGCTGGAGGCGCGTGGACCTTGGTTCCTGACCGCACGCTGGTTCTGACGATCGTATCGACGCTGTTGCTGTGCGGCCTCGCGTCCGCCCAGACGCTGTACAAGTATCGTGGCGATGACGGTGAGTGGATTTACTCCGACCGTCCGCCGGCCGACCGCAGCCGTGCCGAGGCGCAACCCCTGGGGCGGCGCGCGGAACCCGGAGGGCTGAGCGTGGCGGACTCGTTCACGGGTTCGGGCGTTCGCATCGTGGCGAGCAATCGCTTCCACGCGCCCATCGAGGTCGGTCTCGTTTTCGACAGTATCGAGGGCGTCGACTATCCCCATCCGGATGACGACCTGCGCTGGCTCGTGCCCGCTCGCTCGGATCTCGTGCTGCTGGAACTGCCGGTGATGGGCAACGTCGCAGCGCCGTTCGTCCGCTATCGCTTCGAATTGGTCCCCGGCGACCCGGCCGCACAGCCCGACGACGACGCGACCTACCGCCTGCCATACGCGGTCGGCGCGGCCTATGACGTGACGCAGGCGTATCCGGTCTCGACGACGCACCGCACCCGGGACAGCATGCACGCCGTCGATTTCGCAATGCCCGTCGGCACGGATGTCGTTGCGGCACGCGACGGTATCGTCTTCGACGTCGCAACGACGAACTTCAGTGGCGGCCCGGACGAGGCGCGCTACGCGGACCTCGCCAATCTCGTACGAATCCTGCACGACGATGGCACCTATGCCGTCTATGCGCACCTCAACTGGAATACCATCCGTGTCGCGCCAGGGGACCGCGTCGTCGCCGGCGAGTACCTTGCCGATTCGGGCAACACGGGGTTTACGAGCGGCCCGCATCTGCATTTCGCGGTGCTGCGCAACCTCGGGATGGGGGTCGAGTCCCTGCCGGTACGGTTCCGCACGTCGCGCGGCAACAGCGTCCAGCCGACGATGGGTGCAACGCTGAGAGCCTATCCCTGAGGCGTCTCGCTGCTCGCGAGCTGCGCCGCGAGCGCTTCCCACGTCGTTACCGGCATTTCGCAGTGCGTACCCAGGCAGCGATAGGCCACGGTCTGGCCGTCGAGCGGGGCGCGGTCGGCCAACGCGCCGGGCAGCCCGGTTTCATCGGCGGGGATGGCATATACGAGGCGCCTCGGCGCATACACTTTTGCCGCTGAATCCCGCCAGCTGTCGATCTCGTCCTGCGGTCCGCGGATGACGACAATTTCGGGGTGCTCGAGGTATTCCTCGAGCGCTGCGAGCAGGCTCACGTGGCCGTGCGGATACTCGTCCATGGCGCGCCAGGCGGCGCTCAGCGCCGACTCGGCCGCGTCCAGGTAGCGAGTTTCGCCGAGCAGGAAGCCGAGGCGCTGCAGCGCAAACGCGGCGACGCCATTGCCGGAGGGCACCGCTTCGTCAGCGAAGGGCTTGCTGCGATGAATGAGCTGCTCGTGGTCATCGGCCGTGAACCAGAAGCCGCCGCTATCGCGGTCCTGGAAATGCCGCAACATTATCCCGGCCACCTGTTCCGCGAGCGCAAGATGCGCTGAATTCCAGCGCGCCTGCAGTAATTCGAGCAGGGCGTCGAGCAGGAACGCGTGGTCGTCGAGGTAGGCCATGAACTTCGCCTCGCCGTCCTTGAAGCTGGCGAAAAGACGTCCGTCGCGGAACATCCTGGCGCCGAGGAAGTCGACGGCGCTCGCGGCCGCGTCGACGAGTTCGGGCCGGCCGAGCGTGCGTCCTGCGATGGCAAGGCCGCGAATGGCCAGCGCGTTCCACGACGTCAGCTGTTTTTCATCGCGCCCGGGCGGGACGCGTATCGCGCGACGCTCGAGGAGCGCTGTTTTCGCCCTGCCGATCGCCGCTATCTCGTCGTCGCTGATTTCCTGCCGCACGGTGAGGTGCCATCGGCCTTCGAAATTCGCAGCCTGGTCGAGCCCGAAGCGGCGCGCGAATACCGCGTAGTCGTCGCCGAGGATCGTGCGAACCTCGTCGGGCTCCCACAGGTAGTAGAGGCCCTCATGGCCTTCGGAGTCGGCATCGAGGGTCGCGTAGAACCCGCCGTTGGCATCCTGCATGTCGGCGAGCATCCAGTCGGCCGTCGCGTTGGCCGTGTCGGCGAACAGCCTTTCCCCCGTCGCTATGGCCGCTTGCGCGTACACGGCGAGCAGCGGTCCGTTGTCATAGAGCATTTTCTCGAAATGCGGAATCTGCCAGTAGCGGTCGACCGAGTAGCGGTAGAAGCCGCCGCCCAGGTGGTCGAACAGGCCGCCTTCGGCCATGCGCGCGAGCGTCAGCGCGGCCATGTACAGGGCCTCGACGTCGGGTTCGGCATCGGCGACCGTGCTGCGCCAGTGGCGCAGCATGCGATCGATGGTCGTCGGGTGGGGAAACTTCGGTGCGCCGCCGAAGCCGCCGTACTCACGGTCGAAATTCTGCGCCAGCGTGGCGCGCGCCTTGGCCAGCGGCTCCGCGGAAAAAGCGATGTCGTCCGCGGGCGCCGGATCGAGCTGCGCGAAGACCTCGAGCATGCGCTCGCCCTGGGCGCGGACGTCGTCTCGATTCTGTGCGTAGTGGTCGGCGATCTTCTGCAGCAGGTCGCCGAATGCGGGCATGCCGTAACGCGCGTCCCGGGGAAAATAGGTGCCGCCGAAGAACGGTCTGCGATCGTCGCCGTCGAGAAACATCGTCAGCGGCCAGCCCCCCGGGCGCTGGGTAATCAACTGGTGCGCTGTCTGGTAGATCTTGTCGATGTCCGGGCGCTCTTCGCGGTCGACCTTGACGTTGACAAACAGTGTGTTCATGAGCGCCGCTGTCGCATCGTCCTCGAAGGACTCGTGCGCCATGACGTGGCACCAGTGGCACGCGGAGTAGCCGATCGACAGCAACACGGGTTTGCCGGACGCCGCGGCCAGCGCGAAGGCCTCGTCACCCCACGGGTACCAGTCGACGGGATTGTCGGCGTGTTGCAGCAAATAGGGGCTGGATTCTTTGGCGAGGCGATTCGACATGGATTGCTCTATGATACCGGTCTTCCTGGATGCTAAGCGGGACGCCATGCTGACATACCCGGAGATCGATCCGGTAATCTTTTCGATCGGGTTCCTCAAGATTCGCTGGTACGGGCTGATGTACGTGGTCGGTTTCGTGCTAGCGTGGTGGCTCGCCAGGCGCCGCTGCAGGCGGACGGACTCGCCGGTGACACCGGACCAGGTCGACGACCTCGTATTCTACTCGATGCTGGGCGTCATCCTGGGCGGGCGCATCGGCTACGCGCTCTTCTACGGCACGGACCAGCTGTTCTCGGACCCGTTTTACCTGTTCCGGATCACCGAGGGCGGCATGTCCTTTCACGGCGGACTTGCGGGCGTGCTGATCGCCATGTGGCTGTATGGCCGCAAGCTGGGCCACACGATGTGGCGCATGACCGACTTCGTCGCGCCGCTCGTGCCGCTGGGCCTCGGTTTCGGCCGTATCGGCAATTTCATCAACGGCGAGCTGTGGGGCAAGCCGACCGATGTCCCCTGGGGATTCCTCGTTGACGGGCAGGTCCTGCATCCCTCGCAGCTGTATGAGTCGGCCCTCGAGGGCTTCGTGCTGTTTGCCATCCTGTGGTGGTACTCGGCAAGTCCCCGGCCCTACATGGCCCTGTCGGGGCTCTTCCTGCTCCTCTACGGCGTGTTTCGCTTCTTGATCGAGTTCTACCGCGTGCCCGACGCCCACCTCGGCTACCTGTCGCAGGGCTGGATCACGATGGGCCAGGTGCTGACCGTGCCGATGATCGTGGCGGGCGCTATCATGCTGGCCATGGCTTACCGATCGCACGCGGGGGGCAAGGCCTGACATGCAGCAATACCTCGACATGATGCGGCTCGTGCGCGTTCAGGGAGCGCGCAAGGAGGACCGCACCGGCACCGGGACCCTGAGTATTTTCGGCCACCAGATGCGCTTCGACCTGTCGCAGGGCTTTCCGCTCGTCACGACCAAGAAGCTGCACATCCGCTCGATCATCCACGAGCTGCTGTGGTTCCTCTCGGGCGACAACAACATCCGCTATCTCAGGGAGAACGGCGTATCGATCTGGGACGAATGGGCCGACGAAAACGGCGATCTCGGCCCCGTCTACGGCGTGCAGTGGCGCAGCTGGCCGGCGCCGGACGGCCGCAAGATCGACCAGGTGTCGCAGGTCATGGATCAGCTCCGCAACAACCCGGATTCGCGTCGCATCATCCTGTCCGCCTGGAACGTGGCCGAGATCGACAACATGGCGCTGCCGCCGTGTCACTGCCTGTTCCAGTTCTACGTCGCGGACGGCAAGCTCAGCTGCCAGCTCTACCAACGCAGCTGCGATATCTTCCTCGGCGTGCCGTTCAACATCGCTTCGTACGCGCTGCTGACGCACATGCTGGCGCAGCAGGCCGACCTCGGTGTCGGCGATTTCATCTGGACGGGTGGCGACTGCCACCTGTACCTGAATCATCTCGACCAGGCCGACGAACAGCTGTCGCGCAAGCCGCTGCCCTTGCCGACGCTCGCGATCAAGCGTCGCCCGCCGGGCATCTTCGACTACCGCTACGAAGACTTCGAAATCCTGAATTACGAGGCCCATCCGCACATCAGGGCGGCGGTCGCCGTCTGACCGACAAATGATCTCGCTGATTGTTGCGGCCGCGGAGAACGGCGTCATCGGCCGCGATGGCGACCTTCCGTGGCGCCAGCCCGGCGATCTCCGGCGCTTCAAGGCCTTGACCATGGGCAAGCCCATCGTCATGGGACGCAAGACCCGGGAGTCGATCGGCCGCCCGCTGCCGGGCAGGCAGAACATCGTGGTTTCGCGGCGGCCCGGGCTGGAATTCGAGGGCGCCGAGGTTGTTACGAGCGCGGAAGCCGCCATCGCGGCGGCAGCCGGCGCCGACGAGATCATGATTATCGGGGGCAGCGAGATCTACGCGCTGTTCCTGCCGCTCGCGGATCGCGTCTACCTGACGCGCGTGCACGCCGAGGTGCAGGGCGATGCGCGCTTTCCTGCGCTCGGCAGCGACTGGCAGCTGATCAGCGACGAGCGGCACTTAGCCGACGACAACAACGACTACGACATGTCATTCAGGCTTTACGCACGGACAGGTCGTTCCTGACCGAGTCGATCGGCGGCAGACGGCGGACCGCCGCTGCTGCTGCCGCATCGACATCGACGTCCCCGAGCGTCGTCGCGTCGGCCGTGAACTCCTCGAGCAGCGCTTTTTGCACCTCGCCGCGGCGCTGCGCCGTCAGGTAGGGAATGTCCTCGTGGAACATGACCATCGAATAGCGCGGTATGAAGTGCTCGGGAAGCCGGCGCTCGAGTTCGAACGCCAACTCCTTGCGCAGCGCGAATTTCGGGTCACGGACCGTGTCGCGCATCTCGATGTAATTGTCGAGCGCCATATCGGCGATGGCGTTGGCGTTCGCCAGCTGTTCGGATTCGAAGCGGGCGAAGACGTTGGCCCAGTCGCTGCCGAGGTCGGTAACGATCTGGTCGAGCAGCACGCAGTCCTCGAACGCGAGGTTCATGCCCTGGCCGTGGAATGGCACGATGGCATGCGCCGCATCGCCGAGCAGCAGCACGTTTCCGCGATCGTGCCAGTGACGGCAACGCACGGTGCCGAGGACGCCGAGCGGGTGATTGAGCATGTCCTCGACGAGATTCGGGATCAGCGGCGCCGCGTCCGCGAAGTGCTCGTCGAAGAACGCGATGATGGACGTTTCGTTGTCGAGTTCCTCGAAGCTTCCCGGGCCCTCGTTCGGCAGGAACAGTGTCAATGTGAAATCGCCGCCCGGATTGGGCAGTGCAATCAGCATGAACCCACCGCGCGGCCATATGTGCAGCGCGTTCGGGTCCAGCTGGTAGCGGCCGTCTGGCCCCGTCGGAATCGCCAGTTCCCTGTAACCGTGCGTCAACATGTTCTCGACGCCGCCGAAAGTGCCTGTCCCGTCGAAAGACCGACGGATGATGGACCCCGCACCGTCGGCGGCAAATAGGGGATCGGCTTCGATCTGGTAGAGGCTGCCGTCCCGCTCGTCGCGTACGTGCACCGTGCGATCCGGCGCATCAAAGCCGATCGCGTTTTGCTGGAAATTGAGATTCAGGTTGTCGATTTCTTCGGCCGCACCGAGCAATACCTGGTTGAGGCCGAGCCGCGTGATCGAGTAAATCTCCTCGTCCCGGTGCTGTCCGTAACGCAGAAACTCGGTCGACCCGTCCTGCCGGTGGACCATGCGGCCGCGCATCGGCACGAGCAACGGTTGTATCAGCCGTTCGATACCGACTTTTTCGAGCGCATTCAGGCCGCGCGCTGCCAGGGCAAGATTGATTGAACGGCCGGCCTCGGCATCCTCGATACGCGGATCGCGGAACCGCTCGTAGACTTCCACCTGGTAGCCGTGGCGCGCGAGCATGATCGCGATGAGCGCACCACACTGGCCAGCACCGATGATGTTGATCGTCTCTTTGCTCATGCAGCGTTTTCCAGTGCGAGATCGAGTCGCTCCGCGAACTCGAAGACGTCGGCGAAGTTGTTGTACATCGGCGCCGGGGCCACGCGAATTACGTTCGGGTGGCGCCAGTCACCCGTCACGTTCAATTCGCACAGCCTGTCGAACACGGCACGGGCGCTCTGCGACTCGTCGGTGATGACGAGTGACAGCTGGCAGCCCTGCGCGGCAGCCGGTGTGAGGATGTCGATGCGTCCCCGAAACCGCTGCTCGATGAGCCAGCGCATGTAACCGGTAAGATCCTTCGACTTCTCGCGAAGCCTCTCGAGCCCGGCCCGCTCGAACAACTGCAGCGACGCGATGACAGGCGCAAGTGAGAGTATGGGCGGGTTGCTCATCTGCCAGGCCTCGGCGCCCGCGGCCGGCCGGAACGGCGCTTCCATGAGGAATCGCGTCTTCTCCTCGTTTCCCCACCAGCCGTGCAGGAAGTCGTCGGTTGTCGTGTGGCACTCGTGGATGAATGCGCCCGCGATCGCGCCGGGACCGGCGTTCAGGTACTTGTAAGTGCACCACGCCGCAAAATCAGGCGCCCAGTCGTGCAGTGCGAGCGGCACGTTGCCGACAGCATGCGCGAGATCGAGGCCGACGCGGCAACCGTGCCGGCGACCGAGATCGCAAATCGCCTGCATGTCGAGCACCTGGCCCGTGAAATACTGTATGCCGGGTAGCAGAAGCAGTGCGACAGCGTCGCCTTCACGCTCCAGGAGCGCCGCGAGGTCGGCCATGCGCAAATGGGCCTCGCCCGCGCGCGGCGCCCATTCGAGGAGGCTCACATCGGGGTCGAAACCGTGCAGCCGCAGCTGGGACGCGGCCGCATAATTGTCGGACGGAAATGCGCCGTCTTCGATAACGATCTTATGGCGCTCCTGCGTCGGACGGTAGAAGCTGGCCATGAGGATGTGCAGGTTCACGGTCAGCGTGTTCATCGCGATGACTTCGTGTTCCAGCGAACCGGTCAGCGCGGCGAAGCCCGCTGTCGCCCGCCTGTGGTACGTCAGCCATGGACGCGCTGCGTGGAAATGGCCATCGACAGCATAGTCCCGCCAGTTGGCGAGCTCTTTCTCCACATACTCCACGGCGCGCTTTGGCTGCAGGCCAAGCGAATTGCCGCAGAGATAGATGGGCTTTCGCCCGTTCTTTTCCCGGGGGAAGTTGAACTCGGCGCGGAATCCAGCCAGCGGATCCATGCCGTCCATGCGGGTCGCGAATGCGCGACTGTCCTCGTATTTGCTCACGCCGGCCTGGACATGACGGCACCGCATTCGCCACAAGTGCGGTTGTTTTCGGACTCCCAGAAGCGTTCGAAGATCGGCGGCAGCTGGCCGACGATGTCATCGATGTAGACGAATTCTTCGTAGAGCTTGTTCGAGCACTCGTCGCAAAACCACATGAAACCGTCCAGCTCGTGGGGCAGGCGGGCACGCTCCACGACGAGCCCGACCGTATCGGCAAAGCGTTGGGGCGAATGCGGAACGCGCGGCGGCAGGAGCAGCATTTCTCCCTCGCCGATCGGGATGTCCTTTTGTTCGCCGTCGACGACGACCTTGAGCAGCATGTGGCCCTCGATCATGTAAAAAAGTTCGGGTCCATCATCGACGTGATAGTCCTTCCGCGAGTTGGGACCACCGACGATCATGACGATGAAGTCGTTCTCCTCGAAAACCTGCTGGTTGCAGACGGGCGGCTGGAGCTGCTCCCGGTGTTCGTCTATCCAGCGTTGCAGGTTGAATGCGGTCAGGGATTTCATCGCTGCTGTCCTTTTACCTGCACGACACGCGGTACGCGCTTGTCGATCCGCACGGCCGTGAGCTGTCGGCCCCAGACGCAGCCCGTGTCGAGGCTCACGACCTCCGGCAGCACGACGAGTCCGAGCGCCGACCAGTGTCCGAAGACGATGCGAGTGCCTCGCCACGACGGCTTGTCGACGGCATACCAGGGCTGCAGGCCTCGACGCGCCCGGAACGGCGAACCGCTGAAGTTCAGGTCCAGGCGGCCGTCCGGCGTCACCATTCGCATGCGTGTCAGGCAGTTGATGATGAAGCGCAACCGCTTGTGACCGGTCAGGTTGCCCGACCATTTTACGGGCGTATTGCCGTACATCTTGCCGAGCAGGTTGACATAGCCGTCGCTCTGCAGTGCCGTTTCCACTTCGGCAGCCCGCGCGAGTGTCCTCTTGACCGTCCAGCGCGGATACGTGCCCGCGTGCACGAGCAGCGTTTCCAGTTTCTTGTCGTAATGCGCAAGCGGGCGATGGCGCAACCAGTCGCAGAGTTCGTTCGCGTCCGTGGCGCGCAGGACTTTGCGCAGGCTGCGAAAGCGATTGCCGTTATGCAGTGCCCCGGATTGCAGCGCGAGCAGATGCAGGTCGTGGTTGCCGAGAACCGTGATGGCCGAGTCGCCGAGGTCACGCACGAATCGAAGCGTCTTCAGGGACTTCGGACCGCGGTTCACGAGATCACCGGTGAGCCAGACGGTGTCCTTGTCCGGGTCGAAGTCGATGGCGTCGAGCAGCCGGCGGAACGGGTCGTAGCACCCCTGGAGATCGCCGATCGCGTAAATGGCCACGTCGCAGCCCGGGTCAGTGCAGCAGGCCCGGAACGGCCAGCGTGAACGGCCTGATCGGTGCATCGAACGACTGGCCCCCGTCGGTCCGCATGCGGTACAGGCCCTGCATAGCGCCCACCGGGGTCTCGAGGACGGCCCCGCTCGAATAGCGGAAGCGTTCGCCGGGATTCAGGTGCGGCTGTTCGCCGACGACGCCGTCGCCACTGACTTCCTGCACCTTGCCGTTGGCGTCCGTGATGATCCAGTGCCGGCTCAACAACGTCGCCGGCACGTCGCCCTCGTTGGAAATCGTAATCGTGTAGCCGAAGACGTAACGATCGGCCTCGGGTTCGGACTGGTCATCGATGTAGCTCGTGGCCACATGAATGTGAATGTCGCAGTCTTTGTCGTCCATGGGCGCCATTCTAACGTGATTTGTTTCGCAGAAAATTGCTGAGGGCGACGTACTCGTCGATCGACACCTGCTCGGGACGCAGGCCCGGGTCGATACCGACGGCAGCAATATCCTCGGCGTCGGCGGTGGAACGCAGTGCATTGCGAAGGGTCTTGCGGCGCTGCGAGAATGCCGCGGCGACCAGCGAAGACAGCCCGGATTCGTCCTCGATGGCAAATGTGCCGGGCGGCAGGGGGTCGAGTCTCACGACGGCCGAGTTGACCTCGGGAGGCGGGTCGAACGCCCCGGGCGGCACGTCGAACAGCGGTTCGACGCGGAGGTGGCAGCCCAGCATGATGCCGAGCCGGCCGTAAGCCTTGCTGCCGGGCCGCGCCGCCATGCGTTCGACGACTTCCTTTTGCAGCATGAAATGCATATCCACGATTTGCTCGCGGAATCGCAACAGGTGAAAGAGCAGCGGCGTCGAGATGTTGTAGGGGAGGTTGCCGACGATGCGCAGGCGATTGCCGATGGCGCCGAAGTCGAAGCGCAGTGCGTCAGCCTCGTGGACCGTGACGTTGTCGCGGCTGCCGTACTCCGACCGCAGGCGCGCCGCAAGGTCGCGGTCGAGTTCGACGAGGTGCAGGTGACCGGCACTGTGCGCGAGCGGCTCCGTGATGGCGCCCCGACCCGGTCCGATCTCGACGATCACGTCGTCGCCGCCCGGGCTGATCGCACGAATGATCGCGTCGATGATGCCCGGGTCCGTCAGGAAATGCTGTCCGAACCGCTTGCGTGCGCGATGTCTGCCCATCAGCCGCGGGCCATGTGCAGCGCGAGTTCGACGGCTGCGAGCAGGCTGCCGGGGTCGGCTTTGCCGGTGCCGGCAATGTCGAAGGCGGTGCCGTGATCGACCGAGGTTCGAATGATCGGCAGCCCCAGCGTCACGTTGACGGCATGGCCGAAGCCTGCGTACTTGAGGACCGGCAGACCCTGGTCGTGATACATCGCGAGCACCGCATCCTTGTGGCCCGCGGCGGGCGTGAACGCCGTGTCGGCAGGCAGAGGGCCGCGCACCCGCAGGCCGTCGGCCCGCAGCGCGTCCAGTGTCGGTGTGATGCAGTCGATTTCCTCGCGGCCGAGGTGGCCGTCCTCACCGGCGTGCGGGTTGAGGCCGCACACGACGATTTCCGGTTGCGCAATGCCGAAGCGAGTCCGCAGATCCGCGTGCAATATGCGCAGTATGGTGTCGAGATTTTCCGCCGTGATGGCGTCCGCGACGTCGCGCAATGGCAGGTGAGTCGTCGCAAGCGCGACGCGCAGCTCACCGGCGACGAGCATCATGACGGGCTTGCGTGCCCCTGTAATGTCGGCGAGGAACTCGGTATGGCCGACGAACGGAACGCCGCTGTCGGCGATGACGCTTTTCGCCACTGGCGCGGTCACCATGCCGGCAAATTCGCCGCGGAGGCAGCCTTCGGCCGCGCGCCGGAGGCCGTCCAGCAGCGTCGCCGCATTGGCAGAGGTCGGTCGGCCCGGCTCGGCCGCGACAGGAAACGGAGTGTCGATCGTGGCCAGCTGCGGGTCGATCTGGCGGCGATCGCCGATGACGACGACACGCTGCTCGAAGCGCGTGCCGACCAGCGCGTTGCAAAGCTCAGGTCCGACGCCGGCGGGTTCGCCGGCCGTGACTACGAGAGGTTTAGCCTGCACGACACCTAGATGCGTTTTTCGACGAACGCCTCGTCGCGTAGCCGCTGCATCCACTGCATCGATTCTTCCTCGACTTTTGCGGCACGAATCCGCCGGTCACAGTTGCTGCGCTTGAGATCTTCCGTGTTGTCGTAGACGCGGCGATCCGTGACCTCCAGGACGTGCCATCCGAATTGCGTGCGAAAAGGCTCCGAAACCACGCCAATGTCGGATGCGGCGATCGCCTGCTCGAATTCCGGCGCGTAAGTGTCCGGACCGGCCCAGCCGAGATCGCCACCGAGGTTTGCGGAGCCGGGATCGTCGGACAGCAATTTGGCCTGCTCGCCGAAATCGGCGCCACCGCGGATGGCCTTGAGCGCATCCTCGAGCTGTTGTCTCGCCGTGGCATCGTCAATCAGCTCATTCGGCTGGATCAGTATGTGGCGCACGCGGGCCTGCTGTACTTCACTGCGCTGCACCGCGCTGCGCAAATCGTCGACCTTGACAATGTGAAAGCTGCTCGCGGCGCGCAGCGGCCGGGACACCTCACCCTTTCCCATGTCCTGGAGCACGTCCGTGAAGAGCGTCGGCACCTGCGCACCCTGCAACCAGCCCAGCGAGCCACCCTCGAAAGCCGTCGGGCCCTTTGAATAGCGCACGGCCATCTCGCGGAAATCCGCCCCGGTGCTGATCTGCGCGTGGATCTGGTTAGCGAGCGCCTCGACCTCGGCGATCTCACTCGCGGAGGCACCTTCAGGCAGAGGCAGCAGGATGTGCGACAGCTCGTATTCGGAATTGGCGACGACATTGCCCTCGAGGTCCGCGATGCACTGCTCGATCTCGCGCTCGCTGACGTTGATGCTCTGGCTGACCTCGATTCGACGCAGCTGGCTGACCGTGATCTCATCGCGCAGCGAGCGACGGAACTTGGCGTATTCGAGGCCGTCTTTGGCCAGGAGTGCCGGCATCTCGTCGAACGACACGCCGTTCTGGGCGGCAATCGCAGCTATCGACTGGTTGAGCATCTCGTCGGAGATTCTGAGGCCGATACGTTCCGCGCGCTGCAGCTGGATTTCCGTCAGGATCAGCCGCTCGAGCACCTGCTCGACGAGCACGTCTTCAGGCGGCAGCTGCATACCCTGGGCCACCGCGTTTCTGCGGATCGTCTCCAGCTGCTCGGCCATCTGGCTCTTGAGGACGACGCCTTCGTTGACGACGGCGGCGATGCCATCCAGGAATTTCCCGGTGGTCGAGAGTTCGTCGGCAAGAGCCGCGGGCGCGGCCAGCAACAGTGCGGACGCGCATAACGCATTGAATTTCAACACTTTTTCCTACTGGAGGTCTGCAGAATAGCCAAGAATACCACGTTCGAGTAGTTTGTCAGCCGCGGTGCCGACGCTCGTCATGCCTTTCAGTACCAGTTGCAGACCGAATGACGAATCGCGAGTTCCGTCGCGCGTGGAGATGTGGCGCCGCGACACCAGCCTGAGTCCCCAGCAGCAGCTCTCGTACTCGAGTCCGAAGAACTGTTCGAGAACCTCCTGGTCACGGAACGAGAAATTGTAGCGGCCGACGAAGTTCCAGCTTTTCGCCAGCGGCCAGGACCAGGACAGATCGCCTTGCTCGAGTGAATCGCGTCGATAGCGATAGGCGAGATTGAGAATCTTGTTCCTGGCGGGCCGGTATTGCATGCGCGCTTCCGACTTGGTGACGCCATCTTCGCCCGTGCCCCACTGGTGGCCGAAGCCGAAGTTCACGTTTTCGAGCAGCAGGAAACGCAGCTGGGCAACGTAGTCCGACGTTTCGAACGTGGCGACCGGCATCCCGGGCAGCGCCACCTGCCGGTCGCTGAAGTAACGCGTCTGCCCGACGGTTGCGGTCATGAGTTCGCGTCCCGACGACACGTCGAGGACGCGCGACGTCACGCCGAGACTGATTTGCTCGGTGTCGCCGACGCGATCCACGCCGAGGAAGCGATTCTTGCGATACAGCTGCACGAGGTTGATATCGGGCGAGATCGTATCGAAGACGGGCAGGCCGTCCTGATCCCGAAAGGGAATGTTGACGTACAGCAATCGTGGTTCGATCGTCTGCAGGCGATTAGATCCCGCCATCGTGCGTTCCAGTACGAGCCCTGCGTCCACGCTCGATATGGGCACCGAGCGCGTAAGTTCTGCCGGCTCACCGGGCAGCGTGTTCTCGAGCTCGTAACGCGTGTAGTCAAATTCTATTGCAGGCGCGAAGAACCAGCCCGGCCTGCGCACGGGAATCGTCAGGGACGGGGCCGCGTTGAAACGCCATCCGGTGACACCGACGTCGCGGTCAAAGTTGACGAGCTCGCTGTCGAGGCCGAGTCGAAATACCGATGCCGGCACGTTCGCACTGAGAGCGATCTGCGGAACGCGTCGATACGGCCTGTCGGACGGAAGAATGGCCTCGTCGATGGTCTGGTACTCCTGCGCCTGCGCAAGCAGCGACAGGCGCTCGGAGAAATAGTCGAAACGAAGGTGCCGGTCGAGGTGCGTAATACTCGAGACGCTGAGGCTGCCGCCGAGATCCTCGAAATACTGTCCGTCCGATACTTCGCGGAAATTCACCCGGTTGCGCCAGCCGCGACCGAAGTTGGTGCGGTGCGTGACGTTGACCTGGTGACGCGAGCGATCGAGGATGTCGTCGTCCGGCAGGTAGTCGGCCGTGATCTGGCCTTCGTTTTTTTCGGTCAGATAACGGAACCGGGTTTCCAGCTGCAACCCGCGGCTCGTCAGCAGCCGCGGGGTTATCGTCGCGTCGTAGTTAGGCGCGATGTTCCAGTAATAGGGGACCCGTAGCTCGTTGCCGCTGCGGCCCGAACTGCCGATCTCCGGCGTGAGCAGCCCGGATTTGCGCGCATCGCTGATCGGAAAGGAAATGTATGGCAGGTAGAGCACAGGCACACCCTTGAATCGCAACTTCATGCCCTTTGCTGTACCGATCCCCTCGCGCGTGTCGAGCCTGATCGACTTGCCCTGGAGCAACCAGTCCTCCGAACCGGGTGGACAGGTCGTGTACTCGACGCCGCCAAGCGACAGCGTGCCGTTCTGGTTGATCTCGAGTTCCTCGGCCGCACCGCGGGCGTTGCTGCTGCCGAGCGAAAACTCCGCCCCTTCGAAGCGTATTCGGCCCGCGTCGTAGCCGAATTCCGCCGAACGGCTCAGAATCTGGGTGCCCGGGTCTTCGTAGCGAACGCCTCCCTCCAGGAGGAGCGCGCGCTGCTCGGGGTCGTAGCGTGCCGAGTCGGCGCCCGCATACTTGTCGTCGCGCCGCAGGAGCACGCCCCCTGTCATGCTGGCGCTCGGTTTGTCGCCCATCTGCGCCTCGAATGTCCCAGCCTCCAGCTGGATTGTCTCCGGGTTGTCGGAGACGATTTCGCGCAGCGGCGAATCGGCGGCAAGCTCGCGGCCCAGCGTCGTCGTGCAGGATGGGTCCGCATCGGCGTGTGCCGCGGTGGCGACTAGCAGTGAGCAGGACAGTATCAGTGGTCTGGGGGACAAGGCAGGGATCGGTTCGTTGATGGTTTCGCCGTATTGTGCGGGATGTTATCAGCGTTTGGTATTTGATACCTTCGCGTGGCGGATAGCGCGCGACGGAGGCCCGCCATCGACAGTTCCCCCAATCCTGCCGACGCCCGGCTCGCGGCCCTCAGGGTATGGGCCGACGATATCGACGCCGTCGCGGGTAGCGAGCCGGTGCCGGCATCCAGCGACGCGAGCTTCCGGCGCTATTTTCGAATGGCGAAAAGTGCGCGCAGTTTCATTGTGATGGACGCACCGCCCGAGAACGAGGATTGCCTGCCGTTCCTGCGGGTTGCGGGCTATCTCGAGTCGATGCAACTGAATGCACCGCGTGTTCTCGAAATCAACCTCGACGACGGGTTCCTGTTGCTCAGCGATCTCGGCTCGCGACCGTACCTCGACGCACTGCAGGAGGATCCGGCTGCGGCTTCCCGACTGTACGACGACGCGATCCGCGCCCTGCTGCGCATGCAGCGCAGCGGCACGGCATTCCAGAATCACCTGCCGCCATACGACGAGAAGTTGTTGCACTTCGAGCTGTCGCTGTTCCATGACTGGTTGTGCGGCAAACATCTCGGCATCGAGTTTGGGGATGACGACGAAGCGTACTGGCAACAGCTCTGCAATCTCCTCGTGACAAACGCGCTGGACCAGCCGCAGGTCTTTGTGCATCGTGACTATCACTCGCGCAACCTCATGCTGACCGAGAACGACAATCCCGGCATTCTCGATTTCCAGGACGCGGTCGAAGGCCCGCTCACTTACGATATCGTGTCCTTGCTCAAGGACTGCTATATCAAGTGGCCTGCTGCGCAAGTGTGGCAGTGGGCGCTCGACTTCTATAACGGCCTCGATGCGGGGCTTCGCGGAAGTGTCGACGAAGCGCAATTCCGTCGCTACTTCGACTTGATGGGCGTACAGCGTCAGCTCAAAGCTGCCGGCATATTCGCAAGGCTCAACCATCGCGACGGCAAGTCCGTTTATCTCGGCGATGTGCCACGCACGCTGTCATACATCGTCGACGTCGCGCCGCGATACCCGGAACTTGCGCAACTCGTCACGCTGATCGAGAGGCGCGTGCTTCCGGGAATGACGGCATGAGGGCGATGATCCTGGCCGCCGGTCGCGGCGAGCGCCTGCGACCGTTGACCGACGCGACGCCGAAGTCGCTCGTCGACGTGGGTGGGCGCAGCCTTCTCGAGCGTCACCTCGACCACGTCCGAGCAGCCGGTATCAGGACGGTCGTCATCAACCTGGGATGGCTCGGCGACAGGATAGTCGAGCGCGTCGGCTCGGGTCGCCGGTACGGGCTCGAAGTCGTCTACAGCCAGGAAGGCGACAACGTCCTCGAAACGGGCGGCGGAATCTTCAAGGCGCTGCCGACGCTGGGCGACCGGCCGTTCGTGGTGATCAATGCCGACATATTTACGGACATGCCGGTGCCCGATATAGCGCTCGCCGATGAACACCTCGGGCACCTCGTCATGGTGCCCTCGCCGGAATACAGGACCGGCGGCGACTTCGACATCGCCGACGGTTTGATTCGCAATACGAGCGAGCAAGCCCTCACATTCAGCGGCGTCGCAATCTACAGGCCCGAGTTCTTTGCGGACTGCGAGGCAGGGCGTTTTCCCCTGGCGCCGATGCTGCGCGACGCCGCGGATCGGGGGCAGCTGTCCGGTTCCCTGTACGAGGGCCGGTGGGCCGACGTCGGAACGCCGGAGCGCCTGGCGCAGCTGCGTGACGAGCTATCCGGGTGAAACGCGCCTAATCGCGCAGTTCGAGGCGTTCCAGGAAGAGAGGCTGCAGTCGCGTGGCCGCGTCTTCGAGCGAAAGCTCGACGCCGAGACGCCTCAGGTCGGTCATTTCCAGTCCCTGGTACCCGCAGGGATTGATGCGCGAGAAGGGTTCCAGATCGGCGTCCACGTTCAGGGCCATGCCATGGAAACTCGCGCCGCGGCGAATGCGCAGGCCAACGCTGGCAAGCTTGGCGCCGTCAACGTAAACGCCCGGGGCTTCGGGTTTTGCCGCCGCGTCGACGCCGTGTTCCGCGACAAGGTCCACGACGGATTGTTCCAGCGCAGTGACCAGGCGTCGCACGCCGATATTCGCGCGGCGGATATCGATGAGGGGATACACCATAAGGATGCCCGGACCGTGGTAGGTCACCTGTCCGCCGCGGTCGATCTGCACGACGTCGATGTCTCCGGGTTCGAGGAGGTGCTCTTTCGCGGCATTGAGCCCCAGCGTAAATACAGGCGGATGCTCGCAGTACCAGACTTCATCGGCCGTGGCGTCGTTGCGCCCGTCCGTAAAAGCCTGCATGTCTCTCCAGCAGGGCACGTAATCCTGCCGTCCGAGCCAGCGCGACTTCATAACGCCATCAGGACGTCATCGTGATCCGTGGCGTCGCGGTAGATTCTGTCGAGCTGGTCCTGGCTGGTCGCGATGATCGTCACAGTGACCGACACGAAGTTGCCTTTGCGGCTGAGTGCGGTCTTTACGGCTTCGTCGGCGACGACCCCGGCATGTCTCTCGACGAGTGCGCGCGCCGTTGCGCGGAACTCCGCGGTGTCGCGCCCCATCATCTTGATCGGGAACGAACAGGGAAACTGTATGGCAGATTCGTCGCTCATGTTTATTCGAACATCATGCTGATGCTGTCGCGGGTGCGCTGCCACAATGAGCCTGACGGGTTGTCGTCGAGCGCGCGCAGCGACGAGCGCAGGATCTCATCGCCATCCAGGCTGATACGAAGTTCGGCCAGCGGCTGGCCGGCCGCGACAGGGGCCTCGACGATGGCCGGTAAATCGACCGAGGACTCCAGCTTGTCGTAGGCGCCGCGACGCACCGTGATGTACAGGTCCTCGAGGACACCGAGCCGGGACGTTTCGTTGAGGGATTTCCAGACGCGCGCGCTGGTCACTTCTTCGCCCGCCTTGAACAGCAGGCGGGTTTCAAAGAAGCGGAAGCCGTAGTTCAGCAGAGCCTGGCTGCCGTCGGCGCGCGCCTTTTCGCTGGATGTTCCGAGGACGACGGAGATGATGCGCATACCGTTGCGTTCGGCCGATGCGACGAGGCAGTAACCCGCATCTTCGGTATGGCCGGTCTTGATGCCGTCGACTGACGCGTCGCGCCACAGCAGCGTGTTGCGGTTCGTCTGGCGAATGTCGTTGAACGTGTATTCCTTGACCGCGTGCCATGCGTAGTACTCGGGAAACTCGGCGATCATGGCGCGTGCGAGAATCGCGAGATCACGTGCCGTGGTTTCATGGCCTTCGGCGGGCAGGCCCGTTGCATTCATGAAACTGCTGGCATGCATACCGAGCTGCCGCGCATGCTGTGTCATCATTTGCGCGAAGACGTCCTCGGTGCCCGCGATGTGCTCGGCGAGGGCGACGCCGGCATCGTTACCCGACTGCACGATCAGGCCGAGGAGCAGGTCCTTCACGGAGACCTGCTTGTTGACCTCGACGAACATGCGGGAGCCGGGCGTGCGCCAGGCTTTCTCGCTGATGGTCACCATTTCATCGAGCGACAGCTGTCCCTGCTGCAGGGCCTTGAAGACGACATAGGTCGTCATGATCTTGGTCAGGCTGGCGGGTGCCAGCGGCGCGTCGGGGTCCTGCGCCGCGATTTCGTGCCCGGTGGTCGCGTCGATGACGAGATAGCTCTGGGCACCGATCAGCGGCGGGGCGGGTGCCGGCATCTGTGCATAAGTGCTTGTGGCAACGACAAAAAACAGGACAAACAGGACGCAGGACAAACGTTTGGACATGAGACCTCTGGGCAAAGTCGGGATTTTCAGGGCGCGTATTGTACGCGGCTAGTCGGTTATAAGGTAAGGATCGGTGATCCCGATGTTCTCGAGTTCCTCGACGAGCACGTCGTACTGTACGACGTCCGCGACAGGACCGATTCGGACGCGGTACAGCGTGCGACCGGGTTCGGGCTCCTCATGGATGAAGGCGCCCTCGATGCCCGCAAGCGACAGGGCGCCGAGGCGCCGTTCGGCGTTGGCGCGGTCACTGAACGCGCCGACCTGCACGAAGATAACGTGAGGATGCGCCGGGCCGCTCCCCGCGCCATCGCCCGGGGCGGTCGGCGTGGTATTGCGCACCGGGAGGTCCCGTACCGGCTCCTCGAAGTTGATCGCTGTTACTTCGACCAGGCTCGTACCGTCCGTAACCATGTCCAGCTTCAGCGCAGCGGCGTAAGAGAGATCGATGATGCGATTGTGAACGAAGGGGCCGCGGTCGTTGACGCGCACGATCACCGACTTGTCATTGCGCAGGTTGCGAACGCGCACGTAGGTCGGCAGCGGCAGGGTCTTGTGTGCGGCCGTCATCTTGTACATGTCATAGACCTCGCGGTTCGAGGTCAGGTTGCCGTGGAATTTCGTTCCGTACCAGGACGCGACGCCGCGCTCCTGGAATCCCGTACTCGATGGCATGACCGTGTAGCGCCGGCCCAGCACCTCGTAGACGGGCCCGTTGCCGTACTTGCTGCGCGGTTCGCGGCGCGGCACCGCGTCCCCGGGAAGGTCAGCGATTCGCGCCCCGCCCGACGGGGCACCGTCGCCACGCGTCCTGCTGCCCCCGCAGGCGGCCAGTGCCAGGAGACAGACGACGAGGAGTGCGAGCCTAGCCCTCACTCTCAGCTACCTTGCCGGCGATGGCCTGGCCGAGCTGGTGCGCCGCGAGCGCGTACATCACGCTGCGATTGTATTTCGTGATGACAAAGAAATTGTGAAAGCCGACCCAGTGCTCGCGCCCATCGTCACCGTCCAGGGCCAGCAATTCGCCCTTGCTGTCCGCGGGCAGGTCGGTGGCGAACATCACGCCACTTGCGCTCAGAGAGCCGACCGTTTCACTCGCGGTCAACGTGTTTTCCGGTTCGGGTTTCGGTCCTGCCCAGCCGTGCCCCAGCGTCGCCCGGGCGACGACTTCCTCGTCGGGCCGCCAGCCGTGCTCGACAAAGTAGTTCGCGACGCTGCCGGCAACGTCGGCCCAGTCGTTCCAGATGTCGCGCTTCCCGTCACCCGTTGCGTCAACGGCGTAAGCGCGAAAACTCGACGGCATGAACTGCGGCCGCCCCATGGCGCCCGCGTAGGATCCGAGCGGCTGCATCGGGTCGAGTTCTTCCTCGCGAGTGAGAATCAGGAATTCAACGAGTTCCTTGCGAAAAAACGTCGCGCGCCTCGGGTAGTCGAAAGCGAGTGTCACGAGTGCGTCGATGACGCGGTCCCTGCCCGTAATGCGGCCGTAATAGGTTTCTACGCCGATGATGCCCACGATCATCTCGACGGATACGCCTGTTTCGCGCCGGATGCGCTCGAGCATCGCATTATTCTCGCGCCAGAAACTCGTGCCCGCGGCAATACGTTCCGGGGTAATGAAGATCCTGCGGTATTCCGCCCAGGTCAGTTCGCGTTCGGCCGGCGTGGAGATCTTCCTGATGATCGAGCGCTTCGTCCGGGCTTCGGAGAGCGTCGCCGTCAGGGCATCGCGATCGAAATCATGCTGCGCCACCATTTCGTCGATGAATGCAACGACATCCGGTCGGCCGACGTCGAGATAAACGGCGTCGTCGGCTTGCGAGCAGGAAACGGAAACGGCGAAGATTGCCGCGACTGCAAGAAGGCGGTGTTTCATCAGTGCGGCAAGAGTTTCCGGTTCGAGTGGATGGACATCAGAATACCGAAACCTGCCATGAGCGTCACCATCGAGGTGCCGCCGAACGAAACCAGCGGCAGGGGTACGCCGACGACGGGGATCAGGCCGGTCACCATGGCCGTGTTCACGAACACGTACACCATGAACGTCAGGCTGATGGATCCTGCCAGCAGGCGCGAGTAGGTGTCCTGCGCCTGGACGGCAATATAAAGCCCTCGCCCGATAACGAACACGTAAAAGGCGAGCAGTGCCAGCACGCCGAGCAGGCCGAATTCCTCGCCGAGAACGGCGAAGATGAAATCCGTGTCGCGCTCCGGCAGGAATTCGAGTTGCGCCTGCGATCCATTGGTCCAGCCTTTGCCGAACAAGCCGCCCGAGCCGATCGCGATCTTGGACTGGATGATGTTGTAGCCGGCGCCGAGCGGATCGCTGTCGGGATCGAGCAGGGTCAGGACGCGCTGTTTCTGGTAGTCCTGCATGAAGCGCCACAACAGCATCGCACCGGGTATGGCTGCGAGCCCGAGACCGACGATAAGGCGGAACGACATGCCCGCGAGAATGATGACGATAACGCCCGACGCGGCGATCAGCAAGGCCGTGCCGAGGTCGGGTTGCTTGGCGATCAGGATCGTCGGGACGACGATCATGATGGCGATGATAGCGATGTGCGAGACCTTGGGCGGAATCGGCCGATCGTGCAGGAACCAGGCGGCCATCATCGGTACGCCGAGTTTCAATGCCTCGGACGGCTGGAATCGAACGCCGATGTCGAGCCAGCGCCTCGCGCCCTGGCCGACTTCACCGGTCGCCAGCACGAGAACCAGCAGGACGAGGCCGGCAAGATAGCCCCAAGGCGTCCAGCGCCGCAGGAACTCGGGGGGAAGTTGCGCCACGACGAACATGGCGACGAACGCGACGCCGAGCCGGATAACCTGGTTCAGGAGCAGGCGAGAACTCTCGCCGACAGCGCTATACAGCACGAAGAGTCCGAACGAGCAGATGAGCAGGAGGCCGACGAGCAGCGGACCGTCGAGATGCAGGCGGCGCATCAGCAACGCAAAATTGGACAGCGGTGCCGCTTTCGGTGTCAGCAGGCGCTGCGTATCACTAAGGCGCATCGTCGTCGTATCCCAGGTAGTGGTCCATGACGGCTTTTGCGATAGGCGCTGCCACCGAGCTGCCGCTTTCGCCATTCTCGACGATCAGTGCTACCGCAATGCGCGGTTGCTCGAGCGGCGCGAAAGCAATAAACAGTGCATGGTCTCGTTGCCGCTCCTCGAGTTCCGCATCGTCGTACTCCTCGTCCTGCGCGATCGAGACCACCTGCGCCGTGCCGCTCTTGCCGGCCATCTGGTAAGGCGCGCCCACGCCTACGGCACGCGCCGTGCCGCGCGGACCCTGCAGAACGTCGTGCATTGCTCCGATGACCTCATCCCAGTGATAGGTATTGTCGATGTCGGCGTTGGGAAGGCGTTCAGGGCGCATCAGCTCGCGCTCGCCTGTCAACGCATCCTCGACTGCCGCCACGAGGTACGGTCGGTAGCGCTCGCCGCGCGTCGCCAGCGCGCCGGCGGCAGCCGCCAGCTGCATCGGTGTTGCGAGCATGTAGCCCTGGCCGATGGACGCGATGACGGTCTCGCCGTGGTACCAGCGCTGGTCGTCACGGTTGCGGAAAGACGTGCGCTTCCACTCGCGCGACGGCACAAGGCCGCGGTGTTCGCCACCGATATCGATACCCGTGCGGTCCCCCATGCCGAAACGGGTCAGGTAATCGTGTATGGCATCGATGCCGAGATCGACACTGACTTCGTAGAAGTAGACGTCGCAGGATTGCGAAATCGCCTCGTGCAGGTCAACGGGGCCGTGCCCCTCGGGCTTCCAGTCGCGGTAGCGGTGCTCGTCGCCCGGCAGCTGGAAGTAGCCGCGGCAGAAGCTGGTACGCGCCCTGTTGGTTGCCCCGCTCTCCAGTGCGGCCAGCGCGAGCATCGGCTTGATTGTGGAGCCGGGCGGGTAAGCGCCGCCGACGGCCCGGTTGAACAGCGGCCTGTCGGGATTTTCCTGCAACTCACGGAACTGCGACGTCGTCATGCCCACCGCGAACAGGTTGGGGTCGAACGACGGTGCGCTGACGAGCGCGAGAATCTCGCCGCTGGTCGGATCGAGCGCCACGAGGGCGCCACGGCGGCCGTCGAACGCGCGGTAAGCGAGCTTCTGCAGGTCGAGGTCCAGGCTCAGGTAGACGTTGGCGCCAGGGGTTGGCGACTGGTCCGTCGGCAGCGAGTCGAGCAGGTCGCTGGTGTCGCTCGGCATCTGGCGTCCGCGCGCGTTCGCGATCACGTGCCGGAAGCCGGGGTCGCCGTGCAGCGCGTATTCGTAGCGGGCTTCGACACCGGTCTTGCCCGTATGGGAAGTGCCCGCGTAGCTCGCGGCGTCCAGCCGTTGCAGGTCCTCGGCACTCAGCGCGCCGACGTAGCCGACAGCGTGCGCGACTTCGGGGCCGTGCGGGTAGTGGCGCACCAGGCGGGGCTGGAAGTCGACGCCGGGAAATCGCGGCCGCTGGATGGCGAAGTTCGCGATCTCCTCGTCGCTCAGGCGAAACTTGAGCGTCACCGGTTTGAAGCGGGGCCCGCTCCGGCTCAGCTCCTTGTAGCGCGGAATATCCTCCGGATCGATCAGCTCGATTGCGGCCAGCCGGTTCAGGGTATCGTCGAGATCGCCTACCTGTTCCGGGATCAGCTCGAGCTGGTAGGCGGGGAGGTTTTCGGCGATGACGCGGCCCTTGCGGTCGAGTATCAGTCCGCGGATCGGCGGTGCCGGCACGATGCGTACGCGGTTGCCCTGCGACTTTTCGGCAAACAGTTCGTGGTCGACGACCTGCAGCTGGACGAGACGTGCCACGACGAGGCCGAGCAGCAGCAACGACACAATCGACGCGAGGATGACCCGGGCCAGGAACAGCCGGCGCTCCGAATGTACATCCTTGATCGGCGAGAGCAGCGCGGCCATACCTAGGCCCCCGACCGCGAGCGGTAGCGAACCCCGGAGAGGAACAGAAAGATGAAAGGCCACAGGACGGTGCCGGTTATGACCGGTCCCCAGTAGCTCGACGGTGGTGCCGATTGGCCGGCGACGCCGTTGATCCAGAACAGCAGGAACTGGTAGAGCGCCAGCAGGGCGAATACCGTCGCCGTCAGCTGTGATAGCGGGAACACGCGCATCAGCAGGTGAAAGCGAACCGTGACGAACACGACCACGCTCAGCGCGAGCGCATGCTGGCCGAGCAGGGTGCCATAGGCCACGTCGAGCACGACGCCGACGACCCAGGCGGTGCCGACGCTCCAGGTCCGAGGCAGCTGCATGGCCCAGAATATAAGGAGTAATGCGATCCAGTCGGGACGAAACGCCTGCAGCCACGCGGGCAGCGGCATGATCGACAGCATGAGACCGACGACGAGCGTGATGATCACCGGTAGCCGGCGAGAACCGAATTCGCGGCTCATTCCTCAGCCTCCTCGAGGACCGGCGACTGGGACCAGATCAGCATGACTTCGCGCACCTGGTCGAGAGCCGCCGACGGGGTTGCCGTAACGTCGGCGAAGGGCTCCTGAGGAATGCGGGTTACGGAGTTGACCACGGCAACAGGATAGCCTGCCGGGAAAGCACCGCCGAGGCCGGACGTCACGAGCAGGTCGCCGGCCCGGATGTCCGCATTGTTGGGCAGGAAAGGCAGCTCGAGGCGGTCGAACTCGCCAGTGCCGCGCGCGATCGTGCGCAGGCCGTTACGATTCACCTCGACAGGCAAGGCATGGTCCGCGTCGCTGATAAGAATGGCCTGGGCGGTCATGAATCCTGTTTCGATAACCTGGCCGACCACGCCGTTGGCGTCGACGATCGGCTGCCCGTCGTAGACGCCGTCGCGGCTGCCGACACCGATAATCAGGTTGTGCTGGTAGGGGTTGGCATCGACGGCCAGGATTTCGGCGACGCGCACCTCGTCGCGCACGCGACCCCGAGCGTCGAGCAAGGCCCGCAACCGCGCGTTCTCCGCCTCGAGCGAAGTGAGTCGCTGCAGGCGCGCATTGGTCAGCAGGCGTTCGGCCCTGAGGCGCCCGAGTTCGAGCTCCAGTTCGTTGCGCGAGGTCGTGGAGGTATCGAACCATTGCCACAGGCGCACGGGGGCGTCCACGACGAGCCGCAGCGGGTAGACGGCCGTGCTGATCCCGCGGCGGATGCCGTCGAGATGGTTCTCGCGATGGTCGAAATACATCACGAGAATACTCGCGAGGATCAGGGCAATGATGCGGAGACCCAGGCCCGGGATGCGCGCCGGATTGCTGTTATTTTCCCGGGACGCGACCATCGTTACGCGCTGGGCGGATCACTCCAGTCCGAATACGGCGGGACCGTGCTCGTCGATCAGTTCGATAACGCGACCTCCGCCGCGTGCCACGCAGGTCAGCGGATCGTCCGCGATGACGACGGGCAGCCCGGTTTCCTCCATGAGAAGCTTGTCCAGGTCGCGCAGCAGCGCGCCGCCGCCCGTCAGAACGATGCCGCGTTCAGCGACGTCGGCGCCGAGCTCCGGGGGTGTCTGCTCGAGGGCTTCCTTCACGGCGCCGACGATGCCCTGCAGCGGTTCCTGCAGGGCTTCGAGGATCTCGTTCGAGTTCAGGGTGAAGCTGCGCGGTACGCCCTCCGACAGATTGCGTCCCTTGACGGAGATTTCCAGTACCTCCTGCCCCGGGAACGCCGAGCCGATTTCGTGTTTGATACGTTCGGCCGTGGCCTCGCCGATGAGGATGCCGTAATTGCGGCGCACGTAGTTGGTGATCGCTTCGTCGAAGCGGTCGCCGCCGATACGCACCGACGACGCGTAGACGATGCCGTTCAGCGATATGACGGCAACTTCGGACGTGCCGCCGCCGATGTCCAGGACCATCGAGCCGCGCGCCTCATGGACCGGCATGCCGGCACCGATCGCGGCCGCCATGGGCTCGTCGATCAGGTGGACCTTGCGCGCGCCGGCGCCCTCGGCAGACTCGCGGATGGCGCGACGCTCCACCTGCGTCGATCCGTAGGGCACGCAGATCAGAACGCGCGGGGCGGGACGGAAATAGCGGGTGCCCAGCGCCTTCTTGATGAAGTGCTGGAGCATCTTCTCGGTGACCGTGAAGTCGGCGATGACGCCGTCCTTGAGCGGCCGAATGGCCGTAATGTTGCCGGGCGTGCGTCCCAGCATGTTCTTGGCATCCATGCCGACGGCCTCGACGATCCGGCCGCCGCGCCCCGAGTCCTCGCGAATCGCCACGACGGACGGCTCGTCCAGCACGATGCCGTGGCCCCGCGAATAAATCAGGGTATTGGCCGTGCCAAGGTCGATCGACAGGTCATTCGAGAAATAACCCAGGATATTCTTGAACATGCAGGTGAGGCCCAAAGGGAGATTAACGGCGTAATCTAGCAATGCGCACGACATTCCACAAGGAGCCCTGAATCGGCCTCCCCGGCGCAGGTTTGCCGGGTTTTCAAAGCGGGTTCATGTATCATTGCGTGCCCGCGGCGGCGGACAATGCATTTAATCGAAAATTCTGCGGAAAAACACAGTGTCACTCGATAAAGACCAGGTCCGGCACATTGCGATGCTGGCGCGGCTCAACCTGACCGACGACGAGTATGCCGAGAGCGTCGAAAAGCTCTCGAAAATCGTCGATTTCGTCGACCAGTTGTCCCAGGCCGACACGTCGGGTGTCGTGCCGATGGCACACCCGCTCGATGCCGTGCAGCGCCTGCGGCCGGACGTCGTGACGGAGACCGACGAGCGGGATCGCTTCCAGCGCAATGCCCCGGCCGTCACCGACGGTTTTTACCTGGTGCCCAAGGTGATCGAGTGATGGCCCTCCACGAGAGAACCTTGACGGAGCTGGGCGCCGGCCTGGACGCCGGGGACTTCACGTCGGTCGAGGTGACCGAAGCGCTGCTCGACAGGATTGCCGGCGGCGATGCACAGCTCAACGCGCTGATCACGGTGACGCGTGACGAGGCACTCGCCACGGCCGCCAGGGCCGACGCGGATCGCGCAGCCGGCAACGGCGGGCCGCTGTGCGGCCTGCCGCTGATTCACAAGGACATCTTCTGCACGCGCGGTGTCAGGACGACGTGCGGCTCCAGGATGCTCGACAATTTCGTATCGCCGTACGATGCGACGGTCGTCGAGCGCCTCGCCCGGGCTGGCGCCGTCGTGCTTGGCAAGGCGAACATGGACGAGTTCGCGATGGGGTCCTCGAACGAAACGAGTTATTTCGGTCCGGTACGCAACCCCTGGGACCTCGAGCGTTCGCCCGGCGGTTCATCGGGCGGTTCGGCAGCGTCGGTGGCCGCGCGTTTCACGCCGGCGGCCACGGCAACCGATACCGGCGGCTCGATTCGCCAGCCTGCCGCCCTGACCAACACGGTCGGCCTCAAACCGACCTACGGGCGCGTGTCGCGCTACGGCATGATCGCCTTCGCCTCGAGCCTCGACCAGGCCGGCACGATTACGCGGACCGCTGAAGACGCAGCGCTGTTACTCGGCGTCATGGCCGGCTTCGACGAACGCGACTCGACGTCGATCGATCAGCCCGTGCCCGACTACGTCGCTGCGCTTGGCGACACTATCCGCGGCCTCAAGATCGGCGTCGTTCGGCAACACTTCGACGAGGGGCTCGACCCCGCTACCGGCGACCGCGTGCGCGCGGCGATCGCGGCGCTCGAGTCGCTCGGCGCGACGACCATCGAGGTCAGCATGCCGAACATCGATCTGTCGGTGCCGACCTATTACGTCGTGGCGCCGGCCGAGTGTTCCTCGAACCTGTCGCGATTCGACGGCGTGCGCTTCGGGCATCGTGCCGCGGACGTGGACGACCTGCTCGACCTGTACTGCCGCAGCCGCGGCGAGGGGTTTGGCGATGAGGTGAAACGCCGCATCATGACGGGCACCTACGTGCTGTCGGCCGGCTATTACGACGCCTATTACCTCAAGGCGCAGCAGGTGCGACAGCTGATCGCAGACGAATTCAAGAAGGCATTTGCCGACGTCGACGTGATTGCCGGTCCCACGGCGCCGGCGCCGGCCTTCAAACTGGGTGACAAGGTCGACGACCCGATCCAGATGTACCTCAACGACATCTACACGATCGGCGCTAACCTCGCCGGCCTGCCGGGTGTCTCCGTTCCTTGCGGATTCGTCGACGGACTGCCTGTCGGGCTGCACCTGGTCGGCCCTCACTTCGGCGAAAGCGTGCTGCTGAGATGCGCACACCAGTACCAGCAGGCGACGGACTGGCACACGCGGTGCCCGGAGGGCTTCGCATGAACTGGGAGGTCGTTATCGGGCTCGAGATCCACACGCAACTCGCCACGAAGTCGAAGATCTTTTCGGCCGCGTCTACGGCTTACGGCGCCTCGCCGAACACGCAGGCCTGCCTCGTCGATCTCGGCTATCCGGGCGTACTGCCGGTCCTCAACGAGGAGGTCGTGCACATGGCGGCCATGTTCGGACTGGCGGTCAACGCAACCGTTGCGCGGCGTTCGGTGTTTGCGCGCAAGAACTATTTTTACCCGGACCTGCCGAAGGGCTACCAGATCAGCCAGTACGAGCTGCCGATCGTCGAGCATGGCGAGCTGTTCATCACCGACGCCGACGGCAACGACAAGCGCATCGGGATCACGCGAGCGCACCTCGAGGAGGATGCGGGAAAGTCGATACACGAAGGTCTCGATACGTTTTCGGGCATCGACCTGAATCGCGCCGGTACGCCCTTGCTCGAAATCGTGTCCGAACCCGATATCCGTTCAGCAAAAGAAGCCGTTGCCTACATGCGCAAGATCCACTCGATCGTGCGGTATCTCGGCATTTCTGACGGCAACATGCAGGAAGGTTCGTTTCGCTGCGATGCCAACGTCTCGATGCGCCCGCAGGGCCAGACGGAATTCGGCACGCGCACGGAGATCAAGAACCTCAACTCCTTCCGTTTCGTCGAGCGTGCCATCAACTTTGAGATCGAACGCCAGGTCGACCTGCTCGAGGATGGCGGCGAGGTCGTGCAGGAGACGCGCCTTTACGATGCGGACAGGGACGAGACGCGGTCGATGCGCTCCAAGGAAGAGGCCAACGACTATCGCTATTTTCCCGACCCCGACCTGTTGCCTGTCGAGATCAGTGACGAATACATCGACACGGTGCGCGGGCAGCTGCCGGAACTGCCGGACGACAAGAGGAAGCGGTTCGTGGCGGCATACGGCATCAAGAAGGACGACGCGGCGCAGCTGACCGTATCGAGGCCGCTGGGGGATTTTTTCGAGGCCGCCGTCGCCGCTGCCGAAGCGGATCCGCAGCTGGTCGCGAACTGGGTCGTGGGCGAACTGTCGGGCGCGCTGAACAGGGACGGCCTGGACATCGGCGAGAGCCGTATTTCGGCGGCGGATCTCGCCGGCCTGGTCACGCGCATTCACGATCACACGATCTCGGGGAAGATCGCCAAGCAGGTCTTCGAGGCCATGTGGCAGGGCGAGGGGACGGCCGACGACATCATCGAGTCGCGGGGACTCAGGCAGATCACCGATACGTCCGCCATAGAAGCCGTCGTGGACAAGGTTATCGATGCGAACCCGGGCCAGGTGCAGGAGTACCGGGCCGGCAAGGAAAAGCTCCTCGGATTCTTCGTCGGCCAGGTCATGAAAGAAACCAGGGGACAGGCGAACCCCGCGCAGGTCAACCAGATCCTCAAAGAAAAACTGAGCGGCTGACGTGTCGGCGGACAGCGTTATCCCGTTCGCGTTCGAGAGGCTGCCGGTGCGCGGTGCGCTCATTCACATGGGGCGTTCGTGGCGGCGCATGCAGCGCGACCACGACTATTCGCCGCTCCTCGCTGAAACACTGGGGCATGCTGCGGCGGCGACGGGCCTCATCGCGCAGAGCCTCAATTTCCACGGTGCGATAACGCTGCAGATCCAGGGCAGCGGCGCGCTGCGCATGCTGGTCATGCAATGCACGTCGAACCATGAAATGCGCGGCATGGCCGTCGAGCAGGACGAAGCCGGCGCGCGGGATTTCTCGGACCTCGCGGCGGGCGCGCGCTGCGCGATCACCGTGGATGCGGGGGAGCGGCCTTACCAGGGAATCGTCGCCATGAACGGCGAGTCCCTGTCCGCGAGCCTCGAACACTACTTCCAGCGCTCCGTGCAGGTCCCGAGCCACATCGCGTTGGTCGCCAACGACGAGATCGCTGGCGGTGTCCTGCTGCAGCAGGTGGCGGGCGAGCCGATCGACCCCGATGACTGGTACCGCCTGCACTTGCTCATAGAAACGCTGTCCACGGCCGATCTGGACGGCGAGGCGGGCCTCGACCTCATTGCAAAGCTGTTTGCCGAAGACGACGTGCGCGCCTTCGAGTCGCGGCCGGTTCGTTTCCGCTGCCGCTGTTCGGCGCGCAAAGTCGAGGACGTGCTCAGGATGATCGGCGAGGCCGAAGCACGCGCGGCCCTCACGGAGCGGGGCGATATCGAAATCGTCTGCGAGTACTGTGGGCGACGCCGCACTTACGACGCCGTGGACGTCGAGCGCGTATTCGCCGTCACCTCCTCGCCCCCGGGCTCCAATGCCGTGCAATAGGGACTAACAGCGTTCCCCCGGCCTGCGGTATACTGTACGGCCTAAATATAAAAGTATCTTTATATTTGAATGAATACAGCATCCCGCAAGCTGATGGCGCAATTCAAGGCGCTCGCCGATCCCGCTCGCCTCAGGTTTGCGGCGCTGTGCGGCGTGGCCGAGTGCAGCGTCACCGAACTGACCGACGTTAGCGGCCTCAGCCAGCCGCGGGTTTCGCAGCACTTGAAGGCGCTTATCGACGCGGGGCTGCTCGAACGCTTCCGCGACGGCCACTTCGTCTACTACCGCGTGCCGATCAACGGGCCGGACGTCGCGGTGCGCCGGCGATTGCTCGCACTGCTGCCGGAGCACGAACCCGAATTTGCGCGCGATCTCGACAAGTTGTGCAAGCTTCGCGGCGCGGACTTCCAGGAGAGCGCGCTGGACGAAGAGGACCGCTCGCTGCACAAGGCGCTCGTCGAGTTGACCGTCGCCGCCCCTCTCGGCGACCTGCTCGATGTGGGCTGCGGTCAGGGCAGGTTGATGAAGCTGCTGGCGTCGCGAGCGCGTCGGCTCGTGGGAGTCGATATCGATCCGACGGCGCGGCGCCTCGCGCGTGCCGAAGTGCTCCTGGCCGGACTGCCCAACTGCTCGCTGCGCCAGGGAGACATGTATGCGTTGCCGTTCGCCGAGGCCGAGTTCGATACGGTCATTCTCGATGATGTGCTTGCCGGAGCCGCCCGGCCCGCCGCAGCGATCGGGGAGGCCAGGCGCCTGCTCCGGCCGGGCGGCCGCATCCTGATTCTCGCGGCGGCGAACTCGCACACCGAGGCGCGCCTCAGGAGCGACTTTGCCGCGTGGGCGTCGGCGGCATCCCTGCGGCTCGCGCCGCCCCGGTCCATTCCCGATAACGAGCCGGGCTGGCTGCTCGGCGTGGCAACGACATGAACAACAACAGCGCCTCGAGGCCCGACGTTTCGTTCGAGTTCTTTCCGCCGCACTCGGAACAGGCCGAGGCGACCCTGTGGAAATCGATCGACCGGCTCAAGAACCTGAATCCCCGTTTCGTCTCCGTCACCTACGGCGCCGATGGCTCGACGCGTGAGCGCACGCACAATGCTGTCGCGCGCATCCTTCGCGAGACGTCGCTGACGACGGCGCCGCACCTGACCTGCGTCGGCGCCAGCCGCGGCGAAATCGACGATATCGCCCGCGAGTACTGGGACATGGGGATCCGGCATCTCGTCGCCCTGCGCGGCGACGCACCGAAAGGTTCCGCCTGCTACGAGCCGCACCCGGATGGCTACGCCTACGCGTCAGATCTGGTAGCGGGTCTGAAGAAGATTGCGGATTTCGATATCTCCGTCGCCGCCTACCCCGAAGTGCACCCGGAGGCGCCCGATGCCGACTTTGATCTCGATAACCTGCGGCGCAAGCTCGATGCCGGGGCAACGCGTGCAATTACGCAATTCTTTTTCGACGTGGGCGTCTTTCTGCGTTTTCGCGATCGGTGTGCGCAAGCCGGCATAGACTCGCCGATTGTCCCCGGCATCCTGCCGATTACCCGGTTTCCGCAGCTCGAAAAGTTCGCCGTGGCCTGCGGTGCGTCGGTCCCCGACTGGTTGCGGCAGTGGTTCGCGGGCCTCGACGACGACGCCGAGACGCGCCAGATGATTGCGGCCAGCGTCGCGATCGACCAGGTGCGCCGACTCGAGGCCGAGGGCATTTCCGAGTTCCACTTCTACACGCTCAACCGGTCAGAACTCGCGTTCGCAATCTGCCACGCGCTCGGCGTGCGGCCGACGGGGAACAAGTCATGAAACGTGAAGAACGAATTCGCGGCCTGTTCGCCGCGCTCGACGAACGCATCGTCTTGCTCGATGGCGCCATGGGCACGATGATCCAGGCCTACGAACTCGGCGAAGACGACTATCGCGGTCCACGTTTCGCCGACTGGCACCATGACCTCAAGGGCAACAACGACCTGCTGTCGATCACGCGCCCTGACGTCATCCGGGCCATCCACGACGCATTTCTCGAGGCTGGCGCCGATGTCATCGAGACGAATACGTTCAATTCGAATGCGCCGTCGATGGCCGATTACGGCATGGAGACGCTGGTCGCCGAACTCAACGCCACCGCCGCGAGGCTGGCACGCGAGTGCGCCGACGCCTGCGCCGCGCGGACAGGGCGCCCGCGCTGGGTTGCCGGCGCGCTCGGCCCGACGAATCGCACGGCGTCCATTTCTCCCGACGTCAACGACCCGGGCTTTCGCAATATTTCCTTCGACGAACTCGCTGACACCTACGAGGTCGCCGCCAGTGCGCTGATCGAGGGCGGCGTCGACTTCCTGCTAATCGAGACGATTTTCGACACGCTCAATGCGAAAGCCGCGATCATGGGCGTCAAGCGCGCGTTTCGCTCCGCCGGCGCCAAACTGCCGGTCATGATCTCCGGAACGATTACGGACGCATCCGGGCGCACGCTGTCCGGCCAGACGACCGAGGCGTTCTGGAACTCGGTGCGTCACGTCAAGCCGTTCATGATAGGCCTCAACTGCGCGCTCGGTGCGAGCGAGCTGCGCCCGTACATCGCGGAACTGTCGCGCATTGCGGATACCCGGGTCGGCGCCTATCCGAACGCGGGCCTGCCCAACGAGTTCGGCGAATACGACGAAGCGCCCGAGGACATGGCAGCCGTGATCGGCGAATTTGCCGCCAACGGCCTCGTCAACATGGTCGGGGGCTGTTGCGGGACCACGCCCGCGCACATTCGTGCACTCGGGAACGCGGTTGCCGATGCGCCGCCGCGCGCCGTACCCGATATCCCGGTGCGCTGCCGGCTGTCAGGCCTCGAGCCCTGCAACATCGGGCCCGACGACCTGTTCGTCAACATCGGCGAGCGCTGCAACGTCACCGGCTCGGCGATTTTCCGCCGCCTGATCGAGGCGGACGACTACGCCGCGGCCGTCGCGGTCGCGCGCCAGCAGGTGGATAACGGCGCGCAAGTCATCGACGTCAACATGGACGAGGGCATGCTCGACTCGGAAAAGGCGATGGTGACGTTCCTCAACCTCATTGCCGCCGAACCCGACGTCGCACGCCTGCCGATCATGATCGACTCGTCGAGATGGACGGTCATCGAAGCCGGCCTCAAGTGCGTGCAGGGAAAAGCCGTCGTCAACTCCATTTCGCTGAAGGAGGGCGAGAAAGTATTCGTGGAGCAGGCGCGGGCCTGTCTCGATTACGGCGCCGCCGTCATCATCATGGCTTTCGACGAGCAGGGCCAGGCCGACACGATCGAGCGCAAGGTCGAGATTTGTAAACGCTCCTACGACGTGCTCGTCGACAAGGTCGGTTTCGATCCGGCCGACATTATTTTCGACCCCAATATCTTCGCGGTTGCGACGGGCATCGAAGAGCACGCGAGCTACGGGCTGGATTTCATCGAAGCCACGCGCGAGATCAAGGCGTCACTGCCCCACGCCCTGGTGAGCGGCGGCGTGAGTAACGTTTCATTTTCATTCCGCGGGAACAACGTCGTTCGCGAGGCGATTCACTCCGTGTTCCTGTATCACGCAATTCGTGCCGGCATGGACATGGGTATTGTCAACGCGGGGCAGCTCGCCATCTACGAGGACCTGCCGGAAAAACTGCGCGACGCCGTCGAGGATGTCGTACTCAATCGCTGCCCGGATGCAACGGACCGGCTGCTCGAGGTCGCCGAACAGTACAAGGACCAGAAATCGGGCGCGGCCGTCAAGGGGCAGGACCTGTCGTGGCGCGAGTTCGACGTGTCGAAGCGGCTCGAGTATGCGCTCGTGAACGGCGTCGACGAGTTCGTCATTGACGACACCGAGGAGGCGCGTCAGAAGGCGAAGCGGCCGCTCGACGTCATCGAAGGGCCACTCATGGCGGGCATGAACGTCGTCGGCGACCTCTTCGGTGCGGGCAAGATGTTCCTCCCGCAGGTCGTGAAATCGGCCCGAGTCATGAAGAAAGCAGTCGGCCACCTGGTGCCCTATATCGAGGAAGAGAAGGACGGCAAGCGTAGCTCGAATGGCAGGATAGTCATGGCTACGGTCAAAGGTGACGTGCACGACATCGGCAAGAACATCGTCGGCGTCGTTTTGCAGTGCAACAACTTCGAGGTCGTCGATCTCGGTGTGATGGTGTCCTGCGATCGAATCCTCGAGGCGGCACGCCGCGAAAAGGCCGACATTATCGGGCTGTCGGGACTGATTACGCCCTCGCTCGACGAAATGGTGCACGTCGCGAGCGAAATGCAGCGCCTCGGCATGGAACTGCCGTTGCTGATAGGCGGCGCGACGACGTCGCCGGCGCATACGGCGGTCAAGATCGAACCGCGATATGAAGGACCTGTGATCTACGTCAAGGACGCATCGCGCTCGGTCGGCGTCGCCCAGGCGCTGGTCGAACCGGGTACTCGTAACGAGATCGTGTCGAAGAATCGCCGCGAGAATGCGCGTCGCCGCGATCAGCACGCGAGCAAGAAGCGGCTCGCCCCGCAGCTGTCGTTGTTGCAGGCGCGCGATAGCAAGTACGACATCGACTGGGCGGCCTACGAGCCACCCGTCCCTGCATTCACGGGCCGGCGCGTCTTCGACGACGTCAGCCTCGAGGTGCTGCGCGACTACATCGACTGGATGCCCTTTTTCAATGCCTGGGAGTTTCACGGCAAGTTTCCGCAGATCCTCGACGACACGGTCGTGGGCGAGGCGGCGACGTCGCTGTGGAAAGATGCGCAATCCATGCTCGATCGCATCATCGACGAGCGCTGGCTGCAGGCGCGCGCCGTGCTCGGTTTCTTTCCGGCCAATGCCCTCGACCACGACGATATCGCGGTGTTCGCGGGCGACGACCGGGACCGTTTGCTGCATCGGCTCGTGCACCTGCGCCAGCAACGCGCGAAGCCGGACGGCCAGGCACAATTCTGTCTTGCCGACTACGTGGCGCCTGCGGGAACGGCCGACTATATCGGCGCCTTTGCCGTGACCGCGGGAATCGGTATCGACGAGCACGTCCGGGGATTCGAAAAGGCCCACGACGATTACAGTGCAATCGTGCTCAAGGCGCTGGCCGACCGGCTTGCCGAGGCGCTGGCCGAGTACATGCACGAGCGCACGCGCAGGGAGTTCTGGGCCTACGCGCCGCGCGAAAGGCTTTCCAATGACGACCTGATCGCTGAAGCGTATCGCGGGATACGGCCTGCGCCCGGTTACCCGGCCTGCCCCGATCACACCGAGAAGGGGAAGTTATGGCAATTGCTCGACGTCGAAGCGAGCATCGGCCTGCGCCTCACGGAGTCGTTCGCCATGTACCCCACCGCCGCCGTCAGCGGGTTTTACCTGTCGCATCCCGAGGCCAGGTATTTTGCCGTCGGCAAGATCGATCGCGACCAGCTCGAATCCTACGCGGCTCGCAAAGGCGTGAGCATCGCCGACGCCGAAAAGTGGCTCGCACCCAACCTGGGCTACGACCCGACCGAGGCGAGCGCGGCCTGATGGCGACCGATATCGTCATCCGCACCGGTGCGGACCGGCTGCGCTATGCGCTTCTTTTCGAGGGCATCCTCGTCGCGCTGACCGCCGTCATCACGACACTGTTGTTTGATCGCAGCATCCTGTCGATGGGCGCGCTGGCGGTTGCGCTCAGCGTGGTCGCGCTTGCGATCAATTTTGTTTACAACTATTGCTTCGATCGATTCGACGTGCGCAATGGTCGCGTCCCCACCGACCGGTCACGCAACTGGCGAATGGTCCATGCGTTCGGTTTCGAGGCGACGCTCGTCGTCGTCAACCTGCCGCTGCTGATGTGGTGGATGAACTGGACGCTTTGGAAGGCGCTGGCGTTCGACATCGTCGCCATGGCCGGCATCGTTATCTACACGTATTACTTCACGCTGGCGTACGACCGCCTGTTCCCGGTAGATCAGCCGGCCGCGCCCGATTACGCTGCCCCCTCAACCCGGGCGTAGCACGTCGGTGGGATCAGGAGAGAAGCGACGATGAAAAGCACGGACTCGCGATGGTGCGGCCTGGTTGTGCTGTTGCTGGCGGCGCATGGCGCTCTTGGCGACGATTATGCCGAGGCGCGCGCCGAGCTCGTCGCCGCCTACCAGGCGCAGGACTATCCGGCGATGCTTGCAGCTGCCAAGGAAGCAGTGACGGCGAGGCCCGGCTATCCCGGCGCCGGGTTCAACCTGGCGCTCGCATTCACGCTGAACGGCGATCCGGACAGCGCCCTGGCCACCCTGGATGTGCTGCTGCAAAAGGGCATCGATTTCGGGGTTGCCGACATGCAGGAATTCGCGGCCGTTCGTGAACTCGACGACTGGGCAGGTTACGAACACCGCCTGCGGCAGTTGCACCGCCCCGTCGGAGCGGCCCGCGTCGCTGCGACTCTGGATGATGCCGATTTCATCCCCGAAGGCGTCGCGGTCGATGCAACGGGCACGATCTATCTCGGCAGCATCCGCAAGGGCGTCCTGTTTGCGAACCACGAGCCGATCAGCGATCGGCAGGGCCACTGGAGTGTGTTCGGGATGCGGTTTCACGACGACGGCAGCCTGTGGTTTGCGAGCGCCGCCGTACCCCAACTGGAAAACGCCGGGAACGACATTGGCAAGACCGGCCTGTTCCGTATCGATGTGAAGAAGGGTGCGATCACGCGCGCGGCGCTGCTCCCGCAGGTTGCGCCGGAGCAGGTGCTCGGTGACCTCGTTATCGACGGCGACATCATCTACACGACGGACAGCCTGACCGGCGCCGTGTATCGTTACGACATCGAGCGGGACGTCTTCACCGAACTCGTGCAGCGCGGCGTCTTGAATTCACCGCAGGGCCTGGTCCTCGATGAGAGCGGCGACTACCTCTATATCGCCGACTACACGGCCGGTCTCTACCGCGTGCGACTCGCAGACAAGGTGCTCGACAAGCTGCGCGTCGCCGAAGACGTCTCGGACCACGGTATTGACGGGCTGTATCGTTTCGGCGATCGCCTCATTGCGATCCAGAACGGAATCCGCCCGCACCGCGTCGTGTCATTCAGGTTGGGCGATGACGGCGCGGCGATCAACTGTGCGAGGGTCCTTGCGGCCAACCTCGACGCGTTCGATGAGCCCACGCTGGGCACCATCCACGACGGCGACTTCTACTTCGTTGCCAACAGTCACTGGAACCGTTTCGATCGCGACAATCAGCTACCCGCCGACTTGTCCGGGCCGATCGTGCTCAGGATCGGGCTGGGACAGGACTAGCGGGAATCCTACAGCGTGAGCGTCACCAGCAGCGGCAGATGATCCGAGCCAATGCGCGGCCCAGTACGCACATCGCTAACGCCGACGTCGCCCGACACGAGCACGTGATCGATCGGGATCATCGCGAAGGGCAGGAACGTGGGCCAGGACGGCGCGACGCCGAAACCGCGCCGCACATTGCGCAAACCCGTGCGTGCCTCCAGCGCCTTGTAATTCAGGTCCCACATGCTCGTGTTGAGGTCGCCCGCCAGCACGCGTGGTCCGGAGTAACGCCGTAACAGGTCGCCGACGGTCGCCAGCTGCGTATTGCGAGACCCGAAGTTGCGGGCGCCCACTGGAATCATCGGATGTGTTGCAACGATTTGCAGCTGCCGGCCGCCCGGCGCGAGCGTCGTGACGACGGTCGGGAAACCGAGAGGTTCGCTCGCCACCGTCGCCGTCGCCGTCATCGGGTATCTGGCCAGAACGGCGATGCCGAAACTGCCCTCCCGTGCCTCGACGACCCGGTGCGGATAGGTGCCCTCGAGGCGCCTGAGTTCCTCTGCCCACGCAGGCGACACCTCGTGCAGCACGACCACGTCCGGCTGCTCGCTGTCGAGCAACGCAAAGAACCGGTCGAACTCCGTGTTACTGAACAGCACGTTGGCCTGCAGGAGCTTGAGTTCGCGGCCGTCGGTCGCATAGGGCTCGTCCAGGTACCACGGCAGCACATGGGCACCGTTGATAAACGCCGTGGCAAACAACAGCACGGCGTAACGGCGTTCGCGCAGCATGATGAACGCGACGACCAGCAGTGCCGCCGCGATGAAATACTGGAGCCTGAAATGCGTGAATAGCTGCACCGCGTGGAAGTTGGACGGCAGCAGCGTCAGCAGGGAAAACGCGATGGTCAGCACGCCGGCAGCCTGCGTCAGTCCGCGGATGCTTACGCGTTGCATGGCGGGCCGTCCGCGGCTATTCGTCGATCGTGACGGCAATAATCTCGACAGCGTCCACGGGCACGTCCTGGTGACCGCCGCGGTTGCCCGTCGGTACGGCAGCGATGGTGTCGACGACGTCCATGCCGTCGGTCACCTGTCCGAACACGGCGTATCCGAAATCGCGGGTGCCGTTGTCGAGAAAATCGTTGTCTCGCAGGTTGATGAAGAACTGCGACGTTGCGCTGTCGACAACCATCGTGCGCGCCATTGCCAGTGTGCCGCGCTTGTTGCTGACGCCATTGTCGGCCTCGTTCCTGATCGAGTCACGCGTCGGTTTCGCCGTCAGGTTTTCGTCCATGCCACCGCCCTGGATCATGAAATTCGGGATGACGCGGTGAAACACCGTTCCGGCGTAATGGCCGTCGCGTACGTACTGGCGAAAGTTTTCGCAGGACAGCGGCGCCTTGTCGTCGAACAACTCGATGCCGATATCGCCGTGATTGGTCTTGATCGTGATCATGGTATCTCGCTTGGGATCCGGGAGGGCCTATGTACCACCCCGGCGCGCGGCTGTCACGCGGGGCAGGCCGGCGAGGTCGTTGTGGCAGTGCACCTCGACCCATTCGTGGGCAGCGAGCAGGGCCGCGACCGCGTCGCTCTGGTCCCAGCCGTGTTCGATGAGCAGCAGGCCATTCTCGACGAGGATGCCCCTGCAGTCCCTCGCCAGGACGCGGATCGCGTCGAGACCGTCCTCGCCCGCGACGAGCGCGGCACGGGGCTCGTGCCGCAGTGACCGGAGGGCCGCGTCGTCGGCGCGCACGTACGGCGGATTGCACACGATGAGGTCGAAGATCCTGTCGCGCACGGGCTCGGTCCAGTCTCCGTGCACGCATTCGACGTTGCCCTGCGCCAGCGCGCCAGCGTTTTCCCTGGCGACCAGCAGGGCCTCCTCGCTGATATCCACGGCCGTCACCTCGCACAGTGGGCGCTCGCAGGCGATCGATACGGCGATGGCGCCGCTCCCCGTGCCGAGATCGAGGACTCGCCAGGCGGCGTCGCGCGGTATTTCGCACAGGGCGAGATTGACGAGGATCTCCGTCTCGGGGCGCGGCACCAGCGTCGCAGGGCTCACGGTGAATTCCTGCGACCAGAATTCCTTCACACCCATGATGTAGGCCATGGGCACGCCGGTTGCGCGCCGTTCGAGCACCGCTTCGAAGCGCTGCCGCGTGAGTTCGTCGAGCTCGTCCTCGGGATGCGCAAAGAGATAGCTGCGCGGCATGTCGATGGTGCGGCACAACAGGATCTCCGCGTCGAGTCGCGGCGACTCGCTGACCCGCGACAAACGCTCGGTAGCCTCTGCTAATGCGGCATCCAGCCTCATGTTGGAGTACACTCGCCGAAAATTTCCAATGTAACTGTTTCGCCCATGAACGTGTATTCCAACATCCTCGGCATGATCGGCCAAACGCCGATGCTCGAGGTCACGCGCATCGACACAGGACCGTGTCGACTGTTTCTGAAACTCGAGCTCATGAATCCGGGCGGTTCGATCAAGGATCGCATCGGCGTGTCGATGATCGAAGAAGCCGAGAAACGCGGCGATATCCGGCCCGGCGACACGATCGTCGAGGCCACGGCCGGCAACACGGGTCTCGGACTCGCGCTCGTGGCCGCGCAGAAGGGCTACAGGCTCGTCATCGTGTTGCCCGACAAGATGAGCCAGGAGAAGATCTTCAACCTGCGCGCCATGGGCGCCGAGGTCATTCTCACGCGGTCGGATGTCGGCCGCGGGCACCCCGAGTATTACCAGGATCTCGGCAAGAGCGTGGCGGAGGAGCGCGGCGCCTATTTCATCAACCAGTTCGGCAACCCGGACAATCCGCTGGCGCACGAGGTAGGCACGGCGCCGGAGATCCTCGAGCAGATGCAGGGCGACGTCGACGCGATCGTGCTCGGCGTCGGGTCGAGCGGCACTGCGACCGGGATCAGCCGGTACCTCGAGACCCACGCGCCGCACGTGGACCTGGTCCTCGCGGACCCGCTGGGTTCCATCCTCACGGACTACATCAACACGGGTGAGTTGGGCACCCGCGGCAGCTGGCTCGTCGAGGGCATCGGCGAGGATTTCATTCCCGACATCGCCGACTTCAGCAAGGTCGTCAAGGCCTACGCCATTTCCGATGCGGAATCATTCGCCACGGCCCGCGAGTTGCTGCGCAGGGAGGGCCTGCTCGCCGGCTCGTCGTCGGGCACGCTGCTTGCGGCAGCGCTACGCTACTGCCGCGAGCAGACCGAGGCAAAGCGCGTCGTGACCTTCGCCTGCGATACGGGCAACAAGTACCTGTCCAAGCTCTACAACGACTTCTGGCTCGAGGACCAGGGCTTCATTTCGCGTGAGCAACACGGCGACCTGCGCGACCTCATCGGGCGGCCGCACGGGGAACATGCCACGGTCACCGTCAGCCCGGGCGATGTGCTGACGACGGCGCACAATCGTCTGCGCAACGCCGGATTCTCGCAGTTGCCGGTCATGGACAAGGGCAAACTCGTCGGCGTGGTGACGGAGGATCGGCTGATTCAGTTCGTGTACGGCCACCCGGAGCTCATGAACGGCCCGGTCGAGGACGCGATGGAGTCGGCGTTCATCAAGCTCGACCGGACGGAAAGCGTCAATAATCTCGTCGCCATGCTGCGCGTGCAGCCCTACGCTGCAATCATGGACGGCGACGAGTTTCTCGGACTGATCACGCGCTCGGATGTGCTCAACTACCTGCGCCGACAGATGTAGGAATCACCATGGCTGAAAGAAAACGATTCGCGACGCGCGCGATTCATGCCGGGCAGAGCCCGGACCCGACGACCGGGGCCATCATGCCCCCGATCTATGCAACCTCGACCTACGTCCAGGAAAGCCCCGGTGTGCACAAGGGCTACGAGTACTCGCGCACGCAGAATCCGACGCGCATGGCCTACGAGCGCTGCGTTGCCGACCTGGAGGGGGGCACGCACGGATTCGCGTTTGCGTCGGGGATGGCGGCGACGGCCACGATTCTGGAGCTGCTCGACAGCGGCTCGCGCGTCGTCGCCATGGACGATCTGTACGGCGGTACGCGTCGCCTTTTCTCCGGCGTGCGCGAGCGCAGCGCGGGGCTGCGGTTTTCCTACGTCGACCTGAGCGACCCTGACGCGGTCGCGGCGGCGATTGACGGCGATACCGCGATGGTCTGGATCGAAACGCCGACCAACCCGCTGCTCAAGCTCGTCGACCTCGACGCAATCGTGGCGCGCGCGAATAAGAGCGGGGCGCTCGTCGTCGTCGACAACACGTTTGCGACGCCCTACCTGCAGCGGCCGCTGGAGCGCGGGTGCGACATCGTCATGCATTCGGCGACGAAGTTCCTGAACGGGCATTCGGACATGGTCGGCGGCATGGTCGTCGTCAACGATGCGGCGCTGGCCGAGCACATGGCCTACCTGCAGAATTCGATCGGCTCGGTGGCAGGTCCGTTTGACAGCTTCCTGGCGTTGCGCGGCCTCAAGACCCTCGATGTGCGCATGGAGCGCCATTGCCACAACGCCCTGCGCATTGCCACGTGGCTCGAGGGACACGCCAGGGTCGAGCGCGTGATCTACCCAGGACTGGTTTCGCATCCGCAGCACGACCTGGCACAGCGGCAGATGCCCGGTTTCGGGGGCATCGTGACGTTTTTCATCAAGGGGGATCTCGGCGATGCGCGGCGCTTCCTCGAGCGCTGCGAGGTGTTCTCCCTGGCCGAGAGCCTGGGCGGTGTCGAGAGCCTCGTCGATCACCCGGCCATCATGACGCACGCGAGCGTCCCCGCGGCCGAGCGCGCCAAGCTCGGCATCAGCGACACGCTGATCCGCCTGTCGGTCGGCATCGAGGACGGCGACGACCTCATCACCGACCTGGGCCAGGCGCTCGCGTAAATAAAAGACGACAAAAAGTAAAGCGTGCTTGACACGCTGAGCTTGTTTCCGCTATTCTATGTCAAGTGAACTTGACAATTCGTAAAAGGAAATAGACAAATGAACCAGACCGGATCCGGCGGCATGCACGACAGGCTCCGCCGCAACACGCTGAAACTGATGGGCTGGACCGTCGCCTGGGTGGTCACACTGGCCATCGCGACGTTCGGGCCGGTCTTCCTGTGGGAGTCCAAGGCGCTCACATCGGGCGCGCTTCTCGTCAATCTCGCTGCGGGCGTGGGCATGATCGCCGCGAACAAGGATCACCTCATGGTTCTCGACGAGCTGCAACGGAAGATCCAGCTGGAAGCCATGGCATTGGCACTGGGCGTCGCGCTGGTCGCCGGACTGGCCTACTCGACGGCGGACGCCACAAACCTGATTCCCTTCGATGCGGAAATCGGTTTCCTCGTGTTTCTTGTCTGCGCGGCCTACGGGATCGGCATCTTTCTCGGCCACCGACGCTACCAATGAAGAACCGTCTCAAGGTACTGCGCGCGGAGCGCGAGTGGACCCAGGCCCGGCTTGCGGAGGAACTGGACGTCTCGCGGCAGACCATCAATGCCATCGAGAAGGGCAAGTTCGATCCGAGCCTGCCGCTGGCGTTCAGGGCCGCCCGGCTCTTCGGGCTGACTATCGAGCAGATCTTCCAGGACGAGGTATAAAATAAGACTTGACTTAATTAAGTTAAAACTTATTATAGGCGCCATGGACACGTTTACCGCACTATCCGACCCGACGCGCCGGCGCATCATCGAGTCCCTCGCGCTCGGCGAATCCTCGTTCGGCGACCTCGCTGACAAATTCGACATGAGTGGTCCCGCCGTCTCGCAACACCTCAAGGCGTTGCGCGAGGCCGGCATCGTGACCGCGCGGGCCGACGCCCAACGCCGTATCTACCGGCTGACGGAAGATGGGCTGGATGAGGTCGAAGCCTGGCTCGGCAGGGTGCGGGAATTCTGGAACCGCCGACTCGACAAGCTCGAGGAGATTCTCGGGGACGCAGAGAGAGGAGAAGAACAATGAACGACTATGGCGAACTGCTCGACAAGAACACCGTACGATTCGAACGTCTCTTGCCCGGCCCGATCGAACGCGTCTGGGCCTACCTGACCGAGGACGAGAAACGCGCCGCATGGTTGTGCGGCGGTGACGTCGAAACGCGCCAGGGCGGACGCGTCGACATGCACTTCCACAACCTGGCGCTGTCGCGCGCGAGCGACGGGGATATTCCGCGCCCGGAGAAATACAGGGAACGGCCCGAGAAAATGTCGTTCGAGGGCAAGGTGACCCGCTGCGAGCCCATGACCTTGCTCGAGCACACGTGGGAATTCGACGACGAAAACTCGCTGGTGTGCTACGAATTGAGCGAGGAGGGGAACAAGGTGCGGCTCGTGCTCACACACAGCCGTCTCGAAACCACGGACATCGTGCTCAGCGTCAGCGGCGGCTGGCACACGCACCTCAACGTCCTCGAGGACGTCCTCGGCGGCGGGGGTCGCCGGCCGTTCTACAAGATGCAGACCGCATTGGAAGCGGAATACAGCGAGCGGCTGGGCCTTTCCTGAAGGCCGCCTCCGGGAAAGGTGGCTAGCGCGGGATCTGGAGCCACTCCTTGGCGAGGCCAAGGTCGCGGAATATCCGCACATCGCGGTTGTTCTTGCGGGACATCATCTCGTACATCGTTCCCATGCCGAACTCGAGGGCGCCCGATACCACGATGGCCAGCTTGTAATCCCTGAGGCGCTCGGCATCCGTGTCATCCTGCGCTACGAAGCGCTCGAGCCCGGACGCCGAAACCGCGAGGTCCGAGACGTCTCGAACGTCCGAAAGCTCGACGAAACCCGGTTTGAAGTCCGGGTCCGAGATGACTTTCCGTTTGTGCTCGAGCAGCTCGTCTTCGGTCAACACGCCGGTTCCGGTGGTAAAGACGACCTGCAGGTTCTCGTCGATGCAATAGTCGATCGGCATCTGTACATCACCCCTGAAATGCGCCTCGCGAGCGACATGTACTCATTCTAACGCAGCCCATAAGGCGGTTCAGCCCTCGGAAACCCCGTAGTCAGTCGGCCAGTGCCGCGAGCTGGTCCGCCTGGTATTCGTTGACGAGCGGCTCGATAACCTGGTCGAGCCCGCCTTCGAGGATCTCGTCGAGCTTGTAGAGCGTCAGGTTGATGCGGTGGTCCGTGACGCGGCCCTGCGGGTAGTTGTAGGTGCGGATGCGTTCCGAGCGGTCACCCGAGCCGACGAGCAACCTGCGTCTCTCGGCCTGCTCGGTTTCCTGTGCCGCGACCTGCTGGTCGAGGAGGCGCGCCTGCAGCAGGGACAAAGCGCGTGCCTTGTTCTTGTGCTGCGAGCGCTCGTCCTGGCATTCGACGACGATGCCGGACGGGAGGTGCGTGATGCGCACGGCGGAATCGGTTTTGTTGACGTGCTGGCCGCCCGCACCCGAAGCGCGGTAAGTATCGATACGCAGTTCAGCCGGATTGACGTCGATCTCCTCGACTTCGTCCGGCTCCGGCAGGACGGCGACGGTGCAGGCCGATGTGTGGATGCGCCCCTGTGATTCGGTGGCCGGAACGCGCTGCACGCGATGCGCGCCGGATTCGAATTTCAGCCTGGCATAAATGCTGTTGCCCGTGACGCGGCTGATAATTTCCTTGAAGCCGCCGTGCTCGCCTTCGCGCGCGGACAGGATTTCGAATTGCCAGCCGGCCGATTCGCCGTACTTCGAGTACATGCGAAACAGGTCGCCCGCGAAGATCGCCGCTTCGTCGCCCCCCGTTCCTGCGCGGATTTCGAGGTAGACGTTGCTGTCGTCATGAGGGTCCGGGGGTATCAGCGCCCTCTGCAGGTCGAGCAACAGGGCCTCGCGGCGTTCCTCGAGGCCGGCGAGTTCCTCCACGCCCATCTCGCGCACGTCCGGATCGCTGTCATTCGCCATCTCCTCGGCGGCAGCGATGTCGCCAAGTACGTCCTCGTATTGCCGGAACGTCCGGACCACGGGCTCGACGCGCGCATATTCCCTGGACAGGTCGCGAAACTGGTTCTGGTCGGCGATGACCTCGGGGTCGGCGAGCAGGCCGGCAATTTCCTCGAAGCGATCGCGAACCGATTCCAGCTTGAAGCGAATGGACTCTTTCATGGCAACGCTTAGTCTTTGTCGATGCCGAAGATCTTGCGAGCATGCTCGATGAGCTCGACGTCGGCCTTCTCACCCGCTTTGCGCAGAGCGACGCTCGGTCCATGGAGCATCTTCTTCATCAGCGAGGCCGTCGCAAATTCGATGGCATCCTCGGCGGACTCGCCGCGCGCCATGCGCCGCCGGGCCTGCTTCGCGACCTGCTTGCGCACCTCTTCATTGGCCTCGCGCAGCGTCGCAATAATCGGCGCTACCTGCTTGGATCGCTCGATGGCGGCGTAACGGCGAATCTCGTCGTCGAGCAGGCGGTGGGCTTCGACCGCCGCTTCCTCGCGGTGACTCTGGCTCTCGAGGATGACCTTGTCCAGATCGTCGATCGTGTACAGGTAGAAGTCCTCGAGCTCACCTGCGCTGGCCTCGATGTCGCGCGGCACGGCGATATCGCAGGCGAATATCGGCCTGCGCTTGCGCGCCTTGAGCGCCGCCTTGATCTGTTCGGTGCTGATCACGGGTTCGGTAGCGGCCGTGGACGTGATCAGTATGTCGGCGTCCGGCAGGGTGCCCCCGATTTCGGACAACGGGAGTGCGAATCCGCCGAACTGTTGTGCGAGGTCCTGCGCCCGCTCGATGCTCCGGTTCGCGATGAACAGTCTCCCGATGCCGTGGCTGACGAGATGCTTGGCGACGAGCTCGATGGTGACGCCCGCGCCCACGAGCAGAGCCGTGTGCTTTTTGAACCCGGCGAAGAACTGTTGCGCGAGATGCACGGCCGTCGATGCGACGGACACCGGGCTCGCCCCGATCTCGGTATCCGTGCGGATTTTCTTCGCTACGGCAAACGTGTGCTGGAACAGGCGGCTCAGGTTGCTGCCGAGCGCGTTGGCCTGCTGGGCATGGCGGAACGCATCCTTGAGCTGGCCGAGAATCTGCGGTTCGCCGAGTACCATGGAATCGAGGCCGCAGGCGACGCGGAAGATGTGGCGAATGGCTTCTTCGTCGTCCTTGATGAACAGCGACTCGGAAAAGTCATCGCCGAGGCGCCGGTCCCGCTGCAGCCACTCGCGCAGGTGATCGCGGCCGCCGTCCTCGCCAATCAGGTAGAACTCGGTCCGGTTGCAGGTCGAGAGCAGCAGCGCTTCGTCGACGCCTTTCAACTCCAGGAGCTGTTGCAGGGCGCGCGCCACGTCATCGCCGGCATAGGCGACTTGCTCGCGTAATTCGACAGGTGCCGTGTTATGGTTCAGGCCGAGAATTTGCAGCGGCATACTAGGGATTGGCGGCGCCAGGCAGCACTCGTGACATTGGGAGTGCGTATGATAAGCGAACTGAACCTCGAGTTCCTTGTCTGTTTGGAAGCAGCCCCCGACAATGGACGACGATTAATGCAGGAATCCGGACGATGGCTCGCAGCCTTGTCGCTGTTTGCGCTCATGGCCATCTGCAGCGATGCCCGGGCGACGGAAGAGCCCGACTATACCGACGTTAACGCGTACATCCTGCAGGCCGAGATGGCGCTGCAGCGCAACGACTATCTCGAGGCCGTGCGCGAATACCGCAAGGCGGCAGAGCTCAGTGACAACCCGGATATCGCCCGCCAGGCCACCTTCACGGGCATGGCCTTCGGTTTCGACACGGAGGCCTTGCGCGCTGCAAGACGCTGGTTCGAACTCACCGACAAGGGTGCGGAGGCGCGCGCCATCGTCGCGCAGCTAAGCCTGCGAGCAGGGGATGCGCGGTCGGCGAAGCGCCACTTCGCGAGGCTCCTCGAAGACAGCGAGGAATCGCCGGGTGAGAAGTTGCTGATGCTGGCCCGCTTTCTCGCCGAGGAGCCGGACTCCGCGGCCGTCGACAAACTGGTCCGGGCACTCGCCAGGCCCTACCGCGATTCGGCAGCCGCGCATCGCGCCGTGGCGATGACGGCGCTGCGCAGCGGTGACTACGAGCACGCGGGAATGCGGGTGCAGAAGGCGATCGAACTCGATCCGTCCGACATCGGACTGCGCCTGCTTTACGCGCGTACACTGCTGTCGGCCGGTGAGGTCGACGAGGCGATCGATTACACGGCGCGGCTGGTCGGCGACGATCCCGACCCGGACCCCGGCGCGCGCATCGAGCTTGCCATCATGTACATGATGGCCGAGAGAACCGATGCCGCGCTGAGCCAGCTCAGCCAGGTCATGCTGGAGCAGCCGCAGCAGTGGGATGCGCTGCGGCTCATGGGCATCATCAATTTCCACGCCGGCAATCTCGACGCAGCGTGGACCGATTTCAACGACCTGCTCGAGACAGGGCGACACCAGATGGACGCCCTGCATTACCTCGGCCGCATTGCGGATTTCCGCGAGGAAACCGATCGCGCCATCCGCTTTTACAGCGATGTCACGCGTGGCACGAACGCGCTGGTTTCCCAGCAACGCGCGGCCGCGTTGCTCGTGCACGAGAAGGACGACCTGAAAGGAGCGGTGCGGCTGCTCGACGACTTCGCCGCGTCGTCGCCGACGGACGCCGTGGACGTGCTGCGCGTCAAGGCGCAGCTGTTCGCGTCAGTCGACCGGCAGGAGGAAGCGCTCAAGCTATACGACAAGGCCCTGCGCTATCGTCCCGACGAAGAGCGCATGGCCCTGGGTCGCGCCGAGCTGTTGCTGCGCATGGACCGTCTCGACGAGGCGGTCGCGGCGTATGCCGACGCCGTCGAGCGCTGGCCCGACAGCGCCATGGCGCTGAACGCTTACGGCTACACGCTGGCCGATCGTACCGAACGCTTTCGCGAGGCCGAGAAGCTGATCCGCCGGGCGCTGAAAAAAGAGCCCGAAAGCGCCGCCATTATCGACAGCATGGGGTGGGTGCTGTTCAAGCTCGGCCGCTTTGACGAGGCATTGATCGAACTGGAGCGCGCCTTCGACAAGATGTCGGGCGACGAAGGGGCGGACGAGGTCGCCGCACACATCATCGAGACGCTCGTCGCGCTGGAGCGGCGCGATACGGCGCTGGAGCGCCTGGCCGCGGCGGAGGAACAATGGCCGGAGAGCGAGTTCCTCGAGGATGTCCGGGAACGCCTGTTCAGTGATACGCCATAGTCGCCGCCTTGTCGTCGCGATACTGCTCGCCGCACTGACAGGCTGCGTGACGACACGAGATGCCGTCGATCTGCCGCCGATCGACTCGTGGCAATCCCGCAAGGACGTACTCTTGCAGCGGCAGGCCTGGGATTTTAAAGGCCGGATTGCCTTGAAAGCGGGTGACGATGGCTTCAATGCGCGATTCAACTGGTCGCAGGACGGTGAGTCGTTCGCGGTCACGGTGTCGGGGCCGCTCGGTATCGGCACGGTGGGCATTGCGGGTGACGGCAGCGGCGTAACTTTGACGGACAAGGACGGCACAGACACCCGGCTCGACGACGTGGAGTCGGAGCTGCGGCAACGCTACGGGTGGACGATTCCGGTCGAAAGCCTGCGCTACTGGGCGCTGGGCATTCCCGATCCGGCGGTGCCCGGCGTCATCGAACTCGACGAACGAGAGCGGCTGTTGCGTCTCGACCAAAACGGCTGGTTCATCGAAATATCACGCTATGCAGAGGGCGGCGGGCAGCCTATGCCGCGCGTATTGACGGCCAGGAACGGGGATACGCGCGTGCGGCTGGTCATCGATCGGTGGCAATTCTTCGATAATTGACACCTCCGGGGTCGGCAATCACAATTGCGCCGCAGCGCGGATTTCATCATTGGGGCGTAGCCAAGCGGTAAGGCAACGGGTTTTGATCCCGTGATTCGCAGGTTCGAATCCTGCCGCCCCAGCCATCCAGATCACAGGGGAGACGCAGTGGATTTCGCATCAATGGCGGTTTTCTCGGGCAACGCCCACCCGCAGCTCGCGCAGGATATTGCCCGCTACCTCCGCATTCCCCTCGCACGTGCCCACGTGGGCAGGTTTTCGGACGGTGAAATAAACGTCGAGATCCTCGAAAACATTCGCGGCCGTGACGCCTTCATCGTGCAGCCGACCTGTCCGCCTTCCGCCGAAAACCTCATGGAGCTGCTCGTCATGGTGGACGCGATCCAAAGGGCCTCGGCCCGGCGCATCACGGCCGTCATTCCGTACTTCGGTTTCGCCCGCCAGGACCGACGACCGCGGGCCTCTCGCGTGCCGATCACGGCCAAGCTCGTCGCCAAGCTGATCGGGACCGCCGGTGTCGACCGGGTACTGACCGTCGACCTGCACGCCGACCAGATCCAGGGCTTTTTCGACATCGCGGTGGACAACGTCTACGCGTCACCGATCCTGCTCGCCGACGTCTGGAAGCAGAAGTACAAGCGCATGATGGTCGTCTCGCCCGATGTCGGCGGCGTGGTGCGCGCGCGTGCGCTCGCGAAACGGCTCGGCGACGCCGACCTGGCCATCATTGACAAGCGCCGCGACAGGGCCAACCAGTCCGAGGTCATGAATATCATCGGCGAGGTCAAGGGCAAGAACTGTGTCATGATCGACGACATGGTGGACACGGCCGGTACGCTGTGCCACGCCGCGTCGGCGCTCAAGGAGCACGGTGCAGCAGGCGTTACCGCATACATCACTCACCCGGTGCTTTCCGATCCGGCCGTGTCGCGCATCGCCGATTCGGAACTCGATGAAATCGTCGTGACCGATACGATCCCGCTCAAGGAAGAGGCGCGCGCCTGCGCCAAGATTCGCCAGCTGTCGGTGGCAGAGATGCTGGCCGAAACGATGCGCCGCATCTCGGACGAGGAGTCCGTCAGCTCCCTGTACGTCGACTGAGTCTTGGATTCCGTAACGCAAGCGGCGCTCGGCGCCTGCGTGACGGCAGCCTGCGTGCCGCGCGGCCATCGGCGCAGGGCGCTCGTCGCGGGCGCGATGCTGGGCACCTTGCCCGATCTCGATGTCTTCATCGACTTCGGCGATGCGGTGCGCAACTTCACCTATCACAGGGGCTTCAGCCATTCGCTGTTCGTCCTGCCAGGGATCGCCGTGCTGATCTGGCTGGCGCTCAGGCGATGGTGGGCGCCGGTACGCGCAGCGCCGCGGCCCTGGCTGCTGGGGATCGGGCTGGCGCTCGTTACGCACCCCCTGCTGGATGCCCACACGGCGTACGGCACGCAGCTGCTGTGGCCACTCAGCGTCAGTCCCACGAGCTGGGCGACGATTTTCATCATCGACCCGCTGTACACGTTGCCGCTCCTGGCGGGCGTCGTCGCAGTCGGCGGCTGGGCGGCGCGGATCGGCGCCGGGCGGGTGCTGGCCGCAGCCCTGATACTGAGCACGGCCTACCTCGGCTGGACATGGATCGGCAAGACGGTGGTCGAGCGCCATGCGCGGCACTCGCTGGCCGCCGCCGGTGTTGACTACACGGCAATATTTTCCACGCCCGCGCCGCTGAACTCCCTGCTGTGGCGGGTCGTGGTTCTGACCGACGACGGCTACGCCGAAGGCTTCGATTCCCTGGTCATCGACGAGGGCGATATCGCGTTCTCGAGATACCCATCCGACACGGCGGCGCTCGCCGCGGCTGCCGATCTCTGGGCGGTACAAAGGCTGCGCTGGTTTGCGGATGACTTCGTGCGCGCCGACGTCGTGGACGGACGCCTGGTGATCACCGACCTGCGCATGGGCCAGGAGCCACAGTACGTCTTTCGGCATGTCGTGGCGAGATACGGCAACCCCCACTGGGAGCCGATTTCGCCCGAACGAATGATGGTGCTGTTCGACCGGCGGGACCTCGGCAAGGTCTTCGAGCGCATCCTCAATCCCTAGCTGGCGTTCCGCGCGGGCTTCAGTTACCCTACGCGCCCCCGGGGCGGCTGGTCGCGGCTTCCCCGGGGAGTACCGTTGAGAAAATATCAACCATTTCAATCAGATATGGAGAATAGTCATGAGTGACGATTTCGATCTGATTGCGGAACTCCGTGAGGACCAGGGGAAAGGTGCGAGCCGCCGCCTGCGTCGCGAAGGAAAAGTACCCGCAATCATCTACGGCGCCGGGCGAGCGCCCCGGCCGCTGGCTTTCGACCACAATCGTGTCATCCAGCAGCTCGACCAGGAGTCGTTCTATTCGAGCGTGCTCAATATCAAGGTCGGGAAGAAGAGCCAGGCCGTGATTCTGAAAGATGTGCAGCGTCACCCGTCGAAGGCGCAAATCCTGCACCTCGATTTCCAGCGCATTGTCGAAGACGAAGAAATCAAGATGCTGGTACCGATCCACTTCCTTGGTGAAGACGTCGCGGTAGGCGTCAAGCAGGGTGGCGGCAAGGTTCAGCACCACATGACGGAAGTCGAGATCGTCTGCCTGCCGCGGCACCTGCCCGAGTTCCTGGATCTCGACGTGTCGCAGCTGGAGCTCGATGACATGCTCAAGCTGTCGGACATCTCGCTGCCGGAAGGCGTGACGATCCCGGCCCTGGCACAAGGCGAGGATGCCGACCGCGCCGTGGTCTCGATCCACCTCATCAAGGAAGAGGTCATCGAGGAGGAGATCGAGGGCGAAGAGGCCGCCGAAGTACCGGTCGTCGGCGAAGAGCCCGACGCGCGCGACGAGGACGCTGGCGACGCGGCGGACGACGACACGCGTTCCGACTGAGCGCTGTTCAAGCCACGCGAAAAGACCGCCTCCCGGCGGTCTTTTTGTTTGGGAAATTTATCGGGGAATTCGTTTAAGATTGCGACCCGATCAAGATTGCGACCCAATACGATTGCGATTCCATGGCCAAGCCCGTACGCATCATCGCCGGCCTCGGCAATCCCGAGGACAAATACGAACGCACCCTGCATAATGCGGGGTTCTGGTTCGTGGATGCGCTCGCGCGCAGGTACGGCGGCATGTTCCGCTTCGAGAAGAAGTTCGACGCCGAGTATTGCCGCGTCAACCTGCACGGCGAGGACGTTTGGCTCGTAAAACCGCAGGCCTACATGAACCGCAGCGGATTCCCGATTCGGGGCGTACTCGACTACTACCGACTGAAGCCGGACGCGCTGCTCGTGGCGCACGATGAAATCGACCTGCCGCCCGGCACCGTTCGCCTGAAGGAGGGCGGCGGTCACGGTGGACACAACGGCCTGCGTGACATCATCCGCCATTGCGGCGCGGAGTTCCTGCGCCTGCGGCTGGGCGTCGGGCATCCGGGTGAAAAGCACAAGGTAACGAATTACGTGCTCAAGCGCGGCGCGTCGGACGTCGAAGCCGCCGTGGAACGCAACATCGAAGACGCAATAGAAGTACTGCCCGAACTCATCGACGGCGATATCAACGCCGCGATGAAGAAACTGCACACGAGAGACAATCCCCAGGCTGAATAATGGCTATTACCTGCGGCATCGTCGGCCTGCCCAACGTGGGCAAATCGACCTTATTCAATGCGCTCACGGCAGCGGAGATCGCGGCCGAGAACTATCCTTTTTGCACGATCGAACCGAACGTCGGCATCGTCCCGGTCCCTGACCCGAGGCTCGAAGCGCTGGCGGCTATCGCGAAGCCGGCCAAGGTCATACCGACCGTGATGGAATTCGTCGATATAGCGGGCCTCGTGGCGGGCGCTTCGAAAGGGGAGGGGCTCGGCAACCAGTTTCTCGCCAATATTCGCGAGACCAACGCGATTGCCCACGTGGTTCGCTGTTTCGAAAACGACGATGTGACCCACGTCTCGGGCGCGATCGACCCCATCGACGACATCGAAACGATCAATACGGAGCTGGCGCTGGCGGACCTCGAGTCGGTCGAGCGCCAGCTGGACAAGGCAACCCGCGCGGCCAAGACCGGCAGGAAAGAAGACATCGCCCACCGCGACGCACTCGCCGGCATCAAGGCGCACCTCGATGACGGATTGCCCGTCCGGTCCATGGCGCAGACCGATTACCAGAAGAAGCTGCTGAAGAGTGTTCATCTGATTACGGCCAAGCCCGTCATGTACATCGCAAACGTGGACGAGGACGGTTTCGTCGACAACCCGCACCTGAAAGCTGTCGAGGAATACGCTGCGCGCGAGGGTGCGGAGGTCGTTGCCATCTGCGCCGCGATCGAGGCGGAGATCGCCGTGCTCGACGAGGCAGACAAGGCCGAGTTCCTGGCCGACTTCGGCGCCAAGGAGCCGGGACTGAACCGCGTCATCCGGCACGCCTACAACCTGCTCGGCCTGCAGACTTTTTTCACCGCCGGACCGAAAGAGGTGCGGGCGTGGACGACGAAGGTCGGAGCGACGGCTCCGCAGGCCGCCGGTGAGATTCACACGGATTTCGAAAAAGGTTTTATCCGCGCCGAGACTGTTTCGTACGACGATTACGTCGGCCTCGGCGGTGAGCACGGCGCCCGCGAGGCCGGCAAGCTGCGTCTCGAAGGTAAGGATTACATCGTCAGGGAAGGCGACGTCTTGCACTTCCGCTTCAACGTGTAATGCCCCTCCGCGCGGGGCCGGGTTCGGGGTATGATCGGGAGGTCCCGAACCACAACTCGAGAACAACACATGGCAACCTACGAATGTGAGAAATGCGGCATGAGCGTCAACGCGACCTGCGGGCACTGCGACGCGCCGCTCGAAAACGACACGTTGAAGCTGGACGACGGGCGCGAAGTGCAGATCTCGCAGTGTCCGAACGGCCACGGCAAGATCAAGTCACCGCTCTGCTGCGGCCAGGACATGAGCTGCACGATCTAGCGTCGCCCGGCCCCGAATGACGGCAGCGACCAGTTGTACGTGATGGCGAGGCCGCGGACGGTGAGGCCCGCGACGACACCTGCCGCCAGAGACAGGTTCTCGACTGCGCCGAGCCGATCGATCAGCACATACGTCAGGCTGGCCGCAAACGCTGCCGTAGCGTAGATCTCGCGCGACAGGATCAGCGGTATTTCGTTGCAGATGACGTCCCGGATCATGCCGCCCGTCACGGCCGTGGTGACGCCCAGCATGACGGCGACGAGCGGGCCGGTATCGTGCTGCAGGCAGATCTCGGTGCCGAGCGCCGCGAACAGCGCCAGCCCGAGCGCATCCGCCCAGACGAGCAGTTTCTGGCGGCCGCCCGGCCTGGGGTGCGGCGCGAAGAACACGACGAGTGCCGCGATGATTGCGACCGCGACGTAGCGATTGTCACTGACCCAGAACACGGGTACCCGATCGATAACGATGTCCCGAATCGTGCCGCCGCCGACGGCCGGCATCAGGGCGAGCACGCAAAAGCCGAAGATATCCATGCGCTGGCGGGAAGCGGCGAGGGCGCCGGAAACGGCAAACGCCGCGGTTCCCAGCATCTCGAGAGCGTAGACGAAGTTCATGCCCGGACTGTACCCGAACGGCGTCGTGCGAGCGTACAATATCTTGACACCGTGAGGCCGCTTACGGACAATCGGCGCCCCTCGCAGACCCACGGGTCACGGCACGAATCAAGGTGATGTAGCTCAGATGGTTAGAGCGGCGGACTCATAACCCGCAGGTCGGTGGTTCAATTCCACCCATCACCACCAGAAACGGAAAACGCCCCCTTGTGGGGCGTTTTTTGTTTCTTGAGATTGTAGAGTTGAACCGCCGAAGGTGGTTCACAAAACGCGACAGCGTTTTGGACGCCGCAGGCGCCCCGAAGGGGTGAAGTCGAACCGCCGAAGGTGGTTCATCCGAGATTAGCTGTGAGCGCTGTCCAGAACGGTGTGTGCGCTCGCACGGTGTTCCTGTGGACTGATTCCGCGCACGCGTTTGAAGGCCGCACTAAAAGCATACGGGGTTGAGTAGCCTACCTTATGTGCCACCGTTGATACTGATTCGTTTGGCTGGCACAACAAATCGGCCGCCAAAGCCATACGCCAGTTCTTCAGAAAAGTCATCGGCGGTTCGCCAACGACATCGTTGAAGCGTCGGGCCAGTGATGCTCTTGAGGTTCCTACTTCCGACGAGAGTGAATCCAGCGTCCAGCTTCGCGCGGGGTCGTCGTGCATAGCATGCAGTGTCCGCTCCACAACCCTGTCGCACTGGTGCCGCCACCATTCAGGCGCATTTGACTCCTGTTTCGCAAACCATGCTTTCAGGACTGCTGTCACTAGCAGATCGATCAGTCGATCCAGAACAGCCGCCTGTCCTGGTTCGTCCTTGATAACTTCTTCGCACAACAGTGGCACCAGCGGAGATTCCCACTCGTCACGAGACAGCGAGAGTACGGGCGGCAATGCCTTGAGCAGGCGATCGCTGATATCGCTCAGGTGCTCGTAGGCGCCGACGATAAACACCGTGGAACCGTTCGGATCTGTTCCCCAGGTCCGAACGTCGTGCATCAGCTCTTCGAACAGGGGCTCGCCCTCAGCGTTACGACAGTCCTGGCCGGGGTGGATAAAAATATTGGGGAGCGCTTCCGGCGATTCCGCGACGTTGTAATGAGCCGGCGCCCGAGTAATGGCAATGTCGCCAGGACCCACGTAGACCGCCTCGCCGCCATCCGGGTTCACCCAGACGTCGCCGGTTATGCCCGCGATAACGGTCAACGGCGATTCGGCCAAGATACGGAGCGACCACGGCGAACTCATTGTGCACCGCAATGAGAAGGCACCGCGCGCCCGCGGCGCATCCAGCAACCCACCAAGTGTGTCCATGGACCCATTCTAGACGAATGCGTATGCATTTGATCATCCTGAGCATGGGCCGTTCTGACGTTGCGTCATAGGCTATCCACAACACGTAAACAGCCTGGAGGCAATCATGAGTAACAAGACTGAAACATTGCAAAACGCTGAAGGAATCACACTGGTACTGGGCGGATCCGGCAAGACAGGGCGGAGAATCGTCCAGCGCCTGAAGTCACGTGGTGTGACAACGCGCGTTGGCTCGAGGTCAAGCAGTCCTTCTTTCGACTGGAACAAACCGGAACACTGGGACGCGATTCTCGACGGTGTCACTGCGGCTTACATCTCCTATTCACCGGACCTGGCCATACCGGGTGCGACAGACTCGATTCAGCAGTTTGTTGACAAAGCCGTCGAGCGTGGCGTTACCCGCCTTGTACTGTTGTCGGGACGCGGTGAGGAGGAAGCCCAGGCCTGCGAGAAGATTGTGCAGGCAGCGGATGTCGAATGGACGGTCGTTCGTGCGAGTTGGTTCATGCAGAACTTCTCAGAGGGCGCGTTTCTGCAATTGGTTCTGGGTGGCACGATCGCATTGCCTGCCGCAGATATTCCGGAGCCTTTCATTGACGTAAACGACATCGCCGATGTTGCCGTTGCTGCGCTGACTGAAGAAGGCCACGCATATGAGACATATGAAGTGACCGGACCACGCCTGCTGACATTCTCGGAATTAGCCAACGAGATCTCTGAAGCTGCAGACCGGGAAGTGGGTTTCGTGCAGATACCCGCCGAGGCATTTGCACAAGGAATCGCAGAATCTGGCATTCCCGAAGACATTGCGTGGCTATTGAACTACCTGTTTGATGCGGTGTTGGATGGTCGTAACGCCTACGTTGGAGACGGCGTCCAGCGCGCGCTCGGTCGTGAGCCTGCCGATTTTTCAGCGTTTGCTCAGCGGATTTCCGCACGTGGGACCTGGCAGCCTGCCGATGGCGAGGTGGCAGCATGAGCACCCTGTCAACAATTGCCATTATCACCGCCATCGTGGGAAGTGCGCTGATCGGCGGCATATTCTTCGCCTTTTCCAACTTCATCATGAAGGCGCTGGCACGCGTGCCATCCTCTGAAGGGATGTTGGCGATGCAGACCATCAATATCACGGTGCTCAATCCGGGATTTCTCGGAGCCTTCATGGGCATGGCATTGATCGGCATGATGCTCGCGATTGTTGCCATCGTCGGATGGGATTCCGCTGGTTCGCCTTACTTGCTTGGCGGGGCAGTTGCATATGTTGGAGGAACTTGGTTCGTAACGGTCCTGGGCAATGTTCCACTGAACGATAAACTGGCGGCCGTGAATCCGGACGACCCCGAGTCAACAAAAGTCTGGGAGCACTATCTCGAACACTGGACTAAGTTGAATACCCAGCGCGCGGGCGCAGCATTACTTGCCGCAGTGCTGTTCAGCATTGGACTGATCTATGCTTAATTGCTAACTCAAGCCGGTGAAGGTCTCGTAACGGCCCAATTAAAAGTCGCCCATAAGTCGGTCTCTTCGGGTGTTTTTCCACTGGCATTAACGCCTCGGTATGACCCAATGATAACTATAAACCTAATAAAAACAGATAGTTGAGCGCGAACTAGTTATTGGGAGGATATCTCGAGCTATTGCCGGAGCGTTTCAATTCCACCCATCACCACCAGAAACGGAAAACGCCCCCTTGTGGGGCGTTTCTTGTTTCTTGAGATTGTAGAGTTGAACCGCCGAAGGTGGTTCATCCGACCATCGCCACTGAGTCAGTGCAGCCCACGGCTAACGCCGCGCCCGCGATGGCAGTAATGATGGACAATGTCGTAAAGCTCATCATGTCTCGGCCTGGGCGATCATTGCTCCGCAATGCGCAGCATGACTTTCCCGGTGCGACCGGGTTGCAGCGCTGCTGTCACGGCATCGGTCACCTCATCGAGAGGATAGTAAGCGCTCACGTCAGTTGAAAAAACGCCCTGCATGGTCAGGCGCTTTACCGCTCGCAGTACGGCGAGCCGCTTGAGGAGGGTTTGCTGCCGCAACCAGTTAGGGAGGAGGAAGCCCGAGACCTGCGCTGCCGGCATCATCAGGTCGCGGATCGGCAGTCGCAGCGGACTATTGGCCAGCGTGCCGTACAGCACGAGCCGGCCACCCATTCCAAGGCAGCGCACTACCTGCGCCGCAAGTTCGCCACCGACACAATCCATCGCATGGCCAACGCCCATACCCCGGGTGGCGCGAAAGACTTCGGCAGGCAGCTCCTCGCGGTCCGTCTCAACGACGACATCGGCACCCAGGCGACGCAGTTCTTCGCTGTGGACGGCGGAGCGAACGACGCACAGCGTCTTGAAACCGAAGATCCTGCCCATGCGCACCACGCTCTTTCCCAGAGCCGAGCCGGCTGCGGTAAGCAACAGCCAGTTGCCGCGGGGCACGCGCAGCACTTCGCGTGTGAGTACGTAGGCGGTCACCGGGTTGACGAAGAACATGGCGGCCTGCTCGTCGCTGATCGCGGCAGGCATTGCGACGGCCCTGGTGGCATCGACGACAGTGAATTCCTGCCAGGTTCCGCTTGGCGGACCGCCGGCCACGGCAACTCGCTTGCCGCGCAGGCGCGCCGCCAGAAAGCCGGAGCCAACGGCGTCCACCATCCCGACACCTTCACCGCCGAGCGTGTACGGCGGTTCCGGGCAAGCGACCTGCTGTGCGGGATCGTAATAGACCGGACTGCCATCGGTGTTTTCCTGGTTCCAGACAACGCGCTGCAGTGCCGTGTAGTACGTGCCGTTCAGGAAATTGAGATCGGACGGATTGACAGGGCTCATCAGCATGCGGACGCGAACCTGTCCGGGGCGGGGCTCTTCGAGCGGCGTGTCTACAATGTGGATGTCGCCGATATCCTCAGTGAAGGCGGTAATGCGTGCGGATTTCATGAACTGTCAATCGATGTCGCGCAGGTCGCGGCGCAAGATCTTCCCGACCGCGGTTTTCGGCAATTCGTCGATGAACCGGATGATCTTCGGCACCTTGTAGGCCGCCAGTTCGGAGCGGCAGTGCTGGACGACGTCGTCCTCGCCCAGTTCTGCACCGGGGACCTTGACGACGAACAGTTTGACGGCTTCGCCGCTCTTCTCGTCGGGCACACCGACGCAGGCACATTCGGCGACACCCGGGCACGAACTCGCAACCTCCTCGATCTCGTTCGGGAAAACGTTGAAGCCGGACACGAGAATCATGTCTTTTTTACGATCAACAATCTTCAGGAAGCCGCGTTGATCGAAGACGCCGATATCGCCGGTCCGAAAGTAGCCGTCGCTGGTGAATGCCTGTTCGTTTGCCTCGGGGTTTTGCCAATAACCGCCCATCACTTGCGGCCCCTTGGCGCAGATCTCGCCCGCCTCACCGATGTCGACCGGATGATCGTCATCGCCGAGTAGCAGGATATCGGTTGACGGCAGCGGCAGGCCGCAGCTGCCGGTGAACTCGTTGATGTACTCCGGAGCAAAAGTCAGGACCGGGCTGGTTTCCGACAGGCCGTAGCCCTCGCGGATGAACTTGCCGGTAATGGCTTCCCAGCGACTCGATACCTCGCCGACGATAGCGGCGCCGCCGCCACCCGCCAGCCGCAATCGTGACCAGTCTACGTCGCCGATCCGCGGGTGCATCGTCAGGCCGGCGTAGAGTGTATTGACGCCCATGAAGACCGTTGGCCTGGCCTCGGCAAGCGTATCGATGAAGCTGTCTGCGTCCCTGGGATTGATGACGAGCCAGTTTTCTGCACCGAGCGAAAAATACGTGAGGAAATTCACCATCAGCGCGAAGATGTGATACAGCGGGATCGCCGTGACGATGATTTCCTCGCCAGGACGAATCGAGTTGGGCATGAAGGCCTTGAACTGTTCGGTGTTCGCGACGAGGTTGCGATGCGACAGCGCCGCGCCTTTGCTCAGGCCGGTCGTTCCGCCGGTGTACTGCAGAAACAGTAGATCATCACCGGACAGGCTCACGGGCTCGCGATCGAGTGCTGCTCCCGACTCCAGCGCTGCCGTAAAGCCAATGGTATTCCCGAGGCGCGCGTCGGCGGGCGGACCCGGTATCTCGGTGCGCAGTCCGTCGCCCGGCCCTGCTGTTATCGTCGTCTCGATACCGGTACGCTCGACGACTTCCGCGAGTGTCGGCGTCGAGCCATTGAAGATGACGATAATCTTGCAGCCCGCATCATTGAGCTGATGCTCGAGTTCTCGAGGCGTGTACAACGGATTGACATTGACCTGCACCGCACCGGCTCGTGCGATGCCGAGACAGGCGATCGGAAACGCCGCCTGGTTGGGCATCATAACGGCAATGCGGTCGCCCTTTACGACGCCGAGGCGATGTTGCAGGAAGGCACAAAAATTCGCGGAAATTCGGTCGACGTCGTCGTAAGTCAGAAAATCCCCAAAGCACCGGAAGGCCACGTTGTCGCTGAAGCGCTGCATGGCCTCATCAAGCATCGCGACGACCGATGCATGGCGATCCGCGTCGATCTCTCCGGGGATATCGCCGTAGGAACTGGTCCAGTGTCTACTCATGTTCATTTACTCGATCGGCAGGGCTCTGTACGAGTTTTTCAGGCGTTCGTATAGATCGTCCGGGCAGCCGTCCAGGTACCACTGTATGTAGCAGCCATGGACCAGCGCGATGATGGCGTCAGCCGCCGTATCGCTTATCGACTTGCCGTCGTCGGACAGGAACTCGACGATACGCCGCGTATCGTTGCGCAGGTGCTGCCGGACACGAACGCGGATGCTGTCCGGCGCATCCTTGTCGAAGATCACCGACAGGACGATGCCTTTGATCTCCGGTTCGGCAGAGAAGAACGCCGCGACCTCAGTGAACATCTGATCGATGCGCTTGTCGCGTGTCGCCGACGTCGAAATACGTGTCGTGATCGTATTTTCCATGTCGTCGAGCAGTTCGAGCACCGCCTCGATGAGGAGGTCCTTGCGCGTGCCGAAATGCCACAACACGCTGGTTTTCGATACGCCGACAAGGTCCGCGACGGCCTCGAGCGTGATTGACCGATAGTCCTTCTCGGCCATGAGGTCCTTCGTGGCCTGCAAGACGCGCCGGCGCGTGTCACGGCCCTTGCGCCGCTGCTTGGTCTCCGTTCTTCGGGTCGTTACCTCCATGGGTCACCTGTGCTGGTTCGTAGCCGATCTTGCTACTATACTGAACAGTCAGTATAGTATCCAGCATGCGATGGAGGGGCGGCCGGGCAATGCGACGTGGCCGCGGCGATCGCCCATCGCCAATTGCCTGAAATGCAAAGAATTCGAAGGGGGTTCAAAGTGTTCATATCGACCGTAACCGGGCGCCCGCTGCGCCATCTTGCTCTACTTGTCGCAATGCTGGTCGCTGCTGCGCCGGCCTCGGCCCAGGTGCTGGAGGAGATCACCGTAACGGCAACCAAGCGTGCCGAATCGATCCAGGACGTGCCGATTTCCATCCTGGCCGTCGGCGGCGACACCATCCGTGAAAACAGTATTACGAAGATGTCGGATCTCACGGAGAACCTGCCGGCCGTTACGGTCGCGCAGAATCCCATCGGCAACTTCATCTTCATTCGCGGTATCGGCTCGAGCACCAACCAGGGTATCGAGCAGTCGGTGTCGATCTTCCACGACGGCATCTACATGGGGCGCCACCAGTTGTCCCGCGCGCCGTTCATGGATCTCGAGCGCGTCGAAGTGGTGCGGGGCCCGCAGTCGATCATGTTCGGCAAGAATACGATCGGCGGCGCACTCAGCGTCATCACCGCCAAACCGACCAACGAGTTCGAGGGCAACATCAGCGCCCTCGGCGGGACGGACGGTGAACAGGAAATCAACCTGGTCCTGTCAGGCCCGTTCTCGGAGACCGTCAAGGGTCGTCTCGCGCTGCGCAGCTACGATCACGATGGGTACCTGGAAAACGTGATGACGAACACTGACGATCCGGCTCGCGACGACTGGACGGCTCGCGGAACCCTGCAATGGGATGCATCCGACGCGCTGACCGTAACGGCAAAGTACGAGCGCAGCGAGTTTGAGCAGGCCGGCGCGCTGGTGCAGCTGGCGATTTTCGACCCGTTCACTCCCGGAGCCGCCGCGACCAACGGTCTGAACGCCGCGCTGGTCGGTATTGCAACCGGTGGCGGCACCGAGTCCTTCGACGACCAGCGCGCGGTCGTCAACGATGGCGGCGCCCTGCTGGGCCTTGCGGTGCCGAGCCTTGCCGGCTTGCCGGGATTCCCTGATCTTGCGGAGGGCAGCGACAACGAGATGCAGGCTGCGACGCTGACATTCGACTGGGCGGTCGGCGATCACACGATAACGGCGGTCTCGGGCTACGCAGACTACAATTATCGCGACATCTGCGATTGCGACTTCGCGGCATTGCCACTGATCCAGGTCGATGCAGCCGAGGATTACGAACAGATCAGCCAGGAGATTCGCCTTACGTCGCCGGCCGGCGAAACTTTCGAATACATCGTCGGGATGTACTATCACAAGGCAGACCTGTTCTACACGTCTGACGAAGCTTTCGGTTCGGCGATGCTGAACCCGGCGGCGCCGCCCCCCAACGTAACGCGAAGCTATTTCCTCGAACAGGAGCAGGAGCAGTTCGCCCTGTTCGCCTCGGGCACCTACTCCTTGACGAATCGCACACGCGCAACGCTCGGGCTGCGCTTCACCTCGGAAGACAAGACGGCGAATCGACGGCTGGACAAGCGGTTCACGGCAGGTTGGGACTTCGGCGCACCGCTGGGCACGTTCGGCGACACGATCGCCGAGTACGATCGATTCGAGCAGATCACGACAGCGGTTCTGGGCGGCGATCCTCTGAATGCGGCACTGTGGGAAGGCGCGCTGGGCACCTACGAGCACAGCTTCGTCAACCGGCAGCGCTCCGAGGAATTCGTGTCGTGGTCGCTGAGCCTGGAGCACGATCTCAATGACGAGGTCATGGTTTACGGCCTGGTATCCACAGGCGTCAAGGGCGGCGGCTTCGATGCCCGGTACCTCAAGAACGAAGGCCTGGATCCCGCGGTCGTGCCCGGCGCCGACAAGTTCGAGTACGAGGAAGAGGAAGCCACCAATTACGAACTGGGCATCAAGAGCACGCTGCTCGGCGGCGGGATGACCCTCAATGCCACGTTGTTCCGCACCGAGATTGACGATCTCCAGGTCAGTATTTTCGATGGTGCGACAGCGTTTCTCGTCGATAACGCGGCAGAGATGATCGCTGAGGGACTCGAAGTGGACCTGAACTGGGCGGCGACCGAGAACCTGACGATTGGTGCTGCGGCCGCAATCCTCGACAATCGCTTCGAGCGATTCACGAATTCACCGTGCTGGACGATCGAGGCGGTTGCCGATCCGGTCGGCTGCCTCGACGGCAAGGACGTCTCCGGCGAGCCGAACCAGTTTTCGCCGGAATTTTCGGCGAACCTGAAGTTCGACCACTATCTCCAGGCTTTTAGTTCATTCGCGCTGCACTCCACATTGAACATCAATTACTCGGATGACTATTTCACGGCCTCGGACCTGGATCCCGTTTACGCATACCAGGACAGCTGGACAAAGATCGATTTGCGTATTGCCCTGTTGCCGGACTCGGATCGGTGGGAGCTGGCGGTCGTCGGCAAGAACATCACGGACGAGGAGACCAGCGGCAACAACAATGACCAGCCGCTGGTACCCGGCAACGGGTTCGCCAGTCTCGACCGGCCGCGTTCGTGGGCCGTGCAGGGCACGTTCCGATTCTAGGAGTTCGTCATGAGCGCAACACAACAATCTGTGACCACGTCGATCGGCGACGATATCGCAAGCACTCTGCAAGAGGATTTCGAGCGACAGCGCGCGGCCTATCTCGCCGCGCCGACGCCGGATTACCGGGAGCGGCGCGCGGATCTCGAGATGCTTAAGCGGATGCTCAATGAGCATCGCGACGAGATCATCGAAGCGATTTGCAGGGACTACGGCAACCGCTCACGCCACGAGACGCTGTTCGCGGAGGTCATCACGGTGCTGGACAGCATTAACGATGCGAAGAAGCACCTCAAGTCGTGGATGAAAGTGCAGCGACGCCACGTCGACGCGACGATGTTCCCGGGCGGCAAGAACCGGGTGATCCCGCAGCCGCTGGGTGTCGTCGGCCTTATCATTCCCTGGAACTTTCCGGTCAACCTCGCATTTTCCCAACTCGTCGCGGTTTTTGCCGCCGGCAATCGCGCAATGGTCAAGCTGTCGGAAAACTCGATCGAATTGTCGCGCCTTCTGCAGCGCATCTCGCCCGACTATTTCCCTGAGGACAAGCTGCGTTTCTACGAGGAAACCGGCGAAGTCGGGATCCAGTTCTCGAAAATCCCGTTCGATCTGTTGATCTTCACCGGTTCCGGACAGACGGGGCGTGCGGTCATGGCTGCCGCGGCAAAGAACCTGACGCCGGTCATACTCGAACTCGGGGGCAAGGCGCCGGCCGTCATTGATCCGGAGTTCCCGCTCGAGAAGGCGGTCGAACGCATCATGTTCGTCAAGCAGTTCAATGCGGGCCAGATCTGCACGAACGTGGACTACGTTTTCGTACATGAAACTCAACGCGACGACTTCGTGCGGCTCGCGCGCGAGTATGCCGAGGCACACTGCCCGGACATCGAGCATCCGGATTACACGTCGATCATTGATGATCGCTCGTTCGCGCGCCTCGCGGAGACGCTCGACGATGCGCAACGGAAAGGTGCGACGGTCATCAATCTGACGCCCGGCCAGCAAATGAATGCCGAGTCGCGCAAGATGCCGCTCCACCTTGTCCTGGACACGACACCGGACATGACGATTCGCGACCGGGAAACGTTCGGTCCGATCCTCATGGTCCTGACGTACGAGAATCCCGACGAGGTCATCGACTACGTCAACTCGCACGACCGCCCGCTTGCACTGTATCCGTTCACGAACGACAAGCGGCTTGCTGCGCGTTACATCGATCGCATCATGTCGGGCGGCGTAACGGTCAACGACGCATTGTTGCACGTGGCCCAGCACGATCTGCCTTTCGGCGGCGTCGGGCCGAGCGGCATGGGGCATTATCATGGCTATGAAGGGTTCGTGGCCTGTTCGAAACTCCGGCCGGTGTTCTACCAGTCCCGGTTTTCGGCGCTCAAGTATCTTGCACCGCCTTACGGCAAGCTGGCTACGAAAGCATTCGATTTCATGCTCAAACTGAAAGCCTGACAGGGGGACCGCCATGCTTTCCAAACCTTCCGCGCTCGCGTTTGCCGCGTTGACGGCGCTGGCGATGCCGGGTTGCGGCGGGCAATCCGCCGATTCGCAAATGAGTGAGTCGCCCGGCGCGGGCGACGTGGAATGGACGCAGCACGGCAACGATTTCGGCGAGCAGCGATTCTCGGGGCTCGACAAGATTGACAAGACCAATATCGCCGACCTGGGACTTGCCTGGTACTACGACATGCCGACGCGCCGCGGCGTCGAAGCGACACCGCTAATGGTGAATCGCACGCTTTACGTGAGTGGCAGCTGGTCGATCGTCTATGCCCTCGATGCCGTCACCGGCAAGGAAAAATGGGTATACGATCCACGCGTCGACCGCGCCTTTCTCGCAAAAGGTTGTTGCGACGCCGTCAACCGCGGTGTCGCCTACCACGACGGCAAGGTCTTCGTCGGCGCTTACGACGGCCGCCTGATCGCCCTCGACGCCGCCGACGGCAGCGTCATCTGGGACGTGCAGACAACCGACCGCGATCAGCCCTATACGATCACCGGCGCGCCGAAAATCGCCGGGGACAAGGTCGTCATCGGCAACGGCGGTGCGGAACTCGGTGTGCGCGGCTACGTAACGGCCTACGACGTCGACAGCGGTCAGCAGGCGTGGCGCTTTTTCACCGTGCCCGGCAACCCGGCCGACGGGTTCGAGAACGAGGTCATGGCAATGGCGGCCAGGACCTGGACCGGCGAATGGTGGAAATGGGGCGGTGGTGGCACGGTCTGGGACTCGATCGTCTACGACCCGGATACCGATCTCCTGTATATCGGCGTCGGTAACGGCTCGCCCTGGAACCAGTCCGTCCGCAGCCCCGACGGTGGCGACAACCTGTTCCTGGCGTCGATCGTGGCGCTGCGGCCCGATACTGGCGAATACGTCTGGCACTATCAGACGACGCCGGGCGAGACCTGGGACTTCACGGCGACCCAGCACATCATGCTCGCCGAGCTCGACATCGACGGGGAACGGCGCAAGGTCCTGATGCAGGCGCCGAAGAACGGCTTCTTTTACGTGCTCGACCGGAAAACGGGGGAGCTGATCTCGGCTGAGCCCTACACGACGATGAACTGGTCGCTGGGAGTGGACAAGGAAACCGGACGCCCGATCGAAGCGCCCGATGCGCGGCTGTTCGATGGCAAGAAGCCGGTGATCCCGTCAATGGGTGGCGGCCACAACTGGCCACCGATGTCCTACAACCCGGACACCGGGCTCGTGTACATACCGACGATGAACTTCCCCGCGACGTACCTGGAGCCGACGGCAGAGATCGACACGCAACCCGGTCACGGTCGATGGAACCTCGGCTTCGACGCCATGGGCGCGGCGCCGCCGAAAGTTCCGGACAGTGCCATCGATGCGATGCTGGATGAGACGTACACCGGCAGCCTTCTGGCCTGGGATCCGGTCGCGCAGGAGGCGCGCTGGTCCTCGCCGCCCGGGCGCCCGACCTCGGGCGGCACGCTGAGTACGGCAAGCGGCCTCGTGTTCCAGGGTGCGGGCAACGGCCACCTGACCGCGTACGACGCTCATTCCGGAAATAAACTCTGGTCCAGCGATACGCAAACCGGTGCAATGGCCGCGCCGATCACCTATGCGATCGCCGGTGAGCAATATGTCGCGATCGCCGTCGGCTTCGGCGGCGGTTTCGGCGCGCAGGGCGGGGTGATCGCTCACGGGTGGAAAATCCCCAATATCTCCCGCGTCCTGGTCTACAAGCTGGGCGGCGAGGCGGAACTGCCGCCGGTCCCTGCAAGCGATCGTGAAATGCCGCCACCGGCCGGGCCGGTCACGGTCGGCCAGGACGTCGTCGATTACGGCCAGGTCATGTACCAGCGGCATTGCTCGTGGTGCCATGGTGATGGCCTGAGGACGGGCGGGCTGAATCCCGATCTGCGCTGGTCGTCGCCGCAGATTCATGCCATCTGGGAACAGATCGTGATCGACGGGGCGCTGGCGCCGGTCGGTATGGTCGGCTTCAAGGACTACCTGTCGACCGGCGACGCTGAAGCCATACGCCAGTACGTTTTGTCCGAAGCGATTCGCGTGTACTCGTTGCAGCACCCGAACTGGCAGCCCCCGCAGGGTTGATCGACACCGGTCGACGTCCACATGCAATACCGATCCGACAAGGTCACCACCGGTACGCTGGCAGCCGGCGCGCGCGCCCTGTTTCGCGCGGGCGGCGTCCGGTCGGCTGATTTCGGCAAGCCCATCATTGCCGTGGCAAACTCGTTCACCGAGTTCGTGCCCGGCCACGTGCACCTGAATGGCGTCGGCCGGATCGTGTGCGATGCGATCTGGGAGGCGGGCGGTATACCCCGCGAGTTCAACACCATCGCGATCGATGACGGCATCGCCATGGGCCACGATGGCATGCTGTACTCGTTGCCGAGCCGCGACCTGATCGCCGATTCGATCGAGTACATGGTCAACGCGCACTGCGCCGATGCGCTGATCTGCCTTTCCAACTGCGACAAGATCACACCCGGGATGCTGATGGCCGGTCTCAGGCTGAACATCCCCGTCATCTACGTATCGGGCGGACCGATGGAGGCCGGCCGTATCCAGGTCGACGGCAAACTGCGACGGATGGATGCCACCGATGCCGTTATAGCCTCACTCGATCCGGCACATCTTGGAGGGCAGGCGCAAGCGGTCGAGGAACATGCCTGCCCAACCTGCGGCAGCTGTTCAGGAATGTTCACCGCCAATTCGATGAACTGTCTTGCGGAGGCACTCGGCCTCGCGCTGCCCGGTAACGGATCGCTGGTAGCGACCCACGCCGATCGCAGGCGATTATTCGAGAAAGCCGCGGCCGAGATCGTGTGGCTGACGAAGCGCCATTACGAGAACGGCGACATGGACGTTTTGCCGCGTTCGATCGCGACGAGAGAGGCCTTCATCAATGCGATGACCATGGACATCGCCATGGGCGGTTCGACGAACACGATTCTGCACCTGCTCGCGCTCGCACACGAAGCCGAAGTCGATTTCGCGATGGCGGATATCGACGCCTTGTCGCGCAAGGTGCCGTTCCTGTGCAAGGTCGCTCCCGCCACCTCGGACTACTTCATGGAAGACGTGCACAAAGCGGGTGGCGTGATTGCCATCGTCGGGGAACTCGAGCGCGCCGGGCTGATCGACGCCAGCGTCGGACATCTTGCGATACCGGGCGGCACGCTCGCCGACGTGCTGGCCAAATGGGACGTGCGCCGCAGCGACGACCCCGATGTGCACCGCTGGTACCAGGCCGATGCATCGGGCCGCACCGGCGCGCAGGCCTACTCGCACGACACGCGCGGCGAACTGGACCTCGACCGCCGTAATGGCTGTCTGCGCGATATCGAGCATGCCCACAGCGCCGACGGGGGTCTTGCCGTGCTGTTCGGCAACATTGCCGAAACAGGCTGCATCGTCAAAACCGGATCGGTGAAGTCGCACATGCTTCAATTCAGCGGCCGGGCGCGCGTTTTCGACTGCCAGGACGCGGCGGTGAAGGCTATCGGTTCGCGGCAGATCGTCGATGGCGACGTCGTCGTTATCCGCTACGAGGGACCGAAAGGGGGTCCCGGCATGCAGGAGATGCTGATGCCGACCACCATACTGAAGGGCATGAAGCTGGCCGACACCTGCGCCCTGATCACCGATGGGCGCTTTTCCGGAGCGACATCCGGCCTGTCGATCGGTCACATATCGCCGGAAGCGGCATCCGGCGGGGCTCTCGGCCTGGTCGAGGAAGGCGACTCGATCGAGATCGACATCCCGAAGCGCAGTATCCGCCTGGCGATCACCGACAAGGAACTGGCGGCAAGGCGTGCGCGAATGGACGCAGATCCGGAGGGTTGGCAAGCGCGCGAGCAGCGCAGCCGCCGGATTACGCGGGCCTTGCAAGCTTATGCCGCATTCGCGACCAGCGCGGACCGAGGGGGCGTGCGCGTCATCGACGACGCGCTGCTGGTGGCGCGGTGACACAGCTCGTCGTACTCAGCCGCGAACTGCCCTTGCCGCCGGTGACGGCCGGCGGCGAGCCGGTCGAATTCCGCACCGGCAACGAGGATGAGGCGGTGCCGGTTGGAGCGCGCGCCTACTGCAGCACGGCGCTCGACCCGGTGGATGCGGCGTTCATTGCGAGCCTGCCGGGGACTGTCGGATTGATCGCCAACATCGGCGTCGGCGTCGACAACATCGATCTCGAGGCCGCCGCCTCGCGCGGCATTGCCGTCAGTAACACGCCCGTCGTGGCAGAAGATACGGCAGATCTCGCGTTCGCGCTGATTCTCGCTGCCTGCCGGCACGTCGGTCTCGGCGAACGGCATCTTCGAGGTGGTGCGTGGTCGGACACCGGTGCGATGCCCGACCTGGGCTCGCGCGTACACGGCAAAACGCTCGGTATCGTCGGTTTCGGCGCCATTGGGCAGGCCGTCGCGCGCCGCGCCGCGGGATTCGACATGCCGGTCATTTACACGAGCCGCACTCGCAAGCCCGACATCGAAACAGAACTCAAGGCACGCTTCGTCGACTCGCTCGAGGAGCTGGTCGCGGCGGCCGATATCGTCAGTCTGCACGCGCCATTGACGCCGGATACGCGGATGCTCATCGACGCCGGGGTGCTCGAGAAATTCAAACCGGGCGCCGTGCTCGTCAATACTGCGCGCGGGGCGCTCGTCGACGAGGCGGCGCTCGCCGATGCGCTTGCGGCCGGGCGCCTGGCGGCGGCCGGCCTCGATGTATTCGAGGAGGAACCCCGCGTTCCCGCTGCGCTGCTGAGGTCAGGCAATGCTGTTCTGACACCGCACATCGGCAGTGCAACGCACGAATGCCGCGGGGACATGGTGACGCGCGTGCTCGGCAACATCGTCGCATTCCTGGAGACCGGCAAACCGCTCGATCGGGTCGAGGCGGTATAAGAAATCGGGGGGGACAAACATGATCGGAATCGTCGGTCTGTTGACTGGCCTGTCGTTGCTCGTAGTGTTTGCGCTGCGGGGCGTCAATATCGTGTTTGCCTCCGTGATCTGTTCGCTGATCGTCATCGTCAGCAATGCATTGCCGTTGGCGGATAGCCTGAACCAGGCCTACCTCTTCGGCGACCTGGGTGCGTTTACGTTCGCGGGTCGGTTCTTCCTGCTGTTTGCCGCCGGCGCCATCTTCGGCCGCGTCATGGGTGAAAGCCATGCGGCGACGAGTATCGCGATGGCGATGGTCCGGTCGCTCGGCGCGCAACGGGCCCTGTGGATTACCGTCATTGCGAGCGCGCTGCTCACCTACGGCGGAGTCGTCGTCTTCGTCGTGATCTTCGCGATGTATCCGCTGGGTCTGCGCCTGCTCAAGGAAGCCGATATCCCCAAGCGCCTGTTCTGCGCCGCGCTGGCGCTCGGAGCCGGAACTTTCACGCTGACCGCGTTGCCCGGGACACCCTCGATACACAATGTCATTCCAGCCGTGCGTCTCGGCACCGATCTGTTCGCCGGGGCCTGGCTCGGTATCGTCGGCGGCGCCCTGATGTTCGCGCTCGGCATGTGGTACCTCGAGCGACAGCGCGTACGGGCGCGATCCGCGGGCGAAGGATTCGTCGCGGGACCCAACGACCGCATTCCGGCGCTGGAGACGATCGCGCACGATCAGCCCCAGTGGGGGCGAGCGGTCGTGCCGTTGGTCCTCGTCATCGGCACCATTCTTGCGCCGCGCCTGATGAAGATGGCGGGCGCAGGCGCTGATATTCCGCTGGTGCAGTTCGCCAACGCGCAGCCCATATTGTGGCCGTCTATCGCATTGCTGCTTGGCAGTATCGTGGCATTGCTGCTGTTCCCACTGGTGCGACGCATGCCGTTGCAGGTGCTCGGCGATGGCACCCAGGACGCCATCATGCCCCTGATGGCAACCGCGGCCGTCATCGGCTTCGGCGGTGTCGTCGTTCAGACCGCAGGATTCCAGGAATTCACGCGGACCGTTGTGGAATCGGGATTGCCGCCGCTGCTGTCCATGTTTGCGGCCATCAGCGTCGTGTCGGGCATTACCGGGTCGGCTTCCGGAGGCCTGCAGATCTTCATGGCGACCCTGGCCGACGAGTACCTCGCTATGGGGGTCGATCCGGCCGAGCTGCACCGTCTCGTGGCGATGGCGAGCGGCGGGTTCGATTCGCTGCCGCATTGTGGCGCCGTCATCGCTATGCTGGCAATAACCGGCCTTACGCACCGGCAAGCCTATAGAGATGTCGGTGTTATCACCGTGGTGATACCTGTCGCCGTGACATTGACGATGGTCACTGCCGCAATGTTTTTTTGATCGGCAGTTGGCAAAGGAAACACAAGAGGTCAGAAAACAATGAACGGAGCGGACGCACTCATCCAGACACTGAGCGACTGCGGCGTGGAGGTTTGTTTTGCGAACCCGGGCACGTCCGAAATGCAGCTCGTCGCGGCTCTCGACAAGCAACCGAACATGCGCGCCATTCTCGGCCTGTTCGAAGGCGTCGTCACCGGCGCGGCCGACGGCTACGGCAGGATGGCCGACAAGCCCGCCGCCACGCTGTTGCACCTTGGGCCGGGTCTCGGCAACGGTGTTTCGAACCTGCACAACGCGCGGCGCGCCCGCACGCCGCTCGTCAATATCGTTGGCGACCACGCCACCGAGCATCTGCAATACGATGCGCCGCTGACATCCGACGTCGAAGGTGTCGCACGGCCGGTATCGGATTGGGTGCGCACCTCGACGTCGCCGGGCGATCTCGCCAGCGCAGGCGCGGCGGCTGTCCACGCAGCGCTGTCGGAGACCGGACAAATCGCCACGCTGATCGCGCCGGCCGATCACGCCTGGACGGACGGGGCGCAGGTGGCCGTTCCGCAACCTGCACCGGGTGCAACACGGGTTTCCGAGGCGTCGATCGAGGCCGCGGCCGCCGGTTTGCGCGAGGGCGGTCCGGCGGCGCTGTTTCTCGGCGGCCGCGCTTTGCGCGAGGATGCGCTGGAGCAGGCCGGGCGCATCGCCGCAGCGACGGGCGCAAGGCTCATCTGCGAGACTTTCACGGCGCGGCTCCAACGCGGCGCCGGGCGGGTCGCCGTCGAACGTTTGCCGTACTTCGGCGAGATGGCGGCCGAGTTTCTCCAGGGTCTCGAGCGCATCGTGTTCATCGGTGCCGAACCGCCAGTGTCCTTCTTCGCCTATCCGGGCAAGCCGAGCTGGCTGTCGCCGCCAGGCGCGGACTTGATAACGCTTTGCGGTCCGCGGCAAGACACGCTTCACGCACTCCGCGACCTTGCCGACGCGCTGGGCGCTCCGGATACGCCGGCCGGAGTCCAGGCGGCCGTCCTGCCGCCATTCGCCGGTGGCAATCTCGATGCGCAATCGCTCGGCGCCGTGCTCGCTTCGCTGATGCCCGAAAACCCGATCATCGTCGATGAGGCGGCGACCGCCGGTCTCGGGATCTTCCCGATGACGCTGGGAGCGCCGCGGCATGACTGGCTGATGCTGACTGGCGGATCGATCGGCATCGGGCTGCCGCTCGCCGTCGGCGCGTCGGTTGCGTGCCCCAAGCGCAAAGTCATTGCGCTGCAGGCCGACGGCTCGGCGATGTACACGGTCCAGGCGCTGTGGACCATGGCCCGGGAGCAGACCGACGTCACCACCGTGATCGTCAATAACGGCAGCTACGCCATACTCAACATCGAGCTGGCGCGTGTCGGCGTGGCGGAGCCGGGGCCCAAAGCGCGCTCGCTGCTCGATCTGACGCGTCCTGCCATCGACTGGGTGTCGATCTCCGAGGGGATGGGGGTGCCGGCGGCGCGCGTCGACACGGTCGAAGGCTTTCACGCCGCGCTGGATGCAGCGTTGTCGACGCGCGGGCCGCGCCTCGTCGAGGCCGTTGTCCCGGCCGGAGCCTGATCGACCATGACTTCGCTCAACCTGGCGCCTGCAAATACAGAAGACTACCGCCGGCTCGCGGAAAAGCGTCTGCCGCGAGTCCTGTTCGACTATGTTGAGGGCGGCGCATACCGGGAAGTGACCGTCGCGGAAAATACGTCCGACTTCGATGCGTTGAGAATGAAGCAGCGCGTCATGGTCGACGTCTCCGCTGTCGACACGTCCACGGACCTCCTCGGTGAGTCCTGGCGCATGCCGCTGGCGCTCGCGCCGGTGGGTCTGGCCGGCATGATGGCGCGCCGGGGCGAGGTGCAGGCCAAAAGGGCGGCGGACGTGGCCAGCATTCCCTTCTGCCTGTCGACGGTCGGCATCTGCTCGCTGGAAGAGGTTGCCGCCGTGGCAACCCGCCCGTTCTGGTTTCAACTCTATATGTTGCGCGATCGCGGAACGGTACGGGAGTTGCTGCAGCGGGCGCGCAATGCCGGAGTGACGACCCTGGTTTTCACCGTCGATCTGGCCGTGGTCGGCGCGCGGTACCGGGACGTACGCAACGGCATGAGCCCCGGGGTCAGCCGCTGGGGCAGGCTGCGCAGCGGCCTTTTGTCTTACCTCGGTCATCCGCGATGGCTGCTGGATGTCGGCATCAAGGGGAAGCCGCACGTATTCGGCAACCTCGCGGAGTACGTGCCGAAAGCAACGACGCCGGCCGACTTCAGGGAGTGGGTGGACAGCCAGTTCGACGCGTCGGTCACATGGAAGGACATTGAATGGTTGCGGTCGACCTGGGATGGCAAATTGATCATCAAAGGTGTCTTGAGTCCGGAAGATGCCGTTGCCGCGGCGCGCGCGGGCGCCGACGCAGTCATCGTCTCCAATCACGGCGGTCGGCAGCTGGACGGCGTCTCGTCATCCATTGCCATGCTGCCGCGGGTCGTCGAGGCCTGCGGCGACGACGTCGAAGTGCTGATGGATGGGGGCATTCGCAGCGGCCAGGACGTCGTCAAGGCGCTCGCGCTCGGCGCCAGGGCCGCGCTGGCCGGCAGGCCATGGGTCTATGCCGTCGCAGCGAGAGGCGAAACCGGCCTCGGCGCGCTGCTGAAAACGTTTGAGAATGAAATGAACGTTTCCATGGCGTTAACCGGCATCAACAAGGTCGCCGCGCTGTCCCGGGAGGTCATCGACTTCGCATCGGGCTGGCCGGAAGCTGCAATTGGGTGACACGCGTGACCAGCATCTACCAGGGGGGTTGAATCCATGAACAGAAGATCCACGATCATACGGTGCGCCGCACTGATCGCCATCGCTGCGGCGGCGGCGGTCGCCTGCGGCCGTTCCGCGGACGATGCTGGTCGCTCATCGGATGCGAGCGCTAACGGCGGCGACACGGAACGTGTGACCGAGCGTGCACTGACGCCGGCGGGCAGTGACGAATACGCGACCAACGTGTACTGGGGAGACACGCACCTGCACACGGCCGATTCGCCGGACGCGTTCAGTTTCGGCGCGCGCCTCGGGCCTGAAGACGCGTTGCGTTTCGCGCGCGGCGAGGAAGTCACCGCGACGTCGGGCACGAGGGCGCGGCTGGCGCGGCCGCTGGACTTTCTAGTCATCGCGGATCACGCGGTCGGCCTCGGCATCTCGCGGGAGATCTACGAGGGCAATCCGGTATTGACGGCCGACCCGCGTATTGCGCGCTGGCACGAGTTGCTGCAGGCGGGCGGCGCCGACGCGCAGAAGGTGGCGCGCGAAATGATCGACGGCCATCTCGCGGGGACCAACCCTCCCGCGCTGAGCGACCCGGCAATCATGGGGCCGATCGTCAGGACCATCTGGCAGGCGCGCGGCGACATCGTGGAACGATACAACGAGCCCGGAACGTTCACGGCGTTCATCGGTTACGAGTACACGTCGACGCCGCAGGGCGACAACCTGCATCGCGTAGTCGTATTCCGGGACGGAGCGGAGACGACGAACGAGGTCATGCCGTTTTCGTCGGCGATGAGCGATAACCCGGAGGACCTCTGGGTCGCGCTGCAGCGCTACGAAGCCGAGACCGGCGGACAGGTGCTCGCGATTCCGCACAATTCCAATCTTTCCAACGGTCGCATGTTCGCGTTCGCCAATTTCGAGGGCGCGCCGATCGACGCCGACTACGCGCGGACCCGCGCTCGCTGGGAGCCGCTGGTCGAAGTCACTCAGATAAAGGGCGACTCCGAGTCGCATCCTTTCCTGTCACCCAATGACGAGTTCGCGGCCTACGGCGATACCGGCTGGGATCGCGGCAACCTCAATCTGACCGGCCTCAAGACCGACGACATGCTGGCCGGGGACTACGTCCGCGAGGCGTTGAAGCGCGGTCTCGAGATCGAGGCCGACACCGGCGTCAATCCGTATCGCATGGGCATGATTGGCTCGACCGATGCCCACACGGGACTCGCGACAGCCGACTCCGACAACTTTTTCGGCAAGCACACGTACGTGGAGCCGGGTCCCGACCGCGCCAGCCATGAGGACCCGCTGGCCGGGCGAGGCCTGCGCATCGGCTGGCACTACCTCGCCTCGGGCTACGCTGCGATCTGGGCGCGTGCGAATACGCGCGAGGCTCTCTTCGATGCAATGATGCGCAGGGAAGTGTATGCGAGCACCGGCCCGCGAATTGCGCTGCGTTTTTTTGGCGGCTGGGACTACGAGGACAGCGATGCCGATGCGGCGGATATTGCCGCTAACGGCTATGCCAGGGGTGTGCCGATGGGAGGCAACCTGCCGGCCCGCGCGGACGGGAAGGCGCCAACGTTCCTGCTGAGCGCGCTGATGGATCCGGACGGCGCGAGGCTGGACCGGGTGCAAATCGTCAAGGGCTGGCTGGCCGCGGACGGCAGTACGGGCGAACGGGTGTATGACGTGGCGTGGTCCGATGACAGGACGATCGGTGCAGACGGCAAGCTGCCGGCGGTCGGCAATACTGTCGACCTGTCAGGCCCGGGCTATGCCAATACGATCGGTGCCGCGCAGCTCAAGGCCGTGTGGAGTGATCCGAACTTCGAACCGGGCGAGGCCGCCTTCTACTATGCTCGCGTCATCGAAATTCCGACGCCGCGCTGGCCGGCCTATGACGCCGTCCGATACGGCGCCGCCGTGCCGGCCGGCGCCGCAATGACGACACAGGAGCGCGCGTACAGTTCGCCGATCTGGTACGCGCCGCAGTCGCCATGAAGGTGCCTTTCTGGCGGCAGCCATTGCTGCACTTTCTGCTCGCGGGCGCCGCAATTTTTCTGCTCGGTGCGCTCCGTGGCGATCCGGAAGCGGTGCGCAATGAGCGTATCGTCGTGACTGCGCCGCAAGTCGAGCGCATCGCGGGCCTCTGGCAAAGAACCTGGGGCCGTCCGCCGTCCGAGACCGAACTCCAGGCGCTGGTGCGCGAGCACATCAAGGAAGAGGTCTATTATCGCGAAGCCTTGAAGCTTGGCCTCGACGTCAACGACACGGTAATTCGGCGCAGGTTGCGGCAGAAGATGGAGTTTTTCGCGACCGACGCCGCCGGTCTCGCGGCACCGGACGAAGCAACGCTGCGCGGCTGGTTTGCAAGTAACGCCGATCGCTACCGCATCGGGCCACAGTTCGATTTCCAGCAGGTCTACCTTGCCGCTCCCGACGACGCAGGCACGGGTCGACTACTGCGGGCGCTGCGCGATGGCAGCGACCCGGGATCGCTCGGCGACACTATCGACCTGCCTGTCGAGATGGCGGCGGCGGCGAGGATCGAGATCACGCGCGTCTTCGGAAGCGCGTTCTTCGAATCACTGGACTCGATGCCGGTGGGTGCCTGGTCCGGGCCGGTTGAGTCGGGTTTCGGTTGGCACCTGGTTCGCGTGCAGCGCAAGACGCCGGCAGAGGTACCGCGTTTCGATGCGGTGCGTCGGCGCATAGAGAATGACTGGCACGCAGACCAGGCCCGGCAGGTCCTGGACGAGTCTTTCGAGGAGTTGCTCGCGCAGTACGACGTCGACGTCGAGGTGCCGTCGCAGTGAAGGATGCTGCCACCGCGCGAGTCTTCATACTCTGCCTGCTGCTTGCTGCGATGCCAGCCATGGCGCACGAGCTGCGCCCCGGGTATCTCGAAATCAGTGAAATCTCGCCGGGCGATTACAACGTGGTCTGGAAGGCCCCCGTTCGGGCGGGGCGTCCGCTCCCGGTCGAGGCCGTGTTTCCGGAGCACTGTATGGCCGGGAATCGCAGCGATCGGCCGAGCGTATCGGGCGCGCTGATCGCCAGCAGCTCGCTCCGCTGCGAGGCGCCGCTCGCAGGGTCTCACGTCGAACTCAGCGGGCTGGATGCGACGCTGACCGACGTTCTCGTTCGCGTACAGCTGGTCGGCGGAGCAACGCAGACATTGCGCGCGACGCCCGATGCGCCGCTGGTCGTCATTGCCCGGAGCAGTGCCAGTGGCAACGTGGTGGGCACGTATTTCCTGCTCGGTGTCGAGCATATCCTCACCGGTGTCGACCACCTGTTATTCGTGCTCGCACTGGTGCTGCTGATCTCCGGCGTCCGTCGCCTGGTCGAGACAATTACCGCTTTTACAGTGGCGCATTCGATCACGCTGATCGTGGCATCACTGGGGTGGATGCGGTTGCCGTCGGCGCCGGTGGAAGCGGTCATTGCGTTGTCCATTGTCTTCCTTGCGAACGAGGTAGCCTGCAAGCAAAGAGGCGTCCCTCGCCTGGCAGAAAGCCGGCCCTGGCTGGTGGCGTTCGCCTTCGGGCTCCTCCACGGTTTTGGTTTCGCCGGTGCGCTGGCGGAGATCGGCCTGCCCGAAGGCGACGTTCCGGTGGCACTGCTCATGTTCAACCTGGGCGTTGAGGCCGGCCAGCTTGCGTTTTTGGCTGTCGTCCTGGCCGTCCTGGCCGTCATCGCGCACCTGCGGTGGCGGCGGCCGGTCGACGCCGTCGCCAGCTATGCGATCGGCATTACGGCCAGCGCCTGGCTGTTCGAGCGACTTATTTGAAGAGTGAAATGAATTGAATCACCCCAATCTCGAGGGACGACTATGAACGACCAACTGAGCTTTGCAGTTTGCCTGGTTTGCATTTTCGCTATCGGCATCGTGCAAACATGTTTCGCAGAAGAGAAGACTGGCGTCCACTACTCGCCGTACGCCATCCAGTCCGGCGAGAAACGGCTGCTCTGGGGTGATACACATCTGCACACGACCTTGTCGCTCGACGCGAGGTCGTTTGGCGTCGAGCTCGATGCCGAGACCGCATTTCGATTTGCGCGCGGTGAGCAGGTGCGTGCGACTCACGGCGAATACGTCAGGTTGTCACGGCCGCTGGATTTTCTCGTCGTTTCCGATCATTCGGATGCGATGGGCACGATGTCAGAAATCATCCTCGGCAACCCGGACTTCATCGCCAATCCCATCGTCGCGTCCTGGCACGAACGCCTGACGAATTCCACAGGGGCGGAGTTGCTGCAAGCGCGCATGGAGGTCATGCTGGCGCTGACAAAGGGAACGGCACCCGACCTGCTGTTCGACAAGGAGTTCTTTGCCAGTGTCTGGCAGGACTATCTCGAAACGGTGGAGGCTTTTAACGAGCCGGGTCGATTCACGACCCTGATAGGGTATGAGTGGACGTCGTCGCCCCAGGGGAACAATCTGCATCGCAACGTGCTGTATCGCGACGGCGCCGGGCGTGCCGCACAGCTCCTGCCGTTTACGACGTCGGAGAGCGAGAATCCGGAGGATCTCTGGCGCTGGATGGAGTCCTATGAGGAAAAGACAGGCGGTGAGGTTCTCGCGATAGCCCATAACGGGAATATCAGTAACGGCCTGATGTTTCCCGAAGTGAATCCGGATTCGGGAGAGCCACTGGGCAGCGATTACGCGAAGGTCCGGGCGCGCTGGGAGCCGCTCTACGAAGTGACCCAGATCAAGGGCGATGGCGAAACTCATGCGTTACTTTCTGTCAATGACGAGTTTGCCGACTACGAGACCTGGGACCGGGCCAATTTCGACGGTCAGATGAAAACCGAGTCGATGTTCCAGTTCGAGTACGCCCGCGAGGCATTGAAGCGCGGGCTGGTACTCGGCAAGTCGCTCGGCACCAATCCATATCAATTTGGCATGATCGGGTCTACCGACAGCCATACCGGGCTGGCGACCGGCGACGAAAACAATTTCTTCGGCAAGATGAGCTTCATGGAACCTTCAGCCACGCGGTGGAAAGAGACTCTTGGCGAGGTCGGCGATTTCAGAGTCCTGGGGTGGGAGATGGCAGCCTCGGGTTATGCCGCAGTCTGGGCCACTGAAAACACGCGCGCGGCAATATTTGACGCCATGAAACGTCGTGAAACCTACGCCACTACCGGACCCAGAATGACCGTGCGCTTTGACGCCGAGCTGGGCGACCAGCGCGTACCCATGGGCGGTATTCTCGTGGCGTCCAAATCCGAGTCGCCGACGTTTGTTGTCAGTGCAATGAAAGATCCGGATGGTGCCAACCTCGACCGCATACAAATCGTCAAGGGCTGGATTGATGGCGACGGCGAAACGCATGAGCTCGTGCATGACGTCGTCTGGGCCGGTGAGCGTGATTCGGGGGAAGACGGGAAATTGCCACCGGTCGGTAATACTGTTGACGTCGAATCCGCAAGTTACTCGAACAGCATCGGCGCGGTCCAGCTGCAGACTCAATGGCAAGATCCCGGCTTCGATAATTCGCAGCACGCATTTTATTACGTTCGTGTGCTGGAAATACCGACACCGCGCTGGACGGCTTACGATGCGGCTCGCTACGGTGTCGAGATGGATCCGGGCGTGCCGATGATCACGCAGGAACGCGCTTACACGTCACCGATCTGGTTTCAGCCCGAGTAAATGAACAGCACAACCACGTCATGGTTGAATGCGCTCAGAGCTTGCAGGTTTCGGCAAGACCGCGGCTGACAGGCGCGCCGAGCAGACCGGCCGTCCATCCTCGGTCGCTATATCGATGGCCCAGAACTGCATCCGACGTCCGATCTTCAATGGACGGGCCGTTCCGATGACTTTGCCGCTTCTGACACCCGTCATATGTGTCGCATTGATATCCACGCCGACGACAGCGTAACCCTCTTCACAGGCGAGCGAGCCGCCGACCGAACCGAGGGTTTCCGCGAGAACACAGGACACGCCTCCGTGAAGCAGACCGAAAGGCTGGTGCGTGCGCGGCTCAACCTGAAGTTCGCCGCGAACGAAATCCTCGCCAATCTCGGTGATCCGAATGCCGAGCACGCTATCAGCGCGTCCTTCGGTTGCAGCGTTGATGGCGGCGAGGTCGACAGGTTTTTGCCAGATGTTCATCGTGTAGTGTTTCTCCTGATTGTTGGCCGAATTCAGGTCAACCAGGTTTCCTGGCTCTCGAGGCCGGAACCCCGCAGCGAGTCTCCAGCCAGATTAACACTGGCTCAGCGTCGCCGGCCGGCATTCGCCAGCGTTTCTCTAGGTAAATTCCCGAATAGGCCGTTTCGGGACTCGTTGCGATCATGGCCGTGGCGCAAATCCGGCACGCGCCACCGAGGTTGTTCCCTATGCGCAGGTTTCCAGCACTTCTTTTCGCCGCCGTCCTGATGTTGTATTCGATCGGGGCCGCGTCCGGCGATTTCAAGAAAGGCTGGGCTGCCTACAACTCGCTCGACTACGCGACGGCCCGGGCCGAATGGCAGGATCTTGCCGACTCGGGTGACGCGAAATCGGCGTACGGCATGGGCTTGCTTTACGGCAACGGCTTCGGCGTCGACATGAACGATGAGCTGGCGCTCAAGTATTACGGTATCGCCGCGGAACAGGGACACGCGGACGCGGCATTCAACCTGGCTGTCATGCACCAGAACGGCTGGGGTGTGCCGATGGACGAAATCAAGGCCAACGAGTGGTACCGGGTGGCGGCCGACAAAGGCAACACCGAAGCGCAAATGGCGCTGGGCCGCTACTTCGCGATGGACTTTCTCGACAGCTACGATCCGATCGTGGCCTACAAGTGGTTCAGCCTGGCCGAGAGGCTGGGCGACATCGACGCTGCTGACAAGCGCAACTTCATCGCCTCGCGCATGACGCCTGAACAGCTCGCACAAGGTGACGCTATGGTGAAATCCTGGGTCGCCGACAACAAGGACGTGCTCGCCGAGCTGATGATCGACTAGTTCTTCTCTGCTCTCTCTCCGAGGGTATCGGGGCCCGGCCGGCGACGGTCGGGCCTCACTTCTTTGCAACTAGTGTTTCCCGCGCCGCGCCTCGAGTTGCATGCGAACCTCGTGAGCCTTTTCCTCGGTGATCGAGTAGCTCGCAATAGCCCAGATGGCGATGGCCGAGGCAGCCGCCGGTACCAATGCGTCGCAGAGCCGCATCAGGGTAATGGCCTGCGCGCTCTGGTCGCCGCCGAGTTCGACGTCGAAGCCGGTCCAGACCAGCAGCAGGCCGCCGCCCAGTATCGCGGCCGACTGGCCCAGCTTCACGACCCACCAGAAAATCGAGCCGTACATGCCTTCACGGCGTTCGTGCGTGTTGAGTTCATCCGCGTCGACGACGTCGGCGACCATCGACGGCATCAGCGTGAACAGGCCTGCCAGCCCGAAGGCCATCAGCGGTGCCGGGATCAGTACGAGCCAGGGATTGTCGGGGGTATAGCAGAACCACTTGAGCACGTAGCCGATCATGGAGATGCCCGTCGAGACGAAGAATGCGCGGCGCTTGCCGATCTTCGTGGCCAGCCACGTGACGATGCCGATGACGATGAGTGCGGAAAATGCCTGCACCAGCCCGGAGTGTCCGACGAAGACCGAACCCGCCGCCTGGTCGCCTCTGAATACATAGTAAATGATCACGTAAGACTGGAATGCCGCGATCAGGATGAAGCCGTTGAAGACGAGGAACGTGGCGACGCAGAGCTTTAGGAAGGGCTTGAACCTGAGCGTTTTGCCGAAGCCGCGCAGGAAATCCATGATGACGTGGCCGATGCCGCTGCCGCCCTTTTCCGCACCCTCCTCGGCGGCGACGTCCTTGAATCGTTCCCGCAGGAAGATAGCCGGGAGAATGCCGAGTCCTATCACGACGACGGCAATGACCATGGCCAGGTAGCCGGCGCCCGTTACAACATCGCCGAACACGGGCAGGTACATGATGGCGAGGAAATACGGCGAAATCATGTAGGCGATGTTGCCGAAAAAATTCTGCACGCCCATGAGCCGCGTCCGCTCGTGGTAGTCCGGAGTGAGTTCGTAGCCGAGCGCGACCCACGGCGTCGCGTAGACCGTGTACGCGAGGAAGAAGATCAGGGAGCCGCCGAGGAAATACCAGAAATACCAGCCTTCGCTCTTCCCGGGGGGCAGCTGCCACAGCAGCGTGAAGACAATGGCCACGGATATTGCGCCGACGAAGATATAGGGGCGCCGCCGGCCCCACCGGGACCTCGTATTGTCGGAGGCGTAACCCATCAGCGGGTCGGTGATGGCATCGGTCAGTCGCGGGAGCGCTCCGAGCAGCCCGACGAGTGCGGGACTCATGCCGAGGCCGAGATTCAGCACGATCATCATTCGACCGATGGCATCCGCCAGCGTATTGTTGACGAATGCGCCCAGACCGTAGACCACCTTGAGGTGGAACGGGATGCGATCCTCGGGTGCCGTTTCGTAATGGGTCGCGTCGCTCATGATTCCCCCGGACGTTATTCTTCTGCGAGCGTGCTAGGATCGTGGAGCAAATTGACAACGCTGTCAATCGTTGCTAAAAGCCCAGCGTTTGTAGTGAGACCTGCCATGACTGTAGCCAAAGCCGACATCGTAATAAAGCACGGGTCTCCGCGGGATCGTGCCCGTGCCCTGCTCGGCGAGATGACGCTGGCCGAGAAAATTGGCCAGATGAGCCAGGTGCACGAAGAGGGCGGCGATGCGCCCGCGTTGCTTGGCGAACGCCTGCGTGCAGGCCAGGTAGGGTCGATCATCAACAATGTCGATGTCAGCATCATCAACGAACTGCAGCGCATCGCCGTCGAAGAAAGCCGCCTCGGCATCCCGCTGCTCGTCGGGCGTGACGTGATCCACGGTTTCAAAACGATCTTCCCCATTCCGCTCGGCCAGGCCGCGGCGTGGAATCCGGACATCGTGCGCGAAGGCGCCCGCATCGCTGCGCTCGAGGCAGCCCGCTGCGGCATCAACTGGACGTTCGCGCCGATGATCGATATCTCGCGCGACCCGCGCTGGGGCCGCATTGCCGAGAGCTTCGGCGAGTGCGTGCTGCTGACCCGGGAACTCGGCGCCGCGATGGTCCGGGGATTCCAGGGCGAAAGCCTCGCCGACAGCGGTGCTATCGCCGCGTGCGCCAAGCATTTCGCGGGCTACGGCGCCGTCGAAAGCGGCCGCGATTACGCGACGACCAACATTCCCGACACCAAGTTGCGCAATGTCTATTTTCGCCCCTTCGAAGCCGCGGTCGATGCCGGCGTGTCCACGGTCATGACGTCGTTCTCGGACCTGAACGGCGTCCCGGCGACGGGCAACAGCTACATACTGTCCGACGTGCTGCGCGGCGAATGGGGATTCGACGGCTTCGTCGTAAGCGACTGGGACTCGATCCGTCAGCTGAAGATTCACGGGCTGACCGAAAACGATCGCGATTCCGCCCGCGAGGCCGTCAACGCCGGCGTCGACATGGAAATGGCCGGCGATGCCTACAGCAACCACCTGCAGGGCCTCGTCGAGGAGGCGCGTGTCGACGAAGCACGCATCGACGCCGCGGTACTGAGGATCCTCGAGCTAAAGTTTGCGCTCGGCCTGTTCGAGAATCCCTACACGGAGCCCGGCGCGTTGCCCGCTTTTGCCAGCCCGCGCGCCCTCGAGGCGGCGCGCACGGCGGCGCTGCAGAGCGTCGTCTTGCTCAAGAACGACGATAGCGTGTTGCCGCTGCGGCCGGACAGCGTGTCTTCCCTCGCGGTCATCGGCCCGCTGGCCGATGCGCCCTACGAGCAGCTCGGCACCTGGATCTTCGACGGCGACGAAACCCTGAGCGTCACGCCGCTGCGGGCCATTCGCGATCTCGTGGGGGACAAAATCGACGTGCGTGTTGTGCGGGCAATGGAGACGTCCCGCAGCCGCGTCAATGACGAATTCGACGCCGCGGCGCGCGTCGCCGCGGAATGCGACGCGACCCTGTTGTTCCTCGGCGAAGAGTCGATCCTGTCCGGCGAGGCGCATTCGCGTGCCGACATCAGCCTGCCCGGGGACCAGGCCGAACTCGTGCGCCGCGTGCGGTCCGCCGGGAAGCCCGTGATCGCCGTGATACTCGCAGGCCGGCCGCTGACGCTGTCGAACATCGTCGACGAAGTCGACGCGATTCTCTTTGCGTGGCATCCGGGCACGATGGGCGGCCCGGCGATCGCGGACCTCGTCTTCGGCATCGAGTCGCCTTCCGGCAAGTTGCCGGCCACTTTTCCGCGCGTGGTGGGGCAGATTCCGATCTACTACAGCCAGAAGAACGGCGGCAAGCCGCCGCATCGCGACACCGTCGTCCATATCGACGATATCGACACGTTTGCTCCGCAAACCTCGCTGGGCATGAGCGCGTTCCACCTCGACACGTGCTTCACGCCGCTGTTCCCGTTCGGCCATGGCCTGTCGTACACGCACTTCGAGTACGCGACTATTCGCGTCAGCCAGGACGAGGTGCCGATGGGCGGTGCACTCACGATCAGCGCCGAACTCAGCAATCGCGGCGACACGGAAGCCGATGAGGTCGTGCAGCTCTATACGCGCGATCTCGTCGGCAGCATCACGCGGCCCGTCAGGGAGCTCAAGGGTTTCCGGCGCGTGAGACTGAGGCCGGGGGAAACGCGCACCGTGAGCTTCGAGCTCAGCACCGACGATCTCTCGTTCAGCGGGCGAGACGGGAAGCGCATCGTCGAGCCCGGGCTATTCCACGCGTGGATTGGCGGGAGTTCCGACACTGCGCTACGCACCGAATTTCGCGTCGTCGATGCGACTCGCTAACGAGATGCGCCGTTGAATTCCGCCAATCGCTATTCCTTCACCGTCGCGATCATCGTTGCTCTCGGCGGTTTTCTCATGGGCTTCGACGCATCCGTGATCTCGGGCGTCGTCGGTTTCATCGAAACGGAGTTCGCGCTGACCAGGATCCAGCTCGGCTGGTCGGTCGCCTCACTCACGCTGACGGCCACGATCGCAATGATGCTGGCCGGCCCGATCAGCGACCGCGTCGGTCGCCGCCCCGTGCTGATGGCTTCGGCGCTGCTGTTTGCCGTGTCGGCCGTCTGGTCGGCATTCGCGCCGGACTTCATCTCGCTCGTGCTGGCGCGCATGCTCGGCGGCTTCGGGGTCGGCGCCGCGCTGATCATCGCGCCGATGTACATTGCCGAAATCGCGCCCCCGGAGAAGCGCGGCCGCATGGTCTCGTTCAACCAGCTCAACATCGTCCTGGGCATCTCGATCGCCTTTTTCAGCAACTTCCTGATCTTGCGATTCGGGCAGTCCGGCATCGCCTGGGCGGAGTCTCTCGGGTTCGATGACTCTGCGTGGCGCTGGATGCTGGGCGTCGAGACGCTGCCCGCAGTCATCTATTTCTTCGCGCTGTTCCTCGTACCCGAGAGCCCGCGTTGGCTCGCGATGCACGGGCGGCGCGACGAGGCGCGGGCGGTGTTCGAGAAAGCATCCGACCCTGCGACGGCCGAGGCCAACATGACGGCCGTCGAACGCAGTATCGCCGACGCGGGCCGCGCCGCGCAGGTACCCGTCAGGGAACTGTTTGCGCCCGCTATGCGCCTCGTGCTGACGATCGGCGTGTCGATCGCCATCCTGCAGCAAATCACGGGTATCAACTCGGTGTTCTTTTACGCGCCGATGATCTTCGAGCAGTCGGGTGTCGGTACAGATGCCTCGTTTATGCAGGCCGTTCTCGTCGGCATCGTCAATCTCGTGTTCACGATCCTGGCCATGGCACTCATCGACAGGCTGGGCCGGCGGCCCTTGCTCGGCTTCGGCCTGACCGGCATCGCGGCCTGCATGTTCCTGTTGTCCTACGGCTTCGGTTCGGCGACCTATACGCTGGAGCCCGACATGGAGCTGCCGGCCGGCATAGACCGGGTTGCGATACGGGACGTGCAGGGCATCGAGTACGGCAGCGACGTCGAGTTCCGGAACGCGGTTTCGGCTGCCGTCGGTGAGAGCGTCTTCAATGACAACGAGTCGCAGCTGGTGAGCGCCGCCATCGACCTGAACGCGTCGCTGATCCTGATAGGCATCCTCGGGTTCGTGGCGAGTTTCGCGATATCGCTGGGCCCTGTCATGTGGGTGCTGTTCTCGGAGCTCTTTCCCAATAAGCTGCGGGGTATCGCGATTTCGTTTGCGGGGCTTATTAATTCCGGCGTCAGCTTCGGCGTGCAGCTCCTTTTTCCGTGGGAACTCGAGAATCTCGGCAATTCGCTGACTTTCCTGATCTACGGCGGCTTCGCACTGGTCGGCCTGATCGTGTTGATGCGCATTTTGCCGGAGACCCGGGGCCGGTCGCTGGAGGAACTGGAGGACGTGCTCGTACGGGAGAAAACATGAAGAACATACCTTTACTGATAATGTGGATGCTTATGATGACTGCCTGCTCTTCACCGGACGATGACGCACGATCCAGGGACGCCTCAGCCGACGACACCGCAGCAACAAGCGAGGCGTTTGCGCAAAATCCCGAGGCGCTGTTGCAGGGCGAAGTCATGGCGATGTCCTATTCGGGTTTCCGTGAGGGCCAGCATCCCGATCGTGGCAACGGCGCCAACAACCCGAGTCGCGACGAGATTCTTGAAGACCTGCAGATTCTCGTTGACCACGATTTCCGCCTGATTCGCATGTACGACAGCAAGGAAAACACGGTCACGACGCTCGAACTTATTCGCGAACACGACCTGCCGATCGAGGTGCTGCTTGGAATCTGGCTGGACGCCGAGTTCAGCAATCACGAGGGCTGCCCGTGGCTGGACGAGCCGATACCCGAGGAAAAGCTCGCCGCCAACACGATCGCGAACGGCGTCGAGATCGCCCGCGCCATCGAGCTCGCCAACAACTATGAAGATATCGTCGTGGCGATCAACGTCGGTAACGAGGCGCTCGTGGACTGGAACGATCACATGGTGCCGCTCGATAAGGTCATCCAGTACGTCGAGCAGGTGAAGGCCGCGACGACGCAGCCCGTGACCGTGGCCGACAACTACGAGTGGTGGATTGCGGACGGGGCCCCGCTCGCCGAGGTGGTCGACTTCCTCGGCGTGCACACCTATCCGGCCTGGGAAGACAAGACGATCGACGAGGGTCTCGCCTACACGATAGAGAACATCGAACGCGTGCACGAAGCGCTGCCCGGCAAGCCGATCGCGATCCTCGAGGCCGGCTGGGCGACCACCGCCGAGGAATTTCCCGAGCAGGCCAGCGAAGAAAACCAGGCGCGCTACTATCGCGAGATACTCGACTGGGCAACGGAGGCAAACGTAACGGTGTTCTTCTTCGAGGCTTTCGACGAACCGTGGAAGGGCAATCCCGAAAATGCCGACGGTGCCGAGAAACACTGGGGCATCTTCTTTGTCGATCGGACGCCCAAGCTGGTCATGCAGTAAGACACGCGACGATGCCCGGCAAGAACACGGCTCCCAGAACGTCGCTGCGCAGTCTGCGCACGTTTTGCATCGCCGCGCGGTACGAGAGCTTCAAGGCGGCTGCGAGCGACCTGTTCGTTACGGCGTCGGCCGTCAGCCAGCAGATCAAGAGCCTCGAGGAGGAACTCGGCGTGAAGCTGTTCGAGCGTGGCTCGCGCGACCTGGCGCTGACCGCCGAGGGCGCAGCCCTGTTCGAGGCCCTGGGTCCCCTG
>JBFIFN010000001.1:0-219540 GCA_041602775.1 Woeseiaceae bacterium | reverse complement strand
CTCAGCATTTTCTTCGCGAGCCATTTCCATCGCAGCAACCCCTCAGTATGGACGGTATCCGTCGGAGCGACGCTCGATGAGCCGCATCGAGTGCTGCAAGAGCAGCGCTACGGCGACGACCGACAGGACGAAGGTGATCGCGTCGACTGCCGCAAAGCCCAGGACCATCGTGTCGCCAAGCGCGGGTCCGATCAATTCAGTGAGCAATGCATTCAGGAAGAACCAGGAGAAGGGCGTAGCAACGACCCCCAACAGCAAGAGCTTGCCAATGCCCATCCGGTGGACGAGCTGGCGTCTGCACTTCGGACAGACGTAGTGCTCGTCGCCGTTATCGTTGACGAGATTCGAACGATTCACGCGAGAACTGCAACCGGGACATTCCAATGCGGTAGATTCCTGTCTGCCGGCAACCGTCAATATCGGCCCTTGGAGGTATTGTAGTCGAAACCGTGCCAGTTTTTGCCGTCCGGTTTCTGGTAACCGAAGTGCTGGACATCGTCATTACCGCCCTTCATCGAACGGGCCATGACACAGATTTAACATCGCGATTATTTGAAGTGCGTAACACTTTCGGATTGTCGTGCGAGCAATCTGCAACTCTTGGCGCGCCAAAGGTCGGCTACTGTGCTCGCTCCCTGACGATGAGTGCAACCAGACCATGTGGATACCTGAGAAGATATACGAGGCACTGCCCGCTATTTATTTTGCCATCGGCGTCGCGATGATCTGCGGCACCGTGTACATCGGCATCAATCGCGGTTCCATGCTCGGTTACCTCGTGCTCGGCGTCGTGTGCATCAGCGCCGCTATCCTCGTTGCCAATGTCCGGCATGCTGCGCGCTCCGGGCAGAATCGGTCCCTGACCTGATCCGGAGCTGCGCTCCGCCTCGGCTCGCCAATACAGAAGGCGGCCAATTTAACGTCCTTATTATGTGATCCGGTCCACGTTACTGGGCCCCGTGGACCGCGCGCTGCACACCTCCTGAAAGCCTCTGTTTTTGCTGTAATTTGCCACAGTTTCACCGCGTCCGGGCGCGCAGGGGCGACAACATGAAAAAAGCTGTCATTGCAATTCTCACGGTAACCTGCCTCGCGCTGGCCGTGGGCCAGACGTCGAAACCGGTCGCGCAATACTCCTACATCATCGAAGGACCGACGCTTGACGAGGTGACGAGCGCGGTACTCGATGTGCAGGGGGAGATCACCCACGAACTCGGCATCATCAATGCCGTCGCTGCGGACCTGACGCCCGCGCAGGCCGGTGAGCTCGACGCAATTGACGGACTCCGCATTTCGGCCAACGCCCGAGTCGAGACGACCGGCAAGCCCGGTAGCGGTGGTCCTCCATCGGGCGATCCCGCGACCGACTACCCGACCTTTACCGAGGCGACACAGCTGCACCAGCAGGGCATCACGGGCTGGAAGGTCGGCGTCGCCGTCATCGATTCGGGGTCGATGTCGCACGTCTCGCTGAACAAGAACGGCTACGGCCAGTGGCGATTCCTCGCGCAGTACGACGCGATCGCCGACGAGGTCCTTGCCTGGGCCGATCGCAGCCGCAAGAAGTTCGGCGTCGGCATCACAAGTGATGATGCAAATGGCCACGGCACGCACGTGCAGAGCGTGATCCTGAGCAGCGCGAAGGCGGTCGACGGCACCTATCACGGCATAGCGCCAGACGCCTACCTGGTCTCGGTAAAGGCCTTCGACGCCAGCGGCAACGGCAGCTACGCCGATGTCATCCGCGGCATCGACTGGGTCGTCGCCAACAGCTTTGCTCTAGACGTTCGCGTCCTGAACCTGTCGATCAGCGCAACGCCGCAGTCCCACTACTGGGACGATCCGCTGAACCGTGCCGTGATGCGCGCCTGGGAGTCCGGCATCGTCGTCGTCGCCTCCGCTGGCAATACGGGCCCGGGCGCGATGTCGATCGGCGTTCCGGGCAACAACCCGTACGCCATCACGGTTGGTGCCATGACCGACAGCTATACCGCGAGTGCCGGAAACGACGACCGGCTGGCCTCGTTCTCCGCTGCCGGTCCCACGGTCGAAGGTTTCGTCAAGCCCGAAGTCGTCGCACCAGGCGGGCATATCCTGGGCATGATGCGCAACGACATGACGATCGCGATCGAGCACCCCGAATTTCACGACGGCGGGGCCTATTTCACGATGTCCGGCACGTCGCAGTCGGCGGCCGTCGTCAGCGGCATTGCCGCACTGATCCTGCAGGCCGAGCCGGCGCTGACGCCCGACATGGTCAAGTGCAAGATCCTCAGCGCCGCGCGTCCGGCCGTGGATGACAACGGCCAGCTGGCGTACAGCGTATTCCAGCAGGGGGCGGGACTCGTGAACGCCTACGATGCCGTTTACTCCTGGAATTACAACTGCGCCAATCGCGGCCTCGACGTCGCAGCGGACCTCGCCGGCGAACGTCACTTCGGCGGCCGCGCCAATGTCGATGAGAACGGCAATTACTACATCATGGGCCTGGAGGGCTATCTCTGGACCGACGGCTATCTCTGGACCGACGGCTATCTCTGGACGGATGGCTACCTCTGGACCGACGCTTACCTGTGGACCGACGCTTACCTGTGGACCGACGGCAGCGTCGGCGCCAACGGCTACCTGTGGACCGACGGTTATCTCTGGACCGACGGTTACCTGTGGACCGACGGTTACCTATGGACCGACGGTTTCCTGGGCACTGCAATGACCGAGACCATGTCGATCAACCTCTGGGTAGACCAGGAATAAGGCCAGCGTCGATAATTCGAGCCCGGGCAACTGCCCGCTAATCAGAACCCCGCTTTCCGGCGGGGTTCTTTGCATTCCACCTGGCCACCGGCAGCAGACATTCCGTCACGCGCCAAGTAGACTCGCTGGCTATGGAGACGCTGGTCACGCTATTCACCGATCCCGAGGCCTGGCTCGCGCTCGCCACGCTCACGATCATGGAGGTGGTTCTCGGGATCGACAATCTCCTTTTTATCTCCGTTTTGTCCAACAAGCTGCCTGAGGAGAGCCGCTCGTATGCGAGGCGGGTCGGCATAGCCGGAGCGCTCGTTCTTCGCCTGGTGTTCCTCGGCGCCGTCGTCTGGATCGTCAAGCTCACGACCCCGGTATTCGAGGTCTTCGGTCACGGTTTTTCGTGGCGTGACCTGATCCTGATCGCCGGCGGGCTCTTTTTGCTCTGGAAAGCGACGTCGGAGATTCATCACATGGTCGACCCCGAGGAGGGACCTGACCGACTAAACCCCAAAGTTGCCGCGACGAGCGTGGCGGCGGTCGTTGCGCAAATACTCGTTCTGGACATGGTGTTCTCGATCGACAGCATCATCACGGCGGTCGGCATGACGCCGCACATTCCCATCATGGTCATCGCCATCTTGATCACGGTATCGATCATGCTGGTTGCAGCGAATCCGCTGGGTAACTTCATCCATGCCAATCCGACGATCGTGATGCTGGCGCTGGCCTTCCTTCTGCTGATCGGAACCGTCCTCATCGCTGACGGGTTCGGATTCCATGTCCCGCGCGGTTACATTTACGCAGCGATGGCGTTTTCCGCTCTCGTGGAAGGGCTCAACATGGCGGCTCGACGGGCACGGAAATCGCGGCAGGCGTCAGAGACGTGATTGGCGGCGATGCAACTACCAGACCAGAGCGCTGCTCACTTTGGCCCGCTCGAAACGACCCATCAGGTCGGTCAGAGCCGCGCCCGAGATTTCGTGGCGCTTTGCGTACTGCTCCAGGATGAGTTCTCCGCCCGCGCGGTCGGCGAGCACGCGCAGCGTAAAAGCATGTGCCAGGGGCAGGCTCATGTAGTTCCAGTAGCCGAGGCCGTCACCTCTGTGACGGCGCAGGCGTTCGAATAGCGGCAGGAGATCATCGAGGCGCCGGTGCTTCTCGAAGAACCGTTGTCCGCGTTCGAGAGCGCTGCCGAGGACAGACTCGACGGTCGTCGCATGGTCTTCCGGCGCTGCAAATCGTGAGAGACCCGGTGTCTTTGCAATGTCATCGAATGGAAACACGTCCATGCGAGCTGACTTGACCGTTCGGTGCCAGGATAGCTTCGTAAAGGTGTTGTTGAAGTGCGGCACGTAATTCAGTGCAAGCCCCCACTCGGCGGCCGACACGGCGCCCTTGTAATGACGGAGTTCGAACATCGGGCGACCCGACACGCAGGTTTCCCTGACCCAGGCACCCTGACTCGGGCGAACGAAGCCGAGTTCAGCGAGGTGTCCGTCCATGAAGTTACTGATCGGGCCGTGAAACTCATCGGCGGAGAGCAGCGGGGCGGATCTCCAGCGCTTTTTCAGGAAACCCCGGATCATGGATTTGCCGATTGATGTGCAGGACTGCCCGGCCCGTGCATGGCGTGACCCGGCGGACCGCTAAGCTTCATCACGGGCATGGCGATAGTGGCAATGCCGATGAGCACGATGAGGAGTCCGGCGCCGCGCCGGCGGCGGTTCATGAACTGCCCGAGCTTCGAGGCACTGAGGCCGGTTGCGATCATGGCCGGCATCGTGCCGAGCCCGAATGCCAGCATGACGAGGCTGCCGGCCACCGGGTCGGCCGTCGATGCGGCGAGCAGCAGCACGCTGTAGACGAGGCCACAGGGCAGGAAGCCCCAGATCAGGCCCAGCCCCAGCGCCTGTCCGCTGGACTCGACGGGGAGGAGGCCTTTGGTGGCCGGTGCAATCCTGTGCCACAACTTCGCACCGAGGGTTTCGAGCGGCGTCAGGATGCGCCAGCTGAACGCGACCTGCAGGCCGATCAGGATGATCAGCACGCCGCTCGCGAGGCGCACCGGCGCTGCCAGCCTCGGTATGGAGTCGACCATGGTCTTGCCGAGCAGAGCCACGACAATGCCGAGAATCGCGTAGGTCAGGACGCGGCCGCCGTTGTAGGCGATGGATCTCGGCACCTGGGTCCGGAGCGGGGCGACGGCCACATTGACCGCGAAAAGCCCGGAAATGCCGCCGCACATGCCGAGGCAGTGGGCGCTGCCAAGAAGGCCGGTCACAAATGCCGCCGCCACCTGCGGCCACGCGGCGATCACGGCTCGTCGTCCTTGGCGGGCTTCGTATCGTCGTCCATGACGACGCGCACGGCGGGCGTATCGAGGTCGTCAAACTGGCCGCTGCCCACGGCCCAGAAGAAGGCCCAGACAGCCAGCCCGAGCAGCAGCAGGGCGAGCGGTATGAGGACGTACAGTATCGACATGCTTACTCGAATCGATTGAGGCGCAGCGCGTTGAGAACCACGATCAGCGAGCTGGCGCTCATGCCGATGGCGGCGGCCCATGGCGGCACGAAACCGGCCGCGGCGAGCGGCAACGCCAGCGCATTGTAGCCGATTGCCCAGGCGAGATTCTGCCGCACGATGCGCATGGTCTTGCGCGACATCTCGACCGCCGTGACCAACGGCCTGAGCGAGTCGCCGAGCAGGACGATATCGGCGCTCGTCTGCGCGAGGAGCGCGCCGTGCGCCGGGGCGATCGACGTGTCTGCGCCGGCGAGCACCGGGGCGTCATTGATGCCGTCGCCGATCATGACGACGCTCTCGCCCGCGGCCTGTGCGGCCTCGATCACGTGCAGTTTCTGTTCGGGAGAACATTCGGCGTGCAGCGTTTCGATGCCGAGTTCGGCGGCCGCGCTCGAAACCGCGACGCGGTTATCGCCGCTGACGAGTGCGGTGCGCAGACCGAGTGCCCGCAGCGCCGCGACGGTTTCCGCAGCGTCGCGGCGCAGCTCGTCATCGATTTCAAACCAGGCTACGGCATTGCCGTCGACGCCGAGAAACACGTCGGTTGCCTCGCCATCGCCGGACGCCACGCCGCCGCCGACGAAACCGGGCTTGCCGATGCGCCACTCCCGCCCGCCGATGATGCCCCGCACGCCCTCACCGACGACAACATCTGCGTCTTTCACGTCCGGAAGCTCGTCGGCCAGCGCGAACGCCTGCGCGAGCGGGTGCGTCGACACCCGCTCCAGGGCCGCGGCGGTCAGCCGGCAGTCCTTTTCGGTGAAAGTGTTGTCAAGGACGAATACCGACGTGATCTGCGGCTTGCCGAGCGTCAGGGTTCCGGTCTTGTCGAACATCGCGAGCGAGGCGCGCGACAGGGCTTCGATCGCGTTGCCATTCGTTACGAGCAAGCGCAGCTGTGACAACCGACTGCCCGCGGCGGCGAAGGCGGCGGGGGTGGCAAGTGCGAGGGCGCAGGGGCAGGTGACAACGAGGACCGAGAGCGTAATCACGAAGGCGCGCTCCGGATCGGCGAAATACCAGAAGGTCGCAACGCCGGCCGCGACGACGAGCAGCGCAATGACGATGACGCTGGCGATACGGTCGGCCAGGGTGACGAATGCCGGCCGCGCATAGCGCGCTCGCTCGCTCATGCGGCTGATCGTGCCGAGCGTCGTATCGCCGCCGATTCGCGTGACCGTCATCTCGACGAGACGGTCGAGATTGATGCTGCCGGCGGAGAGTTCGGCGCCGCGTGCCTTTGCCTGCGGGCGGGCCTCTCCCGTGAGCATCGCCTCATCAACCGAGGTCGCGCCTTTGTCGAGGGTGCCGTCGGCAGGAATCGGCTCGCCGGGGCGTACGAGGACCCGGTCGCCGCGGCGCAGCTGGCTGACGGGCACGACGACCTGGGCGCCCTGGTCGATGCGGGTCGCGGTATTGGGCAGCAGCGTCGACAGAGCCGCGCTGCGGTCGATGGAGCGGTGTCGCGCCCGCATCTCGAGGAAGCGGCCGAGAGTCAGGAAGAAGACGAACATCGTCACGGAGTCGAACCAGACGGCTTCCCCGCGCGTGAAGGTCGCGTACACCGACGCGGCATACGCCGAGCCAACGGCGATCGATACGGGAAGATCCATGCCCGGCATTCGCGCGACGAGGCCGCGCCACGCGCTCGTGAAGAACGGCCTTGCCGAGTAGAACACCACGGGCGTAGTTACGAAAAAACTGACGAGGCGCAGGAAATGCTGCATCTCGGGGTCGATACCCTGGTAGTCCATCGCGTACAGGCCGACCGCGAACATCATGACCTGCATCATGCCGAGCGATGCCACCAGCAACCGCTTCAGGGCCGCGCGTTGCTCGGCGACCTCGGGGCGCGTTGCGCTCTCCGGCGACAGCGGCTGCGGCTGGTAGCCGAGAGCGGCGAGTGTCGCGAGGTAGCCGGACAGGCGCTGCTGGTCGGCCGGGAATCGCAGGCGCAACCTGTGCGTTATCGGATTGACTTCGGCAGAGTGGATGCCCGGCTGCCGCCCCATCGTCGTCTCGATCAGCCAGCTGCAGGCCGAGCAGTACATGCCGCCGACATAGATAGTCGCCTCGCGCGCCCCGTCGTGGCGCTGCGTAAACGCGTCGAGCATGTCCTCGCTGTCGAATACCTGCCACTCGGCGGTCTCTTCGGGTGGTCGCCCGACACCGGGATCGGGGGCCTCGCGGAGTTCGTAGTAACGGCTCATGCCCGTGTCGCGAATCAGCTCGGCGACGGCCTTGCAGCCGGGACAGCAGACGGGCCGCGCTTCGTCCTCGATGTCGACGGTCAGCGCACAATCGGCGGGGACGGGCAGGGCGCAGTGAAAGCAGGTATCAGGGGCCGTCATTACCGCCGGGCCGCAGCGTAAAGCTCGCCTCGCCCTGCCATTCGGCAGTGAGGCGCCAGGTATCGCCCGAGCGCAGCACGGCGTAGAAGCGCCCGCTCGGCACCGCAACGAGGTGACCTACCCAGACCGGGTTGCCGTCGGTGTCGGGTTGCGCCCTGCGCAACGTGACCAGGCGGTCACGGTCGGCAAAGGCGGGATGGGACAGCTCGAAGTCGAGCTCGGGCGGCACGTCGTCGAGGTCACCGGAGCGCATCGTGGCCGAAACGACGCCCGTTGTGCGATCGATGTCGACGAGCGCCGCGAGTCCGGCCTGTGACGCAAAGCGTTCGGCCGCGATGCGGCGGTCGCTGGCGTTGCGTACGCCATCGTCCGACTGGAGCACGAGCGAGTCGGTCGTCTGCAGCGAGATCCAGACCGTCGTGAGGCCGCCGATGACCGACGCTGCCGGCAGCGAGATGATGAACCATGGCCAGAACTGCCGGTACCAGGGCTGTGTGTCTTCGCGTTTCAAGGTGTGTCTAGGGCGTCGGGCCGAGGAAACGACTGTCTTCGCGGACGGCCACACCGGGGTCATCGACGGCGTTGATAGTGAACACGATGTTCATGATGCCATATACGGTGTCGCGCTGTGCTCGGACCCGGACGGGCAGGGACAGCACCTCGCCGCCTGCGACGACGAGCGGCTCCGGAACGCCGTCCAGGGCGATGCCATCCGGGCCGCTGACGCTGAGTTCGAACTCGCGCGTTTCGGGATGCTGGTTGATGATCTTCAGCGTGTAGATGTTCTCGATGACACCGCCGGCTGCCTCACGGTACAGCGTGTTGCGATCACGTATGACGTCGAGAATGAGCGGCGTCCGCGTGGCCAGGGATCCGACGAGGACCGAGATCAGTGCGATCAGGATCGTCGCATAAACGAGGACGCGCGGACGGAAGACGCTCGATTTCTTGTGGTGCAACGCATTCTCGGTCGTGTAGCGGACCAGGCCGCGCGGGTAGTTCATGCGGTCCATGATCGAATCGCAGGCATCGATGCACGCCGCGCAGGCGATGCATTCGTACTGCAGGCCCTCGCGTATGTCGATGCCGGTCGGGCAAACCTGCACGCACAGCTGGCAGTCGATGCACGAGCCAAGGCCCTTTTCATTGGGGTCATCCGCGCGGCTGCGGCTGCCGCGCGGCTCGCCGCGCTCCTCGTCGTAGGAAATAATCAGCGTGTCGTTGTCGAACATCGCGCTCTGGAAGCGGGCATAGGGACACATGTACTTGCAGACCTGCTCGCGCATGTAGCCCGCGTTTCCGTACGTGGCAAAGCCGTAGAACAGGCCCCAGAAAAGTGTCCATCCACCCACGTTCAGGGCAATGATGTCCGCGCCCAGTTCGCGGATCGGCGTGAAGTAGCCGACGAAGGTGAAGCCGGTCCACATTGAAAACGTGATCCACAGGAACTGCTTCGAGAACTTGCGGCGAAACTTGTTCCAGCTCCATGGCGCCTTGTCGAGCTTCATGCGCTGTGAGCGCGTGCCCTCGGTGAACTGCTCCATCCAGATGAAGATTTCGGTCCACACGGTCTGCGGGCAGGCGAATCCGCACCAAAGCCGGCCGCCGATCGCCGTGAAGAAGAACAGGCAATAGGCGAGGATCATCAAAAGGAGCGCGAGGTAGGGAAAATCCTGCGGCCAGAGGGTCAGCCCGAAGATGTAGAACTTGCGCGCCGGCAGGTCGAACAATACCGCCTGGCGATCGTCCCAGGGCAGCCAGGGGACGGCATAGAACAAGCCCAGCAGCGTGATCGTCGCGATGCGGCTCAGCCGGTCGAAGCGGCCGCCGATTTCACGCGGATAGATCTTCTCGGCGGCCTCGTAGAGTGCGGCGCCCTGCGGCTTGCTCATTATTGTCGGCGTTTTGCGGAGCGCTTCGGCGCGGTGCGAATGAGATAGGCCGTTATCCCGGAGCACAAGGCGCACAGCACCCAGAAGAAAAAGAACCCGGCCGCGTAGCCTGCATCGCGGCCGATATCGAGATCGTCGTCAAATATTCCGGTCAGGTCCACCGGGTCGAACAGCGCGAAGAACACCATGGTACCGATTGCCGCGACGAGGAATGAAATCCACGCAACGGTAAAGACCGCCTGCTTGTCACGGCTCCACTCCCGGGCGCCACGATACTCGTCGCTGGCCATTCCTTACTGCGACAGGCTCGCGACGTAGGCGGCGAGTATCTTGCTGCGATTCTCACCCAGCAGTTCGCCGTGGCCGGGCATGACGCCATTGCGTCCCTGCAGAATCGTTTCCCGAATCGTGTCGATCGAGCCGCCATAGAGCCACGTATCGTCGGCCAGGTTCGGGGCACCGAGGGCGGTGTTGCCCTTGCCGTCCGCGCCGTGACAGACGCCGCAAAGCGCGAGGAACATGGGCTGCATCGACTGCGCCGCCGCATCCGCTTCGCCCGTCGACAGGCTCTTGACGTACTTCGCCATGTTGGTGACACCCTCGTCGCCGCCGAGGGCCGGCGCGAGCACGGGCATTGCCGCCTGGCGCCCCGTGTAAATCGACGTGAACAGATCCTGCTCCGTATTACCCCAGAGCCAGTCGTTGTCAGCGAGGTTCGGGTAACCTGGCGCTCCGCGCGCGTCCGAGCCGTGGCACGATGTGCAATAGCTGGCATACAGGCTGCTGCCCAGCGAGATGGCCTCCTCGTCCTGCGTCAGCGCGGCAAAGTCCATCGCCGCATACTCCGCGTAGATTGGCTCGTAAGTCTCCTCCGCGTAAGCCATTTCGGCCTCGTACTGCCCCGTCGACGACCACCCCAGCGCGCCCTTGAACGTACCGAGTCCGGGCATCGCGATCAGGTACCCGACGCCCCAGGCGACCGTGATAAAAAACAGGTACAGCCACCACCTCGGGGCGGGATTGTTCCATTCTTCGAGATCCCCGTCCCACTTGTGACCGACGAGATCCTCGTCCGCGACGTTTTTCGGTCCCTGCCTGGCCGACCAGCTGATCAGCCACACGCACCAAATGATGAAGAGGACCGTGCCGGCAACCACGAACCAGTGCCAAAATGCAGGCATCAGCTTTTCTCCTGCTCGTTATCAGTAATGTATTTATCTTCTTCCAGCGGCAGCGCTGCGGACTCCTTGAAGTCCTTCTTGCGGCGGCTGCTCCACGCCCACACCCAGATGCCGATGAAGGCAAAGAAGATGACGGCCGTGATGATGCCGCGGAAGTCGTTGATATCCACGTTCGTCTACCTGCGGCTCCGCCGGTTGGTGCCGAGACCCTGGAGGTAGGCGACGATCGCATCGAGTTCCGTCTTGCCCTCGACGGCCGCCGCAGCGCCGGCGATCATCTCGTCGGTGTACGGGTCGCCGAGGAACTTCAGCGTCTTCAGCTTGGCCGTGACCTCCTCGCCATCGACCGGCGTTGTCGCCAGCCAGGGGTAGGCCGGCATGTTCGACTCGGGCACGAGCGAGCGCGGGTCCATGAGGTGCAGCCGCTGCCAGTCGTCGGAATAGCGGCCGCCAACGCGCGCGAGATCCGGACCCGTACGCTTGGAGCCGAACTGGAACGGACGATCGTAAACGGTCTCGCCGGCGGTCGTATACGGACCGTAGCGCTCCGTCTCCGAGCGGAACGGACGAATCATTTGCGAGTGGCAGTTGTAACAGCCCTCGCGGACGTAGACGTCGCGACCGGCCAGGCGCAGCGGGCTGTACACCGTGATGCCTTCGTCGGGCTCGGTTGCGTCGGAGCTCATCATCAGCGGAACGAGCTCGACCAGGCCCCCGACGCTGATCGCTGCCACGATCAGCACGATCATGAGGTTCAGGCTTTTTTCGATGGTTTCATGGCGCATTGCTGATCTCTCCTGTTACGCCGGGTCCAGGACCGCAACGGGTACCGGTTTTTGCTGGGTAACGGTCTTGAACACGTTGTAAGCCATGACCAGCATGCCCGAGAAGAACACGAGACCGCCGAGCAGGCGCAGGTAGTGATACGGTTCGACCGCTTTCAGGGACTCGACGAAGGAGTAGGTCAGCAGCCCGTCTTCATTCACTGCGCGCCACATCAGGCCTTCGGTAACGCCCGCAATCCACATCGAGACCGCGTACAGGACCACGCCGATCGTCGCGGTCCAGAAGTGCACGTCGATGAGCTTCGTGGAATACATGCCGTCCCGGTTGTAGAGACGCGGCAGCAGCGAGTAGGTGGCGCCGATCGTCATCATCGCAACCCATCCCAGTGCGCCGGAGTGCACGTGGCCGATGGTCCAGTTGGTGTAGTGCGACAACGCATTGACGGTCTTGATCGACATCATCGGGCCTTCGAAGGTCGACATGCCGTAGAAGGACAGCGCAACGATCATGAACTTCAAAATGGGGTCGGATCGCAATTTATGCCAGGCACCCGACAGCGTCATGATGCCGTTGATCATGCCGCCCCAGCTCGGCGCGAGCAGTACGATCGAGAAAACCATGCCGAGCGTCTGCGCCCAATCGGGCAGCGACGTGTAGTGCAGGTGATGCGGACCGGCCCACATGTAAATGGCGATCAGTGACCAGAAGTGCACGACCGACAGGCGATACGAGTACACCGGACGACCCGCCTGCTTGGGCACGAAGTAATACATCATGCCGAGGAAGCCGGCTGTCAGGAAGAAGCCGACGGCGTTGTGGCCGTACCACCACTGCATCATGGCGTCGACGACGCCCGTGTAAATGATGTACGACTTCGTGAGCGTTACCGGCACGGCCAGGTTGTTGAAGATGTGCAGCACGGCGACCGTGATAATGAAGGCGCCGTAGAACCAGTTGGCTACGTAGATGTGCTTGACGCGTCGCTTGGCCACGGTGGCGAAAAATACGATCGCGTAGGCGACCCAGACGACGGCGATGAGCAGGTCGATCGGCCACTCGAGCTCAGCATATTCCTTGCTCTGCGTGATCCCGAGCGGCAGCGTGATCGCGGCCAGCAGGATAATCAATTGCCAACCCCAGAACGTGAACGCGGCGAGCTTGCCGAATGCGAGCCGCACGTGGCAGGTGCGCTGGACGACGTAATAGGAGGTCGCGAACAGTGCCGAGCCGCCGAAAGCGAAAATGACGGCGTTCGTGTGCAGCGGCCGCAGGCGACTGTAGGTCAGGAAGGGCAGTTCGAAATTGAGCGCCGGCCAGATCAGCTGCGCGGCTATGAGGACACCGACAAGCATGCCGACGATGCCCCAGACGACGATCATGATCGAAAACTGGCGAACGACCTTGTCGTTATAGGAAGCTGCTGTGTCCAAGGTAGGACCCCTGTAGTGACTTGGATTTATTGGTGGCTAAATCGATTGCGACGGAGGCGCCCGATGTGCGGCCCCGGTTCAGCGGAGAGTTTACCTGCGAATCCACGTGGCACGCTAACAAGCAAACTCTAATATACGTATAGGGGAGGATACGTATGGACGACCTCTCGCCATAAATGTCCAGATTCGGGACTTTCTGATCGTATAATTCGGAGATCCCAGGCCTTGACGCAGGACCCGATGAACAAAATTCCTTTGCCGGCGGACGTCGTCGGTGAGATCCTCAACACGTCGGCCGACGCGACGATCATCTCCGACCACCTCGGCTACATCCGTATTGCGAACGAGGCCGCCGAGTCCCTGTTCGGCTACTCCCGTGGCGAGCTCATCGGTAAGTCCATCGAACACCTGGTCCCGGAAGCGCACCGGCGCCGTCATCGGCAGCAGCGGGAACACTTCGTGACCGCACCGAGAGCGCGCCCGATGGTGTCGGGTCTCGAGCTGTTCGGGCGGCGCAAGGACGGCAGTGAGTTTCGCGCTGAGATCGCGCTCAACCCGATCGAGACCCAGGACGGCCTGATCGTCACGAGCACGGTGCGGGAGATTGCCCGGACCGACGACTCCGAAGCGTACTTCAGGCACCTTCTTGAACTCGCCCCCGATGCCATGGTCATCATCGACGAGCGGGGCAAGATCGCCATCGCCAACGAACAGGCCGAGAAGATGTTCGGGTACAAGCGCAGCGAGATGCTCGGCCAGCCCGTCGAAATGCTCCTGCCCGAGCGGCTGCGGCGGGTCCATGTCGGTCACCGCAGCGGCTACGCCCTGGAGCCGCGCCTGCGGCCGATGGGCCAGGGACAGGACCTTCTCGCCCGCCGCAAGGACGGCACCGAGTTCCCGGTCGAAATCAGCCTGAGCCCCGTGAAATCGGATATCGGCCGCTTCGTGTCCAGCGTCATTCGTGACGTCACCCTGCGCAAACGCATGGAGACCGAGATCATTGCGGCCCGGCAGGAGGCGCTGCGCGCCAACAAGGCCAACAGCGCGTTTCTCGCCGCTGCGAGCCACGACCTCCGCCAGCCGGTGCAGGCCCTGAGCCTGCTCAATGGCGCGCTGCGCCGTACGGTTACCGATGAGCGCGCCCTGCAGATGATCGACAGCCAGCAGCACTCCCTGACGGCAATGACCAACCTGCTGAATTCGCTGCTCGATATCTCGCGTCTCGATGCGGGGGCCGTGACGCCCGAGCTCGAGGATTTCCCGGTCAATCGCCTCATTGACCGGCTGTCCGATGAATTCTCGCGCCAGGCGCAGCACAAAGGCCTGGAGTTCACGGCCTGCGGCTGTGCAACGGTCGTCAATAGCGACCCGAACCTGCTGGCAGAGATCATCCAGAACTTCGTCTCGAACGCGGTGCGCTATACCGACAGCGGCAGCGTCAGCCTCAAGTGCAGCGAGGAGGCCGGTGCCTGCGTCATCCGGGTCAGCGATACCGGCATCGGCATCGCCGACGACCAGTACGACGAGATATTCCGCGAATTTCACCAGTGCAAGGCACCGGGCGCGAGCAAGGAGGGTTTCGGGCTGGGCCTCGCCATCGTCAAACGGCTCGCTGACCTGCTCGGGCTCGAATTGAACGTCGAATCCCGGATCGGCCGCGGCTCGACCTTCAGCGTGTCCCTGCCGGCTGTCGGGGCGGTCGAGGGCGCGCCCGAAGTCGAGTTCGAAAAGGCGCCGCTCGCGGCCGAAGAAGGCCTCGGCCTCGTGATCCTCATCGAGGATGACGTCAACGTGGCCAACGCCTGGGGGCTGCTCCTCGAGGCCGAGGGATTTCGCGTGGCGACGGCGGAGTCGGCGACCGAGGCGAAAGCGCTCATGCACCATGTCGACGAAACGCCGTCATTACTGGTGTCGGATTTCCACCTGCTCGATGGCTCCACGGGCGTCGAGGCCGTTAGCCTGATCCGCGAGAATTATGGGGCGTCCATACCGGCCTTTATTGTCAGTGGTGATACGTCCAAGGTCGTCAGGGATGCGCGACTGCTCGACAACTGTACGCTGATGAGCAAGCCGATCGATACCAATCGGCTGCTGTCGGCAGCCCGGCATGCGGTCAAGACGGGCCGCGTGCCTCTCGACTAGGCCGCGTTTCCCACAGCGAACCGGTCGCGGCGATACGCCGGGACGCATACGGCTATCTACTTATGGTGTCCGACGCTGATTCTGGCCACAGTTGCACAGTCGCAGCCGACTACTAGAGCGCGGTAGGACGCTGCAACGGCGGGGCCCGTTCCTAGATCGGGCCCCTTTTGTTTCCTGGCGAACTGCACGCGGCGCCGATCGCGGCAAGATTTCGATGCGTCGCTAGATTAGGCCGCTTCGAGGCTATCTCTGCTTCGGCACCGGGTACTCGCCGCCATGCTTCTCCAGCAGCAGCTTCCGCTGGTGCAGGGCCAGTTGTTCGAGCGCGTTAGCCAACTCGGTGAACTCCGCATCGTCCCGGACATCATCAAACAGGGGCGTGTCCCGCAAGCGCAATGGCCACAAATAAGGGCTCTCCTTGCTGGCCTTCAGGTCACGCGTATACAGTCGCAATGCACGCAGCAGCGTGTCGCGATCGCCGGCGGCCGCCAGCGGTTGCAGATGCGTCATCTGCATTATCGGTGCCTTGACCAGTCCCTCACGGCTGATTTCGAGGTCGCGGCGCAGCAGTTCGTTCGCCGCCGCTGCATTTCCTGTGCGGCGCATCAGGTCGGCAATGCGTACCCTCGCTTCGTACGATTCCCAGGTGTCTGGTCTTTCTTCGGCGTCGCCGCGGAAATACTCTGGCATGCGTTCGCGGAAGAACTCGAGGCCGGCATCCGGGGTTCCCGATTCGACGTGGTGTTGCCAGACCACGCGAATCGCGATCCCGAGGATCCCGACGCGATCTTCGGGATCGTCGTCCAGCAACTGCCGGGCAAGTTGCAGACCCTCGGCCGAGACCGATCCGTCGAAGAGGTCGAGGAGCAGCGGCGACCGCCGGCTCGATGGGTTGTCAGGGTTGATCTCTGCGGCACGGTCGTACCAACGTTCGGCGGCATCCGGCATCAACAGGTCCACGTAGAGATCGCCGACAGCGATGGCCAGCTCGGAATCGTCGGGGTCGGAGCGAAACGCACGGACGGCGTGATCGAGGGCGCTGGCCCAGTTGCCGCGATCGTATTCGATCTCGGAGCGAAGGTAATGCGGCACAGGTGACAAGGGCTCGATTTCTTCGATCCGGTCGACGGAGTGCAACGCCTCGTCGTACTCGAACGAATACCGGTGGATGAAAGCCATTTCGATGTTCAGTCGCGTTGACAGCGGATCGATAGCCAGCGCTTCGCGGAGTACTCTGAGCGCGTCATCGGGTTCTTCCCGGCCCATGAGCATGCGCGCATACATCATCCGCGCAAAAGTCGCGCTTTGATCGAGCTGAATCGCCCGCTGCAGCAGGGATTCAGCAACGCCGGGATTCTGTCGCGCCAACTCCACCGCGCCCATGACGGATATCGCGGTGGCGGAATTCTCGTCGATACCAAGCGCCCTGGAGGCGGCGTCCTCAACCTTCGGCAACATATCCTGAAACGATGCGCTTCCCCATTCCGCCATGCGGAAGTAGACCAGGCCGAGCGTGCCCCAGGCCCGGGCATACTGGGGATCGATCTCGGTCGCGCGCAAGAAATGACGCTCCGCCTCGTCCAGAGATCGCATCGTGCCGAGCTCGAGCTTATCGATACCCAGTAGGTACTCGGTGTAGGCTTCGAGGCTGTCGGTTTCTCGGTGCGTTAGGCGGGCAGCGAACTCGCCGAGCAGCGAGACCTTCAGGGCCGCGACCACTTCGCGCGCGATCTCGTCCTGTATGGCGAACACGTCGTCGAGATCCCGGTCGAATGTCCCGGACCAGAGATGAAAACCGGTTTCGGCTTCGATGAGCTGCGCGGTCACGCGGATTCGGTTTCCCGCTTTCTGTACGCCTCCTTCGAGAACGGTGCCAACGCCGAGCAGCGAGGCAATCTCCGTAATGTCAGCGCTCGGATCGCGGAAGCGGAACGACGACGTTCGCGCGGCGACGCGGATTTCGCCGATCTGCGCGAGCATGTGCAGTAGCGTGTCGGCCAGCCCGTCGGAAAAATATGCGCTGCTCTCATCAGCGCTCATATTGACGAAAGGCAGCACCGCGATAGAAGGGGACTCCGTTTCATTTGGCGCGGCTTCCTCCGGCGATTGCAGAACCCCTTGTTGATCGTTCATCAAGACTTGTCGGGTGTGCTCACGAAGAACAATCCGGTCGAATATCATCATGCCGATCGCGAGTAAGGCAATGGCTATGGTGATGCGATCAAGTCGCTGGCCCGTCTCGTGCACGATCGAACTCGATCGATCGACATTCTTTTCACGTTTCAGTCCTTCCGGCGTCACTTCGAACGCCCATGCAAACACCAGCGCGAGCGGGAAACCGAGGACGAGCGCAGAGAGGACGAGCTTGGAGGCCCACAGCGGCATGCCAATGAGCGGCTGGATGACGTCGATGACCTGAAGGATCAGCCATGACGCGATGACGTAAGCGAGGCCGACGCGCCAGACGTTGCGTCGTGACAGTTCAGATAAGAATGATCCGTCGTCTCGAGCCAAGAAGGCGCCTCCCTGGAGCACCGGGCTGCAGGGAGAATAGCACTAAACTAAGCGGCTTCGTGGCTCTCCAGCGCGACCGGGGTCTGGAACCAGTCGGGCTTGATGATCAACAAGTCGCAGGGCAGGTCTTCGAGCGTGCGCTCGGCCGTCGCGCCGATAAACAGGCGCTTCCAGCGATTTCGCGCGACCGCGCCCATCACGACCACCGCAGCGTCGAGCTTGCCGGCAATCGCGGGCAGCTCCTCGTGTGTCAGGCCGGCGACGAGGTGCGCGTTGCTCTTATCGATCTCGTGGAAGTCCGTGATTTCGATGAAGCGTTTCTCGTGATCTTCGTGCATCTGCTGCTCGATTTCGTCGAACGGCAGCGAGACCGGAATGTAGGCATTCGCCGTTGCCGTCGCTACGGCAATGCGAGGGTCGTACGAGTGAAACGCGTGCACCTCGCCATTGACCTGTGCAGCGATACCTTTGGCTACGTGGAGGATTTCGTCATCGAGTGCGGCCGGCTTGTCGTGCTGGTGCATTGGGTCGATGGCCGCGATGAACACGGGTTTGTCGGTCAGGTTGTTTGGCTTCACGAGCCACAGGGGTATAGGGCAGGTGCGAATCAGGTTCCAGTCAGTGTTGGTGAGCAGGGCGCGGGTTACGGCCGAATGATGGTGCGTGTCCTTGACGACGAGGTCCGAGCCACTTTCGATGGCCCGGCGCACGATGCCTTCATAGAGCGGGTGATCCCAGATTGCGCTGGTCTTGACGACGATACCGTCGGCCCGCAACGGCTCGGCGAGCGCCTCGAGGTGTTTTTCATGATTGCGGATGACCTCGTCTCGCGCCTTCTCCAGCGACGGCGAGTCGAACAGTCGGTCACCGCTGAGATACTCGTTGTAGTAGCAGACGAGCAGCTCGAGTTCGGCGCCGCTGCTCTTGGCGAGCCATGCTGCGCGTCTTACGGCTGGCTGATCCACCACGGTCGGGTCGACCACGGCAAGAATCTTCTCGAGTTCCTTCATTTTCTCACCAGACGTCCGAATCTATTACCCTTCCGCAGGGATAAAAAAAGGATACGCGGGCGGAAAAAGCTTTCCATAAGGCGTCATGCCTAATATGTAGCGGAATCTACCTACCGGCCTGCTAAGTGCTTTTACTGATTACGATTTACGGCCCTTTGCCATTAAATTACCGAACAATAATCGACAGGGAGACGAGCATGTCCGGTGCGGACCGTGCCGAAATCAGACGGGCGCTCGAAGACAAGAAGCAGGAATTGACCACCCGCCTGGAACGTATCCACGCAAACCTGCGACGCGGCTACGAGGCGGATTCCAAGGAACGCGCCAAGCAGCTGGAAGACAACGAGGTCGTCGACGCGCTGGGCAATGAGGCCCGCGACGAGCTGCGCAAGATCTCGGCGGCCCTGCAGCGCCTGGAATCAGGCGACTACGGCATCTGCGTGGAGTGCGGGCTCCCGATCAAGGAAGGTCGCCTCGAGGTGTACCCGTACGCCGACGAGTGTATCGATTGCGCAGAATTCGACGAGTACCGCCACCGGCACTCCTGAGCGCTCCGGCCGTCAGGCCGTCATGTGCATCTTGACGAGGTCCGCCAGCGAACGGGCCTGCATCTTTTCCATGACGCGGGCACGGTGGATTTCCACCGTGCGCTGGCTGACGCCCAACTCGTAGGCGATGACCTTGTTGGGCTTGCCTGTGACGACGAGATCGAAGACCTCGCGTTCGCGATTCGTCAGCCGATCGAGCCGTTGATTCACCTCGGCATGCTGCTGCTGTTCCTCGCGGCGCTCCTCGTCAGTAGCCAGCGCTTCGCGAATGCGGTCCAGCAGTTCCTGGTCGCGGAATGGTTTCTGGATGAAATCCACGGCGCCTTTCTGCATGGCTTCCACGGCCATGGGTACGTCGCCGTGGCCCGTAATGAAGATGATCGGCAGCGTATTGCCGCGCTTGATCAGTTCTTCCTGGAGTTCGAGGCCGCCGAGGCCGGGCATGCGGATGTCGAGCACGAGGCAGCCGGGCCGCTGCTCGGTGATTTTCTCCAGGAATTCGTCGCCCGATTCGAAAATCTCGTGGTTGAGATTGACCGAATCCATCAGCGCCTGCATCGCAAAGCGGATGGCAGGATCGTCGTCTACGATGAATACGGTGGGCTTCTTGTCCGATTGCGTTGCCATGGGCCGTGATTGGACCAGATTGCGCGCGATTTTGCGAGTCCTTCCAGCGTGTCGCGACGAAGATATCTGGCCAGGGCCGGTACGCCCTAGTCGAGCCGCTTCGTGAACCGGAGCGCCGCCAGCGTCATCGCCACGGTCGTGAAGATGCCGAGCGCCACCAGCTCCGGGTAGAGTTCGATGAGCGCCGCGTCGCGCAGCATGATGCCGCGCGTCAGGCGGATGAAGTGCGTGACGGGCAGAATCTCCCCGAGTATCTGCGCAAAGCGGGGCATGCCGTCGAATGGAAACACGAACCCCGAGAGCAGGATCGACGGCAACAGCACGAAGAATGTCATCTGCATCGCCTGGAACTGGGTCTTGGCGACAGTCGAGATCAGCAGGCCAAGCGACAGGTTGGCGGCGATAAACGCACCGGCAGCGAGGTACAGGTCGACGACGCTGCCACGCATGGGCACCTGGAACAGCGCGTCGCCAACGACGAGAATCAGCGCCAGCTGGATCATGCCGATGACGATATAGGGCAGGACCTTGCCGATCATGAGCTCGCCCGAGGTTACGGGTGTATTGATCAGCAGTTCGAGGTTACCGCGCTCCCGTTCGCGAACGATCGCGACGGCGGTGAACAGCATCATCGTCAGCGTCAGGATCACACCCATGAGGCCGGGAATGATGTTCACGGGTGTACGGCGTTCAGGGTTGTAGTAGGGCCGGACTTCGACGTTGTTCCCCGTTCGGTCGACGTGCCGCGTGTCGAACGCGATCGGCATGACCCTGAGCTGGTTGGCGACGCCGGAGATCGTCGGGTCGCTGCCGTCAACGAGCAGGTGGACAGCCGGCCTGCCCGGATCCATGGCGCGCCTGCCGAAGTCCGCAGGAACGACGACACCGACGGAGATCTCGCCCAGGCGCATGAGCTCCTCGAGCTGCTCCGGCGTGTCGACGCGCCCGACGATGTCGACGACCTGCGTTTCGCGCAGCTCCTCGATGAACTGCCGCGACAGGTGTGTATTGGCCTGGTCAGTGATCGCTGTCCGCAGGTTGCGTACGTCGGTATTGATGGCGTAACCGAACAGCAGCATCTGGATGACCGGTATGCCGACAATCATGCCGAACGTGAGCCGGTCGCGGCGCATTTGCCGCACCTCCTTCTTCGTGATCGCGAGCAGGCGTGAGATCGACGTCATACCGCGCGCTCCTCGGGACCCATCGTCACGGCGACGAATACGTCCTCCAGCGAGGCCGTGGTCTTGCGCACGTCGGCCGTCACGTTCTTCGCGTCGAGATGGCGCCTCACGAGCGCCACCGGATCGTCGAAGCGCTCCGGAACGAGTGCGCGCAGCCGCACGCCCAGCTGCGTGACGCTGGCGATGTGTTCGGCGCAGTAAAGCGCCTCCTGGGCGCGGTAGGGGTCTTCGGCCGTGACCTCGACGATGTGCATGCCGGTACTGGCCTGCAGCTCCTGCGGCGTGCCGTCGGCGACCTTGACGCCCCTGTCGAGGATCGCGAGGCGGTGGCAGCGCTCGGCCTCGTCCATGTAATGCGTCGACACGAGGATCGTCGTGCCGGCTTCGGCGAGCCGGAACAGGTTGGACCAGAAATCGCGACGGCTTTGCGGGTCCACGGCGCTGGTCGGCTCGTCGAGCAGCAGCAGTTCCGGACGGTGCAGCACGGCGCACGCGAGCGCGAGGCGCTGTCTCTGGCCGCCGCTCATCGTACCGGCCAGCTGCCGACGCTGGTCGACGAGGTCGTATTTGCCGAGCAGCTCCTCGACGCGGGCGTCACGGTCTTGCCTGACGACCGAGTAGATTTCTGCGATGAACTGCAGGTTCTCAACGACGGTCATGTCACCAAACAGCGAGAACTTCTGCGTCATGTAGCCGATCCTCGGCTTGAGTTTGGCGGACCTGCCCGGGATCTCCGTGTCGAGCACCCGCGCGGTGCCGCGCGTCGGCGTCAACAGGCCGCAAAGCATGCGGATCGTCGTCGATTTGCCCGAACCGTTTGGGCCGAGAAAGCCATAGATCTGGCCGCGCGGTACATCCAGGTCGAGCCCGTCGACGGCCTTGAGGTCACCGAAATGTTTCGACAGGCCGCGCGCTTCGATGGCGTATCCGGTGTTCATGCGGCGCGTCGTCAGTCCGCCCCGAATTCGGCCTCGACGGGCACGCCGTCGGGCAGCCGCTCCCCGCTGACCTCGAGGTCGATCTTGGCCGCGTAGGTCAGTCGGCCGCGGTCCCGTTCGGTCAACGCAAAGTAGGGTGTGAACGCGGCCTCGCTGGCCACCCAGCGGACCGTTCCTGTAACGGGACTGTCGAGGCCATCGATGCGCAGCTCGACGGTGCTGCCCGGACGAACGTGGACGCGCAGGCGCTCGGGCACGTAAATGCGAGCGTGCGGCTGTTCGCCGCCCAGCACGACCACGACCGGCTGCCCCGGGTTCGGCCGCTCGCCGACTTCGAACAGGCGGCTGTCGGCGATACCATCGACCGGCGCGCGGATCGCCGTGCGCTCGAGGTCGATGCTGGCAGCGTCCCGCCGCGCCGTCGCCTGCTTCACGGCCTGCTCGGCCTGGGTCAGTTCCTCGGCCGTCGTGCCGGCGAGCAGTTCCTTCAGCTGTGCCCGCCGCAGCTTCAGGTTCGCCTGCGAGGTATCGAGCGCGGCCTGTGCGCGATCCAGCGCATCCGGCGACGCGAGTCCCCGGGCGTGCACTTCGCGTGTCCGCTGCAGTTCACCCTCCCGAAATTCGAGGTCCTGTGCCGCGCCCTCGACGTTGGCCCGGGCCGCCGCAATCAGTTCCGCGCGCGGACCGCGGACGAGCTCGTCAAGCCGCGCCTGCTGCTGTTCCAGGGCCGCCTCCGCTTCCGCGAGGCGCACCGACGCGCGACGGGGATCCTGTTCGACGAGTAGCTGTCCGGCTGCCACGACGTCGCCCTCGGCGACGTGCACGGCGACGATCGGTTCGTTCGTCTCGGCCGTCAGCTCGACGCGGTCGGATGCAAGTTCACCGACGGCGACATTCGGGCTGTCGCCGTCGCCGCACCCGGTCATCGCGGTGAGCGTCACAATGCTGATGATGAGTTGTCGCATGTCATTGACTCCCGTCACGCCTTGATCCGCGTGAGCAGCAGGTCGATCTGATCTTCCATGAGGCGATCGGTTTCGAGCGGCTTGTCGGCAAAAACGAGCCGCCAGATCATCGACAGCATCATGGGGGCCAGGAACAACTGCGGCTGCAGTTGCCTGGCCTCGGGCTTGAACTCGCCGCGCTCGACGCCGCGTTCGACGAACCGTCGGATCGCGTCCAGTCCTCGGGCGACGACGTTGTCGTAGTAATAATCGACGAGGTCCGGATGACGCCGCCCTTCCGCGATCAGCAGGCGGATGACGATCGCGATCGGCGATCCCGGCACGCGTTTCATAAAGTCGAGCAGCGGCCCGCGGATGAAATCCTCCGACGACAGGTTCGTCGTTTCGACGTCGTCGAGCAGGGCATCGACACGACGCACGACGACGTTGCGGACCACGGCCTTGAACAGGTCTTCCTTGGTCTTGTAGTACAGGTAAGTCAGGCCCTTGCTGACGCCGGCCCGCCGCGCGACGTCGTCGATGCGGGTCGCGCTGTAGCCTTTCTTCGCAAATTCCGAAAAGGCCGCGTCTGCGATTTCCTGCGGTCGGTCTTCCTTGCGGCGCTGGTACTTGGGCTGGGGGGCCATGGTCAATATTGCTGACTGTTGGGTCAGTAATTATAGTTGCTGACTGTCAGGTCAGCAAGGGATCGGCATCGCAAATTTCCACGGAATCGGCATAATCCGCGGCATGTTCACGTACATCGATCCCACGGTTCGCGAGCGGCTGGTCGCGCAGGGCACGCTGTTCCAGATCGACCGCGACGGTCGCCGTCTCGACACCGGCCGTCCGCTGCCGCCCGGCAGCCACTCGATCAGTATTCTCGGGCCGATCCCGCTGCCGCTGCGGCTGTGCGGGTCGAATTACGAGGTGCTCTGGTATGCCTGCGTTCGCAATACGGAGCTCGGCAAGATCGAGGAACTTGCCGACGACCTGCGCGAGCAGAACGGCCAGCGCTCATTTGCGACGCTGGCGTCCTACATGGCCGTCAACAGTGTCATGCTGATCGGCGACCCGAAAAGTTGGGAAACGCCGCTCGTGCGCGTGCATTCGAGCTGCCTCACGGGCGACGTGTTCGGTTCCGAGCGCTGCGAGTGCGGGCCCCAGATGTACGCGGCGCTGGAGCGCATTTCCTCGGACGACGAGGGCGGCATACTCGTCTACATGGCGGGGCACGAAGGTCGGGGCATCGGTTTGTGGGCGAAGGCGGCGACCTACCTGCTGCAGGACGCCGGCGAGAACACTTACCAGGCTAACGAGTCGCTCGGGTTGCCTGCCGACTCACGCGATTTCAGCGATGCAGCGGCCTTGCTCAAGTACTTTGCGGCCGGCCGGCCTCTGCGCCTGCTGACCAACAATCCGAAAAAGGTCAATGATCTTCGGGGTTTCGGCATCAAGAACATCGCTCGCGTCAAGCACGTGACCGGCGTTACCGACAGCAATCGACGCTACCTGAGCGCCAAGCAGGAGTGGGGCCACGAACTGTCCGAGAAGGACATCTGCGGCGAGGAATGATCCCTACTGCCGCCACAACCGCGTGTTGGCAGGGCGCTCCTCTTGTGAGCTTCGGAACGGGTTGATATCGATGCCGCCACGTCGCTGGTAGCGGGCGTAGACACTGAGCCGCGTCGGACGGCAGCGCTCGAGAATGTCGACAAAGACACGCTCGACGCAGGCTTCGTGAAAATCCTGGTGCTGGCGAAACGAAACGACGTACTGCAACAAGGCGGCCCGTTCGATGCGCGGGCCGGCGTAGCACACGATGAGGCTGCCGAGATCCGGCTGGCGGGTCACGGGGCACAGGCTCCGCAGCAGGTGCGTGTGCAGGCATTCGTCGACGATGCTGCGGTCGTCAACTGCGAGCAGCGACGCATCGATTGCCGCGGCGGCGCAATTCGTCCCGGGCGCGTCGATGCACGCACCGGGCGGCTCTGAGACATGCATGTCGGGATCGAGGACGACCTCGACGGCCGCTCCCGTAACCGCGGAAAGGTCGGTCTCGATGGCGGCGCGCACGGCTGCGTCATTTTCGAACTCGCTCATCGCAAACGAGCCCAGGTAGAGTTTCAGGGATTTGGATTCGACGAGATTCGGCGAGTCGGCAGGAACGCGCATCTCGGCCGTGGCGACCCTCGGCAGACCGCCCGGCCGGAGCCAGGTGAGTTCCCAGGCGTTCCATATGTCCGTGCCCGAAAACGGCAGTGGATCGGTCATGCCGAGCGCGCCGCGGCTCGTGGCGCGGGCGATCGGGAAAAGGACGTCCGGTGCGTAGTTCTGCGGATAGTCGGTATCCCGGCCCAGGGGTAATTTTCCGTTTTCCACGGCGGTATTTTGCAGTAAATCCCGTGTAAAATACCGGCCTTTTTTGCGTCCAGAGCCTGCCATGAGCCCCTCCCAGACGTCCGACGGCACCGATCGCGGTTACATCATTCCGATCGGTGGCGCCGAAGAAAAATTCAATAATCCGGAAATTCTCGACCGATTCGTCGGTCTCTGCGGAGGAAAGTCCTCTCGGATCGGCATCATTCCGACCGCATCCGAGCTCGAGGACACCGGGCGAAATTACGAAAAACTGTTCCGCAAGCTGGGCTGCAAGCACGCCCGAGTACTGCATTTCGTGACGCGCGAGGACTGCCAGTCCGACGAGGATCTCGGCTATATCGAGAAATGCAACGGCGTGTTCATGACGGGCGGCAACCAGCTGCGCCTGTCGACGACGATCGGCGGCACGGCAATTGCGCAGGCATTGCGGCGCCGCAACGCCGAGGGCATGCACGTGGCGGGCACGTCCGCCGGCGCGGCGTTCATGCCGGAACACATGATCGCCGGGGGACGGGAAGGCAGCACGCCGAGCCCCGACATGGTGACCATGGCGCCGGGACTCGGCCTCACCAACGCGTTCATCATCGATCAGCACTTCCGGGAACGCGACCGCCTTGGCCGCCTGCTGACGGCGCTGGCTTACAACCCGTTTGCCGTCGGGCTCGGGCTCGACGAGGACACGGCGGCCTTCATCGGTCCGCACGACGAGCTGGAAGTCGTCGGCAGCGGCGGTATCACGCTCATCGACCCGAGTGATTTGAAGTATTCTTCGATGTCGAGGGCCCGCCGCGGCGAACCCGTGAGCCTGATCGGCGTCAAGTTGCACATCCTGGTCGCGGGCGGCCGATTTGAAATCGAGTCACGCGAGGCGTTCGCAGAATGAGAATAGAAAGCACGAACGTTTACGTCGGTCCGAACCTGTTCGCACAATTTCCGGTCATCCGGCACGTCATCGATCTCGGCGAACTCGAGCAATGGCCGACTGCGCGTCTCGGCGAGGCTTTTGTCGGCCCGCTGCTGGAGACGCTGCCGGGCCTGCAGGAGCACGGCTGCTCCTACAAAGAGCCCGGAGGGTTCGTGCGCCGCATGCGCGAGGACGAGGGAACGTGGCTCGGCCATGTCATGGAGCACGTCGCCATCGAACTTCAGGTCGTGGCCGGATCGGACGTCACGTTCGGTCGCACACGGTCGATCGACGGGCAGCCCGGTTTTTACAACATGGTGTTCCAGTACAAGGATGCTACCGTCGGTCGCGAGGCCGGCAGGTTGGCGCGCGAACTCATCGGCAGCCTGTTGCCCGACGAGCTGAAGTTCGACGGTGCGCCCGGACCTGACTGGAGCTTTGCGGCGGAGCGCGACCGTTTCATCCGCTTTGCGCAGCGCCGCGAATTCGGTCCGAGCACGGCTTCGCTCGTGCGCGCCGCCGAGGCGCGCAACATCCCGTGGCTGCGGCTCAACCAGTACTCGCTCGTGCAGTTCGGCCACGGCCGTTACCAGCAGCGGATCCAGGCGACGACGACCGGCCGTACCAGCAATATTGCCGTCGAGCTCGCCGGCGACAAGGAAGAGACGAACGAAATACTGCGTGACCTCGGTTTGCCGGTGCCGAGACAAATGATCGTGCGCACCGAGCAGGACGCCGTGCGCGCGGCCGAACGCATCGGCTATCCCGTGGTCCTGAAGCCGCTGTCCGGTAATCACGGCCGCGGCGTGGCGATCAACCTGCGTACGCCCGAGGAAGTCGAAGTCGGGTTCCGCAAAGCGTCCGAGCACGGCCGCACGATCGTCGTCGAGAGCTACATCGAAGGTTTCGACCATCGCCTGCTGGTCATCGACGGCCACCTCGTGGCCGCGGCGAAACGTGTCCCCGGTCACGTCGTTGGCGACGGCAAGCATTCGATAGAGGAGCTCGTCGATATCGTGAACCAGGACCCGCGGCGCGGCGTCGGCCACGAAAAAGTCCTGACGCGCCTCGAATTCGACCACCAGGCGGAGCGCCTGCTGGCAAAGCTCGGTTACGATCGCGGCACGGTACCGGGGGAAGGCGAGGTCGTCTACCTGCGTTCGACGGCCAATCTTTCGACCGGCGGCACGGCGATCGACGTCACCGACGTCATTCACCCCGACAACCGCGAAATGGCGGTCCGTGCCATCAAGGCCATCGGTCTGGACATTGGCGGCGTCGATTTCCTGACGCGCGATATTTCCGAATCGTACCGCGAAGCCGGCGGCGGCATCTGCGAGGTCAACGCCGGCCCCGGATTCCGGATGCACGTGGCGCCGAGCGAGGGTACGCCCCGTGACGTCGCCGGCCCCGTCATTGACATGCTGTTTCCGCCGGGGACGCCCAGCCGCATTCCGATCGCGGCCGTGACCGGCACCAACGGCAAGACCACGACGTCGCGCATGCTCGCCCACATCCTCAAGATGTCGGGCAAGACGGTCGGACTGACGTCGACCGATGGCGTATATATCGACGGCAAGCTGTCCGTCGCCGGCGACATGACCGGTCCGGTGTCCGCGCAGATGATCCTGCGGGACCCGTCCGTGGACGCGGCGGTGATGGAGACCGCACGCGGCGGCATGTTGCGCAGCGGGCTCGGATTCCAGGAGTGCAATGTCACGGCCTGTCTCAACGTCGCCGGCGATCACCTCGGCCTCCGCGGTATCGATACGATCGAGCAGCTCGCGGAGGTCAAGCGCATCCCGGTCGAGATCGCGAGGGACGCGGCCGTGCTCAATGCCGACGACTCGCTGTGCCTGCAAATGGCCGACCACACCGACGCGGAGCGCATTTCCTACGTGACGATGAATCCCGCACACCCGCTCGTGAAACAGCACATTCGCGCGGGCGGCCAGGCATTCGTGCTCGAGCAGGGCATGAACGGTCACATGATCACGATCTACGACAACGAGACGCACACGCCGCTGGTCTGGACGCACCTGATCCCGGCGACCATCGAGGGCCGCGCACTGCACAACGTGCAGAACGCGATGTTTGCGGCCGGCCTCGCGTACAACATGGGCATCGGCCTCGAGGACATTCGCCACGGCCTGCGCACCTTCGACTCGACGTTCTTCCAGGCGCCGGGCCGCATGAACATCTACGACGAGCATCCGTTCCGCGTGATTCTCGATTACGCGCACAACCCGGCGGCTGTGAAGGCCATGTGCGGCCTCGTCGACCGTTTCGATGCCAAGGGCCGACGTATCGTCGTGCTGGCCGCGCCCGGCGACCGTCGCGACGAGGATATTCGCAATATTGCAGAGATTGCCGCCGGCCATTTCGATCATTTCATTTGCCGCTGCGACGACAATCGTCGCGGCCGGGGCGCGGACGAAGTCGCGGTCATGCTCAAGAATCGCCTGCTCGAGAAGGGCATATCCGCCGATCGGATCGAGGTCGTTCCGGACGAACAGGAAGCCAACACGCGCGCACTGGAAATGGCGGAGGCAGGCGACCTGATCCTCATGCTCGGCGACAACGTGAAGCGCACCTGGAAGCAGATCATCTACTTCAATTCGGGTTCGCGCGTCGAAAAAGGCGGTCACAAGACATCGGCGTCGGTCGACCTGCCGCAGTTCGACGATTTCGATCTCGGCGGCGACATCGAGATCATCAGCGATGAGCGCGGCGTGCGTATCGCCCGGGAAGAGGGCGACTGACGCGCGGCCATGGAATTCGTCGACGCACGCAGGCTGACGGGGCCCAACGCCGTGTTCAGCGGCATCGGCTCGGTTCTCGACGTTGCGTGCACGCCCGAAGAGGCCGATGCCCTTATCCCGGTATGGGCCGACAATGTGGGCCGCATGCTCGAGGCGCTGGACTGGCCGTCAGCCGAGTTCGGCATCAGGAAACTCTCGGGCGGCATCAGCCTCGCGTTTACCGCGCCCGTGGACCAGCTGTACGCGGCATCCGAAATCAACGAATGGGCCTGGGCCGCGAGCGCTTGCGAGCTCGGCGCCTCATCCGAAGACCCGGATTTCGACGAAGCGCTGGCCGCATTGCAAAAGTCCGCGGCGGACGAGGCCAACGCCGAGCTCATGTGGTTGATCGACGAGGCGGCCGCGCGCGGCAAGACGCTGCTATGGGATGACGACCACGTGTCGGTTGGCCTCGGCACAGGTTCCGCGACCTGGCCCGTCAGGGAAATACCGGACGCGTTCGACTGGGATGCCTATCACGACATCCCGGTCGGGATCGTCACGGGCACCAACGGCAAGACCACCACGGTGCGCCTCGCCAAGCACATCCTGCGCACGAGCGGTCGCAACGTCGGTGTCAGTTCGACCGACTGGATCGCCGTCAACGAGCGCATCATCGACCGCGACGACTGGTCCGGCCCCGGTGGGGCCCGCGCCGTGCTGCGTCAGAAAGACGTCGACGTCGCAATCCTGGAAACTGCGCGAGGCGGCCTTCTGCGCCGCGGCCTCGGCGTCGATCACGCGCATGCCGCTCTGATCACCAACATCAGCGAGGACCATCTCGGCGATTTTGGCTCGCGATCGCTCGACGAGCTTCTCGATATCAAGTGGGTGCTCAGCCACGCCGTGCGAGAGTCCGGCAAGCTCGTGCTCAATGCCGATGACGTGCGGCTCGTGGCGAAAGCTGCCGGCTACGATGGCGATGTCGTCTGGTTTGGGCTCGATGCCGACAACAAGGTCGTCAGGCAGCATGTCGCGTCCGGGGGAATGGCTTTCGTGCTCGATGGCGACGAGCTCGCAAGGATCGACGCCACGAACAGGGACACTATTTGCCGCAGCGGTGACATCCCAATCGCGCTCGGCGGCGCCGCACGCCATAACGTCGCGAACGCGCTTGCCGCAGCGGCGCTGACAGCGTGTTTGGGCACGCCACTCGAGGATATCGCGTCCGGGCTGGTCAGCATGCGGCAGGATGAGAACCCCGGACGCTGTAATATCTTCGACCTCGACGGATTCAAGGTGCTTATCGATTTCGCCCACAATCCGGCCGCCATGTCTGCGCTGTTCGACATGGCCAGCGCGATTCCCGCGCAGCGCCGCGCCCTGTGTTTCGGCCAGGCGGGCGATCGTACCGACGAACTGATTCAGGAACTCGCGCGCGATGCCTGGGCCATCGGCCTGGATCGCGTGGTTGTTTCAGAGCTGCCGAAGTATCACCGTGGTCGCGCGCACGGCGACGTCTTTCGCCTCATTCGCGACGAGCTGCTGTCGCTCGGCGCGGCAGAGGAGCAGGTGCGCCACTACGAGGAAGAGCTGCAGTCCCTGCAGGACGCCATCGACTGGGCGCGGCCCGGCGACCTCGTGATCATGCTGGCGCTCGGCGGTGCGGCTCCCGTCCAGCAACGGCTCATCGACCTGGGGGCCGAACAAATCCGATAATCGTTTCGGCGAAAACGCCCTGCAGCGGACTGTCGCTAAGGCCATGGCCGGCGAGTCGCCGAAAAACCGTGCAGGACAATCACGACCCAGTCCGACGGCGGTTCCGGGAATGACGGCCGATTGAGGAAGATCCGGCAGAACGTCGCCGGGTACGTAAGCCAGGCGCGATGGCGTCAGCGCCCACAATACGGGCACCGCGGCAAGGACCAGTACCCGGAAATGACGTTTACTCAGGGCCAGGGATTGCCTCACTCGAGGCTCAGCAGCTTGTCCCAGTGCTTCTTTTCGATCGGCATGATCGACAGCCGGTTACCCTTGCGCGTCAGGAGCAGTCCGTCGAGCCCTTTTGCTGCCTTGATCTCGGCGAGCGCGATAGTGCGCTCGAGTTTGCGCACGAATTCGACATCCACGAGATACCAGCGCGGGTCGTCCCTGGAGCTCTTGGGATCGAAGTACCTGGACGAGCTGTCGAACTGCGTCGGGTCAGGGTAGGGCTCGCTGGCGACTTTCATGATGCCGACGATGCCGGGTTCCTTGCAGCTCGAATGATAAAAGAACACGTCGTCGCCGATCTTCATGTCGTCACGCATCATGTTGCGTGCCTGGTAATTGCGTATGCCGTCCCACGGCTCGCGCCCGTCACGCTCGAGGTCGTCGATGCTGTAAGCGTCGGGCTCCGATTTCATCAGCCAGTAAGCCATGTCGTATTTCTGCGGATTGTCCCGGTCGAAAAAAGGGCGCAGTTTAGCACGCCTGTCAAGCGCCAAAAGGGCGGACCTTCGTGATAGCATGGCGCCTCGTCCGGGCGGTGCCGGGAGGAGCAAACTGATGGTAAACGTGCTGGCCAATATCTTCGGAACGTCGCCGGTCAGGCCTCTCGAGCAGCACATGGATATCGTGTTCCGCTGCGCCAAGAAGTTGCGCCCGTTTTTCGAGGCGGTCATCGCGAAAGACTACGAGCGCATGCGCGAGGTGCGTAGCCAGATCGAGGCGCTCGAGAACGAGGCCGACGATCTCAAGAAGAAGATACGTCTCAACATGCCCAAGAGCCTGTTCATGCCGGTTCCGCGGGAGGACCTGCTAGAACTCCTGCTCGTGCAGGACAAGATCGCCAATCGCACGAAGGACGTCTCGGGCATCATCACGGGACGCAAGATGGTCATTCCCGACGAGATTGCCGAGAAGTTCATCGACTTCGTCAACAGCAACGTGGACGCCGCCAAGCAGGCGCGCAAGAGCGTCCGCGAACTGGACGAGCTGTTCACGGCCGGCTTCAAGGGCGCCGAGGTGGATCTCGTGTCGGAGCTCATCGAAGAGCTGGACGCGATCGAGACACATACGGACGAACAGCAGACCAAGATTCGATCTGCGCTCTATGCTATCGAGAAGACACTCGACCCGATCGATGTGATCTTTCTCTACGAAGTCATACAGTTGACCGGGGAGATTGCCGACATGGCGGAGCGCGTCGGCCGTCGCCTGGAGTTGCTGCTCTCGTAAATAAGAACAATTCCGGAATGCCCGCCGATCCTGGGGATCCTTGATGGAAGCACAATACATTTACATCGGCCTGGCCGCGGTGTTTGGCCTGTTCATGGCGTGGGGCATCGGCGCCAACGACGTTGCCAATGCGATGGCGACGTCGGTCGGCTCGAAAGCGCTGACGATCCGCCAGGCCATCCTCGTCGCCGCTGTTTTCGAGTTCCTCGGCGCCGTTCTGGCAGGTGGCGCAGTCACGTCGACAATACGCAAGGGCATCGTCGACGCCGAGCCACTGGCCGGCTCGCCCGAGCTCCTGATCTACGGCATGCTCGCGGCATTGCTCGCAGCCGGCGTGTGGCTGCTCATCGCGTCGCGCAACGGGTGGCCCGTATCGACGACGCATTCGATAGTCGGCGCTATTGTCGGTTTTGCCGCCGTCGGCATCGGCGTCGAGGCCGTGCAATGGGGCAAGGTCGGCACGATAGTCATGAGCTGGGTCGTATCGCCCCTGACCGCGGGCTTCATTGCGTACCTGATTTACCGCAGCGTGCAGTGGCTCATACTCAGCCAGGAAGACCCTTTGGCGCGCGCGCGTCGCTACGTACCGGTGTACATCTTTTTTGCCGCGTTCACCATTACGCTCGTGACGATTCTCAAAGGCCTGAAGCATGTTGGCCTGACTCTCAGCATTCGTGACAGCTACATACTCGCCATCGCCATTGCCGTCGGTATAGCAATCGTCGGATCGCTTTTCATCCGCCGCATCAAGCCGGATCCCAAGGCCGAAAAGAAACAGCATTTCATTACTGTCGAGCGCGTCTTCGGCGTGCTGATGGTGGTAACGGCCTGCGGGATGGCGTTTGCGCACGGCTCGAATGACGTTGCCAACGCGATCGGGCCGCTCGCTGCCGTCATCGCGGTGGCGCAATCCGGCGCCATTGCAACCAAGGCCGCCCTGCCGACCTGGGTATTGATGCTGGGCGGCGGCGGAATCGTCATTGGTCTCGCGACCTACGGGCGCCACGTGATCGCGACGGTCGGCGAGAAGATTACGCAGTTGACACCGAGTCGCGGGTTCGCGGCCGAGCTCGCAGCTGCCACGACGATCGTAATCGCGTCGGGAACCGGCATTCCGATCTCGACCACGCACACGCTGGTCGGCGCCGTACTGGGTGTGGGCATGGCGCGCGGCATCGAGGCCATCGACCTCCGCGTCGTAGGCAGGGTTCTCGTTTCCTGGGTCGTGACGATTCCCGCAGGTGCGATCCTGGCCATACTGTTCTTCTTCCTGTTCCGTGCGATCTTGCCGTAACCAAGCCGCGGCGGCCGTTGTTGCCTGCGTCGTCGCGTTATTCGCAAGTTCGAGCGCGATCGCGCAGCTCAGCGACACGCCGGTCATTCGCTACCGGGATACCGCGCATCCTGTGCTCGGTGACGCGGGCATGGTGGCCACGCAGAATCCCTACGCGTCAGTCGTAGGCGCCCGAATTCTCGAGGAAGGCGGCAACGCCGTCGACGCCGCTGTCGCCATCGGCTTCGCGCTGGCCGTCACGTACCCCCGGGCGGGCAACCTCGGCGGCGGGGGATTCATGCTCGTACACGACGCGGCCAGCACGGATACTGTTGCGATCGACTATCGCGAAACGGCGCCGGCGAGGGCAAGTCGCCACATGTACCTCGATGACAACGGCGAGGTCGACCGGGCGAGGTCGTTTTTCAGCCATCTCGCAGCGGGTGTTCCCGGCACCGTGGCCGGCATGTGGCACGCGCATCAGCGTTTCGGCAAGTTGGCCTGGAAAGACCTGCTGGCGCCGGCAATAGCGCTGGCACGCGACGGCATCGACGTCAGTTACGACATGTCGGTCCTGCTTGCCACGCAGCGCGAACGACTGTGCCGCAATGCCGCCACCTGCAAGTATTTTTTTAAAGGCGACGGCGCACCCTACGAACCTGGCGATCGGTTGGTACAGTCCGATCTTGCGCGCACCCTCGAGTTGATTGCCGAGCATGGCGCCGACGGGTTCTACGGCGGCGAGACGGCGCGCAAGATAGCCGGCGAAATGGCGCGCGGCGGGGGTCTCGTCGACCTCGAGTCGCTCTCCGCTTACGAGGTAGACGTTCGCGAACCGCTGGCGGGCAACTACCGCGGCTGGAAGATCGTCACGATGCCGCCGCCGAGCTCCGGCGGTGTCCACGTTCTGCAAATGCTGAACATCCTCGAACACTTCGACGTCACCGCGATGGGTTCCGAGAGCGCGGACAGCGTGCACCTGCTGGCCGAGGTGGCCCGTCTCGCCTATGCGGATCGCTCCAGGCACCTCGGAGACCCCGACTACACCGAGGTTCCCGTCGCCTGGCTGACCGGCAAGGACTACGGCAAGCAGCTCGCCGGCACGATCGACATGCAGCGCGCCCGCCCTTCGTCGGACGTCCTGCCCGGCACAGCACCGGCCTACGAAAGCGCCGACACGACCCACTACTCCGTCATTGACCGGCACGGCAACGTCGTCGCCAATACCTACACGCTCAACTTCACGTTCGGCTCCGGCATCGCGGTGGAGGGCGCCGGCTTCCTGCTGAACAACGAGATGGCCGATTTCGTTGCGCGGCCCGACACGCCCAATGCTTTCGGCCTGCTCGGCGGCGACGCCAACGCCGTCGAGCCCGGCAAGCGGCCGCTCAGCTCGATGACACCCACGCTGATGCTCGGCGGGGACGGTTCTGTTATCGCCACGGGCAGCATGGGCGGCAGCCGTATCATCATGGGCGTCCTGCAGACGATCGTGAACATCGTGGACCACGGCATGAACATCGCCGAGGCCGCTGCCGCGCCTCGCATGCACCACCAGTGGCTGCCCGACCAGCTGCAGCTCGAACCCGGTTTCAGCCCCGACACGATCCGCATACTGCGCGAGCGGGGCCACGAGGTGCTGGATTCGCGCTATTCGATGGGCAGCACCCAGACCGTGTCCTGGCAGGACGGCCTGTTCCGCGGCGCTTCCGACCCGCGCCGGCCCGAGTCGGCGACGATCGCGCCCGGCGAGTGAACGGCGCGCGAACCATTTCCGCAGCGGCACGCCGCTACGCGCTGGTCATGCTGGCCACCGTGTACATGTTCAACTTTATCGACCGACAGATTCTCGGCATCCTGCTGCCGGCCATCCGCGATGAGTTCGGCGTCTCGGACACCTGGCTCGGGTTCCTGTCCGGCACCGCGTTTGCAATGTTCTACATCGTGCTTGGCATACCGGTGGCGCGTTATGCGGACCGGCACAATCGACGCAACCTGATCGCCTTCGCTGTGGCGCTGTGGAGCGGAATGACGGCACTGTGCGGCGTGGCAGCCAGTTTCTGGCAACTCGCGCTTGCCCGCATCGGCGTCGGCGTCGGCGAGGCCGGCTGCAGTCCGCCCGCGCACTCGATGATCGCCGACCTGTATCCGCCCGAGCAGCGATCCACGGCGATGGGCGTCTACACGATCGGGATTTCCGTCGGCATCATGCTTGCCTACCTGCTCGGTGGCTGGGTTGCGCAGAATATCGGGTGGCGCGAGGCTTTCCTCGTCGTCGGCCTCCCGGGCCTGCTGTTGGCGCTGGTCGTGCGTGTGACCGTCGTCGAACCGGCGCGCGGCCACGCGGAGGGCAGGGAAGCCGTGGCCGCTCAGCCGCCGTTTGTCGAGACCCTCGGCTTCCTGTGGCGACGCGCCTCGTTCGTGCACATGACCGTCGGTGCCGGCCTCTCGTCATACGTCGGTTACTCCGTCATCAGCTTTTTGCCGACTTTCCTGGTGCGCAGCTTCGGCATGCCGGTGGACCTGGTGGGTCTCTACCTCGGCCTGATCATCGGTATCGTCGGCGGTGCGGGTTTTTTCCTCGGCGGCTACATCGCCGATCACCTCGGCAAGACCGGGCACCGCCGCGGGTTGCGGTTCATCGGGCTAACGGTGCTGTTCACGGCCCTGCCGTATGCCGCGATGTTCCTGTCCGACTCCTGGCAGTCGGCGCTATGGTTGTTCCTCGTTCCCGCACTGACCGCAAATGTCTACCTGGCGCCCGTGCTCTCCCAGGCCCAGGGGCTCGTCGCACTGCGCATGCGTGCGATGGCCTCCGCCCTGGCGCTGCTGATCATCAACGTCATCGGCCTCGCTCTCGGGCCGCTGCTGACAGGCGTAGTCAGCGATCTGCTCGAACCGAGATTCGGTGAGGACTCGATACGCTACAGCCTGCTGCTCGTCACCAGTATCGTGCTGCCGTGGGCGGGCTGGCACTACGCCAGGGCGGGACGCACTATCGATGCTGATCTCGCGCAAGCGAGTCAACACGATTAGGGCGCGTTGTGATGTCCGGCCGGCTCGGGCCGGCGGCAATGACGGTGTCCTGGCCGGCGCAGACAATACGTAATGCTCAGTAAATCCCCGAATTGACAGGGGTTCCCGGTCTGTCACGATCCGTAGTCGACAAAGGCAAAATCAGCCAAAGCTGGTGACGCAAAGCCACGGGTCCTCGCCTGTTTCACGATGCTCTGTCGTGCGGGACTCAAGATCGCCGGGCTGCCGACTTTTCTCAAGAACACGCGGATTGAATGAGGAGCGAATCATGAAGGTCATGAAGCTGTTTTGTTTGGGAGCCATAGCGGCGCTGCTGGGTAGCTGCGGCGGAGGAAGCGATAGCGATCCGGTGGCCAGTACGCCGGACCTGCCGCCGACGATACTGTCGAGCTATGACTTCGCAATCGGGGGAGTCCAGGCGGGCACGGACATGACCGTCGATGTCGGCGGCCAATTCCAGGTCGGCGTGGATCTCGGCGATACGCTGCGCGGTAATGTGAATCTGCAGGTTATCAGCCCGAGCAGCGTGAACTTCCTGGATTTCGTCACGGATGCCGGTTCGACGATAAGCGTGACCGTCGCCGGGAGCGAGACGGAGCTGGACGGTGGCTTCACGGTCAACGTGACCACGGCTGTCAGCGCTGGCTTTGACCAGGATCCGACGGCCGGTACTCTCGAAGTCGTGACAGCGGTCGATACGACAACGGTGACGTTCGTGGCAAACGGCGTTGAGCTGAGCCTCGACGGTGCACCGGCGATTTCGTTGACCTGGGAGGAATACGACAATTTGCTGGACGACACCGGGGCCGACGTATGGCAGCGCAGGGCGTCTCTTGCCGGCGGGGCGATGGCATTTATTTTCGACCGTGCCTTCGAAATCGCCGAGCTACTGGATGACCTAGAGCTCACCGAATCGGCCACCCCGATCGTAACCGCTTGCGACGAATTCCCCGGGACACCGCCTGCAGGTGTTTTGCTGCAGGGAGAACACGTACTGACACGGCTTGGTTCCGGTGAGGACCTGACACCGGGCGATATTTTCGACTGGACGTTTACGAACTGCTGGTCTGCGTCGTCGGACACGCTGATCGACAACTTCCTGCAGATGCAGAACTACATCGAGGTCATAGATTCCGACAACATATTGGCGCGGATAGGCTTTGGACCGAGCAACAATATGAGTGGCGGAGTTCTCTATTTCGACTGGAGTGTCGCAGAAACCCAGGAGAACCAGGGCGTGTACACGATCGATCCCGCGGGACGAATCGTGGTCAACGGCGGGTTCTCAATGGTGTTCAGCCGGCCGCAGTGAAGCGCGCACATAGCGGGCACGCACGATAGGGGTGCCTTTTCTCTACACCGCCTATTGGGCGGGCGGGGCTCGGATTACGCCTTGCGATCGCAGCTCATGATTTGGCCCGGATGTATTTCCGGTTCAGACTCATGGCAAATGCACTGAGACCGATGAGGAGGAATCCCATGAGTATCAGGCCGAACGCATTGGCAAGGCTGTCACGGAAGAAGTAGCCGGTAAAGCCCATGAGGGCCGCGACGCTGCAGAACAAGAGCGTACTGCTGCGTACGACCGTTCCGAGGTACATGAAGCCTGCTGCGACTCCGAAATAGAGAATCTCGGCGACAGAGTCTTTCAACACGTCGAACGCGCCGTACAGGAAGAACACCGATCCGGCAAAATACCAGAACGGTGTAATCGCGCGGTGCACGGTCTTGTCGATCGCATAGGAGGCACTCGTCAGCCCAATGCCGAGGGCCAGCGCAACGATCTCGAAATCGACATCCAGGATGTCACACAGCGTTCCGAAGCCGGCGGCGCCGAAGAAGAGCGATATAAACAGCAACACCGTGCGCTTTTTCGCCAGGAAGGCAAGAAACTGTTGCAGGAACATCACGAGGCACATGAACAGCAATCCGTGTCTCGGATCGCCGCCTCGCGAGTATTCATCGAGCATCACCACGATTCCGGTCGGCTGCAACAGGGCGGCAATCAACAACATTGGCGTGGTGACCCTCGAAAAGAGGGAGTCCGTCATTGTCGCCAGCGCAAACAGGAAAACAGCAAATCCGCTGCCGAGAGTGACCAGCACGCGCACCGCCGAATTGAAATGATCCCAGAACATGCCGATGATGATCGCTATGCCTGCGAGCACGAATACGCCGCCGAGGTAGGCCAGAATTTTCGCCAGGATTCCGGCGGATCGCTCCGGCTGCTCTGCTGCAGCAGGCTTGCTCAATTCGTCGACGATTTCGTCGGTGTCGAGCTGGTAGCGAGCGGCCAGTTCGACAATCTTGCGCAGCGCTTCTTCCCGGCCGTTCACTGCGCGTTCCCCGTTTCGACGATCCACCCCATGAAGTGCAGATCATTCAGGTAATGGGGGTCTGCTGCGGGCTGCGGCAGGTCCAGGTGCGTATTGTCCTTGCTCAGCACGAAGTTGCTGTCATAACTCCGCCGCATGCCGAATATCTCGCCCAGCAGCCCGCCACGCCCGCGGTAACCGCGGTGCTCGAATGTAAAGCCGTCGGGCGATTGACTGCGCTTGTCGAGCGTCAGGTCGCTGGTTTCTGCCAGCGGCAGCGAAACGGGGTCGTCGCTGTCGGCCAGCTCGTCCGGCAGCTCGAAGACAATTTCTTCAAAGCTGTTGGTCGCAGCACGATACCGGAAGATGGCCGCGACCTGCCGGTTGAAATACGGGCCGTTCCCGTTCCTGGGGATGGCCCGGCCAGTCAACTTGCCGTTCCGGACCTCAAAGGACAGGTAGTAGTCATTTTGATGTCGGTAATCGTAACGGTAGCCAACCAGAACAAAGTCGTACTGCGGTGGATCCAGCAGCACCCTGGGCAAACTGTTGAGGACGAAAAAACCACCGACCAGCAGGACGGGCAGCAAGATACCGCTGACCAAGACTAGGTTTTCTTTGATCCACTTAGCCATCAGGCCACCAGGAAGCAAGGGCGGATTCGCGATTCAGCACACTTCACTATTGAGTCGCGCGTCGTGAATTACTGTATAGGAAACCTCGAAATCGTGCACTGAAAACCCTATATTCTCGGCATGATGCGTCTCGCCTGTATGCTGGCATTGTTCGCTTTTGCCGCGTGCTCGCACGAGGAACCTCAGGGTGCCATTGCCGAGCGCATTGCCGAAGCGGTGAAAAGAACGGCCAGCGAAAGATCTTCCTGGCCGCACTTCGACCCGAGGGAAATTCCGCTCGCCATTTACGATGGGACGCATACGTACCTGTTCTGGCATCGGAAAGTTCCGGACGGCTTTGCGCGGGCAAAGGACAAGGACACCAGCAGTCTTGTCTACAGCGGCCGTCATCCCGCGATGACGGCCAACTCGAGCGCGGACATCGGGGGCGTGATGGCGGCCACGCTGATCATCGAAGGTGTCGATCCGAAACAGGACGTTGCACCCCTCGCCGGGACTGCAATTCACGAAGCGTTCCACGTATTCCAGCGCCGGCACTTTCCGGATTGGGCGGGCGATGAAGGCGCGCTCTTCACCTATCCCGTGGATGATCCCGCTCTGCTTGCACTGCGTCGCCGGGAGACGGAAGCACTGCGACGGGCCCTCGAGGCGTCTGACTCCGGCGAATTCGAGTGCTGGGCGAGGCTGGCACTCGTGCAACGCGCCGAGCGCTTCTCGTCGATGGACGCGGAATTCGCCGAGTATGAGCGTGGCACGGAACTGAACGAGGGCCTCGCAACCTACGTGCAGCACAAAGCGCTTGGGCAAGGTACGGTGGAGGTTCCGACAGGCGGATTTGGTGCCACCGAAATTCGTCCTCGCGCATATGTCACCGGAGCCGCGCTGGCGATGCTGATTGACCGGATAGATCCAGGTTGGCCGAATCTCTTCGATGCCAAGAGTCGCCATGGCCTGGACCAGATACTGCAGTCGAGACTGAATTCGAGTGCGCAATCAGGAACCGGACCGTGCGAATTTACTCCTGCCGAGACAATGGCTGCAGAAGAGCGGGCGCGGGGTGACGTAGCTGCAGTTCAGCTAGCCAGAGAAGAACGGCGTGCACGATTCGACGATCGGGGCTCGTGGCGAATCGTAATCAGGGCGGCTGAAGGACGGCCGCTCTGGCCCCAAGGCTTCGATCCACTCAATGTCGAGCGCATCCGGGGCGGAATTCTACATACACGGTTCTTGCGTCTCGGGAATAACCAGGGTCACGTGGAAGTCATCGATAGCGGGGACGTCGATATCGAAGCCCTGACCGTGGCCGAAGGGCCGCATCCGCTGTACAACGGGATCAATGAAGTGACCATCGCGGGTTTGGCAGAGATCGAGTTTGCCGCGGAAGGTGGCGATTTATCCGTGCAGGTACCGGGCTTCACGGCGGAATTCGAGTTGGCGACCGTTTACAGCGAAGCCGGACTGACGGTCGTGCAGTTGCAACGGCCGGAATAGAGCGAACCTGTGAGATGGCGTTACTTCGCGAGCGCCTCCAGCGCACGGAGTACGTCGCGCCGGCTGATTTGTCCCACGAGGCGATTCCTGTCGGTGACCGGAAAGCGGCGGTAACCCTTCTCGGCAAACATCTGCGCCAGATCGATAATGCTCATCTGGGCATTGACGGTCGTCACGTCCGTCGTCATGTACTCGGAAACGGGTCCGCCGAAAGTTTCGTGATAGGCGGCATGCAGTGCGACCCGCATGCAGTCGAACTCGGACAGCATGCCGACAAGATTCCCCTCGTCGTCAACGACGGGTGCACCGGCTATGCGGTGCTTGACCAGCGCATGGATCGCGTCCCTGATGTTGGTATCCGGTTTGAACGTAACCAGCGATCGTGACATGTAATCCTTGACGACACAGGACTTCAGGGCCATCTCAATTCTCCTGTTGCGCAGCTTTGCGCTTGTTCCGGCACTGGCCTTTACCGCTGCAGAGTTCGCAGCCACCAGCAGCGCCGCCGCAGCTTCCGCTGATTGCCTTGCGGCCGTTCATGACGCCGATGCTCATGCCCGCAATAACGAGCAGGATTACGGTAAAGCTGAGCAACAGCGTGGTGATCAGGGTGTTCATTAGTCGACTAGGTCCTCGAATGCTTGCGTCGTGATTTCCTCAATGCCCGCTTCGGCACGAATCAGGAAGTATGCGGCAATTCCCAGGTCTTCCGCCAGTTCGGGCCCTTTTTCAGGTCCCAGTACGAGCAGGGCCGTGGCCATTGCGTCAGCGAATGCGGAGGACGCCTGAAGAACGGTCACGGCAGACAGGTCATGGGTCACCGGCTGCCCGGTCCGCGGATCGATCGTGTGAGAGTAGCTCCTGCCGTCGTACTCGAAATAGTTGCGATAGTCGCCGCTGGTCGCGACGCCGGTGTCGGTGATGCGAATTATAGACTGCGGCGCGCGCCGCGAGGTGGACGGCGCTTCGATGGCAACAGCCCACTTGCGCGCCTCGCTGTTGTGGCCGCTGACGCGCATTTCGCCCCCTACCTCGACGAGAGTATTGACCAGCTGTCGGTCGGCGAGGAGTTCGGCCACTTCGTCAACGGCGTAGCCTTTCGCCCAGCCGGAGAGATCGACGTAAAGCTGCGGGTCGCTCTTGCGCACACGCCCGTCGTCGCAGTCCAGCTCGAGCTTGTCGTAGCCGACGTGTTGCATCGCATCGTCAATCATTGTCGTGGAAGGCGGCACAATGACGCGGCCGTCCGGACCGAATCCCCACAGGTTGACGAGGGGCCCGATGGTCGCATCGAAGGCGCCGCCACTGGCTCGGCTGACGGCCCAGGATCGCTCCAGCGCCGCGCACAGCGGCTCCGACACATCGACCCAGTCCGTCGATTCTGCTGCGTTGAGAGCGGAAATCTCGGAGTCGTCACGCCACGTCGAGGCCAGTGCATCAACGCGGGCGAGCACGGCAAGGACGTCGGCCTCCAGCGCCGCGGTATCGAGCGCTGCCGGCGGCTCGACAATCGACACCTTGAATGCCGTGCCGAGTGCGTCGCCAACCAGGTCGATCTGCGGCAGGCGGCTGTCGCCGCACGCGGCGAGCAGGATGACCGGCAGTAACAACAGCTGACGCAAGGCTTCTAACCGCCGAAATCGTCGAGCATGATGTTTTCTTGCGGTACGCCGAGGTTGTCCAGCATCTTGATGACGGCCGCATTCATCATCGGCGGCCCGCACAGGTAGTACTCGCTGTCCTCGGGAGCGGGATGATCGGCCAGGTATTCGTCGTGCAATACCTGGTGAATGAAGCCCGTCAACCCCGACCAGTTGTCCTCGGGAAGCGGCTCCGACAAGGCGAGGTGCCAGGTGAAATTGTCGTTCTTTTCCGCGAGTTCGTCGAACTCTTCCTGGTAGAAGACTTCCTTGAGGCTGCGCGCGCCATACCAGAAAGACATCTTGCGCTTGCTGTGCTTGCGGATGAGCTGGTCGAAGATGTGCGAACGCATCGGAGCCATGCCGGCGCCGCCACCGATGAATACCATCTCGTTGTCGGTGTCCCTGGCGAAAAATTCCCCATAGGGTCCCGAGACCCAGACCTTGTCGCCGGGCTTCAGGTTGAAGATGTAGGACGACATGATACCGGGCGGGATCGAGTCGTCGGCGCCCGGGGGCGGCGTGGCGATACGCACATTGAGCTTGATGACCGTCCGCTCGAGCGGGAAGCTCGCCATCGAGTAGGCGCGCATTTCCGGGTTCCTGACGTGCGACTCGTATTTCCAGAGGTTGTAGCGGTCCCATTCGTCACGGAACTGCTCGTCGATGTCGAAATCCTTGTACTTGAGATCGTGCGGAGGGCACTCGATCTGGATGTAGCCGCCGGCACGGAAGTCGAGTTCCTCGCCCTCTGGCAGCGCGACGACGAGTTCCTTGATGAAGCTCGCGACGTTGCGGTTCGACACGACCGTGGTCTCCCAGCGCTTGACGCCGAAAACCTCGTCGGGCACGCGAACCTTCATGTCCTGCTTGACGGCGACCTGGCAGGCGAGGCGATAGTGATCGGCTGCATCGCGTTTATTGATGACCGAGGTTTCGGTCGGCAGGATCGCTCCTCCGCCCGAAAGCACGCGCACGCGACACTGGCCGCACGTGCCGCCGCCGCCGCAGGCAGACGGGATGAACAGTTCATTGTCGGCGAGACTCTGCATGAGCTTGCCGCCGACCGGAATCGCCAGTTCCATTTCGTCATTGACGATGACTTTGACGTTTCCAGTGGACACGAGCCTGGATCGCGCGGCGAGGATGACGAAGACGAGTATCAGTACGACGGCCGTGAACAGGCCGACGCCCAGAAGTACTTCCTGTAATACGGCGGAGTCGATGTTCACTTCAGATTCCCGAGAAGCCCATGAAGCTCAGCGACATGAGTCCAACAATGATGAATGCGATACCGAGGCCCTGCAGTCCGTCAGGGACGTCCGAGTACTTGAGTTTTTCGCGAATGCCGGCCAGCGCGATCAGGGCGATGGCCCAGCCGAAACCGCTGCCGATGCCGAAGACCACGGATTCTCCGAGGTCGTACTGTCGCTCGACCATGAAAAGTGTGCCACCCAGGATGGCGCAGTTCACGGTGATCAGGGGCAGGAAGATGCCGAGCGCGTTATAGAGCTTCGGGAAATACTTGTCGAGCGTCATCTCGAGAATCTGCACGAGCGCGGCGATGACGCCGATGTAGCTCACGAGCCCGAGGAAACTCAGGTCGACGCCGGGCAAGCCTGCCCACGCCAGTGCGCCGTCGGCAAGCATGTAGCTGTATATCAGGTGGTTGACGGGCACCGTGATGAACTGGATCGCGACCACGGCGGCGCCGAGGCCGATAGCGGTCTCGATGCGCTTGGATACGGCGAGGAAAGTGCACATGCCGAGGAAGAACGCGAGCGCGAGGTTCTCGACGAAGGCGGCCTGGACGAACAGGCTTGCATAGGCATCCATCAGTAGACCTCCGTCCGGTGCACTTCGTGAATCTGGTAGTCGGGCTTCTCAATCTGCTGCTTGCGCCAGACGCGGATGGCCCAGATCAGCAGGCCAATGATGAAGAACGCGCTCGGGGGCAGCAGCATCAGGCCGTTGGCTTCGTACCAGCCGCCGTCCGAGGCGAGCTTGAAGATCGGGAAGCCGAGCAGCGTGCCGGCGCCGAACAGTTCGCGCAGCGTGGCGACGATGATCAGGATCAGGCTGTAGCCGAGACCGTTTCCGAGGCCATCGAGGAAACTCATGACGACGCCGTTTTTCATTGCAAAGGCCTCGGCGCGGCCGAGCACGATGCAGTTGGTGATGATCAGGCCGACGAATACCGAGAGCTGCTTGCTGGTTTCGAAGGCATAGGCCTTGAGCAGCTGATCCACGAGTATGACGAGAGACGCAATAATCGTCATGTGGACGATGATGCGGATGTTGTTGGGGATGCGGTGGCGCAGCGCGCTGATGAAGGCGCCGGCAAATGCCGCCACACTGGTCAGCGCGACACACATCAGCAGCGCCGGCAGCAATGAGGTCGTCACGGCGAGTGCCGAACAGATTCCCAGCATCTGCAGCGTGACCGGATTGTTGTCGACGAGCGGGTCGATCAGGACGGTGCGTGCTTCACTCATGATTGGCTGTCCTCACGGTATTTCTTCAGGTACGGGCCGAAGCCGTGCGGCCCGGTCCAGTACTGGATGAGCCCGGTAATGCCGTTGCCCGTGAGCGTGGCTCCGGACATGCCGTCGATCATGTGTTCGGCGCCGGCGATGCCGTCCGGTACGAGGCCCTTGATCACACGAACCTGCGGTTCGTCGCTGTCACCATAGAGTTCCTTGCTGTCCCACTGGGCGCGCCAGCCTTCCTTGTCCATCTGGTCGCCGAGGCCCGGTGTCTCGCCGTGTGCATAGAATTGCAGGCCACGCGTCGAATTGCCGTCGGGTGCAACGGCGAGGTAGCCGTACATCGTGGACCACAGTCCCTTGCCGTAGACGGGCAGGATGATCTGGTCGAGAGCGCCGTCCTTGCGGACGAGGTACACGGGTATGTAGCGGGCGCGCTGGGCGATACCGGCGAGATCCAGGTCGGCTGGAATCCTGGCCATCTCGGTGGTGTCGACGTCTTCGACGTAGTCGCCCGTATCGAGGTCGACGATGCGTGTCTCGATGGTTTCGAACAGGGCGGTGACGTCGGCGCCGGGCTCCATGAGGCCGGCCACGTCGAGAATGATCTGCTGGCGGAACAGCTCTTCGTTCTTCTGCTGCACCGGCTTGAGCACGATGGCCGCGCTCGAAACAATGATCGAGCAGACGAGGCTCAGCCCTACGGCGACGATCAGCGTATTGGAAATGCTGTCGCGATCGAATTCTTTCTTATCAGACATTGCGCTTCAGCCTCCGCTTGACGTTGGCGCGCACGACGAAGTGATCGATGACGGGCGCAAACACATTGGCGAACAGGATGGCCAGCATGATGCCTTCCGGGAAGGCCGGGTTGACGACGCGTATCAGCCACGTCATGAATCCGATCAACAGCCCGAAGACCCACTTGCCGGCATTCGTCTGCGCGGCGCTGACCGGATCCGTCGCCATGAACACGGCGCCGAACGCGAAGCCGCCGGTGACAACGTGCCAGTGCCATGGCATCGACATCATCGGGTTGCTGCTTGCCGGGTCGCCGAACAACACGGTCGGGATGATGAGGCCGGCGAAGACGGCGACGATGATGCGCCACGATGCAATTTTCGTGAAGACGAGGATGGCCGCGCCGACGAGGCAGGCGGCCGCCGAGGTTTCGCCGAGCGATCCCTGCAGCTGGCCGATAAAAGCCTGGGTCCAGGTGAGCCCGATGTCCGCGATGCCCTGCATGCCCTCGACGGCGGCTGCGCCGAGCGCCGTGGCGCCGCTGAAACCATCCACCGGGGTCCAGACCGCGTCACCCGAGATCTGCGCGGGGTAGGCGAAATACAGGAAAGCGCGTGCGACAAGCGCCGGGTTGAGGAAGTTCTTGCCCGTACCGCCGAACACTTCCTTGCCGATGATGACGCCGAAGCTGATGCCCACGGCAACTTGCCACAGGGGAATCGAGGCCGGCACGATCAGGGCGAACAGCCAGCCCGTCACGAAGAAGCCTTCGTTGACCTCGTGGTTGCGCACTGCCGCAAACAGGACTTCCCAGGTCAGGCCCACGACCATGGTCGTGATGTAGATCGGCAGGAAATACAGCAGGCCCTGCATGAAGCAGTCGTAGTAGCTGGCAGGGTCGTAGCCGGCGCCGAGCAATGCCAGCGCCGTCGCGCGCCACCCCTCGATGCTCTCGAGGCCGAGGGACTGCAGCGCCACGTTGGCCTGGTAGCCCGTGTTCCACATGCCCATGACGGCCGCCGGCAAGGCGGCAATCACGACCGTGATCATGACGCGCTTCAGGTCCAGCGCATCGCGAACGTGCGGCGAACCGCGGGACACGTCTGGCGGCGAAAACAGAAACGTATCCACGGCTTCGAAGAGCGCGTGAAATTGTTCGAAGCGCCCGCCCTTGGTGAACAGGGGCTCGAGCTTGTCGAGGAACTCGCGCAAGGGTTTCATCAGCCGTTCACCTCGATTTCATGCAGGTTGTTCCTGAGATGCGGTCCGTACTCGTATTTGCCGTTGCAGACAAAGCTGCAGAGCGCGAGGTCTTCCTCGTCGAGTTCGAGGCAACCGAGGTCGCGGGCCCCGTCGGTATCCCGGACCAGCAGCGCCTTGAGCAACGGGGTCGGCAGGATATCGAGAGGCATGACCTGCTCGAAGCTGCCTATCGACACCATCGCGCGCGGACTGCCGTGTTGCGAGGTCGTGAACTCGTAGTCCTTGCCAAACAGCTTGCCGACGTATGCGCGCGTCATCGTGAACCTGCCGATGCCCGGGCGCAGGAACGACAGGAATTCACGTTTCCTGCCCTCGGGCAATACCGTGATTTGCCTGTCATAGCGGCCGAGGAATGTGGCCCAGTTCGCGGCCCGGTGTCCGTTGAGTACCGAACCGGACACGACGCGGACGTTACCGGGCAGCGTCTGGCCCGCAATGAGTTCGCGCGTGTTGGCGCCCAGCCGGGTCCGCAGCAGACGCGGGTTCCTGACCATCGGTCCACCCAGCGCAATCACCCGTTCGACCGGCAGCCGTCCCGTTGTGAACAGCTGGCCCACGGCCATCACGTCCTGGTAGCCGATGTGCCACGCGATCTTTTGCTCGCTTACGGGGTCGAGGAAGTGGATGTGTGTGCCGACCAGCCCGGCCGGGTGCGGCCCGGAGAATTCGACGTGCTTGAACGGCTCGACATTGCGGACTTCGATATTCGAATTCGGCGCCGTGCAGACATAGACAGAACCGTGCACAAGCTTGGACAGCAGCAGGAGCCCGATGCGGAACGCGTCCGGATCCGTTGCGATCACGACGGCCGGGTCGGCCGCCAGCGGATTGGTATCGATTGCCGTGACGAACAGCGAGCGCGGGTGTGAGTCAGGCGCCGGTATCTTGCTGAAGGGCCGGGTGCGCAACGCCGTCCACAAACCTGACGCGACGAGATTATCGCGCACGGCCTCTCGGTCGAGCCCTTTGAATTCGCTCGAGGGGTAGCTCTTGAATTCCTCGGCCTCGTCGCCTTCCAGCTTGATCACGACCGACTGGAGCACGCGTCGCTGGCCGCGGTTGACGGCCGCTACCGTGCCGCTGCCCGGCGATGTGAAGATCACGCCGGGATTGTCCTTGTCCTCGTACAAGGCTTGGCCGAGCTTCACCCGGTCGCCTTCCTGAACGAGCATGCGCGGCTTCAGGTCGTGGGTGTCAGGGCCGAGCAGGGCGACTGAGGAAACGTCGGCGCCCGCGTCGATACGCTGCTCGGGCGAACCGGCCAGGGGGATATCCAGGCCCTTCTTGATTTTGATGTGCATAAGCCTTGTCGTCGTTCAGAACCACACGCCATAGAGAGCACAACCGGCCAGCCAGATGGAGCCGATTGCCTGAATTGCGAGCGTCGCCTCGATGGACTGCGTCATGCCCGGCCGGTCTGCCATGCCGACGCGAATGCCCCGAAAAGCCTTGAAAGCCAGCGCCAGCAGGCCGATGGGAACCAACGGGGTGAGCAATGGCAGCTTGCCCGTCGCGGTCAGCAGCAGGACGATGGCTGCGGCAGCGACATTGACTGCAAGATACAGGTTGGCTGTCGCGACCAGCCCGAAGCGCACCGGGAACGTCCGCTTGCCCGACGCCGCGTCCGCTTCCATGTCCGGCACTTCATTAATGAGCAGGATGTTCTCGATCCAGATGCCGATCGGCAGGGACAACAAGAGCAGAGAGGCATCAATGGGGGCACCCTGGAGCCACGCGGCGCCGGTGACCGGGATCACCCCGAAGGCAACGGTCACTGCGATTTCACCGAGCCCCAGCGAGGCAAGCTTGACGGGGCCCAGCGAATACAGCACGCCGAGCAGGATGCCCGCGATGCCGAAGGCGATGACCAGCGGGCCGCGCTCGATCAGCAACAGGACGCCTGCGATCGAGGCAATGACGATGAGCGTGATACCGAGGCGCGCCATGCTGTTCTGCGACAGGATGCCGGTCTGGATGAAGCGCGAGCCGCCGGTGTACGGGTAAATGCGCTGCTCGTTGCGCGGATCGGTGCCGATCCGGTCGTCGCCCACGTCGTTGAGTACGTTGCTGGCCGCATGCACACACACCGTGGCGAGCAGGGCGAGCACGAAAACGTACCAGCTGAAAGTCGTTCCCGCGTAGGCGCCCCAGGCCGACCCTACGACCACCGGCAATACTGACGCCGGGAAAAACTTCGGTCGAGTCGCGTGAAAAGCGCGTTTGAGACTGCGCGACACGGCCGAACCGGCGAACTCCTCCGGCACCGGATTAATCGGTCGCAGCGTATCTGAAGACATGCCTGATCCTGAGCTGTATGGCCGGGGTGAGCGCGCCAGGCCGTTATACTTGTGGACCTTTTATACCGGAAACGACCTTTATATACATACGCGCTTTCCGAGAACCGGTTGGGGAAGATATTGCGCGCCCGGACTGTGTACAATAACGCGCCTTATTGTCCGGCGACCGCTCGGAAGGCCAGCCGGGTAACACCCTACAATCGGAAAATTACCATGAAATTCAGCAGGTTGATTATCCTGACGCTGGTCGCGCTCGCTGTCGGCGGGTGCGGCAGCAAGGACGAGGGCGACCGCGCGGAAACGGTCGCCGACGCGGCGCCTGAGGACATCGTCGTGACCGACGCGGATCTCGCCGGCAACCCGTTCCTCGAGGACTGGGACACGCCCTACGGGGTACCGCCGTTCAGCCGCATCGAGAACGGTCACTACATGCCGGCGATAAAGAAGGGCATTCTCGACCGGCGCGCTGAGATCGACGCGATTGTCGAAAATCCTGAGGCGCCGACGTTCGAAAACACGGTTCTGGCCATGGAGACTGCAGGTCGCCTGTTGAACAAGGTTGCCAGAACGTTCGGCAACATTACGGGCACCGAAACGAACGACGAGCTGCGGGCCCTCGAAACGCAGATCTACCCGATGCTGACGCGCGAAAGCAACGCGATCAACTTCAACGAGAAGCTCTACGAACGCGTCAAGGCTGTTTACGACCAGCGCGAATCGCTGGATCTCGGCGAACAGGAAGCGCGGCTTCTCGAACTCGTGCACCGGGGTTTCGTGCGCTCCGGCGCGGCACTGGCGCCTGAGGTCAAGGAGCAGGTTGCGGCGATCAATGAAGAAATATCGGCCCTGACGACGAAATATGCGCAGAACCTGCTGCTCGAAACCAAGGCGTTCACGCTGGAACTCAAGACGGACGAGGAAATCGCGGGTCTCAGCGACGACTACAAGGCGGCAATCTGGAAAGAGGACATGCAGGCCTGGGTGGTAGGCCTCAACCGGTCGTCGTACGAAACGTTCATGGTGCAGTCCGAGAACCGCGACCTGCGCAAGAAGCTTTTTGACGGTTATCGGCTGCGCGCCTCGGCCGGCGAGCGCGACAACGGGCCGCTGGCCATCAAGATCGCGCAGCTGCGCGCGAAGCGGGCGGAACTCATGGGTTACGCCTCTCATGCGCACTACATCCTCGAGTACAACATGGCGCGCACGCCGCAAAACACCGAGGACTTCCTGCTGCGCGTCTGGCGGCCGGGTCTCGAGCAGGCCCGGCAGGAACGTGCCGACATGCAGGCCATGATGGGCGACGTCAAATTCGAGGGCCATGACTGGTGGCATTACGCCGAGAAACTGCGCAGGGAGCGCTATGACCTCGATGAGAATGCAACAAAACCGTACTTTGCTCTCGACAATGTCCGTGACGGCGCTTTCACGATGGCCACCAGGCTATTCGGAATCACCTTCGAGGAGGTCGACGTCGAGGGCTGGAACCCGGTCGCCCGGTCGTTCGACGTCAAGGACGAGAACGGAGAGCACCTGGGCCTGTTCATGACCGACATGTATGCGCGTGATTCGAAACGCGGCGGCGCGTGGATGAACACGTACCGCGCGTCGTCGAACATCAACGGCGAGCGCATCCGGCCGCTGGTGACAAACAACCTGAATCTGTCGATGCCGCCGAAAGGCGAGCCCGCGCTGATGCGCTTCTCGGAAGTCGAAACCCTGTTCCACGAGTTCGGCCACGGGCTGCACGGCATCATGACGCAGATCGACTACCCGACGTTTTCGGGCGTCGACGGACCGCGCGATTACACGGAGTTCCCGGCGCAGATCCTCGAGCACTGGACCGCCGAGCCGGAGATGCTCGCGCTCTATGGGCGGCACTACAAGACCGGCGAAGTGATTCCGCAGGATCTCATCGAGCGTATGCTGCTGGCGCGCAACCACAACCAGGGCTTCGCCACGACCGAGTACGTCGCTGCATCGCTCCTCGACCTGCGATGGCACATGCTGAGTTCCGCCGAAGCGGCGGCGATTACCGATGCACGTGCGTTCGAAAAGCAGGTGCTCGAAGACTATGGCCTGATTCCCGAGATTGAGCCCCGCTATCGCTCGACCTATTTCTCGCACATTTTTGCGAGTTCGACGGGCTACTCCTCCGGCTACTACGCCTACCTGTGGTCCGAGATCCTCGATGCCGACGGTTTCGACGCGTTCAAGCAGGCGGAGAACATCTGGGATCCCGAGATTGCCGGGCGCCTGAAGAAGTGGGTGTACGAAGCCGGTGGGCTGCTGGAAGCGGATGAGCTGTATCGCCGTTTCCGCGGTAAGGACCCGAGCATCGAACCGCTGCTCGAAGGCCGCGGTTTCGCCACGGCGGAATCACCCGAGACCTGACAGCCGGGCGATCCCCCACCACAGTCCGGTCAGCCCGATCAGGGCCGACCCTGGACGTACGATCCAGTTGCGGTACCCGGCCGTTCCGGCCGGGTCCTGCAGCGCGCGCCTCGCTGCCCAGCCCAGCAGGGCTGCAACGGCGATGACGCTGAGCTGGCCGATCTCAACGCCGACGTTGAAGCCGATCAGCGCGCTCCAGAACTGACCCGGAGGCAGGCCGAGCTGGCCAAAAAAACCGGCGAAGCCGAGGCCGTGAATCAGGCCGAAGCCAAACACGACGGCTGGCCGCCAGGCCGACATCTCCCGAAATACCAGGTTTTCGACCGCAACGAATGCAATTGTGAACGCGATCAGCGGTTCGACGAGGTCGGCGGACGGCGTGATGAAGCCGACGGCGGCGAGTCCCAGCGTTACCGTGTGCGCCACGGTGAATGCCGAGATCTGCCACACCAGTGCCTTGATGCGCACCGACGCGAGGAAGACGGCGAGAACAAACAGGATGTGATCGGCGCCGTCCGGGAGGATATGGCCGATACCGATCGACACGTACAGACCGAGGGTTTCGGCGAAGCCGCGCTGTTCTTCAAGCACGGCCAGCAGCTCCGCATCGCCGGACTGCGCCAGCGCACCCTCGGCGCTGTTCATCTCGGCCAGCAGGGCACACAATTCAGGGTCCATGCCGTCTTCGCCCGGCACGCAGAGTTCATCCTCCGGGTGCGCAAGTGCCGCGCCGGCGAGCAGCAACAGGAGTGCCGTCGGGAGAAGTCGCGACATCATGCGGTCAGACCGTCAGCACGACCTTGCCGAGCACGCGCCGTTCCGTTATGACGCGAAACGCGTCCGCAAAATCTTCAATCGCAAACGCTTCGGTGTAGCGCGGCCGGATCTTGCCGGCCCCGATCATTGCTTCGAGCTCACCGACGTTCCGCCATAGTTCGTCGTTATGGCGCTCGGCCCAGGGTCCGTACCAGACACCGACGATGCTGGCTTCCTTCAGCAGCGCCAGGTTCAGCGGCACGCGCGGAATGTCGCCGCTGGCGAAACCGATGACGAGGTAGCGCCCGTGCCAGCCTGACGCGCGCAGTGCCTGCTCCGCGAGATCGCCGCCAACGGGATCGTAGACGACGTCCACGCCTTCGTCCCGCGTCAGGGACCTGACTGCCTCCTTGAGCGAGCCGCTCGCGTAATTGACCAGTTCGTCGGCGCCGGCCTGCTTCGCGAACTGCAGTTTTTCCTCCGAACTGGCCGCGGCGATGACGGTCGCGCCGAGCGCCTTGGCCAGCTCGACAGCCGCATAGCCGACGCCGCCCGCGGCGCCGAGGACGAGCACCGTTTCGCCGGGACGGACTCGTGCGCCCTGTTTGAGCGCGTGATAGCTGGTGCCGTAGGCGACAGAGTAGGCCGCGCCCTGTTCGAAGCTCATCGTGTCGGGCAACGGCATGGCCAGATGCTCGTCGACGACGGCTTTCTCGGCGAATGCGCCCCCGCGCAGCGCGCCGATGACGCGATCGCCAGGGCTGAATCGCGAGACCTTCCTGCCGACGGCCGTGACGATGCCGGACGCCTCGTTGCCGGGCACGAACGGCAGCGGCGGGCGCACCTGGTACTTGCCGGCGACGATGAGTATGTCGGCAAAATTGATCCCCGCGGCCCTGACGTCGAAAGCCACCTGGTCGTCGCCCGGAACGGGATCTTCCCAGTCCTCGACAGTCATGTTCTCGACAGGGCCAAAGTCCCTGCAGACCAGTGCGCGCATAGTCCCTGTTTCCTCGCGTGGGGCGAGGCACAGTCTACACAGGAAGATTCCGCGTCGCTCACTGTAATAGAATCGCGAGCTTTACCGACTGCACCGAGACCCCCATGCAACGACTGATCGCCATGCTTGCCTTGCTTGCGCTCGCCGCCTGTACGACCGATGAATCGCCCGTCGACGATTACGATCCGGCGCGCGACTACTTCACGTTCGCCGACACCGACGCGTTCGTCACCGAGCATCTCGTGCTCGACCTCGCTGTCGATTTCGACCGCAGGGAGCTCCGTGGATTCGTCATACTGACGGTACGGCGCCTCGATGCGGAGGCCGACGTGCTGGTACTGGACACTCGCGACCTCGTGATCGATTCCGTGACGATCCTCGAAAACGGCGCTGCGGTGCCCGCGGAGTTTGCATTCGGCGAGCCGCACGCGATGCTGGGGACGCCACTTATCGTCAATCTGCCCGATACCACGGGCGCATTGTTCGACGTCATGATCGAGTATGCGACGAGCCCGGAGTCGACGGCGCTGCAGTGGCTGCCGCCCGAACTGACCGCGGGCGGCAAGCACCCGATGGTGTTTTCGCAATCTCAGGCCGTGCACGCACGCAGCTGGGTGCCACTGCAGGATACGCCGGCCATTCGCATGACCTATGAAGCGACGATACGCGCGCCCGAAGCGCTGTTGGCTGTCATGAGTGCCAGGAACGACCCGTTGACGCCGCGCACCGGGGAGTATCGCTTCGACATGCCGCAGCCCATACCGTCCTATCTGCTCGCGATCGCTGTGGGCAATTTCTACTTTGCGCCGCTCGGCGAGGATACGGGCGTTTATACCGAGCCCGAGTTGCTCGACGCATCCGTTTACGAGTTTGCGGATACGCAGGCGATGCTGGAGACGGCGGAAAAAATGTACGGTCCCTACGACTGGGGGCGGTATGACCTGCTTGTGCTGCCGCCGAGTTTTCCCTATGGCGGCATGGAGAACCCGCGACTTTCCTTCATCACCCCGAGCCTGTTGGCCGGCGATCGCAGCCTCGTGTCCGTGATCGCTCACGAGCTGGCACACTCGTGGTCGGGCAACCTCGTAACGAATGCGACGTGGCGGGACGGCTGGCTCAACGAGGGCATGACGAGTTATATCGAGTCGCGCCTCATGGAGGTCATCTACAACGTGGCGCGCGTCGATGAGGAGCGCGTGCTGAGTTACCACGAATTGCTGCTCGATTTCGAACGCGTACCGGAGCCGATGCAGGCGCTCGCGCCGCGGCTCGATGACGCAGATCCCGACAGCTTTCAGGGCACCGTGCATTACCACAAGGGCCGTATGTTCCTCGAGTATCTCGAGCGCGCGTTCGGGCGCGATGCGTTCGACGCATTCCTGAGGTCGTATTTCGAAGCCTTTGCCTTCGGCACGATCACGACCGAGCAGTTTCTCGATTACCTCGAGGTCCGGCTGCTGAATCGCGAAGGCGCCCCGCTGACGCGTGCGGACGTCGAACGCTGGACCTACGAGCCGGGCCTGCCCGACGATGCCGAGCGGCCGACCTCGGCCAACCTCGAAGCCGCTGCTGCGGCCGCCGGCAGCTGGTCGGCCGGCGAAACCGAACTGGCCGACATCATGATCGACGACTGGAGTCCGCAGGCGCGCATTCACTTCATCAACAGCCTGCCTGCCGACCTGCCGCTCGAAAAGATGCGGGAACTTGACGCAGCCTGGCAGCTCAGCGACAGCGCCAATGCCGAGATCGGGCGCACCTGGTTCATCCAGGTTGCGGTGCGGCGCCACGAAGACGCTTACGCCGCACTCGAGGCCTACCTCAATCGCTATGGCCGGGGGCGTCTCATTGCGCCGATCTACGGGGCGCTCGCCGCTAACGGAAAGGACCGGGAACTCGCGCAGGCCATGTTCGACCGGGCGAAAGCGAAATACCACCCGCTGACCGCGATGTGGATTGGCGGCAGTCTCGACAGGGCGGCCAACTGAGCCCGGCAAACGGAGTGCTAGACTTCCGGTAACACCCCGGGAGACAGCCATGCGAGCACTCACCATCCTGACACTCTGCGCGCCGCTGCTGGCCGCAGCGGACGTCGTCGTGCCGGTCGACAAGGTCGAGGAGAGCGTCAATATCCGGCAATTGCCGAACGCGACGTCGGCCATCGTCGGCCAGCTGCGGCAGGGCGAGGCCATGCCGCACGTCAGCAGCACCGACGGCTGGCACGAAGTGCGTATCGACGATGAGACGACGGGCTTCATAAGCGCCGACTGGAGTCGAATCGAAGCGGAAGCCGAGCCCGTCGTCGAGGCCGTCGTCGAGGCCACTCCCGAGCCGGAGCCTGGGCAGGCACCCGAGCCATTGCCCGAGCCATTGCCCGAGCCATTGCCCGAGCCGGAACCCGTGGTCGAGTCGGCGCCTGCGCCCGCGTTAACGCTCAAGGGTGATGTCGATTACGTCATCAAGATGCGCAAGCCGGGCGAACTCGGTAACTCCTCGCTGTTCGATGATGGCAACCGGGTCGGCATCGCTACCGCCGATCCGCAGCAGCGCCTCGACGTCAACGGCAGCATCCAGGTGCACGACCGCAACAGTAACGTCGCGGGACTGATCATCACGCAGGCGTCCGGGGATACGGGCTACATCATGCACAATCGCGCCAATACGCTGACCATCGGCGCCGGGTCGATCGACCGCATCACGATCGACCGCGACGGCAACGTGGGCATCGGCGTTGCCCGACCCAGTCACCCGCTCGAGATGGCCAGCGGCGCCCACGTCACCGCCGGCGGTGTCTGGACAAACCGCTCCTCGCGATTCAGCAAGGAAAACATCAGCGCGCTGGCGCCGGACGACGCGCTGGCCGCCGTGATGGCCCTCGAGCCGGTCACGTTCAATTACCTCGCCGAGCGCGACGAACGATACGTCGGGTTCGTGGCAGAAGACGTGCCGGAACTACTGGCGATAGGCGACGGCGCGTCGCTGAGTCCGATGGACCTTATCGCGGCATTGACGAAAGTGGTGCAGGAGCAGCAGCACCGTATCGACGCGCTGGAGGCTCAGCTCGCCGAGCGCTGACCGGCCGCTTTGCCGTCCACGAAACGGCCGGTGCGCAGAAACGCTACCGTGTTGTCGAGCACGGTACGGCTGCGCAGCATGAAGCGGTGCGAGTCGTCGACGACGAGGAAATCGCGCATGCCCTCGACCTGCGTGCGCGCGACCGTCACCTTGCCATCGTCTTCGTCGGGCAGCATCGCCGATGCCAGGACGTTGATCGTCGCCGTCCCCGCAATGACGCCCAGCGGAAAACTGACGGGGCCGAGCTGCGACGGCACGCTGTCCGGGCCGGTGCCGAGCTGGGCCCCGGCGGGGCCATTGACGACGTCGATGCCGGGCCACTCGCGAGTCTGGTCTATGAGTTCGCTGCCCTGGTTCGGGGGGCCGAGCATGACGACACGACCGATGTCCACGATCGGTTCCTGCTCGTGCTGGTACCGCAGCAGGATGCCGCCCATGGAGTGGGTGACGAAGTGGATCGTCGTCGCCCCGGTCTCGCGGCAGGCCGCGACTCCCATGCCGACGACCACCGGCGCCAGCTCCTCGATGGTGCCGCGTTGTGACGGGTAGTCGACGTTGGCCGTCGAGAAACCGGCTTCCTGCAGAGCGGCGGCGAGGGGCGTCATGGCGCGCCAGCTTCGGTTCAGGCCGTGCACGAGCACGACGCATTCGCTGCTGTCGGCCGCAATGACACGGGTTTCGGGCGCCGTTGCGCAACCGGCGGCAAGGGCCAGGCCGAACAGGCTTATCCAGGGGATGAGGCGATTCATCTGTCTATTCTGCCAGATACCGCGCGTTGCCGCGCCACGCCGTGGCGGCCACGGCACGGGCCGGCCTCGTGGTGAGTACCTATCGCCTGCCGGCGGCCGGCGAGCGTAAGCTGGCCGGGTGACTGAAGCGCAGGTACTCCTCTACACGGCGGCCTCGATCGCCGTACTCCATACGGTCCTCGGGCCGGACCATTACCTTGTCTTCACGGCAATGGGCAAGGCCCAGAAGTGGTCGCTCGCGAAAACCCTGCGCATCACCGCCCTGTGCGGCCTCGGGCACGTTGCAAGCTCCCTGCTCATCGGTGTGGCCGGTATCCTGCTCGGGGCGCAGCTCGCGACGCTCGTACAGATCGAAGGCGCGCGCGGCAACCTCGCCGGCTTTGCGCTGCTGGCTTTCGGCCTCGTCTATTTCGCCTGGGGGCTCAAGAAGGCCGGGCGGGGGCACGTGCATTCCCATATCCACGTACACGGCGACGTCGTGCACGACCACGAACACGATCATCGTTCCGACCACGCGCACGTGCACGCGGCCGGGGCACGAAACGCAATTACACCCTGGGCCATGTTCATCATCTTCGTGCTCGGACCCTGTGAGGCCCTGATCCCGCTGTTCATGTACCCGGCAGCACAGCAAAGCGCCGGGCTCGTTGCCGCGGTTGCGATCGTATTCAGCCTGTGCACCTTGCTGGCGATGCTGGCCTGTGTCGCGATAACCACAATCGGCCTCGACAGGCTGCGTCTGCCGAAATCCGGCCGCTACGCACACGCCGTGGCGGGCGCATCGGTCGTCGCATGCGGTGCGATGATCAGCCTGCTCGGCCTGTAGGTTATCGGCTTCAGCACGTATAATCCGCCGCTAGATCGTACGCCGGAAACGCCATGCAGGGCACCACGCTACTTGAACAGGGAATTTCGCTCATGCTCGTCGGCATGGGCACGGTGTTCGTTTTCCTTACCACGCTGGTACTGGCCATGACCGCGATGGCGAGCCTGGTCAAACGCGTGACTCCTCGTGTCGGGGAGGGCGCCAGCGACGAGGAGGTTGCGGCAATCACTGCGGCCATCGCGCTGCATCGCAAGAACAGATCCTGAATATTGGACACAGCCATGAGTGACAAGAAACCGCTGGGTATCACGGAACTCGCCCTGCGCGACGCACACCAGAGCCTGCTGGCAACGCGTATGCGCATCGAGGACATGCTCCCGATTGCCGAAAAACTCGACCAGGTCGGGTTCTGGTCCATCGAATCCTGGGGCGGGGCGACCTTTGACGCCTGCATCCGCTATCTCGGCGAGGACCCGTGGGAGCGCATGCGCCGCCTCAAGGCCGCGATGCCGAATACGCCGCAGCAGATGCTGTTTCGCGGGCAGAATATCCTCGGCTACCGGCACTACGCGGACGATCTCGTGCGCAAGTTCGTGGAGCGTTGCGCCGTGAACGGCGTCGATGTCTTCCGCATCTTCGATGCCATGAACGATACGCGCAATCTCGAGACGGCGATCAAGGCGACGATCGAGGTCGGCAAGCACGCGCAGGGGACCATTTCCTACACGGTCAGTGACGTGCACACGATCGACCGCTGGGTCGACATGGGCAAGCGCCTCGCGGACATGGGCTCGCACTCGATCTGCATCAAGGACATGGCGGGCCTGCTGCGACCGCACACGGCATTCGAGCTCGTCAGCCGGCTCAAGGAGGCCGTCCAGATTCCGATCCAGATGCATTGCCACGCGACCACGGGCCTGTCTACGGCAACCCTGGTAAAGGCGGCCGAAGCCGGCATCGACACCATCGACACGGCCGTGTCCTCGATGAGCATGACCTACGGCCACTCGCCGACCGAGACGCTCGTGGCCATCATGGAAGGCACGGACCGGGACACGAACCTGGACCTGGCCCGGGTCGAAGAGATCGCAGCCTACTTCCGCAACGTGCGCAAGAAGTACGCGAAGTTCGAGGGCGCGCTGCGCGGTGTCGACTCGCGCATCCTGATCGCCCAGGTGCCCGGCGGCATGCTGACCAACCTCGAAAACCAGCTCCGCGAGCAGGGCGCGAGCGACAAGATCGACGAAGTCCTGGAGGAAATTCCGCGCGTACGCAAGGACCTCGGCATGATCCCGCTCGTGACGCCCACATCGCAAATCGTCGGCACGCAGGCCGTCATCAACGTGCTGCAAGGCGAACGCTACAAGGTCATCAGCAAGGAAACGGCGGGCGTCCTCAAGGGCGAATACGGCGCCACGGCGATCCCGGTCAATGAGAAGCTCCAGGAGCGCGTCCTCGAGGGCGCCAGGCCGGTGACGTGCCGCCCCGCGGACCTGCTGGAACCGGAACTCGACACGCAGACCAGCGAGCTCAAACGGCTTGCCAACGAAAAGAAGATCCGGCTTGCGGAAGACGTCGTCGACGACGTGCTGACCTATGCGCTGTTCCCCCAGATCGGCCTGAAGTTTCTCGAGAACCGGGACAACCCGGGTGCTTTCGAGCCTGTGCCCTGGGACGAGCCCAAGCCGGAACCGGCGCCCGCGGCGGCTGCGAGTGGCGGTGCGGGCGTCTACGACGTCCGGGTCAACGGCAAGGCCTTCAAGGTCGAAGTCGCCGAGAGCGGACAGCCGACGTCCATCGCGCCGGCCGAGGCGCCGGCGGCGCCGGCGGCCGCATCCGCAGGCGGTGAGCCCGTAAAAGCCTCGCTCGCCGGCAACATCTTCAAGGTGCACGTGACGCCGGGTACCGCCGTCAACGAGGGCGATCCCCTGTTGATCGTTGAAGCGATGAAGATGGAGACGGTCGTGCCCGCACACAAGGCGGGAACCGTGACGGAAGTGTTCGTCGCCGAGGGCGACAAGGTGGTCGTGGGCGATTCGCTCGTCGCGATTGGCTGACGCATGGATCTCGTTCGCCAAATCTGGGTGGAGTCGGGCCTCTACCAGCTCAAGGGCGGCGACGCCATCATGCTGCTCGTTTGCCTCGCCCTGCTGTACCTCGGCATCGTGCGCAAGTTCGAGCCGCTGTTACTCGTCACGATCGGATTTGGCGGTCTCCTGAGTAACATCCCCGGCGCCGGTATCGCCGAACCCGGCGGGCTGCTCTACATGGCCTACGAAGTCGGCATCAAGTCCGGTGCTTTTCCGCTGATCATCTTCATGGGGGTCGGTGCACTGACGGACTTTGGGCCATTGCTGGCCAACCCGCGCACGCTGTTCCTCGGTGCAGCGGCGCAATTCGGTATTTTCGCAACGCTGCTCGGCGCGCTCGGCATGACCGAACTCGGCTGGATGGATTTTTCGCTCAGGGAGGCCGCGGCCATCGGCATCATCGGCGGCGCGGACGGGCCAACGGCTATATACGTCGCCGGCCGGTTGGCGCCCGACCTGCTCGGGGCAATTGCCGTCGCCGCATATTCCTATATGGCGCTGGTGCCGCTGATTCAGCCGCCGATCATGCGCGCATTGACATCGGAGAACGAGCGCAAGATCGCCATGGTGCAGCTGCGCGAGGTGTCGCAGACCGAGAGAATCCTGTTTCCGCTCTTGCTGCTGTTGCTGGTCGGGCTGCTGTTGCCCACCGCGGCGCCGCTGCTCGGCATGCTCGCTTTCGGCAACCTGATGCGCGAATGCGGCGTCGTCGACCGATTGTCCGATACGACGCAAAACGCGTTGATCAACATCGTCACGATCTTCCTCGGCCTGGCCGTGGGGTCCAAGCTGGGCGCGGAGGAGTTTCTCGCCGTGAGTACGCTAGGCATCCTGCTGTTGGGCGTGGTCGCGTTTGCGATCGGCACGGCCAGCGGCGTGCTCATGGGTAAACTCATGAATCGCCTGTCGTCGCGGCCCATCAATCCGCTGATCGGCGCTGCCGGGGTTTCGGCCGTGCCGATGGCCGCGCGCGTGGCCAACAAGGTCGGGCTGGAAGCCAATCCCCACAACATCCTGCTGATGCATGCCATGGGGCCGAACGTGGCCGGCGTCATAGGGTCCGCCGTCGCGGCAGGTATCATGATCATGTTTACGTCGTAGGCAGGGCAGGCCCTTGAGTTCATTTTCCATCGTCATTCCCGCGAAAAACGAGTCGGGCGCCATCGGCAACGTCGTTGCCGGGGCCCGGCACCAGTATCCCGATGCCGAGATCATCGTTGTCGATGACGGGTCCACGGACAACACGGCGGGCGTCGCAGAGTCCGCGGGCGCCACGGTGGTACGGCATCCCGAGAGCCTCGGCAATGGCGCCGCCGTCAAGGCAGGGGCGCGGGCGGCAAGCGGCGAAATCATCGCGTTCATGGACGGCGACGGTCAGCACGACGCGGCCGAGTTCCAAAGCCTGCTCGCGAAACTCGATGACGGCTTCGACATGGTCATTGGAGCCCGCAGCGCCAGTTCGCACGCCAATGTCGGCAGGCTGTATGCCAACGGTATTTACAACGTCGTCGCGTCGTGGCTGACAGGGCGACGTATCCCGGATCTGACGTCGGGATTCCGCGTGGTGCGAGCCAGCCTGTTCAAAAAATTCCTGTACCTGTTGCCGAACGGGTTTTCCTACCCGACGACGATCACGATGGCGTTCCTGCGTTCCGGCTACCCGATCTGCTTCGAGTCAATCCCGGTGGCGAAGCGCATCGGCAAGAGCCACATTCGCCCGCTTCGCGACGGCATGCGTTTTTTGGTGATCATTTTCAAGATTGCGACGCTGTACTCGCCGCTGAAGATTTTCCTGCCGATCGCGGGGGCGTTTTTTGCGACCGGTCTGGGCTGGTACGCGTACACGTACTCGACGATGGGCCGCTTCACAAACATGAGCATGCTGCTGTTCAGTGCAGCGGTTATCGTGTTTCTCATCGGGCTCATATCCGAGCAGATCACGTCGCTGACGTACAGCAAGACCTGACATGCGCCACGTCATCGTCGTCGTCGGCAGCCGCGAGCAGCTGCAGCAGGCAGCGCCGAAGATTCAGCCGCGGGAAGGCGAATCCCAGCGCGAGACCACGTGGTACGCCTGTCGCGACCAGGACAATCCCGACAACCTGCTCGACGATGCCGGCAGCGTTCTGCTGAAGTTGCTGGGTACGCCGTTACTCGCGTACGAGCTCTACCAGCAGGTGCACAGCACGAAGCTCTGGAGCGGCAAGCGCCCGCTCGTCCTCGTAAGGGGACGGAGTTTCGCCAGCCGCCTCGCGGCCTATGCGGGCCGTTTCGGCGGCGGAGACATCGTCATGCCGTCATCCCGTGAAACGAAGCCGATGCGCCCCGTGCGCTATCTGTTGCTCGACGACGGCACGCTGGAGCTGCGCGCCTAGCGCCCAAAATGATCCTCGAGGACCTGCGCGACGCAGCAGGTCAGTCGCTTGCCCGTTTCGATGTGCAAGAACTCGTTGGGTCCGTGCGCGTTCGATTTGGGACCGAGGAGTCCCGTGATAAGGAACTGCGCCTCGGGAAAGCGCTCACCGAGCATGCCCATGAACGGGATGGTTCCGCCGGTGCCCATGTACATCGACGGCTTGCCAAAGAAGGCCTGCGACGCTTTTTGCATTGACGCCTCGAGCCACGGCGCAATCGCCGGTGCATTCCAGCCCGCCATGCTCGAATCGGCGTTGAATTCGACCTCGACGAGCGGCGGCGTGTCCGCTTCGAGCGCCTCTTTGACGGCACGAGCGGCAGCGTTGGCGTTAACGGTCGGCGGCAGGCGGAACGACAGCTTCAGCACGGTGTAAGGGAGGAGCACGTTGCCCGCGTTCACGAGTTCGGGCATGCCCGCCTGACCGGTGACGGCCAGCGTCGGGCGCCACGTATTGTTCAGCAACAGTTCACTGTGGGGCTCACTGGGTTGCGGCGCGTCGACGGCCCACGGGAACTTCTCGTAGACCAGCTCCTTCAGCGTGTCGGCGGCCTTGGCGGCCTGGTCCAGGCGTTCGCCCGGAATGTCGGCATGCAGCCCTTCAAGAAGAATCTGCCCGGTGTTCTCGTCTTCGATGCGGCTGAGCAACTGGCGCGCGGTGCGAAAGCTCGACGGCACGACGCCGCTGGCCGAACCCGAATGCACACCCTCGGTCAACACGTCGACGCGCAGGGTGCCCGTCAGGTTGCCGCGTAGAGAGGTCGTGCACCAGAGCTGGTCGTAATTGCCGCACTCGGCATCGAGACAAACGACGAGATCGGGCGAGCCGATACGGTCCTCGAGGAGGTCGATGTAATAAGGCAGGTCGAAGCTGCCGCTTTCCTCGCAACCTTCGATGAGCACAACGCAATGTGCATGCGGGATGCCCTGTTCCTGCAACGCGCGGATTGCAGTGAGCGATCCGAACACCGCGTAGCCGTCGTCGGCGCCACCGCGGCCATACAGTTTGCCGTCCTTGATCACGGGCGTCCACGGGTCCAGGTCTTCGTCCCAGCCGTTGAATTCCGGCTGTTTGTCGTAGTGGCCGTAGAGCAGCACGATGTCGTCGGACTGACCCGGGACGTCAATGAAGAGCAGGGGCGTGCGGCCCTCGATACGCACGATTTCCACGGTCATGCCCTCGATCGACTGGGCCCGGCACCAGGCTTCGAGCATTTGCACGGCTGTGTCCATGTGGCCGTGCTGTTCCCAGTCGGGATCGAAGTGCGGCGACTTGTTCGGCACCCTGATGTATTCCGATATCTCGGGAATGATCGAGTCGTCCCACAGTTTGCCGACAAAATCGGCTGCTTTCTTCGTGTCCATGAATTCGTCTTAGTTTCCGGTCAGCGAGCTGATCAAGGTCTTCGTCATGCGTTCGGTCGTGATGAAGAACCAGCTGTAGGTTTGACCGTAATCCGCAAGAGGGTTCGCTTCGAGGATCTCGGTTTCGCTCTTGCCGGCGTCGACGAGCGCCTTGATGCGCATCTTCGCGTCTTTCAGCATCGCAAGATCCTTCTCGATTCCAGCGCGCGTGGCCACGGGCCCGTGGCCCGTCAGGTACGCGGTTTCGTCATTACCCAGATCGAGAAGCAGCTGCATGCCTGCAATGAAGCCGTCGACAGTGCCGCCACTCTTGATATCGATGAACGGGAACAGTCCGCGAAAGCTCAGGTCGCCAGCCGCAATCACGTTGGCGTTGCGGAAATGAATGATGGCATCGCCGTCGGTATGCGCTTCGGGTACGTGGATCGCGATGGCCTCCTCACCGTTGACATGGAACGTCATGCGATCAGAGAAGGTGATGACCGGAAGCGCTCCGGGGCCCTTGTTGAGGTCCGGGTTGCCTGCCATTCGGGTGCGCAGCTGATCGTGGGACACGAGGAGAGCGCCCTTTTCCGTCACGTACACGTTGCCGCCCACGTGGTCGCCGTGGGCGTGCGTGTTGATCACGAAGTCGATCGGCCGGCCCGCGATCTCCTCGGCCTTGGCCACCAGGGCCGGGGCCGTGGACTCGAGCACGTCGTCGATCATGACCACGTATTCTTCGCCCACGAGCAATCCGACGCCACCGCCGACGAAATCGGACGGCTCGTTCAGCGCAAACCCTTCGTTCGTGTTGCCGATCTGGAAAATGCCTGGCGCGACCTCCACGGCCGCAAACGGGCTGGACGCGTCGTCGGCGATCGCTAAGGGCGCCGCTGCCAGGAGCAGCAGGAGTGTTCTTTTCATCATTGTCTCCGAGGGTGGCGGGGACCGCGATTGTACCGCATCGGGCCTTATTGGCGACCCGGGAACGAATACTGCGCCTGCTCACGAACCCCGCCCGACGGCCAGCGCTGCGTAATGGTCTTGCGGCGCGTGTAGAAACGCACGGCGTCAGGCCCATAAGCGTACAGGTCGCCGAACAGCGAGCGCTTCCAGCCGCCGAAACTGTGGTAGGCGACCGGCACGGGCAGCGGTACGTTGATGCCGACCATGCCGACCTTGATGTTGTCGGCGAAATAGCGAGCCGCCTCGCCGTCGCGCGTGAAGATACACGTGCCGTTGCCGTATTCGTGTTCGTCAATGAGGCGCATCGCCTGTGCCTGGGACTCGGCGCGCACGATGCAAAGCACCGGGCCGAAGATCTCTTCCTGGTAGACGCGCATGTCAGCAGTCACGTTGTCGAACAGGCAGGGGCCGAGGAAAAAGCCCTCCTCATGGCCGTCGACGACCATCCCGCGGCCGTCGCAGACCAGGTCGGCCCCTTCCTCGACTCCGAGATCGACGTATCCCCTGACCTTTTCGCGGTGCTCGCGCGTGACGAGTGGCCCCATGTTGCTCGCGCGGTCGTTGCCGGGGCCGACCCGGAGATCGGCGACCTGCTCGCGGAACTTCGCGACGACCGCGTTGGCCGTATCGTCGCCGACGCACACGACGACCGAGATCGCCATGCAACGCTCTCCGCAGGAGCCGAAGGCGGCGCCCATCAGGGCGCTGACGGCATTGTCGAGGTCGGCATCGGGCATGATCACGGCGTGATTCTTGGCGCCGCCGAGCGCCTGCACGCGTTTGCCGTTCGCCGTCCCGGTGGCGTAGATGTACTCGGCGACCGGTGTCGAGCCGACGAAACTGACCGCCTGGACCCGCGGGTCGTGCAGCAGCGTATCCACGGCCTCCTTGTCGCCGTTGACGACGTTGAACACGCCATCGGGCAACCCCGCTTCCCGGAATAGCCGGGCGGTCAGCAGCGGAGCCGAAGGGTCCTTTTCCGACGGCTTGAGGACGAACGTGTTGCCACAAGCAATCGCGATCGGGTACATCCACATCGGCACCATGGCCGGGAAGTTGAACGGCGTAATGCCCGCCACGACGCCGAGCGGCTGGAAATCCGACCAGCTGTCGATGCCGGGTCCGACGTTGCGCGAGTACTCGCCCTTGAGCAGCTCGGGAATGCCGCAGGCGTAGTCGACGACCTCGACACCGCGGCCGAACTCGCCCATGGCATCGTCGAGAACCTTGCCGTGTTCGTCGGTGATCGCGGCCGCGATGTCCCCGGCGTGCTCGTCGAGCAACTGCTTGAACCGAAACAGGATACGTGCGCGCTTGGCAGGCGGCGTGTCGCGCCAGGCCGGGTAGGCGGCTGCGGCCGCCGCGACAGCCTCCTCCACCGTGGTCTTCGCGGCCATTGCGACCCGTTTTTCGCACGCGCCCGTCGCCGGGTTGCAGACCGGGGCAGGGCGATTGTCGTCGGCGACGTCCCTGTTGTTGATGAAATGCCCGAGAACCGCGGTCATTCGATCGTGTCCATGACGCGCCGAATGGCCTCGAATGCCGCCGCCAGCTCGTCGATGTCGGCATTGAGAAATGGCGAAAACTGCAAGGTGTCCATGCCGGCGCGCACGACGACATGCTCGTCCCAGAAACACTTTTTGTGCGCCTCCGCGCCACGGGCGCCGGGCGCGCCGTCTCGCGGCGCCATTTCGATCGAGCCCATGAGGCCGAAATTGCGCACATCGATCACCCGTTCGTGGTCGGCAAAAGAGTGCAACAGGTCCTCGAATGGCTGCTCGAGATTGCGCGCCTGCTCGAATGAGCCCTCCTGCTCGTACACCTCGAGCGTGGCAACGCCGGCCGCGGCCGCCACGGGATGGCCCGAATACGTGTAGCCGTGGAACAGCTCGATCATGTGCTGCGGACCGTTCATGAAAGCTTCGTGGATCTCGTCGCGCACGAAGACGGCGCCCATGGGCACGACTCCGTTGGTCAATCCCTTGGCCGTCGTGATGATGTCCGGCATGACGCCGAAGCGCTCAGCGCCGAACGCTTCGCCGATGCGCCCGAAGGCCGTAATCACCTCGTCGAAGATCAGCAGGATGCCGTGCCGGTCGCAGATATCGCGCAAGCGCTCGAGGTAGCCCGGCGGTGGCGGGATGACGCCGGCGGAGCCGGCGACGGGCTCGACGATGACGGCTGCAATGTTGCTGCCGTCGTGCAGCATGCAGAGGCGCTCGAGGTCGTCGGCCAGCTCGATGCCGTGCGCGGGCAGCCCGCGCGAGAAAGCATTTCGCTCGATGTCCAATGTATGGCGGAGATGATCGACACCCGGCAGCAGGACCGGCGAAAATACCTTGCGATTCGGCACGATACCGCCGACCGACATGCCGCCGAAATTGACGCCGTGGTAGCCCTTTTCGCGACCGACGAGGCGCGTGCGGTGGCCTTCGCCACGTGCGCGGTGATAACCGAGCGCTATCTTCAGGGCCGTGTCGGCCGATTCCGAACCGGAATTCGTGAAGAAGCAATGCGAGAAACCGTCAGGCGCCATTGCCGTGGCTCGCTCGGCGAGCGCGAGTGCCTTGTCGCTGGTGACCTGGAAGCCGATGCAATAATCGAGGGTTGCCAGCTGCTTCTGCACGGCCTCGACGATTTTCGGGTGGCAGTGCCCGACCGGCGATGTCCACAGCCCGGAAAACGTGTCGTAGAGGCGCGTGCCGTCAGCCAGGGTGTACCAGTGGCCCGCGGCGCCGGCGATAACGCGTGGTTTCTGGTTGAAATCGCGGTTTGCTGTGAACGGCATCCAGTACGGGTGGTCGGTGGCGGCGGACATGGAGTGACTCCGGTGAGGGGTTGGTGGGAGTTTACGCTTGTAAACAGATGTCAAACAACGTGTTAGGGAATATCCAGAGCGCTGTCATTCCAGGTTACGCGATTTACCCGCGGGCGACGGGCGCTCGCCGGATCGTAACGTGCTGCAACAGCCCGATGGTCGATGCGATGTACGTGAATACCCGGCTGGCAAATGCGGGGTCATTAGTGGCAAAGTAGCGGCCTCTGAATACCTCCAGGCCAGTACAAATGAAGCCTTTCGGCACCGAATTCTGCGATCACATCGCGATCGCACGCTTTTCCGGGGGCGCGTGGAGCGCGGCCTCTGTCGAGCCACTTGCACCGTTGCAGCTGCACCCGGCGGCGCACGTCTTTCATTACGCGAGCACCTGCTTCGAGGGTTTCAAGGCCTACCGATGGGCGGACGGCAGGGGACGCATCTTTCGCCTCCACGATCACGTCGCGCGCATGCGAAGAAGCGCCGCGTCGCTGTGTCTGCCCGTGCCCGAAGCGGACATGCTCGCCAGCATGGTCGTCGACCTCGTGCATCACAACCTCGCCGACATCCCCGAGCCGCCCGCATCGCTCTACCTTAGGCCGACGCTGATCGGCACGCTCGAGAACATCGGGGCCGCCGCGGCGCCGTCCACCGAGGCGCTCCTGTATGTGCTCGCCTCGCCGGTGGGGGACTACTTTGCCGGCGGCGCGGATGCGCTCAAGCTGCTCGTCGAAGACGAGCGCGAAAGGACGACAGCGCAGCTCGGCAGCACGAAGACGGGCGGCAATTATGCCGCCGCTCTCGGCCCGACGCTGGCCGCGAAAGAGGCGTACGGCGTGGACCAGGTGCTGTTTTGCCCGGGCGGCGACGTCCAGGAGACCGGCGCCGCCAATTTCCTGCTGATCAGCGACGACGAAATCCTTACAAAATCACTTGATACCACGTTCCTGCACGGCATGACCCGCGATTCGATTCTGAAGCTCGGTGCCGAGATGGGCTACAGGATCAGTGAGCGCCCGTTCACTGTTGACGAATTGCTCGAAAAGATTCCGACCTGGGAGGCCTGCCTGTCCGGAACGGCGGCAACGCTGTCGCCCGTCGGAGCCCTCGTCTACAAGGGCAAGGAAATCAAGGTCCGCGACGGCCATCCCGGGCCGAACCGTGACAGGCTCATGAAGGCGCTGCAGGACATCCAGTACGGACTGCAACCTGATTCGCACGGCTGGTTGACCGAAGTCGGCTAGTCGGCGTCGCCGGCGCGGTGTCAGGGCGCCGCGAAAAACGTCCCCGAATCCATAGCCTCGCGTGCGGGATGAACTTCGTTCGTGCGACAGGACAACACGCGCGAGGCGTGTGAGGGGACGCTATTTCGTGGCGGCTCTTGCGCCGGGGATTAGATCGCCTTCGAGAACCGCGAATCGTTTTCCTCGAGATCGATGTACCGGTCGAACGTCATCGCGATATTCCGCAGCAGCAGCCGGCCCCTGGGCGTGATGTCGATGCCCGCATCGGACAACTCGATCAGGCCGTCCTTTTCGAGAACCTCGAGCTTTGCGATCTCGTCGGCGAAGTATTCGCGGAAGTCGATGCCGAGCTTGGCGCTGAAGTCGTCGTAGCTCAGCCTGTCGTAGCACATCAGGTCCTGGATCACGGCGGCGCGCACGAGGTCGTCGTCATCGACGAGCAAACCCTTCTTGATGGGTAGCTCGCCACGTCCGATGATCTCCTCGTACTCCATCGTCGTCACCGAGTTTTGAGCGAACATGTTGCCGATACCGCCGATGCCGCTGACGCCCAGCGCGATGAGATCGCACTGCCGGTGCGTCGAGTAGCCCTGGAAGTTGCGCTGCAGCGTACCGTCCTCCCGCGCCTGCACGAGTTCGTCTCCGGGCAGCGCGAAATGGTCCATGCCGATGTAGATGTAGCCAACGCCACACAGCTTGTCGATCGTGTGGTGCAGCAGGTCGAGCTTGGTCGCCGGCGGTGGAATGTCGTCCGCGTTGATCATCCGCTGGCCTTTGAAGCGTTGCGGCAGGTGTGCGTAGTTGTAGACGGCGAGGCGGTCCGGCTTCATCGCGAGAACGATGTCGAGCGTGGCGTCAAAGCTCTTAACGGTCTGGTGCGGCAGGCCGTAGATGAGGTCGAAGGAGATCGAGCCGAACCCGGCCTTGCGCGCGGCATCCACGAGGGCCTCGACGTCCTGCGGCGATTGCATCCGGTTGACGGCCTGCTGCACGTTTTCATTGAAGTCCTGGACACCGAGGCTCAGCCGGTTGAAACCGAGGTCCCAGAGTTCCTGGATGCGCTCCGCGTCGACGGTGCGGGGATCGACTTCGATCGAGAATTCACGCTCGTCGCTTGTATCGAAATTGAACGACGCACGCAGGTGATCCATGAGCGCGCCGAGCAGTTCCCTGTCGAGGTAAGTCGGCGTGCCTCCGCCGAAGTGCAGCTGCTCCACCTTGCGGGACTTGTCGAACAACGTCGCCTGCATGTCGATTTCCTTGTAGAGCATCTCCATGTAGCGCGCGACTCGTTGCTCATTGCGCGTGACGATCTTGTTGCAGCCGCAGTAGTAGCAGAGCGAATGGCAAAACGGGATATGGACGTACAGTGACAACGGCAGTCCGCTCACGTTGCTTTCCTGCGCTTTGGTCCGGTAGTCGGCCTCTGTCAGCGTATCCGTGAACTGCAGGGCCGTGGGATAGGACGTGTAGCGCGGCCCGCGGCCGCCATAGCGGACGATGAGGTCCTGGTCGAAGCATACCTGCATCAGGTTCTCCTGAGCGCGTGTACGAGATACAGCGCGACGGTGAAAAGAATCATGGCTACGCCCTGGTGCGCAGCCCCGAGAACGACCGGAACGGCAAACAGCAGCGTCGCGATGCCGAGGGCAACCTGCACGATGGCCGTGTGAAGCAGCGCATTGGCCGCCGGGCGGGCGCGGTCGGGCAGGCTGGTCGATCGCGTTCCATACCAGTACGCGACGATCAGCGCGAAGGTCGTGATCGCCAGCAGCCGGTGATCGAACTGCACGGTCGTCATATTATCGAAAAAATTGCGCCAGAACGGCTCCAGCGCCATGAGGCCGGGCGGAACCCAGTGGTCGCCCATCATCGGGAACGTGTTGTAGATCTTGCCGGCCCGCAGACCCGCGACGAAGCCGCCGGAAACGATGGTGATCGACACGACGACGAACAGGGCGAGTGTCCTGCCGAACCAGGGATGGCGCGGCGCGTTCTTGGGCGACGGAAACAGGAGCGACATCGCGACCCAGAACATGTAGGCGAAAATGGCAAAAGCGGCGACCAGGTGCGCCGTGAGTCGGTACTGGCTGACATGGGGCACGTCGACGAGGCCGCTCTTGACCATGTACCAGCCGAGCAGTCCCTGCAGGCCGCCGAGGATGAACATGAGCAGGTATTTGGGCCATTCGCGGCGCACGACGTAGCCCTTGATAAAGAAGTACACGAACGGCACGAGGAACACGACGCCAATCACGCGGCCGAGCAGGCGGTGCAGGTATTCCAGCCAGAAGATGCCCTTGAAGCCCTCGATCCCGAAACCGGCATTGACCATCTGGTATTCGGGACTCTCCCTGTACATGTCGAACACACGCTGCCATTCGGCGTCGGTCAGCGGCGGCAGGATGCCCATCAGCGGGCGCCAGTCGACCATCGAGAGGCCGGACCCGGTGAGACGGGTGATCCCGCCGAGGACGACCATCGTGAAGACGAACCCGCAGCAGACGAGAAGCCACGTGGCAACGGTGCGATTCTGATTTTCCATGCTCAACATCGGGGCGGATCATACGGCATAATCCCACTCATGGGGATTGGCAATTGCCACAAGGTTATGGATTTTCGGCGTGTCGCCAAGCGGCGACTGCCGGCGCCCGTGTTTCACTATATCGACGGGGGCGCGGACGACGAGTGGACGCTGCGCCGCAATACCGACGCGTTCAACGACTACGAACTTCTGCCGGCTCAGCTTTCCGACGTTAGCTCGATCAACACGGCCTGCACGCTGTTCGGCAAATCGATCGAGTGGCCGGTCATGATCTCCCCGACGGGAGCATCCCGGCTCTTTCACGCGTCCGGCGAACCGGCCGTTGCCCGGGCGGCCGACAAGTTCGGCATGCCGTACAGCCTGTCCACGGTAGGTACGACCACGATCGAGGAAATTGGTGCGATCGGCGAGGTCCCGAAGGTCTTCCAGATTTACGTGTTCAAGGACAGGGGACTTACCCGGAGTTTCGTCGAGAGGTGCAAGGCCAGCGGGTACACGGCGCTGTGCCTGACGGTCGACACGCCGGTCGCCGGCAACCGCGAGCGGGACAATTACTACGGCATGATGGCCTCGGCCAGGCCGGCGCTGCGCAGCGTCCCCAGCATGTTGCGGCACCCGGGCTGGCTGTACCGCGCGGTCGTGCGCAAGGACATGGAACTCGTCAACGTGACGTCGGATGCCAATGCGCAGAAGTTCACCGACATGAGCATCAAGGACTTCATCGACAGCCAGTTTGATCGATCTCTGACCTGGCGCGACGTCGAGTGGCTGGCCGGGCAGTGGGACGGGCCGCTCATCATAAAGGGGGTACAGACCACCCACGACTGCCGCAATGCCGCCGACGCGGGCGCGACGGCCGTCATGCTTTCTAACCACGGCGGCCGCCAACTCGAGGGCGCGCCTGCGCCCGTCGACTGTATCGCCGACGTCGCCGACGCCATGGGTGACCGCCTCGAGATCATCTGCGACGGCGGCATTCGGCGCGGCTCGCACATCGTCAAGGCACTGGCGCTCGGCGCCAGGGCCGTCGGCATCGGGCGCGCTTACCTCTATGCGCTGGCGGCGGGCGGGCAGCCCGGCGTCGAGCGCGCGCTCGGCCTCTTGCGGGACGAGTTCCGGCGCACGCTGGCGCTGGTCGGCTGCGACTCGGCAACCGGACTGGGCCGGCGATACGTACACAGACGTCGCTGATCTCGCCCACGAATGCGCAATTCGGGGTCGTTTTTTGTCCCAAATCCGGTTCGACCGGCCCGCAAGTTGCAGCACGATGGGCCGCAAATCCCTATTTTTTCTGAGATTATTCGTGCACCTGCACCAACTTAATGCGGGCCCCGCAGTAATTAGTGAAGAATTCAGACGATATTTACGAGTAACATCATCGCAGCCGTCGCCGGAAGGGGGTGGCGTAAGGGCCGCCAGAGCGCGGTATGTTAGTGCAAGAGGTAGTTATGTCAGGCGAGAGAGTGCAAGGAACCGTCAAGTGGTTCAATGACGACAAGGGATTTGGCTTTATCGAACGCGAAGGCGGTCAGGATGTGTTCGTGCACCACACGGCAATCCAGATGGAAGGATTCAAGACCCTCAAGGAAGGCCAGAAAGTCACGATGGAAGTGACTCAGGGTCAGAAAGGTCCGCAAGCAGACAACGTCGTTCCGGAATAGCGGTCTCGCGAGATCGCCTCTGCCGACGGTGACAGACGATGACGCGCTACGCGGGATTCGAGCAGCGCACCATCGATTTTCTCGCGCAGCTCGAGGCGAACAACAATCGCGAATGGTTTAACGAGAACAAGCGGCGCTACGAAGAGGACGTTCTCGATGTGGCACTGCGGTTCATCATCTCGATGCAGGAGCCGCTGGCTGGCATCGCGCCGCACTTCACGGCCGTTCCTGCGCGCGTTGGTGGTTCGCTCATGCGTGTCTACCGCGACACGCGGTTCTCCCGGAACAAGCAGCCCTACAAGACCAACGTCGGCATACAATTTCGCCATGAGCAGGCGCGCGATGTGCATGCGCCGGGCTACTACGTGCACCTCGAACCGTCGCAGGCATTCCTCGGTGTGGGTATGTGGCGTCCCGATCCGGATTCGCTGCGCCGCATCCGCGAGCGCATCGCCGCGCGTCCGGCCGAATGGCGGCGCGCGATCGGTGACGCTGCGTTCCGACGGCACTTCGAACTGGCCGGGGAATCGCTGACGCGTCCCCCGCGGGGCTTCGACAAGGATCACCCCTGCATAGAGGACATCAAGCGCAAGAGTTTCATCGCGACGCGCGAACTCGACGTCGAGGCCTGCCTGAGACCGCAGTTTCAGCGCGTCGTCGAAGCGTCGTTTCGCAACGCCGAGCCGCTGATGCGATTCCTCTGCAAAGCTGTCGGTGTCAGGTTTTGAGCGTCTTGCGAATTTCGCGAAGCAGGATTTTCGGGTCCGGCCTGTCAGAAATGTGCTTCGACAGGTTGGTATACCGAATGATGCCCGCCGCATCCACGACGAGTGCCGTGGGCCAGATCGTATCCGTGCCGTACTCGCCGCGGTAGTCTTTCGGCACGCCGCTCTCCTGCAGAAGGCCCAGCTGTCGCGTGACGGCCAGGTCGTCGTCGAGCCAGAAGTTGAATTCGACCTTGAAGAATTCGGCAACGCGCCGCGTCGTCTCCAGCGGTTTGGGCGTCACGAGGATCAACCTCGCGCCGAGGTCGACGATATCGCGGTAATGTTGCGTCAGGTCGCGGACCTGGCGGCTGCAAAACGGGCACCAGTTGCCGCGAACGAACAGCAACACCGCCGGCGCACCGTGCAGTTCGACCGAGCGCACGGGGTCACCCTGTTCGTCCACGGCGCGAAAGTCCGGCAGGGGCTCTCCGGGTCTGAGCTGGGCCGGCGTGGCGCGCAGGCCCCGTGTCCTGATCCAGACGACGCCGCCGACCAGGGCTGACAGGACCAGCGCAATGACGATGTAGATCGTTCCCGACATCCCGTCTTAATACCAACCGGGCAGCATGGACACAAGGCGCTGATTGTGGATACTGGCTAGCCCCGAGAGAAAAGCCGAATCAAGCGTCGACAATGGCCCCGAATCCGATCATCTGGCAGCCTTCGGCCGAGCGCGTCAGGGCGAGCGCGATGCAGCGCTTCATGCAGGCGGCCGGCTATGACTCGTACGACCGGCTATATGCGTGGTCGATCGGTGATTCGCCGGCTTTCTGGGAGGCGCTTTGCGCATTCTGCGGCGTCGAGTTCGACGCGCAGCCGACGACGGTTCTCGCGCGGCCGGACGACATCATCGACGCGGGCTGGTTCGAGGGCAGCCGGCTAAACTATGCGCAGCACCTGTTACGCCACGGCGGCGACGACACTGCTGTCGTCTTTTGCGGTGAAGACGGCAGCCGCCGGGATCTGAGCCGCGACGCGCTGCGAGAGCAGGTTGCCGCGGTGGCCGCCGGCCTGCGTGCGGCCGGCGTGACGAAAGGGGATCGTGTCGGCGCATTCCTGCCCAATTGTCCCGAGGCAATTATCGCGATGCTCGCGACGTCGAGCCTCGGGGCGATCTGGTCATCGTGCTCCCCGGATTTCGGTGTGAACGGCGTTGTCGACCGCTTCGGCCAAATCGAGCCGAAAGTCCTATTCGGCGTCAACGGTTATTACTACAACGGCAGGATTTGCGACACCCGCCCGACCATCGAGGGCGTGGTTGCTGCCATCGACAGCATCGCGACGACGGTCATGGTGCCGTTCGTCGCCGATCTCGCGACGGCCGTGTCGGCGCGACATGTCGTCGCCTGGATGGACTTCGCCCGCGGCGGTGAGCCGCTCGAATTCGAGTCGCTCGATTTCAACCACCCGCTCTACATCATGTATTCCTCGGGCACGACAGGTGTCCCCAAGTGCATCGTGCACGGTCACGGCGGCACGCTGCTGCAGCACCTGAAGGAGCATGTACTGCACACGGATATCGGAGAGGGCGACCGCATTTTCTATTTCACGACCTGCGGCTGGATGATGTGGAACTGGCTGGTCAGCGGGCTGGCGAGCGGCGCAGCGGTCGTGCTGTTCGACGGGGCGCCGTTTTTCAATGACGGCCGCATTCTCTGGCAGATGGCGGAGCGGGAGAAACTGACGGTTTTCGGCACCAGTGCAAAGTACATTTCTGCGCTCGAGAAGTCGGGCGTGCGCCCGCGGGACGAGTTTGCGTTGCCCGACCTGCGGGCCGTGTTGTCGACTGGCTCGCCGCTGGCCCCCGAGAGTTTCGATTTCGTCTATGACGCGATCGGCAGCGACCTGCAGCTTGCGTCGATTTCAGGCGGGACCGATATCCTGAGCTGCTTCGCGCTCGGCAACCCTGTTTTGCCCGTGCGTCGTGGCGAACTCCAGTGCCGCGGTCTCGGCATGGCGGTCGAAGTCTGGAACGATGCCGGCGAACCGGTCGTCGGCGAGCACGGCGAACTCGTCTGCACGCAGCCGTTCCCGTCCGCGCCGGTAGGCTTCTGGAACGACGCGGACCGCGCACGTTACAGGGCCGCGTATTTCGAGCGCTTTGACGGCATCTGGGCGCACGGCGACTTTGCCGAGCTCACCGAAGAGGGCGGGCTGATCATCTACGGTCGTTCGGACGCCGTGCTGAACCCGGGCGGCGTGCGGATCGGCACCGCCGAGATCTATCGCCAGGTCGAGAAACTCGACGAAGTCGTCGAGAGCATCGCGATCGGCCAGAATTGGCAGGACGACGTGCGTGTCGTCCTGTTTGTCATCCTGCGCGCAGGATTGCAGCTCGACGATGCGCTGCGGCAGCGCATTCGGGCCGTCATTCGGGACAACACGACGCCGCGCCACGTGCCGGCCAAGATCGTCGCCGTTCCCGAGATTCCGCGTACCAAGAGCGGCAAGATCGTGGAACTGGCGGTGCGCTCGGTGGTGCACGGCGAAACGGTGAAGAACACCGAGGCGCTGGCGAACCCCGAGGCGCTGCGGCACTTTGCGGATATCGCCGAACTGGGGGAAGCCTGAGAATATGGAATTGATCGGCATCGAAGTCACGCGCGGCCGAGTGCTGCCGGAGTGGATCGACATCAACGATCACATGAACGTGGCCTATTACCTGCTGGCTTTCGATCATGCGGTGGACGACCTGTGGCACACCTTCGGCCTCACCGAGGACTATATCCGCACGCACAGCAGTTCGACGATTGCCGCCGAATCGCATGTCACCTGGCAGCGCGAGATCATCGAGGGTGCGCCCTACGTCATCACGAGCCAGGTGCTGGCGTATGACGCCAAGCGTATTCACCATTTCCAGCGCATGTACCATGCCGAGGAGGGATTCCTCTCCGCCACGTGCGAGTGGATGAGCCTGCATTTCGACACGCGCGTCCGGCGGGTCGCGCCGTGGCCGGACGAAATCCGTGCAAGGATCGCGCAGTTCGCGGAAAATCAGGGGAGCTTGTCGCGGCCACCCGAGGCCGGACGGCGCATGCAAGTGAAAGAGCCGCTTTACAGTTGTGAGTAAAGAACCGATATGAAAGGAAGTTTCCTGCTTGCCATCGACCAGGGCACGAGCAGCAGCCGGACCGTCGTCTACGACCACGCGGCGCGCGTCGTCGCGAGCGAGCAACAGGAGTTTCCGCAGATCTACCCGCAGCCGGGCTGGGTCGAGCACGACCCCGAGGCCATCTGGTCCTCGGTAACGTCGGTCACGCGCGGTGCGCTCGAAAAAGCCGGGGCCGGCGCCGCGGACATCTCCGCGATCGGTATCACCAACCAGCGTGAAACGACGATCATCTGGGATCGCGATACGGGCGAGCCCGTGTACAACGCGATCGTCTGGCAGGACCGGCGTACTGCCGGGTATTGCCAAAAACTGAAGAACGACGGTGTCGAAACCCGCGTCAGTGAAAAGACCGGGCTGCGCCTCGATCCGTATTTTTCGGGAACGAAGATCGCGTGGATACTCGACAACGTGCAGGGCGTTCGCGAGCGTGCCGAGTCCGGCCGCCTCGCGTTCGGTACGGTCGACAGTTTTCTCCTGTGGCGCCTGACAGGCGGCCGTGTGCATGCAACCGACGCCACAAATGCGTCACGCACGCTGCTGTTCAACATCCGGACGCAGGAGTGGGATGACGAACTTCTCGAAATTTTCGGCATTCCGCGCGAAGTGCTGCCCGAGGTCCTGGACTGCGCCGCCGATTTCGGGGTCGCCAGCGACGCGTGCCTCGGCGGTGAGATTCCCGTGTGCGGTATCGCCGGCGACCAGCAGGCGGCGCTGATTGGCCAGGCCGGATTCGAAACGGGGATGACCAAGAGCACCTACGGCACCGGCTGCTTCGTCGTGGCCAATACCGGCGACAAGCTTCTGCAGTCGTCGAATCATCTGCTGACCACGGTCGGCATGCGCATCGGCGGCCAGGTGACCTACGCGCTGGAGGGCAGCGTCTTCGTCGCGGGATCGGCCATGCAATGGCTGCGGGACGAACTGGGCGTGATCGAGTCCGCGCCCGAGTCCGAAGCCATCGCGGAACGCACGGGCATCGTCGAGGACGTTTACGTCGTGCCTGCCTTCGCCGGACTCGGCGCGCCCTACTGGGACCCGGATGCGCGTGGTGCGATCCTCGGCCTGACGCGCGGCAGCGGTCGCAACGCGATCGTCACGGCGACGCTGCAATCGGTCGCCTTCCAGACCTGTGATCTCATCGAAGCGATGGCCGACGACGGCATGCGGCCGAGTGTCATCCGTGTCGATGGCGGCATGGTCGCCAACGACTGGTTCCTGCAATTCCTGGCCGACGTCCTCGATATTCCCGTCGAGCGCCCTGACAATGTCGAATCGACTGTCCTCGGCGCGGCTTACCTGGCCGGCTTCCAGGCCGGCATCGTCGCCTCGCCGTCCGCCATCGGCAAGCTCTGGCGACGCGATGCATTGTTCGAGCCGCAGATGGCACCCGAGCAGCGCGCGCGCCTTCTCGAAGGCTGGCAGGATGCGGTGCGCCGCGTGCGCACCGGGCGCTGACATTGCTGCGCGCCAGGCAACGCATCGGCAAGTACCGCATTCTCGGGCGTATTGCGTCCGGGCCGCTGGCCGATGTCTATCGCGCCTACGACACGATCCAGGACATCAGGGTCGCGCTGAAAATTCCGAAACGGGACGACCACACCGGGCACGATGAGCTGCTGCACGAGGTGCGCGTCGCGACGCGCCTCCGGCACCCGAACATCCTCAGCGTTCTCAACGCGAGTTACATCGACGATCACTTCGTCATCGCGATGGAACTGGGCGAGGAGTCGCTGGCCGATCGCATCGAGCGCCGGGTCTCGACGGCGAGCAAGCTGGACCTCGCGGGTCAGGCACTGGCGGCGATCGCTCACGCACACGAGCACAGGATCATCCATTGCGACATCAAGCCGGAGAATTACATCCTTTTTCCGGGAGGACAGCTGAAGCTCGCCGACTTTGGCTTTGCCAAACGCTGCGTGCGCACGCTCAAGGCCTCGGGGTCGGGCACAATCGACTATATCGCCCCCGAGCAGGCCATGGGACGGCCCAAGTTTCAGTCCGATGTCTTTTCGATCGGCCTCGTCCTGTACCGCATGCTTTCCGGCAAGCTGCCCGAATGGCCCTTCGAGTGGCCGCTTGCAGGCCATGACAAACTGCAGGCTCGCGTGCGTCCCGAACTCATCCGCGTCCTGCAGAAAGCCATCCAGCTCGATCCGAATAGGCGCTACGACGATGCCGTGGAGATGTACACGGAGTTCGAAAAACTGCACAGTGGCGCGCGCAAACAGAAACTGCCGCGCGCGAAGCGCGGCGGCCGTAACGGCGCAAGGCGCGGCCCTTCATGGCGGCAGCAGCAATGGCGTGAGTTCCAGCGACAGTACCGGGCGCAGCTCGATACACGCCATCATTGCAGGCGCTGCGAGGGCCCGGTCGCCGAAAGCATGCAGGCGTGTCCCTGGTGCGGCTTCGACCACCCGTCGCGCGGGTCGGAAACCCGGATGCCGGCGCACTGTCCGCGCTGCGAGCGCGGTGTCAAGAACGACTGGGATTACTGCGCGTGGTGCTATGGCCCGGGATTCGTGGAGGAAGCGACGCGCCACTATCCGGACAAGCGCTACACGGCCAGGTGTGCGAACGAACGTTGCCGCGGCCCGCTCATGCCGTTCATGCGGTATTGTCCCCACTGCAGGGCCAAGGTCAGGCGGCCCTGGAAACTCAAAGGCAGCCGACACAGCTGCAAGGCCTGTAACTGGGGCATAGCGCGCGAATTCTGGAATTATTGCGCATGGTGCCGCGAACCCGTGAGACGCGAATGACCGGCGACGAACCGACAGGGCAGATCGAACTCCTGGTCCTTGACGGCGCCGCAGAGCCCGACCAGGTCGAGGTCGATATTGCCGGCGGTTCGGCCTTCGCCCTGACGAGCCGGGATCCGGAGAAAGAGACGGAAAACGAGGATACGGTCGCAATCATTCCTTACGGCCCGGGCGCCTGTGTCCTGGTCGTTGCCGACGGGGCCGGCGGCCTGCCGGCGGGCAAACGCGCATCGCTGACGGCTGTCACGACGCTCGCCGCGTCCCTGCAATCGGCCATGGATCGCACCCTGCTGCTGCGCACGGCAATCCTCAACGGTATCGAGGCGGCGAACGAAGCCGTGCTGGCGATCGGCAACGGTTCGGCCACGACGCTGACCGTTGTCACGATCGAGGGGCTCATTGCGCGCTCGTACCAGATCGGGGATTCGGAAGCGCTGGTCGTCGGGCAACGCGGCCTGATTCGGTTGCAGACCACGGCACACTCACCCACCGGGTTCGCGATCGAGGCAGGCTTGCTCGACCATCGCGAGGCGCTGCATCACGAAGAGCGCCACCTGGTTTCCAATTTCCTGGGCACCAGCGACATGCGCATCGATATCGGGGCCGGCGTGGAGCTGAGGCCTCGGGACACGGTGCTTGTGGCCACCGACGGCCTGACGGACAACGTGCACCTCGATGAAACCATCGAGCTGATCCGTAAAGGCCGCCTCGCGGAGAGTGGCGCGGCTGTCGTGGCGCTGGCGCAGAAGCGCATGATCGACAAGGACCCCGGTCAGCCCAGCAAGCCGGACGATTTGTCGCTGATCCTGTTCCGCAAGCCGTACCGGGTGCGTATGATCGACGGATAGTGGATTTCAGCGGGAACTCGGCGCCGCGCTTGGGTTCCAAGTACAGGATTCGGGAGGAAAACGATGAAACTGACGGCCCGGAAAAATCCGACACTGGCGTCCGCGCTGCGCGCCTGCGCCGCAATCGCCTGCGCTGCCCTGGTGCTCGCCGGCTGCGCTACGCAACCGGCAGGAGGCGGCTCGTCCGGTGGCGGTTCCTCCGGCGGTGGTTCCTCCGGAGGCGGTTCGATGGGCGGCGGCTCCTCTGGAGGTGGCTCGACCGGCGGTGGTTCCTCCGGTGGCGGCTCGATGGGCGGCGGTTCGATGGGCGGCGGTTCGATGGGCGGCGGTTCGACTGGTGGCGGCTCGATGGGCGGCGGTTCGACCGGCGGCGGCTCGAGCGGCGGCGGCACGACCGGCTCGTCCGGCATGGAGAGCGTGGAACTCGGCGGCGGCGGCAGCCAGGATTGCGAAGGTCCGGGCTATGGCGGCGGCTTTGGCGGTGGCGATAGCTGTGGGCAGGGCGACGGCTCGGGCAGCATGGGCCAGTATCCCGGCGACGGCCAGAGCGCCGAGGAGCTCGGGACCGAACTGGACAAGTCGCTCGGCGAATTCGACGAATCGATCGGCGAGGAACAACGCGAAATCGCGTCGACGACCCGCAACACGGAGGGCTTTGACACGGGTTCGGGTGGCAACCGGGGCGGGTCGATCAGCCTTGGCGAGCAGGCTGCGGGCGCGATGGCCAGCTCGGGCAGCAGCGGCGGTGGCGGCAGCGGCGCCGGTAGCGATGCGCCCGGGCAGGTCGACCGTTCGGGCGCCCTTGACGGTCTCGATTCACAGGAGATTGCCCGACGCACACCTGACGACCTCGAGGCCTTCGAGGCGACCGACGATGTCGTGGCGCAACAGATTCGGGAAGCGGCACTGGCCGAGGACGATCCCGTGCGCCGCGAGCAGATGTGGGAACAATACCGTCGCTACAAGGGCATAGAGGGGAAGCAATAACGCGCCATGCACCGCCTGTTGCCGCCAGTGATCGTCCTGTGCCTCGCGAGTGCGGGGTGCACGGTCAACGAAGTCATCGTTGCGGACGAATCCGAGCTCGTCGTCGCAGACAGCCCTGTCGACGAAGCGCGGTTGCTCGACATCGGCATCGTCGAGTTCGCGCCCGGGATCGACGACGACAACGATCCGCGGGAGACGGGCGTCTTTGACGACATTCGGCTCGCCGAGACCAAGTACCTTGCCTATCACATGAAGACGACGCTGCAGGGCACCGGCCACTGGGGCGCCGTCCGCGTCATTCCCTCGCGCGAGGCCTTCACCGACATCGTTGTCAGCGGGGAGATCGAGCGTTCCGACGGCGAGTTCATAGAGCTCAATATCCGCGTAGAGGATGCGGCCGGACGCCACTGGTACAGCAAGACCTATGAGACGCAGACAGGCGTAACGTCGTACTCCGACCGGCGCGACCGTCGCCTCGACCCGTACCAGAAAGTTTTCAATGACGTGGCGAACGACCTGCATGATCACGCTGCCCTGATTCCGCGCAAGCAGTTGCAACAAACGCGGCAGATCTCCGAGCTGAGGTTTTTCGCGGACATGTCGCCGCTCGCTTATGGCGAGCATCTCTCGACAGACGAGGATGGCATTGCCACGATCATGCGCCTGCCGGCGGAGAATGATCCCACGGTCGCGCGCCTGCGGCAGATTCGCGAGCGCGACCGCCTGGTCGTCGACACGCTCAACGAACATTACGCCAACTTTTACTACGGTATCGCGATGCCGTACCGAAACTGGCGCAAGGTGTCGCGGCAGGAGTCGGTGGCCTATCGCCAGGTGAAACAATCGGCGCGGATGCAGGCGCTGGTCGGCGTCGTCGTGCTGGCGGGGTCTCTCGCCGTCGATACGAGCAACTCGAGCAGCAGCCGGCAGCGCCGCGTCAACCGGAGTCTCCAGAATCTAGCCATCTCCGAAGGCATCAATCGCATCGTGGGCGGCGTACAGCGCAGTTACGAAGCCGAGTCCCACGTCGCGGCAATCCGCGAGCTGTCGGAGTCGTTTGGCGCGCAGGCTGCGCCGATGGTCGTCAGTGTCGAAGGCCAGGAACGCCGGCTGACCGGCACGGCGCAGGCACAGTATGAGGGCTGGCGCCGCTTGCTCAAGCAGATCTACCGGGCCGAGACCGGTTTTTCGCAAACGGTTGACGTTGGGGCGCCGGCGCGCATGAACTCCGCCGAATAGCCGGCCTCTTCTAGTGCGATGCTCGAACTGACCAAAGGATCCCGCCTTGCCGACCGCTATACACTGGAGCGGTCGCTGGGACGCGGCGGCGAGGCGCAGACCTGGGTTGCGAGGGACCGCATGACGAATGCGTCGGTCGCTCTGAAAATCGTGCCTGCGTCGCTTGCCGGCCGGCTTCGCGACGAGTGGCAGGCCAACTTGAGACTCATGCACGCCCACATCGTGCGCGTCTTCGAGTTCCACGAAGACCAGGGTGCGGCTTTCTACAGCATGCAGTATGTCGACGGCGCTGACCTCTCGGCTCTCGCGGGCCACGCGCTGTCGGACATTCTCCCGGCAATCGGTTTGCTGGCCGATGCACTGCGCTACGCCCATGCCAAAGGTGTCGTGCACCGCGATGTCAAGGCAAGCAATGTATTGCTGGATTACAACGGCGCACCTTACCTCAGTGACTTCGGCGTGGCCGCAGCGGCCGGCGGGCAGGGCAGCGGAGGCACGCCGGTGGCGACCAGCCCGCAGGCCGCGCGCGGCGAGCCGGCGCAGCCTGCAGACGATATCTACGCGCTCGGAGTGCTGCTGCACGAACTCATCGCGGGCGTGCCACCCGGAAGCGGGCCTCTCGTGTCGCGCGACGGCGAGATGCCGCCCGGCGACGTCAAGGATCTTCTCGCACGCATGCTCGATGGCGATGCGGCAAAGAGGCCGGGCGCCCAGGCTGTAATCGACGCGCTGACGGCCGCTGGCTTCCGGCCGGGTCCGGCCCGTTCCCAAGTCGTGGCGCGCCCTGTTGCTGACGATGAGCGTTTCGAAAAAATTGCCGCGGTCAGCCGGGCGCCCGCGGCGCCGGCCGCCGCCGAGACCGCAACAGACACGGCCGGCCTCAATCCGCGCGTCGTCGGTATCAGCCTCGGCGTTCTCGTCGTTGCGCTGCTGGCGGTTGTCTTCCTGCTGCCCGAGGCCGTCGAAGAAGATCGGGGACTGCCGGGTGACGCCGCGTCCGCGGTGGGTGAATCCCCGATCGCAGCCGACCCGGTCGAGGAAGACGTGGCGGGTGGTGACCCGCTGCTCGGCAACAACCGCGTGACGCGCGAATACGTTCCGGAGAATCGCGCACTCAGCGGTGAGACGATCGAGTTCAACGAGAACGAGGCCGACTATTCGGGCCTCGACGACGAGGGCAAGCTGCGGTTCCAGGTCGAGAGTGCGCTCGGGGAACTGTTGTCGAATTTCGAAACCCTGGAGCGACGCGGCGTCAATCGCTGGGCACCGGTGCCCTACAACCGTGCGCAGGACCTCTACAAGCTGGGCGACGAGGCTTACCTGCGCAAAGACTGGGCGACCGCCGAGATTCACTATCTCGACGCGCTATCGATTCTCGAACCGCTGTTCGATCGTGTCGACGACGAGTTCCGCAAGGCGCTCGAGGGTGCCCGGGCTGCGTTCGAAGCGGGCGACCAGGTCGAGGCGCTCGGGCTCTACGAACTTGCCGTTGCCATAACGCCGAACAGCCCGGAAGCCGTCAACGGATACGAGCGCGCGAAAAACCTCGACGCCGTAATGCGGCTTGTCGACCAGGGCCTGGCGTACGAAGAGGAACTGGAACTCGACGCCGCGGAAACGAGCTTCAAACAGGCGGCCGAGCTCGACCCGCAGTGGGCGCCGGCGCAGGAAGGACTCGGGCGCGTACGAGCGCTGCGCACGCAACTGCAGTTTGATGCTCGCATGTCGGAGGGACTCGAGGCGCTTGCTGGCGGCGACTACCTGTCGGCTCGCGCGGCGTTCCGCATGGCGGAACAGTTGATGCCGGGTTCGCCGGAGCCCGTCGACGGACTCATGCAGGTGGACCAGGGACTGAAGTTGCAGACCATTGCGACGCTCGAGCAGGAAGCCGCCGCGCTCGAGCAATCCGAGCACTGGGCCGCCGCGGCGACGACCTACGAGGAAGCCCTGGAGGTCGACCCGAATCTCGCCTTCGCGATCCAGGGTCTGGCGGAGGCGCGGCGGATGACCGCGTTGCACGAGCGCTTCGACGGCTACATTACTGACCCGGACCGGCTGTCGTCGCCGCCCGTCATGCAGGAGGCAACCCAGCTGATCATCGAGGTCACGACGATGGCAGACGTGGGGCCCCGACTTGCGGCGCAGCGCGACGAGCTGTCGCGCCTGTTGAAGCGCGCGGCTACGCCGGTACCCGTGCAGATCGTCTCCGACAACGCCACGTCCGTGTCGATTTACAGGGTCGGCGCCCTGGGCACCTTCACGACCCGCAGCCTCGAGCTTCGCCCGGGCACATACGTGGCAGTGGGCGCTCGTCCCGGGTATCGTGACGTTCGTCTGGAATTCCGCGTGGCGCCGGAGATCGACATGGAGCCGGTCGTGATCCGTTGCGAGGAACCGATTTGAGTTTCGACAGCCTGTTTGTGCGGGACGTTGAGGGGGAGCGCCGCTTCGAGTCGCACGCGCTGCCGCTGCGTGTCGGTACCAGCAACGATTGCGAGTTGCGGCTGCCGGGCCCCGGCGGCGAGCCGGTCGCGCTCGTCGATCTGCTCGACGGGGTACCGTTTGTGCAACCGGTCGGCCGGGCGGCGTCGCTGACGCTCAACGGAGCGACGCTGGACACGTCGCGCCGGCTCGGCGACGGTGACGAGCTCGGCTTTTTCGGCAGCCGTGTAGAGGTTCGTGTCGACGGTGACCGCCTGCTGCTCGATGTGCGGCTCGAGGACAGCGCCTACGTGACGCGCCCACCGCAAATCGACGAGACCGGCGTGGCGCCCGACGAGGAGTCGATCGCGCCGACGGCGTTCAAGCGCGCGGTCGAAACGGCCGCAAGCTTCGAACAGGATCGCACGAGTCCACTGCGTTACATCGTCGGCGGGCTGCTCGCCGTCCTGCTGACGGCGTCATACCTCCTGTTCAGTGCGAAATCGGTCGAGTTCGAGATCACCCCGCCCGAACCCGACGCCTTCAGCATCGATGGCGGATGGTTTCGCCTGCCGATCGGCGATCGCATATTGCTGCGCAAAGGCAACTACACGGTCAACGTACGAAAGCGCGGCTATTACGACGTCAAGCAGACGTTTCGCGTTGGTGACGAACAGTCGATGACCGTCGAACTCAGCATGCGCAAGAAGCCCGGGCGCCTCACCGTGATGGTCGAGCCCCCTGTCGATGCGATCGTGACGGTCAATGAAAACCAGGTGGGCAAGGCGCCTTTTGGTCCCGTCGAACTGCAGCCCGGCGAGCACGCGGTCAAGGTCGAGTCCCGGCGCTTCCTGCCTTTCAACGGCGTCGTCGCGATGCCCGGCCTCGATCGGAGCGAAATCTACGCCGTGCAGCTCGTGCCGCGCTGGGCCGACGTGACCATCGAGTCGGAACCTCCCGGCGCGCGGATTCTCGCGGGAGACGACGAAGTCGGCGTCACCCCCGCAACCGTGCAGTTGCTCGAGGGTACGCACGAGGTGACCCTGTCGAAGGAGGGATTCGCGGCCTGGGACGGCACCGTCGTGGCGAAGCCCAATGTGCCGCAAGAGCTGCCGCTGATCACGCTGCAGCCTGCCGACGCGCGCCTGCTCGTCAATACGATTCCGCGCGGTGCGAACGTCACGGTCAATGGTCGCTACCGCGGCCAGTCTCCGCTGACGCTGTCTCTTTCTCCCGATGTCGATTATGAAATCGGCCTGTCCAAGGCGGGCTACGGCGTAACCCGGCGCAGCATTCGCCTCGCGTCCAGTGCATCCGAGTCGATAACCGTCGACCTCTCGGCCCGTCTCGGCACCGTGACCGTCGTGGTCAGTCCCGAGGATGCGACCGTCTACGTGGACGGCCGCGCGCGCGGGAAAGGCAAGACGACCGTGCGGCTGACGTCCACACCGCATACGATCGAAGTCCGACGCGGTGGTTATGCCAGTTGGAAGCGCACCGTGACGCCACGGCCAGGTTACCCGCAGACACTGACAGCGACGCTCCGCTCAGAGGCGGCGATCGCCGCGGACCGCGTAGCGCAAACGCTGAAGTCGCCGGCAGGTCAGACATTGCGTCGTGTCGAGCCCGCGACGTTCACCATGGGCGCGTCGCGTGCCGAGGTGGGGCGCCGCGCCAACGAGGTGATCGTGCCAGTCACCATTACGCGGCCGTTCCTGATGAGCGTCCACGAAGTAACGAACAGGGAGTTCGCAGAGTTCCGGGCCGGCCACGACTCCGGCGCCAACGAACACGTTTCGCTGGCTGCCGACAACAATCCCGTAGCCAACGTGTCCTGGGAAGACGCCGTGCAATACTGCAACTGGCTCAGCCAGAGAGAGGGCCTGACCCCGGTTTACAAGTACCAGTTCGGCCAATGGGTCGCCGTCTATCCGCTGTCAGACGGCTACCGGCTCCCGACCGAGGCCGAGTGGACGCTGGCCATCCGCTATGGAGGACAGCAGCAGCCCCGCAAGTTCCCCTGGGGAACGAGGTGGCCGCCGCCCAAGGACAGCGGGAACTTCGCGGATCGCTCGGCCATCGAGCTCGTGCCGTCAATTCTTCCGGCGTATGACGACGGTTATCCGTCAACATCGCCCGTCGGCACGTTCCAGCCCAACGCGCTGGGCATCTACGACGGGGGCGGCAACGTCGCCGAGTGGGTCAACGACTACTACACTGTGCCGACGCCGGGAATCACGACGCCGGTCGTGGACCCGACAGGGCCCCAGCGCGGGACCAGCCACGTGATTCGCGGTTCGAGCTGGCGCCACGCAGGGCAGTCCGAACTGCGGCTCAGTTACCGCGACTTTGGTGCAACGCCGCGCACGGACGTCGGGTTCCGTGTCGCACGCTTTGCCGACTGAATTTTCGTGCGACAATCGGGCGCGTTGCTGGTCGAACGCTATAGCCGTTGTCACGGAGGTTGAACATGACACGATTGTTGATCCTGTTGGGCATTCTCGTCCCTTTTGCTGCCCTGGCCCAGGACGCCGATTCGGAGACCCGCGAGACGCCGGCCGCCGAAGAGGCGCCGGCTGCCGACGACGTATCCGATACGGAAATCGAGGAATTGCTCGGTCTCGACGAAGAAGACTACAGTGAGATCGAGGAAGACGATTTCGAGTCCAGCGTCGAGGTACGGTATGAGCAATCCGTGCCGTTTCCGACTGACATCTGATTTTCGGCAAGGCATTCACGTATGAAAAAAAAGAACATCCCGGTCGAATTCGTTTACCAGCTGTTCGCCCTGATCATCGCAATCATCATCGTGCACGCGTTCTACGTCTCCGTCGTGCGCCCGAATGCGGCGGAGATCATTGCGGAACAGAACATGCTGGCCGAGCAGGACCCGGACTACGTGCGCGAACGCAGTGTGTGGGTGCTCGTCAAGGACCTCGAACAGGAGGCCTGTTTCATCCTGATGTTCTGGGCGTTGGCGATCATGGGGTACAAGACTGCCAAGATCGGCGCCGAGCGCAAGCTGCTCGAGGTCGACCTGATTCCCGTGCCCGAGGGCATGCGAATATTGCCCGAGGACACGCGCGAATTCGCGCGCCAGGTCCAGGCGCTGCCCGAGGACCGGCAACAGATGTTGCTGCCACGGGCGTTGCTCAATGCGCTGCGGCGTTTTGCCTCGACGCGCAGTATCCAGGACGTATCCAGCAGCACCCACACGATCTGTGAATCCGAAGCCGAGCGTCTCGAGTCAGAACTCGCGATGATCCGCTACATTTCCTGGGCTATCCCGTCTATCGGCTTCATCGGCACCGTGCGCGGTATCGGCGAAGCTCTCGCGCAGGCTGACAAGGCCGTGAAGGGCGACATCGCCGGCGTTACGCAGAGTCTCGGCGTTGCGTTCAACTCGACGTTTATCGCTTTGCTGATTTCCATTTTCCTGATGTTCCTCGTACACCAGCTGCAGCTGATGCAGGAGCGTCTCGTCTTCGACAGCGAAAACTACTGCGATGACAAGGTGATCCGCCACCTCAAGTCGGATTGACGGAATTCGCGTGACGCTGCTCGCCGCACATCTCAATGACGCCGGCCTCGCCTTTACCGACGGGGAGCGCATCTTGTGCCGCGAACCGGGGTTCGCGCTGCTCGAAGACGACGGCCTCGTGACCGGGCGGCAGGCCTGGGCCTGCGCCAGTCTCAAACCACGTCGCATCCAGAACGCTTTCTGGATGAATCTCTCGACCGAACCCCTCGCCGATGCGCGGTTTCGCCACCTGTCGGCAGCCGATATCGCCAGCAACCAGCTGGAGACGCTGTGGGCACGAGTGGCACGGCCCGGAGACCGGCTCGCTCTGGCCGTGCCGGAGTACATGGACAATGCAAGTCTCGGTCTGCTCCTTGGTATTGCGATGGAGCTGGATATTCCCGTCGTGGGCATGGTCGACGCTGCGGTTGCAGCGACGCGCCGCGAATACGTCAACGCTGTCCCCGTGCACGTTGATCTGAGCCTGCACCGTGCCATGCTCACGCGCTTGTCACAGGACGGGCAGGTGCAATACGAACGCTCGGCCGTCGTCGACGAAGCCGGTATGCTCGATCTGTACGATATCTGGTTGCGCATGATCGCCGAGACCTTCGTGCAACAGTCGCGCTTCGATCCGCTGCATACGGCCGAGACTGAGCAGGCATTGCGGGACAGCATCCTGGACTGGCTCGCGACAGCAGCGAGCCGCGACAAAGTAGCCATGGAAATCGAATATCGCGGCATTACGCATCGCGCCGAGATCGAGTCGCTCGAGTTCGTATCGGCGGCCACGCCGGTCTACCAGGCCATCGTCAGTAACTTGCGCGCGCTCTGTCGCGCCGGCGACATGCCGGCACTGCAGCTGTCCGACCGTGCCGCACGGATGCCCGGTCTCGCGGACACGCTGACCGCGCGCGTCGGGGGCGAGATATTCGTACTCGAACCCGGCGCAACGGCGCGCGGCCTTGCGCGCCGTTGCCCGGCCGGCCGGCCCGGCAGCGCGGTGTCCCTGCTCAGGCACCTGCCCTGGGACCAGGCGCGTGTCGAGGTCAGGATCGAGGGGGGGCAGCAGGGCGCGCAGCCGACCCATGTCCTGTTCGACGACACGGCGACACCGGTGGGGACCGGCACACTCGTGCTCGGAACGCAGCCGGCTGACGGCGAGCATTGGCTCGACATCGGACAGGATGCGCCGGGCGTCTCGCGCCGGCACTGCACGATCGGCACGAATAACGGACAGTGCGTGGTCACCGATCACAGCCGATACGGCACATTCCTCAACGGTCATCGCATCGACGGTTCGGCAGCACTGCAGTCCGGCGACGTGATTCGCGTGGGCACGCCCGGCGTCGAGCTGCGCATGATCATCGTGGAGCCATAACGTGGCGAGAAAGCGCAGACCGAGCGACGTATTCAGCATGTCATTCCTCGACTGCATGAGCTGCGGTTTCGGCGCGGTCGTCCTGTTCTTCATGATCATTAACTCGCACGTCAATGCGACGACCGAGAACGAAAACGCGGAGCTGATGGCCGAGACCAACCGGCTCGAGATCGAGGTCCTCGAGGGGCGCAAGAACCTGGCACTGAAACGTAATACGCTGCAGAAGCTCGAGACAGAAACGGAAGATGCGGAGAGCCAGATCGCCCGCATCATTGCGCTGATCCAGGAGCTGCAGGCCGAACTCGACAAGTACGACAAGGACACGCTGGCGAAGATCGAGCGTGTCGAGAAACTGCAGTCGGACATCAAGTCGCTCGAGGAAGAGGTCAAGCGCCTGCTGGCGATCAAGGCGGAGCAGGACGCTGCCGGCGAGCAGATACGTACGTTCAAGGGCGAGGGCGATCGTCAATACCTGACCGGTCTGCGGCTCGGCGGCGAACGCACGCTGATACTCGTCGACCGATCGGCCAGCATGCTCGCCGACGACGTCGTCGATGTCATCCGGCGCCGCACGCTGCCTGTCGAAGACCAGTTACGTTCCCGCAAGTGGCGCCAGGCCATCGCGACCGTGGACTGGCTGACCGCACAGTTCCGGCCTGAAGACCTCTACCAGATCTACATGTTTAATAACGTCGCTGAGCCCGTGATTCGCGGCACCGAGGGCGTGTGGCTGACGGCCGGTGACGGCGTGCAGCTGAACGAGGCCATTCGTGTCTTGCGGCGTACGCCGCCCGCAAAAGGCACGAACATGCACTCGGCGTTCGACGTGGTGACGAAGCTGAAGCCTCAGCCGGACAACATCATTCTCATCGTGGATGGCATGCCGACCATGGAGGCGGCGACGACCGACAGGAACGTGGTCAGCGGCGGCGAACGTTTGAATATATTCCGGCGTGCCGTTCGGCAATTGCCTTCGGGCATCCCCGTCAACGTTATGCTGTTCCCGATGCGCGGTGATTTCGATGCGCCGATTTCGTACTGGTCGCTGGCCTTGCAGACACGTGGCTCGTTCATGACCGTCAGCCGCGACTGGCCGTAAAGGATGGTGCGATGAGACGACGCAGAAATATTGAAGCATTCAGCCTGTCGTTCCTCGACTGCATCTGCTGTGGATTCGGGGCGATCATCCTGCTGCTGGTGCTCAGCAAGATTTACGAGCCGGTCGTCGTGGAAGAGGCCGAGCAGAATCTCGAGCAGCTCATTGCCCTGTTGCAGGAAGAGCTTTTCCAGCTGCGCGGCGAATCGACGGTGCTCGATCGCGAACTGAAAAAAGTCGAGGACGACGCGGCGTCGACGAAAATAGAGCTCGCAGAATTGCAGGGTGACCTGAGGACGATTCGGGGTCAATACGAAGCGAGTCGCCAGGAAGAGGAGGAGACGATTGACGAGGGCGAGCTGCGCGCGGCGCGGCAGCGGCTCACCGAGGAAATGAAGCGATTGCTGCCCTACTATCGGCGCAGCGACGCGGACGCCGTCGCCGGAATTCCGGTGGACAGCGAGTACGTGATTTTCGTGATCGATACCTCGAACAGCATGATCAATTACAACTGGGGCCTCGTACAGCGAAAACTGCAGGAGGCGCTACAGGCCTACCCGACGGTCAAGGGCATCCAGGTCATGAACGACGACGGCGTCTACATGTTCTCGGAGTATGCCGGCCGCTGGATTCCGGATTCACCGGGTCGCCGCCAGGCGATCGTCAATCGCATGCGCAGCTGGTTTGCGCAGAGTGACAGCAACCCGACGGACGGCATTCAGGCGGCGATCGAGACCTTCTGGGCCGAGGACAAGAAAATCAGTATTTACGTTTTCGGCGACGATTTTGCCGGCAACATGAACATCGACCAGGTCGTAGACTCGATTGACCGACGCAACCGCGTCGGCGCCGACGGCAAGCGCCGGGTGCGCATCCATGGTGTCGGTTTTCCGCGAGGATTCCGCGGCGGCGGCCAGATCCCGCCGACAGCCGCAAAATTCGCAACGCTCATGCGCGTGATCTGCGATATCAACGGTGGTACGTTCGTCGCGCTGACGGACGAGAACCGTTGACACGGCGGTGCAGCGGTGAAACAGGGATGAGATGATATACCGGCTGCTGGCGGACCTCGTTTTCCTCGCCCATTTCACTTTCGTCCTGTTCGTCGTGCTGGGCGGCGTCGTCGTCTGGCGTAAACCGAAGCTCGCGTGGCTGCACGTGCCGGCGGTCGCCTGGGGCGCGCTGATCGAGTTTGCGGGCTGGATCTGTCCGCTCACGCCATGGGAACAGTCTTTGCGGCGCCTCGCGGGTGAGAGCGGTTACTCCGGCGGATTCGTCGAGCACTACCTGACGCCGCTGCTCTATCCCGGGGAGCTCACGCGCAACGTTCAGATCGTGCTGGGTGTGCTCGTACTGGTCATCAACGCAACCGCTTACGTCCTCATCTACCGTCGGCACCGGAGCGATAGGCAGCAGCTATGATAATGCAGCCGCAATTCCTCAGCGGGCCGCTTTCGCACGCCTGAGTTCCTCGTAGCGGCGCGCCTGCGGCGCCGTCATCCTGACGAACTCTCCCGCGACCAGGACCTTGCTGCGCCGTCGGCGGTCGGCCGCTTTGCGATTCGCGAGCAGTTTCTTGAAAAGACCAGTCACCATTTACTCTTCCGTCTAACGACCCGGCAATGGTTCCGGGGTCGCGGTGGCAATAATCAGCCCACCTGACCTTTACACGACAAATGAGGCAAAATGGTTGCATTGCATTATGTAAAAATCGGTCAGAATGCCGTTGTGCCGGGCAAGCGCGCGGCGCTGCAGGCATCGCAGGGGGACGACCCTGACCATCCAACCGGAGCCATACCGAGCCGTGCTATCCCCAACAATTGAAACGGAGCGCCTGACCATGAGGCCCTTTTCCCTCGGCGATGCGACGGATGTGCAGCGCCTTGCCGGGGACCGGAGCATTGCCGTTACAACGATGACCATCCCGCATCCGTACGAGGACGGCATGGCAGAGGACTGGATTGCCGGACACGAAACCGCCAGCAGGGACGGCAAGGCGTTTGCATTGGCGATGGTGCTTCGTGACGAAGGCGCCCTGGTTGGCTGCATCGGACTCAAGATCGACCGGCAGCACGACAAGGCCGAACTCGGTTACTGGGTAGGAAAACCTTTCTGGAACTTCGGCTACGCCACCGAAGCCGCGCAGGCTCTCGTGGACTACGGCTTTCGCGAACTCGCCCTCAACAGGGTCCACGCCGCACACATGGCGAGGAATCCATCCTCCGGGCGCGTGATGGAGAAAATCGGGATGCGCCTGGAAGGCACTGCGCGCGAGGATCTCAAGAAGTGGGGACGCTACGAGGACCTGGTATCGTATGCGATTCTCCGGCACGACTGGATGAATGCTTGAAAGGTCGTTCCTGGCCTGTGCCACTTTTCGTCACAATTGATCGGCAGACGCGCATATGCGCGCCGCTTCTGCATCCCCCTGGCGTCGTGTAATGAACTCCGAAGCGGGCCACCGGCCCGGCAGCAAACAGGAGATCATTGACATGCGTACCTCAGTACTCGCCATCGCCGCATCCGTCGCGGTTCTGTTCTCGGTTCCGGCGGCCGCGACAGAGAAGTCCCATCGCAACCAGAATATCGGCGTCGGTTCCGGCGCAGTCATCGGCGCCGTCGCGGCCGGACCCGTCGGCGCGATCATCGGCGCCGCAATCGGCGCGAGTGTCGGCGACAAGTTCGACGAAAAGAACCTGCAAATAGCCGGCCTCGAATCGGATGTCGATCGCTCCGACGGCCAGGTTGCGCGTCTCGAGCGAGATCTCGACTCGCTCGGCGCCGAGCTCGACCGACTGAACGACCTCGCGCGACCGGAACTGCTCGACCTGATGCAAGCCGGTATCGAGATGGACCTGCTGTTCCGCACCGACGAGGCTGTCGTGGCCGACACGACCGGCGTCCGCCTGGCCACGCTGGCCGGCACGCTCGCACGCATGGACGACGTGCGCATCCAGCTCGACGGGTTTGCGGACGAGCGGGGCGATGAAGCCTACAACAAGACGCTGTCGGAGCGGCGCGTGCAGTTCATCCGTGACCAGTTCGTCGCGGCCGGTGTGCATCCTGAGCGTATCAGCGCAACCGCTCACGGCGAGTCGGTCGCGCAGGACGCGACGCTTGACAGCTTCGCCCTCGAACGGCGTGTCAGCGTGAGGCTCTTCATCGACGATTCGCCTGCGCTGGCGGCTAATCCGAACTAGCTTCCCCCTGTGACTCTTCGAGTCTCCACCTTGCCGGCCCTTCGGGGCCGGTTTTTTGTTAGTGTTGCGAGTCGAGAGGAGGTCAAGACCATGGAACTTGCTGACAAGCGCTGCAAACCCTGCGAGGGGGGCGTGCAGCCCCTGACACGCGACCAATGCCTGGAGGTAATGAAGGTGATTCATCCGGCCTGGTCGCTCGGCGACGATGGCCGGAGCATTTCGCGCAGCTTCAAGTTCCAGGGCTACGACCGCACGCTCGGATTTGCCAACGCGGTGGCGTGGATCGCCATCACCGAGGATCATCATCCGGTACTCACTGTCGAGTACGGGCGATGCCACGTCAGCTTCACCACGCACGCGATCGACGGTCTGTCAGACAATGACTTCATCTGCGCAGCCAAGGTCGACCGCGTGGCCAACGCTGCGACTCCGTGATTGGGATTCGCGAGGTTGACGCTGCGGCCGAGCGCCTTGAAGGTATTGCTGTTCGCACCCCGCTACTGAGAAACCATGCCCTCGACGAGGCTGCGGGAGGCCATGTGCTGGTCAAACCCGAGTGCCTGCAGGTGACGGGTTCATTCAAGATCCGCGGCGCCTACAATTTCCTGAGCCGGTTGACACCCGAAGAAGCGGTGCGCGGCGTGGTTGCGTTCTCGTCCGGCAACCACGCGCAGGGCGTGGCGGCGGCCGGCGAAATGCTCGGCATTCACGCAGCGATTGTCATGCCCGAGGACGCCCCGCGCGCCAAGCTGGAGAATACGCGGCGCCTTGGCGGCGAAGTCATCACCTACGATCGCTACACGGGCGACCGTGAAGCGATTGCGCGAGACCTGGCGACGGAGCGTGGCGCCGTCGTCGTGCCGTCCTATGATCACGACTACATCATCGCAGGCCAGGGCACGGTTGGCCTCGAGATTGTGCAGCAGTGCCGGGAGCGGGAGATTGCGCCGGACAACGTACTCGTGTGCTGTGGCGGCGGCGGTCTGGTGTCCGGTAGCGCGGTGGCTCTCAAACATCACTTTCCCGATGTGGCCGTGCACACTGTAGAGCCCGAAGAATTCGACGACACGGCGCGTTCGCTACGTTCGGGTCGGCGCGAGCGTATCGGCGACGGCGCTCGCTCCATTTGCGATGCGCTGCAGGCGCACACGCCCGGCAGACTCACGTTTGCGATCATGCAAGGCTTGCTCGCGGACGGGCTGGTGGTCAGCGACGCGGAAGTGCGTGCGGCGATGCGCTTCGCGTTCAGGAATCTCAAGCTCGTCATCGAGCCCGGCGGCGCGGTCGCGCTCGCCGCAGTGTTGACACGCAAGATCGATACGGCTGGCAGGACGACCGTGATCGTCGTCAGTGGCGGCAACGTCGATACGGAAGCGTATGCGGAGATTCAGCGCTCAGGCTGACCCGAACTGCGGCCGGCGCAGGATGGATGGGCGCACGGCCGGCTGACGGTCCCGTGTCATCGCGGTCGAGGAATCGCGGCGGCGATCCGGCCAGCCGTCGAGCCAGGTCACGATCTTTTGCAACTCGGCCAGGTCGGCCTTGACGCGAGACGGCTGCATTTCACACAGTCCGATGCCCTGTTCCGCCGCGTGCACGAAGTTCTGGCTGTCGCGCAGCACGGCGATGATCGGGATGCCGAGCGAATCGAGGAAGCGCATCAGCTTGCCGAAGCTCTTGGTATTCTTGCGCGTGCGGTTGGCAACGACGGCCAGCTTCCGGTCGCGGCGGTCCACTTTTGCGACCAGCAGAAGGTCGGCGATACAGCGCGACGCGGCGTGAATGTCCATGGACGACGGCAGCACGGGAACGAGGATGCTCGTCGAGTCCCTGGTGAGTTCGCGCAGGTCATCATGGTTGATGCTCGCCGGCGAGTCGACGAGCAGGTTGACCGTTTCCTGCGGAACGCGGAGCTGCCAGCTGCGTGTCGCCTGCATGGTCTTTTTGAACGCTGCGATGCCGTGGATAGCGGGCAGGTCGGCGGGGCGCCGATCGAGCCAGCCCATCGTCGAGCTCTGCGGGTCGTAGTCCATGATGGCCGGTGTCGGTCCCTGCTGCGCATAACAGGCGGCGAGATTCGTGGCGAGCGTCGACTTGCCGCATCCCCCTTTCGGGTTGAGGATGACGACCTTGTTGAGCTTGTTGTGTCTCGGCGTTATCAGCATCGGGGGCGCATATTCGGGGTCCTATTACCCAAATTGGCCAATTCCTGGCCGAAAGTCCATGAGCCAGTTCACATAATACCGCGCTTTTCCTTACGTCGGGTATGCTTCGAAGCAGGGCAGATCATTGCCCTCGCAGGTCCATGCCGCCCGCGAATCATAGAAAATTCGCGCCGTCGGACGGATGGCCGGCTCGTGATCCAGGGACCCGGCCGGTACGACCACGATGCCGGCCTCCGGCGAGATGCGGGGCATCAGGCTGCCGCAATGGGAGCAGAACACCGTCGCGAAGCGCTTGGCCTCGGGAACATCATAGCGCTTGAGCAGCGACTCGCCGGCCGTGAAGTGAACGGCGTCGGTTCGCACGATGATGTTCGACATGTGCCCGGTACCCGAGGCCTTTCGGCAGCGCTCGCAATGGCAGTGGTAGAACTTCGCGTCGTCGCCCGTAACTTCGTACTGCACCGAACCGCACAGGCAACTGCCGGACAGGGTAAGTTCGCTCATGATCTCGCTCGCCAGGTGACCAACCACCTGATCATAGCGCAATCAGCCGCCCTCGAGCTCCGCCCACGTCAGTTCGATGATCTCGTCCGCAGTGCCGTCACCGTCGGTATCGATCTCGATGCGAACGTTGGACGCGTCGACGGCGACGAGTCGCGCCGACGATGCGTCGCCACGCACGAGAAGCACGCCGGTACTCGGGTACTGGCCCTCGTTGCCCTGGAACGTCGTCTCTGTTGAATAGACGACATCGCCCGGCAGCTGGCTGCTGTCCAGCGTGCCCGATGCGCTCATCGTGTAGACCGCCGGGAAGAGGTTTCCATCGAAGGTTTGTGCCGACGTGTAGTTGCGCAGCGTTTCCGAGCTGCTGAGCGAATCCTGTCTCAAGACCGAGCCCGCGACGCGGGCTTCGATGAACGGGGTGTCGGTCGTATCCAGCGTGATCGTGGCATCGCCGCTGCCGACAATCGTGTCGGTTGCTGTCGCAACGCTGAGCGTATCGACGTCAGCGTCCATGCTCAGCTGGTAGGTGCCGAGAAGAATATCCCCCAGAAAGTCCCGCACGGTCAGGCGCACAGTGCCGTCGATGACCTCGCCAAAGCCCTCGTCGCAGAGTTCATACTGGATGAGGAAGAAGTCACCCGGCGTGAGCGTACCCGGCAGCGCGAGATCGCCGGACACGGTAACGGTGCCGGTGTTGCCGTCGCACGGCAAGACATCGGGTCCGAAGGGGATCATGCTCACGATGTCGAATAGCAGGCCGTCGTCGCGCGACGCGCGCTCGGCAATGGCCGATCCATGGCCAGCGCTACCCGTCAGTCCCGCGGCGCCGCCGAGATCGGCCAGCCCGCCGCTGGCCACGGCGGCCTCCCATGAGAGCCGGGTCACGGCAACGCCGTTGCTGCCGTCGATCGGGAACGACGAAGCGACGGGCGGCGTGCCGCCGAAAGTACTTCCGCCACCGCTGCCACAACCGGCGACCAGCAGTGACAGGGCAAAAAGGCATACGGATGTGCTTTTCATGACAGACCCCCACTCGGTGAAGAATAAGTGCGGGACAGTGTAGCAGCGAAGCGGTCGCTCGCCGTGACCGATGTCACAGCGATTCAGCGGCGGTGGCGGTGAGTACGCAGGAATCCACGCGCTTCCCGCAACCACGCACAGGCGTCACAGTCGCACGGACCTTCGTGGGGTAGCCGCGGGTCCCGCCGTTCGCGCACGAACGGGAGCGAGGTCTGCAATGCGTCGACGAGGTCGACCAACGGCGTGTCGAGGGCCGGCTCGTCGCGACACAGCCAACGGCAGGCGTCGCCGAATTCGCAGTCGGAGCACGTGTCGTCCCCTTCGAGGAATGCGCCGCCAAGATGGCACTGCGTGAAATCGACTTCGCGGGCGATCATCCAGCGCGGGTACTCGAGCAGCGTCACGAGATATCCCGTGATCGTTCTCGTCGTCGCACCGGTCAGCGTGTTCACGAGAATCCCTGCGCTAGAACATCTCGCTCGGATCGAGCGTGTCGAGCGCCGGCTTTTCGCGACTCTTGATCCAGTCGCCCGTGATCATGTTGTCGTAACTGAGTCCCGGCCCCACCATCGGGTAGACGCCGGCGTCACGGTCGATGATGACCTCCAGGAATGCGGGCCCATCGAACTCGATGAACTCGCGAATGGTCTGCGGCAGGTCTTCCTTGCGCTCGAGACGGCGTGCGAACTCGAATCCATCGGCTTCAGCGGTCTTGACGAAGTCCTTGCGGTGCAGCGTCTTGTCGCTACCCGACATGCGTCCGTCGAAATACAGCCGCTGCCACTGCCGTACCATACCGTCGCCGTAGTTGTTGAGAACGAGGACTTTGACCGGCGTGCCATAGGTCGTCGCCGTCTCGAGTTCACCGATGTTCATGCGAATGCTGCCATCCCCATCGATGTCGATGACGGTCCGGTCAGGGGCCGCGAACTGAGCGCCGATGGCTGCGGGCAACCCGAATCCCATCGTGCCCATGCTGCCCGAGGTCAGCCAGAGCCGGGGCTCGCGAAAATCGAAATACTGTGCGGCCCACATCTGGTGTTGCCCGACGCCCGTGGCGATAACGGCCTCGCCCTTCGTGTACTTGTTGATTTCTTCGATGACGGCATAGGGCTGGATCAATTCCGACTTGCGGTCGTAATTGAGGCAATGGGCCTCCTTGAGCTGCGCGATTTCTGCCTGCCAGCCATCGAACGTCTTTTTGAATCCGATCCGGCGACCGTAGGCCAGCAGGTCGGTCAGGTCCCGACCGAGCATGCCCACGTGGTGCCAGTTGACGCGTTTCACTTTACCGATCTCGGCAAAATCGACGTCGAAGTGGGCGATGTTCTTGGCACGCGGCGCAAACTGTCCCGGGTTTCCGGCGACGCGGTCGTCAAACCGCGCGCCAACGGCGATAAGGAAGTCGCAATCCTCGACCGCGTAGTTCGCCGAAGCGAGACCGTGCATGCCAAGCATGTGCAGCGCGAGCGGGTGTGTCGTGTCGCTGGCGCCGAGCGCCATCAGCGTCGTGGTCACCGGTATGCCGTATTCGTTGGCCAGCCGCCGCATGGGTTTTGTGGCGTTGCCGTTGATGACCCCGCCGCCGGCATAAATCAGCGGTCGTTCGGATTCCGACAGCAGCGTGAAGAACCGTTCACAGGCCTCGTCCGTCAGCACGTTGTCCTCGACTTTCGCAAGGCGCCGGCGGTAGCCGTGCAGCGGTAATGTGCCTTCCCCCTTGAAGGGTCCTTGCCAGTTCTGGACGTCCTTCGGAATGTCCACGACGACGGGACCCGGCCTTCCCGTGCGGGCCAGTTCGAAGGCACTGCGCACGGTTTCTTCGAGCAACTCCGGATTGGTAACGAGGAAGACGTGCTTCGCGACAGCGCCCATGATGGCCGAGACCGGCGCCTCCTGGAAAGCATCCGTGCCGATCGCCGCTGTCGGCACCTGGCCGCATATGACGACCAAGGGAACCGAGTCGGCCATGGCGTCTCGCACCGGCGTGACCGTGTTGGTGGCGCCTGGCCCGGAGGTCACCATGACGACACCGACTTTGCCGCTGGCCCGGGCGTAGCCGGCCGCCATGAAGCCCGCGCCCTGTTCGTTGGCCGGCACCACGAGCTGGATCGCGGCTTTCTTGTCGGGTTCGACGTGGTGATCGTTGTACCGGAATACGGCGTCGTAGATCGGCAGAATAGCGCCGCCCGAGTACCCGAAGATCGTGTCCACGCCCTCGTCGGCAAGGACCTGCACCACGCTGTCCGCACCCGACATGTTTTTACCGGCGAGAGGATGCTGATTGGCGCGCGCCGTGCCGGCCTTCTTGTTCATGACGTGAAGTTTCTTTAAGTGACGGATTTCGTTCGAGTGTTTACTAATTCAAGGTGCATTGCAATACTTGCCCCCGGAGGGCAACATCCGCCCAAGAACCGTCCATTTTCGTTTCATCTGTAATCCATCATGCGACACGCCATCTCAGTACTGCTCCAGAACGAAGTCGGCGCACTCACGCGGCTGACCGGCATGTTTTCGACGCGCGGCTACAACATCGAAACGCTCAACGTTGCGCCGACCTACGATCCGCGCGTTTCACGCGTCACCCTGGTCGTCGCGGGCTCCGACGGCGCAATCGCGCAGCTCAACGCGCAGCTCGCCAAGCTCGTTGACGTGGTAAACATCCACGACATGACCCTGGGCGAGCACTTCGAGCGCGAGCTGGCAATCGTCAAGGTCAAGCTCGGCACGGGCGGCCTGGCCAAAGCCATGGCGGTCGCCAAACGCCTCGGCGCCGAAATGCTCGACGAAGACGCCAACAGCTGCACAATGCAGCTCACCGGGCCGGTCGCCAGCGTGGACGAGTTCATCGACGCGGTTGCGGAAGTGGGCGAGATTTCGGCGGTGGCCCGCAGTGGCACGGTCGCCGTCTCCAAAGGTGAGGTCACACTGACGTCGTTCGAGCGGCAGCACCTGCTAGTCGGCTGATCATGGCCGCGCGGGCGCTCACAGACTTCCGGCGCCTCGTCGTCAAGGTCGGCTCTTCACTGCTCGTCGACGACGACGGACGCCTGAATCGGTCCTGGCTCGAAACGCTGGCCCACGACATCGCGGGACTGCAGCGCGACGGCCATCAGGTCCTGATCGTCTCTTCCGGCGCGATCGCCATCGGCAGCACGGTGCTCGGGATCAACAAGCGCCGTGCGCGTCTCGAGGACCTGCAGGCGGCTGCGGCCGCCGGACAGGTGCAGCTCGTTCACGCCTACCAGGAGGCGCTCGGCGCACACGGCATCAGCGCGGCGCAGGTGTTGCTGACTCCTGACGACACCGAGAATCGGCGCCGATTCCTGAACGCTCGCGGCACCCTGGCACGACTGCTGGATCGCTCGGTCGTGCCGATCATCAATGAAAACGATACCGTCGCGACGGACGAAATCCGTTACGGCGACAATGACAGGCTGGCGGCGCGCGTCGCACAGCTGGTGATGGCGGATGCACTGGTCCTGTTGTCCGACGTGGACGGGTTTTACACGGCGGACCCGGGCAAGGACGCGAACGCGAAGCACATCCCCGAGGTCAAACGCATATCGGAAGACATGCAGGCAATGGCCGGGGAAACGCGCTCGGATGTCGGCAGCGGCGGCATGGCGACCAAGCTGCAAGCCGCGCGCATTGCGACGCACGCGGGCTGCTCGACCATACTGGGTAGCGGGCACGTGGATCACCCCCTGCAGGCCTTGGCCGCTGGCGGCCGCTGCACGGTTTTCCGGGCCGAGGGCACGCCGGCGGCCGCGCGCAAGCAGTGGCTGGCAGGCGCGCTCGAGGTGAGGGGCGAGCTCGGTATCGATGCAGGGGCTGCGTCGGCGCTCGGCCGGGGAAAAAGCCTGTTGCCGGTCGGGGTGGTCAGCGTGAGGGGTGATTTCAGGCGCGGCGACGTCGTCAGCATCTGCGGGCCGGACGGGCGTGAGCTCGGCCGCGGGCTTGCCGAGTATTCGCGCGACGAGGCAACCAGTATCCGGGGCTGCCAGTCGGAGCTGATCGAAGAGCGGCTCGGTTACCGCGGCCGCGCTGTTATGGTTCATCGCGACGAGCTGGTGTTATTCGACAATGACAACTGACAGGACGGACATTCCCCGGATCATGACGCGCCTCGGCAAGGCGGCGCGCAAGGCAGGCGCGCGTCTCGCGTCGTCGACGGGCGACGAGCGCAATTCAGCGCTGGCGTCGGCTGCCGCGGCGCTGCGCAATCGCGGTGTCCAGATCATTGCCGCCAATGAGCGGGACATGCGCGCGGCGCGGGAGCGGGGACTCAGCGATGCCATGCTCGACCGCCTGATGCTCGACGCAGGGCGCGTCGAATCGATGGCGGCCGGCATCGAGACGATCATCGGCTTGCCCGATCCGGTCGGGCGGGTCAGGGAAGAGTGGGAGCGGCCCAACGGGCTGCGCATACAGCGCGTTGCCGTGCCGCTCGGCGTCATCGGTATCGTTTATGAGAGTCGGCCCAACGTAACGGCCGACGCCGCAGCGCTCTGCGTGAAGTCCGGCAACGCCGTCATATTGCGCGGCGGCTCGGAGAGCTTTCACTCGAGCCACGCGATCCTGGAGTGCCTGCACGCCGGACTGAAGGCCGCGGGACTGCCCGCAGAGGCCGTGCAAATGGTGCCGACCACGGATCGCGACGCCGTCGGGTTCCTGTTGTCGTCGATGGCCGAGTGGGTGGACGTTGTCGTACCGCGGGGCGGCAAGAATCTCATCAAGCGGGTCCAGGACGAGGCGAGGGTCCCCGTTATCGGGCATCTCGAGGGGATCTGTCACGTTTACGTCCACGAGGACGCGGACGCAACCAAGGCCCGCGACATCGTGCTCAACGCGAAGATGCGCCGCACGGGAATCTGCGGTGCCGCGGAGACCTTGCTCGTCGACCGCCGAGTTGCAGACGAACTGCTGCCGGAAATCGCTGCCGCGCTGCTCGATGCGGGCTGCGCAATTCGCGGCGACGAGACCGTGTGCGCGCTCGTCGACGCAGCGACGCGGGCTGCGGAGATCGACTGGTCGACGGAATACCTCGAGGCCATTATTTCGGCACGCGTCGTCGATGACATCGACGCGGCGATCGCCCATATCAGCCGCTACGGATCCGGGCACACGGAAAGCATCGTGACCGAGAACCCGGCGGCGGCCGACCGTTTCTTCCGCGACGTCGATTCGGCCATCGTGCTGCAGAATGCCTCGACGCAGTTCGCCGATGGCGGCGAATTCGGATTCGGCGCGGAGATCGGCATCGCCACCGGGCGCGTCCACGCGCGCGGACCTGTCGGCGCTGATCAGCTGACGAGTTACAAGTACGTGGTCCGCGGCAGCGGGCAGGTCAGGCCCTGACCTTGGCCGACGAAGCAGTATTCGACCTGGCGGTCATCGGCGCCGGCATCAACGGCGCCGGCATCGCTCGCGATGCCGCCCTGCGAGGCCTTCGGGTCGTCATCTTCGACAAGAACGACATGTGCAGCGGGTGTTCGGCCATTTCGAGCCGGCTGATACACGGCGGTCTGCGCTACCTCGAGTACGGCGAGATTCCGCTCGTCTACGAGTCATTGCACGAGCGACGCTATCTGCGACAGACCGCGGCGCATCTCGTCGAACCGCTGCGCATCTGCATTCCGATTTACGAGGGGGCGCGCCGCGGCCCGCTCCTGATTCGCCTCGGCATGCTGGCCTACGACCTGCTGTCCTTCACGAAAAAAATGCCGCGGCACGACATGTTGTCGAGCGCTGAAATCCGCGAGGCCGAGCCCGGCATCGAAACCGGCGGACTGCGCGCCGCGGTGCGGTACTTCGACGCACAGGTTACTTTTGCCGAGAGGCTCGTGCTCGAAAACCTCCTCGCCGCACGATCTGCCGGTGCCGAAATATGTCTGCACAGCGAGGTGACCGGTATCGAAGTCGTGGACGGCTCCGTGAGCGCTGTCGTGTACCGGGACGCGCAGGGGCTCGAGCAACGTGTCAGGGCATCCGTCGTCGTCAACGCGGCCGGGCCCTGGGTAGACCGAGTGCTCGAAGCGGCGCCGCAGCCGGGTCCGCGACTGATCGGCGGCACCAAGGGCAGCCACATCATCGTCGGCCGATTTGATGGCGCGCCACGGGACGCGTTCTACGTCGAAGCCGCAGCTGACGGCCGCCCGTTCTTCATTATTCCGTGGTACGACCAGTACCTCATCGGGACGACCGACATCCGCTATGACGGCGACCTGGACCGGATTCGCGCCAGCGACGCCGAGGTCGACTACCTGCTTCGCGAAACCAATCGCGTGTTCCCGCAGGCAGGATTGACACGAAAAGACATCCATTACGCCTATGCCGGCGTCCGGCCGTTGCCGTTCAAGCAAAAGGGCCCCGAGTCGGCGATCACGCGCCGCCACATCATCAAGCGAAATACCGACATTGCCGACGGTCTCGTGTCAATCATCGGCGGCAAGCTGACGACGTACCGAAATCTCGCGGAGCAGGCTGTCGACAAGGTCGGCAAGATGCTGGGGCGCCGCCTGCCCCCCTGCCGCACGCGGGACACGAAGCTGCCGGGGGCGTTCGGTGTCGAAACAGCCCGCACCGCGCTCGACAAGACGGCCATTCTGTCAGCGGAAGGTCTGGATCGGGTGATCGAGGTGTATGGCGGCCGCGGGTCGGAACTGGCCGCGCTATGCGAAGATGAGCCGGCGCTCGCATGGGCGCTGGACGAACAGCGACGCGTACTCGCGGCCGAGGTGCCGTTCGCAATGCGAAACGAATTCGCGCAGTCACTGACGGACATCGTATTTCGCAGGATGATGATCGGCTTCGACCCTGACCAGGCACGAGGCCTTTACGAAGAAATCGCTGCGCTGGCCGCAGCCGAAGCGGGCTGGAGCCCGGAGCAAACGAAGCAACAACTCGACGAACTCGCGGAGTATGCCAAGTCGTTGCGAGTGGGGTGAATCCATGACTAATTCGACCGTTTGGCGCTGGTCATCAGCGGCAGTCATCGGCTTGTTGGCGGCAGCATCGTTTGCAGGCGAGCCGGCCGATACGGCAGGCGACGCGTCACAACGGCCGCGCGTCGGACTTGTGCTGGGTGGCGGCGGCGCGAGGGGCGGTGCCCATATCGGTGTCCTCAAGGAACTCGAGCGCATGCGAATTCCCGTCGATGCAATCGCCGGCACCAGCATGGGCGCAATCGTCGGCGGGCTTTACGCGACCGGTATGAGTGCCGCGGAGCTGGAGTCACTGATCGGCTCGCTGGACTGGGCAGGCGCGTTGACGGACAAGCCGGATCGAGCCGACCTGAGTTTCCGGCGCAAGCAGGACGACGCGCAGGTACCCGTCGACTTCGAACTCGGCCTGCGGGGCGCGAGCCTCGTGCTGCCCAAGGGCGTCGTGCAGGGCCAGAAACTCGATTTACTGTTGCGCGAGCTGACTCTCGGTGTTTCTCATGTCCACGATTTTGACGAGCTGCCCATCCCGTTTCGAGCGATCGCCTCGGACATCGAGAAAGGGGAGATCTACGTCATGGAGAGAGGCGATCTCGCGAGGGCCATCCGCGCCAGCATGTCGGTGCCCGCAGTGTTCACGCCCGTGCGTATCGACGGACGGCTGCTCGTCGACGGCGGCCTCGTCGGCAACCTCCCCGTCGACGTCATGCAGGCGATGGGCGTCGACATCGTTATCGCGGTGGACGTCGAGTTCCCCCTCTACCGCCCCGAGGAGCTCGAATCGGCGCTGACAATTTCGGAGCAAATGCTGACGATCCTCATCCGCAAGGAAACCCTGCGGCAGATCGACAGGCTTGGTGAAGACGACGTGCTGATACGGCCCGAACTCGGTATCTACGCATCCGCGGATTTTGCCCATGTTCTCGACACGATCGAACCCGGCCAGGCCGCCGCCCGCGAGAAGGCTTCCAGGCTCGAGCGCATCGCACTCAATGAGGCGGAATGGCAGGCTCACATGGCCGCTCGTGGCAGGCCCAGCGAGCCGTCGTCGCACCTGGCGTTCGTCCGCGTCGTGCACGACGGCAAGCTTTCGTCCCGGGTGCTCGAGTCGAAACTCGACGTCAGGGCAGGCGACCCGATCGAACACGCAGTGCTGGCCCGCAATGCCGATTACCTCTACGGCCTGCAGCTGTACGAGCAGGTCAGTTACCGGCTCGTCGAGGAGAACGGACGTACCGGTGTGGAATACCGGGCGCGGGCCAAGAGCTGGGGACCGAACTTCCTGCAATTCGGTGTCTCGCTGGAAGACGATTTCGAGGGTTCCACGGGTTTCAACCTGGCGGCACGACTGACACGTGCGGGCATCAATCGACTCGGGGCGGAGTGGCGCAACGACATCCAGCTGGGCACGGATCCCAGGCTATTTTCCGAGTTCTACCAGCCGCTGAGTTTCGACTCACGATTCTTCGTGGCGCCGCGCATCGATTTGAAACAGACGAATCTCAACGCATTTGCCGTCGACGATACGATCGCTCGTTATCGCCTCTCCGAAGCGGAGGCCGGCGTGGATTTCGGTCGTGAACTCGGGCGCGTCGGCGAATTTCGCCTCGGGGTGTTTCGCGGTCTCGGCAATGCGCGTGTCAGGGTCGGTGATCCGTCACTGCCAAATCTGGACTTCACGACCGGCGGGGGCTTCGTGCGCTGGCGCATCGATACGCGCGATAACGCACGTTTTCCCGGGCGCGGGCTGTACGGCGACGTGCGATGGACACTATCGCGGCCCGATTTCGGGGCGGATTCGAAGGCCGACACCATCGCAGGCGAAGTCACGCAGACCTGGAGCCGCGGCAAGACCAGCCTGCAGCTCGGGCTGAATTACGCGACGACACTCGAATCCGATAGCGCCGTTCAGGATTATTTTCCGCTCGGTGGCTTCCTGCGATTGTCGGGCCTCGAGCGCGGAGAAATCAGCGGGCCGCATGCCGCGCTGGGCAGGCTCGTCCTGTACCGTCGCGTCGGTGAGCCCGCCGGTCTCCTCGACACGCCGCTATACCTTGGCCTGTCTGCCGAGGCGGGCAATGTCTGGCAGAACCGGTCGGAGATGGATCTCGATTCGCTGCGATGGAATGGCAGCGTATTTGCGGGCTTCGATACGTTTATCGGCCCCGTCTACATCGCGGCCGGACTGGCCGAAAGCGGGCAGTCGAATTTCTACCTGTTTATCGGCGGTCCGCCTCGTTAGCGCGCACGGCTAGCGAGAGATCTTCTCGAGGACCTGCGTCGGGCTGTCGGTTTTGCGATAGTAGCCGTGGCGCTCGGCCATGCCGTCGAAGGCGGCGTCGCGTTCTGCCTCGGTCGCGAACCAGTGCACCCGCTCCCAGTCGTCGCCGATCACTTTTCGCAAAGTGTCGGTTGCGGGCAGCGTTACACGGATGCCCCACGGGCGGTCGCGCCCTGCGGTCTCGGGTTCGACAAGATTGTGCTGGTGGCAGTAGTCCACGATGTGTTCCCGGTGTCAGAAGCAGCGCGAGTATACCTGACCCGCCTCGTGTCAGTCGCGCGCGTTACGGTCGCCGGCGCCCTCGCGATCGGCCCAGCCGAGGAGGCGGCGAGTGACGAACAGGTATACCGGTTTGATCGTGCTCCGAAACAGGCGTGAGGCGGGCGACGGATTCGCAAGGATGCGTCGTTCGCGCGCCGTGAGCAGGTCCGGGCGATAGCTGCGCTTGTGCTTCAGCAAATGCCGGATATCCTCGTAGGCCGCGATCCTGAAAAGACGGGAGCGGCGGTGCGTGTGCCAGGCAAGCTGAAAATCGATGATCCCGGGTGCGCCGTCAGCCCGGACGAGGAGGTTGGGCTCCTTGGCAAGGTCGTTGTGGCAAACGCCTGCGCGGTGCAGCTGGCGCAGCAGGCCCGCGGCGGCGGCAAACCACGCGGCGTCGCCGGGCCGCGCAACGTGTAGCGGCATTCCGACGATGTAGCTGCGCCGCAGCTCGTCGCGCTCCTGGCTCAGAATCGCAGGCACCCCGTCGATGCCGTCGAGCGCTGCAAGGGCACGTGCTTCACGCAGCATCAGGCGGCGAGCGAGCCAGCGCGTCCACCAGGGTGCACTCCGCGTATTGCGAACGACGACCGTGTCGCCGCCGGCAGTGATCAGCCTGATTTCGCCGAAAAGGTCACGTTTCAGGATCTTTTCGTCGTCCATTCCGCCAAGAATAATGCGAAAATACCGGGCCGTCGCATCCAGATACGGAATGAGCGAAGAAACGAGCAACAGGCAGCCGCCCCTCGAGCGGACCGAGACCGATACGACCGGGGAATTCTTCAGCGTCGGCGCGCCGCTGCACGCCGTCCGGGCCGGTTACGTTGCCCGCAAGGCCGACAATCTCCTGTACGACACGGTCGTCTCCGGACGTTACGCTCACGTGCTCGCGCCCGCGCGCAGCGGCAAGTCGAGCCTGGTCGCTGCGGCAGCGGCGCGACTCGAGGCGAAAGGCCAGAAGGTCGCTATCCTCGATCTCGAACAAATCGGTGTGCGCGACAGCGGCGGTGATCCGGGGCGCTGGTACTACAACGTGGCGTATCGCCTGCTGCGACAGTTGCGAATTCGTTACGATCTGCAGACGTGGTGGCACGATCGCTCGATGCTCAGCAACCGGCAACGGCTGCTCGAATTCTATTCAGAGATCCTGCTGCAATTCGTCAGTGAACGCATTGTCGTGTTCGTGGACGAGATCCAGTGCATCCAGGACGTCCCGTCGGCGGATCAGCTCCTGGCGAGCATTCGCGCTGCACATAATGCGCGGACGACGGATCCGGATTTCTCCCGCCTGACTTTCGTACTACTGGGCGAGTGCGATCCTGTCAGTCTCGTGAGCGAACCCGAGCTGTCGCCATTCAACGTGACCCAGCAGGTCACATTGGAGGACTTCTCGCGCGACGAGCTCGGGCTGTTCGCCACGGAACTGAATCTCGATCCGCAGGCGGCGGAATCCGCGCTCGACCGCATTTACCACTGGACCCGTGGACAGCCCTACCTGACCCAGAAACTCGCGCGCCAGGTAGCGCGCGACGACGTCGGGCAGGACATTGCCGAACATGTCGATCGGATCGCGACGACGCAGCTTGCCGGACGGTCTGCGCTCCACAGTGAGCCGCACATGAGCCACATTCATCGCGTGCTCGTCGAGGATGCGAAGCGGGAGGCGTTGCTGACCTTGTACGGGCGGGTTCGCAAGGGCATCGAGGTGCCGGCCGACCTGGCTTCTGCGTTACAGCGCAGACTCATGTCAGTCGGCCTGGTCGAAATCGATCACGAAGGCAACCTGGCCGTCCGCAACCGCTTGTACGCCAACGTCTTCACATCGCGGTGGGCCAACGAGAACCTGCCGACGCGATTGCGCGTGCCGCTGGCTGTCGTTGGCGTCGTCACATTGTTCGTGCTCGTGCCGTTCTGGTACACACAGTGGCTGCCACGGCCCTACATGGACATGCTGACGTCACCGACCGTGGACAGCGCGTTGGCGCTGACCGCGTACGAGAACCTGCGCTCGTTCCCCGGGCACGCCGATACCGCAGACCGCCTGTTCCGCAGATTCGTCGAGATGCGCGCCGAGCTGGCGGCCGATCAGGCGGAGGCCGTTGCCATCGCCGAGCTATCCAGCGAGTTGCCTGGTGCGGGCCGCCTGCCGGAGACATTGCTTGCGGCGTTCTGGGACCGGCAGGCGAGCGCGGCCCTGAGAGACGAGCGACGCGACGTGGCATTGATCTCGACCCTCGAATCGCTGGTCATGTCGACGCCACACCGTCGTCAGCGGGCGGCAAGCCTCGTGTCGGACGATTATCCGCTCCTCGCGGCCAGCCTGCCGGCACAGCCGGCAAGAACGATGGTTTTCGATGCGTCCAACCTGCTGCTGACACTGGCCGACGGCGCCAGCGTCTCGCAATGGTCCTACGCCACGCAGTCCCTGCAGCCGCGCGAAAGCTGGTCGATGACGGCACTCGAGGTCGTGCCGCTCGTGCGTCGAGTCGCGATCGACCGCGGCGGCACGGTCAGCCGCGTCGGGCTGACCATGACATTGAGCCACGCTCGCCTCGCGGATCTGCGCATCAAGATTATTGCGCCCTCGGGCCGCACGGTCGAAATCGAGACGGGCCGCGAGCGTGCGTCGAGTAACGACGAGATCCGCGTACCGTCCGCGCAGTTGACAGACCTCATTGGCGAGTCGCTGACCGGCACATGGTCGATCAGTGTGCGCGACGAGGCCCTGGGTGTGGCCGGTCAGCTCGTTGGCTGGAACCTGAAGCTCAACTCACAAGGCGCGGTCGAGGAGTTCCAGAGGGGGCTGAATATTCCGGATCCCGTTGAGCGAGAAACAGACAATGTCTGGTTCGACGCGTCAGGACGCTATGCCGTCGCGCGCGCGATGCAGAGCGACAGCGCGCGTATCTGGGACCTGGCGTACGCGGAGCCGGTGCGCGTCATTGCCGTGAACGAAAGCGAAACGCTGATTGGCCTCGACGCGGGTGCCCGCCACATGTTGACCGCGACCCAGAACAGCGTGAGCCTCTGGGATACGTCGACCGGCGACCGGGCCAGGACACTGGAAATCGGAGCGGCAAGTTCGGGCGCGACGCTGACAGAGGACGGTCGATTCCTGTTCGTCGAATATCGCGGCGATGTGGCAACGCGCCTGGAGCGCTGGTCGCTCGAAAGCGGCAGGGTTTCGGCCGAGCTCGAAGTGGCCGGCGTGCCCGCCCTCGTCGCGATCGATCCGACCGGCTCGCGCGTTGCGGTCGCGGACTACGACAGGGCCGTGCGCGTCTGGGACGTGGCAAGTGGTGAACTGATTGCGCAAATCGATTTGCCTCTGCAGCCAAGCGTGATTCGGCTCGCGGCCGGGGGCAGCGCGCTCGGCGTCGTCCACGAACGCTCGGGCGTATCGCTGTGGAATCTCGACCGACCGCAGCAGGCTCTGCTCGAGGAATTTGCCGAGGGCAACTGGGACCTCGTCTTCGCGCCATCGGGAACTGTAGCGCTTGCGGGGCGCTCCCAGGCGGGGTACCAGATGTACAGTGCGGTAGACGGGCGCCTGGCAGGACCGCCGATCGGTGTGCGGCGCGGCGCGGGCGCCGATACGATTCTCGCGTTCAGTGCCGACGAGCAAGTCGTCGTAACGGGGCGGCTGCAGGGCCAGACTCGTTTCTGGCGTGCGGCGGAAGTCCCGCCTGCCGTCGACACCGCGGCGAGCCAACATCTCCTGTGGCAGCCGTCGGCGGACCGCGTCACGGTGGCCTTGCCGGGCGCGCACGAAATCGTCATCGGAGACTCGACGGGCCACGTGCACGTACTTGCTGCGGCGGGAGGCATGGTCGAGTCGGATGCGCGCATCGAGGACCTCAGCTACCTGGGACACTCGGATGCGGTTACGGTCCTGGCTGCCAATTTCGATGGCTCGCTCGTCGCGAGCGCTGCAGCAGACAACAGTATTCGCGTATGGGAAACGGATTCCGGCAAACCGCGGGCCTTCAATGTGCGTGTCGAAGGCGACGACATCCGGACCCTCTCGTTTGCGCCGGATCTGCCGGTGCTGGCCGTATTGCAGGCGGCGACCCTGACCCTGTTGAACATCGACGATGGCGGCACCCTGGGCGAATTCGCCCTCGGGGAGCCGCACGCGGGCATGGCATTTGCCGATTCGGGTCGCCTGTTCGTCGGCAGCAACAGCGGTGTGCTGCGGCAGGTCGCGAGTGACGCAGACGGTGTGTGGACGATACAAAGGCTGTGGCAGGGTCCGCGGCCGATCGATCAGCTGGCTCACGCGCGGCGTGGCGACTTTCTCATCATCGTTGACGATACGGGCGCCTCCAGCCTGTTCCTGCTGGGCGAAGGACACATCGGCGAGCTCGAGCTCCAATTTGCCGATCCGGTCGAAGACATCGTGTTCGCTCGCAGCGGTGCGCGCGCCTACTTCCGAACCGCACGCTGGGTGCACAAGGTCAGCGTAACGGCGGACGGGTTGCGCTGGATCGATGGCGTATTCGTGCCGCCGCCGCTGCAAGGCGCCCGCATCGTGCCCGGCGATGGCGACGCGGCGCGGCGCGCGTACCTGCCGGCAGCGCGCAACGGCGTCGTCGAACTCGTCGAACTCGCGTTCCCAGGCTCATCACAACCGGGCTTGCTCGGGAACTATGAAGAGCTGCTCGGCGAATGGCGTGTTCGCCTCGGGAGACCACAACCCGCCGCGAACTAACGTTCATCCCCGCGCAAAGTTCGTACGAGCAATTCGAGCTTCGCCGCCGTGACGTCGGTTGGCGGTACGGGCGCGCCGAAGATCACGGGGACACGGGCAAAGAGCCGCCCGGGAAGCTTGCGGATTCCCTCGCCTCGGCGTCGGCTGAACCAGCTTCCCCAGAGGCGGCCAAGTGCCACCGGCACGACCGGCACAGGACGTCGCGCAATGATTTTCTCGATGCCCGGACGGAAGCGCGCGATATCACCGTCGCGCGTGATGGCGCCCTCCGGAAAGATGCAAACGATATTGCCGGCAGCCAGCTCCGCATCGACGAGTTCGAAGGCTTCATTCATGATCTCGACGTCTTCGCGGGCCCCTGCAATGGGAATCGCCTTCATCGTGCGAAAGATGAAATTCAGCAACGGCATCTGGAAAATCTTGTACCACATGACGAAACGAATTTGGCGCTTGACGACGCCCGCGAGGATCACGGGATCAATGTAACTGACGTGATTGCACACGAGGACGGCCGGACCCTCGGTCGGGATGTGTTCGAGACCGCGCGGCCGCAGACGGTAGATGATATTGGTGATGATCCAGGCAAGGAAGCGGAGCAGGAACTCGGGCAGCAGCGTGTAGATATAGACCGCGACAACGGCGTTGAGGGCTGCGATAACGAGGAACAGCTCCGGTATCGACATGCCGGCATTCAGCAAGACCATCGACAAAATGCTCGCGCCGACCATGAGCAACGAGTTGATGATGTTGTTCGCCGCGATGATGCGCGACAGGTGGCTGCGCTCGGAGCGTTGCTGGATCAGGGCGTACAACGGTACGCTGTATAAACCACCGAAGGCGCCGATCAGGGCGAGATCGATCCAGATGCGCAGCCCACCGGGACGCGCGAGGAATTCGGCGATGGTCGCGGCCGGGGTCGCATTTCCGCTCGGCTGGGCGAAATACAGGTCGATGGCGAACAGGCTGAGGCCGATAGAGCCAAACGGCACGAGTCCGAGTTCGACCCGGTGCCCCGACAGGCGTTCGCAAAGGAGCGACCCGATGCCGACGCCGACCGCGAAAGCGGCGAGCAGAAACGTGGCCACCGAACCGCTGCTGTTGAGCACGTCGAGCGTGTAGGCGGGTATCTGGATCGTCATCGCGGAGCCGAAGAACCAGAACCAGGAAATGCCCAGGATGGAAAGGAATACGCTGCGCTCTTCGCGGGCGAACTGGACGATATGCCAGGTTTCCCGCCAGGCATTCCAGCTGATTGTCAGAGCCGGGTCTGCCGCGGGTGTTTGCGGCACGCGGCGGCTCGTGAGGTAGCCTGAGCAGGCGACGACAACGAGGCACGCGCCGAGCACAGCCTGCTTGCTGATCCCCATCGCGGCGGCGATCTCCTCGTCCACGGCTATGCCGCCGGCAATGAGCCCCAGGATGATGGCGATGTAGGTGCCGGATTCGACCAATGCGTTACCGCCAACCAATTCCTCATCGGCAAGGTGCTGCGGCAGGTAGGCGTATTTGACCGGGCCGAACATCGTCGACTGGCACCCCATGAGGAAAAGCACCAGCAACAACAATGGATAACTCTCTGTCAGCAAGGCCGCGCAAGCGAACAGCATGAGCGCGATTTCAGCCATCTTCACGCGCCGGATCAGCATCGATTTTTCATACTTGTCGGCAAACTGTCCGGCCGTTGCCGAAAACAGGAAATAGGGCAGTATGAAGAGGCCGGCCGCCACGTTGGCCAGCTGCGAGTGGTTCATGCCGGCAACGACCACGCCCTGGAACGTAATGAGGATTACGAGTCCGTTACGAAAAACGTTGTCGTTGAAGGCGCCCAGGAATTGGGTGGCGAAGAACGGTGCAAACCGCCGTTGGCGCAGCAGGGAAAACTGGCTCGGTCCCGACAATGGCGTGAATCCGTCAACTCAGCAGTGCGCACTATAGCGCGAACCCTCTGGAGCAGCTCAAAACTGCGAACTACGCCAGATTTCGCGATTTGACAGTTTGTTATGATCCTCGCTGCAGTGACCTGAATTTTCTACCAATTAAACAATTTTGCGACGCGTTTCGATGACCCAGTCCCGCCGCCTGACCACAGTATTGCTGGCAGCCGCCTTGTTCGCGGGCTGTTCCGAAACAGCACCACCGGCGCGTACGGTGACGGAATTCGTCGAGAACCCTATCCTGCTCGAGGCGGCCATGGTCCGCTGTTCGCGTGACCGGCGAGAGTCGCGTTACGACCAGGAATGCATGAACGCTCGCGAGGCGGTCAATCGTATCGAGGCGAAGGAAGAGGAGATTCGCCGGGCCGAGCTCGAGGCGCGGTCCGAGGCGAAGCGCCGGGCCTTGCGCCGCATGCAGGAGGCGCAGGCCGAAGCACGTCGCCGCGCCGAGGAAGCCGAGCGCCTGCGCCAGGAAGCGGAATACCTCGCCCAGTTCGGTGTTCTCCCGCCCGGGGATGACCACGATGCCAGCGATGACTTGCCCGCAGGGAACGTGCCGATTGCCGTGGTGCCGGAGGCCGACGTCGACGAGCAGTCGACCGAAGCTTACGCACCGTCGCTGCCGGCAGGCGATGGTGCCAACGCACCGGGTGTGCGCAACGAGCCGGCCGAGGACAGCCAGGAAACGCCGGCCGACCTGCAGAGCATTCGCGACGAACTCCGTCGCCGCAACGAGGACGACGGAAACTAGTCGTTCGTGACCGGCATGCTGCGCACGTGCAGGTCGCGCTGTGGAAACGGAATCTCGATCTTCTCCCGGGCCAGCGCCTTGTAGATCGCGCAGTTGAGTTCGTGCTGAACGCGACCGCGGTTGCCAGGATCGGCAATCCAGCCGAGCAATTCAAAGTTCAGGCTCGAATCACCGAACGCGCGAAACCGCACGCGCGGCTCCGGCGTCCCGAGAATGTCGGGGTTGTCCTCGGCGACACCCTGCAGCGTCTCGATGACGTGATCGAGATCGCTGCCGTAGGCCACCCCGACCCCGACGCGAATGCGGTGCTGGGATGGCGGCCCGCCGGCTTCGTTGACGATCGTGCTGTTACCGATGATGCCGTTGGGAACGGTGATCTCGATGTCGTCGCGCGTCAGGATGCGCGTGCTGCGCAAACCGATCTCGGTGACGACGCCACGTTCGCCTGAGTCGAGAATGATGTAATCGCCCGTCTTGTAGGGTGCATCCATGGCGATCGAAACGCCGGCGAACAGGTTCGACAGCGTGTCCTTGGCGGCAAAGCTGAGCGCAAGTCCGACGATACCGGCGGATGCCAGCCAGGCCGTGACGTCGATATTCCATGCAATGAAAACGAAATAGACGGCTAGCGCGACGAGCAAGACCTTCATCACGTTGTGCAAAAGCGAAAGCATGCCGCTTTCGGCAAGCTTGTTCGACGGGGTCTGGCGCAGCGTGCTTACGACGAGCGTGTTGAGTTGCCCCAGTGTGCTGTACCAGATAACGATGGCGAGGGTCTTGAGCACATTGATCGTGACGTACGTCGGCGTTTCCGGCATGCCAATCCGTTTCGTCGCGAGGCCGAGGCCGATGAACACGAACGACAGGAACACCGGCCGGTGCACGAGCTTCACGAGGCTATCGTCGAACTCGTTGTCGGACTTTCCGGCGAAGCGGCCGATGATGCCGGAAATCAACCAGTCCGCGATCTTGCCGACGACGATAAAGGCGACCGCGATGATCATCGCCTGCAGGTAGACGTTGGGTCCGATCAGCTCTGCAAATCGTTCGACACGCGCAATCAGGTCTTGCAAGGTGGACACTCGCTCCTAGTAATTCGGGTCGTACTCGGTCCCGTCCGACTCCTCCGGGATACCGAAGGTGCGGACGTCCGAATTCGATTCAGCCGTTTCCGTGGGCAATCCTGCCCCTGCCCGCATTCCCGGCGACTTCGGCAGCCGCGCGGTCTGGGCGGTCAGCACCTGCACAAACGTATTGGCAATGTCGGGCGCGATGTTTGGCGAGCTGACGAAGATTTTCTCCGGAGTCATGCCCGTGGATCCGTAGAACGCGGCGTTCGCCTTGCGATCCATCGTCACGCCTGCGCCCTCGAGTGCAACGCCCGCAAACAGGCCGCGGCTGCGCGAGTACGAATACACTTCCGCCTTGAATTCGATGTCGGTGGCAATCGCCGTGTGGCGACCGATCGGTCCCGCCGCCACGGACGCATTTGCGCCGAGGGTGAGCTTGCCGTTGGCGATGCCGTCGACGCCCTTGCGCGTCTTGAAAACCAGGATGACGTCGGCCGACTCGGCGCCGACCTGCCAGCCGACGCTGCCGCCGGTCAGGGTGATGAATGCCGGGTTACTCCACGAATTATCGTCCTGCCGCACGACCAGTACGCCCTTGCCGCGCCGTGCACCCAGGCCAAACGCGGCTCGCACCACGTTAGGGACAACGGCTACGGCATACGCCCGCGACAACAGGTTAGGCGGTATGGATTTTTCGGGTATCCGCGACAGCTGGTCGAGAACGTCGGCCGCGTCGGCAACGCGTTTGTCTTCACGGGTTGCCGCCGATGCGGAGGCGGTGACGAACAGGGCCAGCAATGTCGCGATGGCGACCAATCGTTGTGTATTCATGTTGATTCCGACCCGAAAATCGCTCTGGCGTTCGATTCTACGACAATTCGGTGAATCATTTGTGAACGAGAATGGGCGGTAGCGGATAGTCCAGCGTGGCGCAAACGGCGCGAATCAATTCGGCTTCCGTGACCGACAGTTTGCCGTCGTGGCCGGCCGTCGCGCTGATGGCGCGCAACAGCGATTCCTTGCCTTTGCTGTTCAGGGCGAGCAGCACATCAAGGCTGTGGTCGAGGACGGTCACGGTGTAGCCGCGGTCCGCGGCAAATTCGTGGTCGCGTACCCAGTCGCCAAGGGTGTCGAGGCCGGTCTCGAAGGCAGCGCGCCGCGTCGCGTCGTCCCTGTGCCCATAGTCGGCGAGGATGCGCAGGATGTCGATCGCCGCGGCCCGCAGGTCCCGGCGAGACGCGCGCCGCACCCGCCGCCCGCCCGATGGATCGGTGGCCTTGCCCAGATTGCTCATCATGATGCGATAGAAGCAGTACTCGTACAGATCAATCTCGCCGTCCACCTCGATGAGCCGCGTCGCCAGAGATACGAGATAGCTCAATTCGGGGTCGGGGCGAAGTTTGAGCGCCGGGAACGCGACTTCGAGCAGCGGCAGGCGATACTCCGCACCCGTCTCGGCGAGTTGATCGTAGTACTCGCGCAGCACGCGAGCGCGCTCGCTGCCGAGCTGTTCGCGCACGAGCGACAGCTGCCGGTCGAGCACCCGGCCAGAGCGATCGAGTATCAGGGCGATCGACAACAGGTAGGCAAACTCGGGTGAGTGCGCGGCCTCGTACAGCGCTGCAGGAATAGATTGCCGCAGCGCCTGGGCGTACTCGACATGCTCGTTCTCGGGCCGGCCGACGGTTTCGGCGATCGAGTCCGCGAGCACCTGTGCGCCGCCCGTGGCGAGTGCGGTCGTGACGTCGCCCGCGAACGCGCTGACCGTTTCGTGGCTTTCCGGAGGAGGCCGTTCGGAGAGGCGCGGGTCGATGCGCGGGAAGTCCGACTCCCGGAAGCTCGGATCGAGTGCCTGGATGCGTTCGACGAGGGGAGGATGCGTCGCGAACAGGCCGATGAGCTTCGACCCGGTGCCGAAGAGCATGTGGCTGACCTCCTCGGGGTCGGCGGCCTGGATCATGGACCCGTGGCTGTAACCGCCAATCTTCTTCAGCGCGTTGGCGATGCCGCTGGACTGCCGCGTAAATTGCACGGCAGATGCGTCGGCAAGGTATTCGCGCTGACGCGAGACGCCGGCCTTGATGACGCGCGCGAAGAACATGCCGATTGCGCCGAGGACGACCAGGCCGAGGCCGATAATCAGGATGACCGGAGCGCTGCGATCACGGCGGCTCGTCACGATACTGGCATGGTGGCCGCCGCGCACGATCAGGCGGCCGATCAGCGCCAGCACCATGATGCCGAACAGCACACCCATCAGGCGAATATTGAGGCGCATATCGCCATTGAGGATGTGGCTGAACTCGTGAGCGATGACGCCCTGCAATTCGTTGCGATCGAGAAGTTCGAGTGCTCCCCGGGTCACGGCGACGGCCGCGTCGCTGGGCGTGAAGCCGGCTGCAAACGCGTTGATCCCGCTCTCTTCCTCGAGCACGTAGATTTCCGGCACCGGTACGCCGGACGCAATGGCCATTTCCTCGACCACGTTGCGCAGCCGTCGCCGCAGCGGATCACGCACGTCGGCGGCAACGAGCGTGCCGCCCACTTGTCGGGCAACCGCCCCGCCGCCCGATGACAGTGCGGCTGTCTTGAACATGCTGGCGCCAAGGATGAACAGCGTCGTCAGCAACGCGGTCGCTACGAGGATGCCCGCGTTGTTCGACGCGAACTCGCCCGGCGTATAGCCGTAGCCGGCATCGGTGAACGTGAACAACGCGAACCCGACGATCAGCGTGACGCCGGCGACGATCAGGGCCGTTGCCAGGATATAGGCGCCGACCAGGCGTCTCGACGCCCGGCGAGCTTTGTCCTGTGCCGCGAAGAAGTTCACGTTGCGGTGAACTCAGCGTCGTTCAGGTGAAAGAAACTTCGGGCGCCTCGCGCATTTCCTCGGCCTCGATCTCCAGGAAACTTGCGAGTTCGAAGCTGAACGTGCCGGCAATGATGTTGTTCGGGAAATTTTCGACCGAGGTGTTGTAAGTCATGACGGCGTCGTTGAAGGCCTGGCGCGAAAACGCGACTTTGTTCTCCGTGGTCGCCAGCTCTTCCTGGAACTGCATCATGTTCTGGTTGGCTTTGAGGTCGGGGTAGGCCTCGGACAAGGCGAACAGCCGGCCCAGTATGCTGCCCAGTGCGCCTTCCGAGGCACCGAGCTCCTTGATCGCAGCCGCATTGGCGGGGTCCGCCTTGGCCGCATCCAGCGCGGCGACGGCCGTATTCCGGGCCTTGATGACGGCCTCGAGCGTTTCCCGCTCGTGCTTCATGTAGCCCTTGACCGCCTCGACCAGATTCGGGATCAGGTCATGACGGCGTGTCAGCTGCACGTCGATCTGCGCGAAGGCATTGCGCACGCGATTGCGTTCATTGATCAGGCGGTTGTAAATGCCGATCGCCCAGAACACAATGGCCGCGATAATGCCCAGAAATACCAGGAATGAAGTCACTGTCCCGCTCCTTGCTTACTCGTTGTTTCACCAAGCATAACTCCGGGCTTGGGCCAAGACTAGCGACGCTTCTTATCGTGCTTGCCGCCCCCGGCGCTTACGCCGAATGGCTGGGTGATGCCCGCCCGATGATGGGCACCGAGGTGAGCGTTTACCTCTGGAGCGACGACCCCGAAGCCGGCCGCCAGGCGCTCGAAGAGGTGTTCGACGAGGCCGCCCGCATCGACCGCCTCATGAGCACGTACAAAGATGAGTCCGAAATCTCGAAAATCAACCGCAGCGCGGCACAAAGCGCCGTGCCGGCGGGAGGGGAACTGTTCGACCTGATTCAGCGCTCGCTCGACATCTCGGCGCTGACCCGCGGTGCGTTCGACATCACGTACGACAGCGTTGGGCAGCACTACGATTTCCGCAATCGCCGGCGACCCGACGACGAGACGGTCGCGGCGGAGCGTACCTTCATCGATTACCGCCTCGTGGAGCTCGACGAGGCCGCCGGCACAGTGTTCTTCCGGCGCGACGGCGTGCGTATCAACCTGGGCGGCATCGCCAAGGGCTATGTCGTTGAGCGCGGCGCGACGATTCTGCAGCTGCGCGGCATCCGCCACGCAATTGTTACAGCCGGCGGCGATTCGCGCCTGCTCGGCGATCGACGCGGGCGCCCGTGGATGGTCGGAATCCGCCATCCGCGCGAGGAGGGCGAGGTCGCGATCTCAGTCCCGCTGGTCGGCGAGGCCATTTCGACATCGGGGGACTACGAGCGGTTCTTCGACGAGGAGGGCATGCGTTATCACCACATTCTCCGACCGAGCACCGGCGCCCCGGCCGAGGGCGTGCACAGCGCCACCGTGATCGGGCCGGATGCCGTCATCACGGACGCGCTGTCGACGAGTGTATTCGTCATGGGCGTTGAGGACGGCCTGACGCTGATCGGAACGCTGCCCGACTACGAGAGCATCGTCATCGATGCGTCGGGGCGCGTTTACTACTCGGATGGCCTCATGCCGCCCGACGCCGCGAGCGGCGACTAAAAAATTGGCAAATGTCGCAGAAAGGCGACGGATTTTCACTTTAAATTCATACTCATACGCCTATCATGTGGCTTCGGTCCCGGAATTCGGAAACCGTTGGGATTCGCGCCAATTTAACGTAATCTGGATCGCCTGCAGGGGCGACGCGAAGCCCGTTGGGAGGCCGTCATTATGTTCAGGAAACTGGGCAATTGTGACGATAATCACGGCCCTCAAAGGCCCCGGCTGTCACCATTCATCTTTGAATTGTGCCGCCCCGGGGCGCTCTCCATTGGACGGAGAAGGGCCAAGAACACAAGGAATGGACGAATGAACTTCAGGAAGACGATTATCGCGCTCCTTTGCAGCGCATTTGCAGCCTCCAGCCTCGCATCCAGCGGCATGGAGGGCCAGACGGCGCCCGACTTCGCACTCAAGAGTTCGACCGGCGAGAACCTCAGGCTCTCGGAGTACCGGGGCGACGTGGTCATGATCAACTTCTGGGCGACCTGGTGCGGCCCGTGCCGCCAGGAGATGCCGCTGCTGGACGAACTGTACAACCGCTACCAGCGCGTCGGCTTCAACCTGCTCGGCGTCAACATCGACGATGACTCCAGCCGCGCCATGCAGATGGCCGACGAACTCGGCATCGACTTCCCGGTGCTGTTCGACGCCAGCAAGGAGGTGAGTCGCCTCTACAGGGTTGATGCGATGCCCGTCACGGTGCTCGTCGATCGCGAGGGTACGGTTCGCTACGTGCATCACGGGTACAAGCCCGGATACGAAAACATGTACCTCGACCAGATCCGTTCACTGCTGAGAGAGTAATGTGACCAAGACTGTTATTACGCTCATCGCGACGATATTTTTGGTTTTCAGCGCCGTATCGCTTGCGCAGGACGCTGCGCCGATGGCGTCAACCGTTGCCGAAGCGCGCAGTGCCGAAGCGGAAGAATCCCGGCAACGCGACGAGTTCCGTGAACTCGACAAGGACGTCCAGTCATTGAAGAAAGAGGTTCTCGATCTCAACCGGGACCTGTTCCTGCTCGAGGAAGAGCTGCTGTTCCCTGCGAATTCGCAGGTCGCGTTCTTCATATCGATGGATGTCGGCGAGTACTTCGAACTCGACTCGGTGCAGCTCAGGATTGACGGCAAGGAGGTCGCGAACTACCTGTACACGGCGCGCGAGGCCGATGCGCTGGTCCGCGGCGGCGTGCACCGCGTCCATATGGCCAATCTGAAAACCGGCGAGCACGAGCTCGTCGCGATCTTTACGGGCACAGGCCCCCATGTCCGGGACTATCGCCGCGGGGCAACCCTGATGTTCAACAAGGGTATCGGCGCCAAGTACCTCGAACTCGAGATTACCGACCGCGTCAAGAAACAGCAGCCCGAGTTCGTCATCAAGGAATGGGAGTGACCGTTGCCGCCATTGCGTTCCATCCTTGGTCGCCTGTGCCTGTTGTGCGTCGCAATTACGCCTGCAGCACTCGCCGCTGAAGACGATCCGGAACCGATCGTTGTCAAGGACCCGCACTTCGGCGAGGTCCTTTTCTACTTTTATCAGGATGACTACTTTCCAGCGATCGTGCGGCTGCTGGCTGCGAAAGAACAGGCACAGCTGACCGATCACCAGGACGAGGCCGACCTTTTGCTCGGGGGCATGTACCTGTCCTACGGTCATCACCTCGAAGCGGCCGAAATCTTCGAGAGGCTCCTCGCCGGAAACGTCTCCAGCGAGATACGTGACCGCACCTGGTTCTTTCTTGCGAAGATCTGGTACCAGCGGGGTTATCTCGAGCGGGCCCGCGAGGCGCTCGCGTACATCGAGGGCGAGCTGCCCGATAACATCCAGCGCGAGGCGCTGATGCTCGACGCCCAGATCCTCATCGATGCCGGCGAGTATGACGCCGCGATCGCGCGACTGCAGAACTGGAAGGACCGTACCGAGTGGGCCCGATACGCCAAGTTCAATGTCGGCGTTGCGCTGGTGCGCAGCGGTCGCGTCGAGGAGGCGGCCGAATTGCTCGACGAACTCGGCGACATGGATCCGTTCAACAACGAGTTGACGGCATTGCGCGACAAGGCGAATCTCGCCCTCGGATACGCACTGCTGCAGGACAGCAGGCCCTACGCGGCGAAGGCGCCCTTGCAACGCGTCCGGCTCGACGGCCCGTTCTCGAACAAGGCTTTGCTCGGCGTCGGCTGGGCCGATGCGGAGCTGGAAAACTACCGTCGTGCCCTGGTGCCGTGGATGGAGCTCCGCGGTCGCGATCTGCTCGACCCCGCGGTCCAGGAGTCGATGCTCGCGATTCCCTACGCGATGGCGCAGCTCGATTCGATCAGCCAGGCCGCCGACCATTACCTGAATGCCATCGAGGCGTTCTACGAGGAGACCAATCGGCTCGATCGCACGATCCAGCACATCGAGTCGGGCGAGTTTTTCGCCAGTTTCGTCGAGAACGAGCCGCTCGACAGCACCGGTTGGTACTGGCGCCTCGAGGCGCTGCCCGAAGGGCCGGAAGCGCGCTACCTCTTTCACCTGCTCGCGACGCACGAGTTCCAGGAAGGGCTCAAGAACTACCGCGACCTGACCTACCTGCATCGCAATCTCGATCGCTGGCAGCAGGATGTGGACGTGTATGTCAACATGCTCGAGACGCAGACCGAGAAGCTCACGCAGAGCATCCCCCTCGTGGCCGAGTCGCTGTCGCAAGCCGACCTCGACGCAATGATTGCCGACAAGCTCGCTTACGACGAACTTGCCGACAACATCGAGGCCAACCACGACTGGCTGGCGCTGGCGACGCGCTCCGAGTTCGAGATGTGGGACGAGATCGCCACGCTCGAGGAGACCCCGGCGCTGCGAGCTGATATCCCGGAAGCGCGCGAGGTGCAGGACAAGATCGACCTTCTCAAGGGCGTGCTGCAGTGGAACCTCGAGCGCGACTTCAGGGAGAGGCTCTGGCGGCTGCGCAGAGACCTGCAGCAAACCGGTGAGGCACTCGTCGAGACACAGCGATCCTGGCGCCAGATCGACGACACCATGCATAACGAGCCGCGGCGCTTCACAGAGCTCGGCGATCGCGTCTACGGGCTTGCGCCGCGCATCGAGGGCATGAAGATGCGCGTCGAGGACACGCTGTTCCGCCAGCGCGCGTTCCTGCGGAATATTGCGGTCGGCGAGTTGCAGGCGCAGAAACAGCGCCTCGATGTCTACACGATCCAGGCGCGCTTCGCGCTCGCCGCGATATACGATATTGCGGCTACGGTCGGCGAGGCGAGCGAATGAACGCCTGGCGCGCTCTTCTCCTTGCTGCCGTCGTCGCGACGCTCACCGCGCCGCCCGCTGATGCCCGCGTCAAGGAAAAGGACACGATCAAGAGTCTCGAGGACAGGACCGTTGAGGTCCGCCCCGGCAAGGTGATCCTCGACAGCTCGGAGCTGGCGCGTCGAAGCTATCGCGATTTCCTCGATCTCGTATCCGAGGATCCCGAACTGCGCGCCGAAGCCATGCGACGCCTCGGCGATCTCGAGCTCGAGGCCACCGAGGCCGGGCAGCTGGCGGCGAACATCGAGTCACTCGATGCGCGGAGTTTCGATAACGCGGTCGAGCTCTACCAGACGCTGCTCGAGGCGTATCCCGACTACCGTCGCAATGACACGGTCCTCTACCAGCTGGCACGTGCGTACGAGGTAGGCGGCCGCACCGATGAGGCGCTCGACGTGCTCAACGAACTGGTGAAGCGCTACCCGGACACGGCGCTGATCGACGAGGTGCAGTTCCGGCGCGGCGAGATGCTGTTCCTGCGCAAGAACTACAACGACGCCGAGATGGCTTATCAGGACGTTATCAAGGCGGGTGAGCAGTCGCGCTTCTACGAGCAGTCGCTGTACAAGCTCGGCTGGGCCCAGTTCAAGCTGGCGTGGTACGACGACAGCCTGGCGCCGTTTTTCGAGCTCCTGGACCGCAAGGTCGGAGACATCGAGATCGGCGAGGGCGACGAACGGCTTGCATCGCTGACACGCGCCGAACGTGAACTCGTCGAAGATACCTTCCGCGTGCTCAGCATCAGCTTTTCCTACATGGAGGGCGCGGACAGCATCGACGCGTTCTTTGCGAGAGATGCGGCGCCGCAATACGCACACGTCGTCTACGCGAATCTCGGCGACCTGTATCTCGAACAGGAACGCTTCCAGGATGCCGCCGAGACCTACGAGGCGTTCGTTGCCCACGACCCGTACCATCCGAAGGCGCCCGTGCTGCAGGCGCAGGTGATCGAGGCCTACAAGCAGGGCGGATTCCCGAGTCTCGTTCTGGATGGCAAGAAAGCTTTCGTGGAACGCTACGGCATGGACGGCCCGTTCTGGGTCCGAAATCCGCGCGCTGAAAACGAGGCCGTTGCCGAGTACCTGAAAGCCAACCTCACGGATCTTGCGCAGTACTACCACGCAGAGGCGCAATCGGATGGCGCGAAAAGCGATTACCGCGAAGCCGCCAACTGGTATCGCAAGTACCTGGCGTACTTCCCGGGCGAAGCCGACACGGCGAACACGAACTTCCTGCTCGCGGAGATTCTTTTCGAGAGCGAGGACTACGCCGCCGCGACGACCGAATACGAACGCACGGCCTACGGCTACCCGTTTCACGACAGGTCGGCCGAAGCCGGGTTTGCGGCAATTCTCGCGTACCGTGAGCACGAAAAGACGCTGTCCGGGCCCGCGCGCGACGAGTGGCACCAGGCTTACCTCGACAGCGGCCTCAAGTTCGCCGACACCTATCCCGCTCATCCGGAATCCGGTGCCGTGCTGACCGCGGTGGCCGAGGATCTCTTCCAGCAAAACCAGTTCGATCTCGCGATCGCCGTTGGTCAAACGATCGTCGCCAAGCAGCCACCCGTCGAGTCGGCGCTGGCGCGTACGGCCTGGACCGTCATCGCGCATTCACAATTCGACCTCGCGCATTTCGCCGAGGCGGAAAACTCTTATTACAGCCTGCGTTCATTGACGCCGGGCGACGATCCGCACGCGCAACAGGCCATCAAGGACCGCATCGCCTCGTCGATCTACAAGCAGGGCGAGCAGGCGCGCGATGCCGGCGACCTGGAAACGGCGGTAACGCATTTCCGGCGTCTCGGCCAGGCCGTGCCGGATTCGCCGGTCCGCGTGACGGCCGAGTACGATGCGGCCGCCGCATTGATCAACCTCGAGGCCTGGGACCGTGCCGCGGCAGTGCTCGAAGAGTTCCGCCGCGCCTATCCTGATAGCGAATTCGCCGATGACGTCACGCAAAAACTGGCCGTCTCCTATCTCGAGACCGGCAGGGCCGGACAGGCCGCCGGCGAGTTCGAGCGCATCGCCGCCGCGCCATCCAGCAGCGACGACGTGCGGCGCGAGGCGCTGTGGAAGGCGGCAGACCTGTACGCACAGACCGGTATCTTCGATTCCGAACGGCGGGTCCTGAATGACATCGTTTCGCGCTATCCGAATCCGCTGTCGGAATCGATCGAAGCGCGCGCGCGATTGCTGGAACTCGCGCGCCGGGCCGGCAACGGGCAGGAGGTCGACGCACGTCTCAGGGAGCTGGTTGCCGTGGATGCGACAGCCGGTTCGCAGCGCAGCGATCGTACGCGCTACCTGGCGGCGACCGCGTCGCTGGAATTGGCGGAGCCGGTGCGCCAAAGATTCGAGGTCGTAAAACTGACGCAGCCGCTGGCGGACAGCCTGGCGTTGAAAAAGGACCTCATGGAAGACGTAATCGATGCCTACTCCAGGGCTTCCGACTACGGTGTCGCCGAAGTCACGACAGCGGCGACGTTCCGCCTCGGTGAAGTGTACGAGCAGTTCTCATCCGATCTTCTGGAGTCGGACAGGCCGGCCGATCTCGCCGCAGACGCGCTGGAGCAGTACGAGATCCTGCTCGAGGAACAGGCGTTCCCGTTCGAGGAAAAGGCAATCGACCTGTACGTCGCGAATTCGAGTCGCGCCGCCGACGGCGTCTACGACGAATGGGTACGCAAGAGTTTCGAGCGGCTGGCAGGTCTGATGCCGGCGCGCTATGCGAAAGAGGAGCGCAGCGAAGATGTTGTTACGTCGCTTTATTGACCGGTCGACGCCGGTTGCGGTTGTGGCGGCGCTGCTGGTGCTGGCAGGCTGCGGCGGCGCGGGGTCCGTGCGTGACGCCGAGGCACCGCGCCAGGTGTCCGGCAGCCAGGAGGCTTCGGCGGGGGACGCCGCAGCGCGGGAAATACCGCCCGAGGCGCAGACGCTGTTCGAGCAGGCCGCGTCCGTCATGGCGGCAGGCGATTTCGTCGACGCCGAGCTGCGATTCAAGGAATTCGTGCTGCTGTATCCCGACTACCCGGGGGCCTGGGTGAACCTCGGGATCATCCATGCCGGCAACGACAACGACGAGTCAGCGCGTGAAGCGCTCGATAAAGCGCTGGCCGTGGACCCGGATTATGCCCCGGCGTTGAACCAGCTGGGCATGCTACTTCGCAGAAATGGGAATTTTCTGGAGGCAGAAGCCGCATATTTGAAGGCTGTCACAGTATCGCCCGATTACGCCTTGGCACACTACAACCTGGGCGTTCTTAACGAATTGTACCTGCAGCGGCTCGAACCCGCCCTGCAGCACTTCGAGATCTACCAGACCCTCGTGGGCGAGGACAAGCAGGTCGAGAAATGGATATCGGATCTGAGGCGCCGCGTGACGGCGAACCAGCGGACGGCAAACGTGGCGGAATGAAGGACATGAGTACTTGGCCAGGAAAAGTATTCGGCACCGGATTCATGCTCGCCATGTTGTTGGCAGCGTTTGCCTCTTTCGCCCAGGAGCCCGCCGCGGACGACGAGCTGATGCCCGCCGTGGACACCTCGGCGCCGCTCGAGAACCCGCTCGAGAACCCGCTCGAGGGCGATGAGGCGAGCCCGGCACCGTCGCCGGACGTCACGCGCACGACGACCGGCAGTCGCGTCATGGACTCGATGCAGCTGAGCCGCACGGAGATTACGGGCAACCAGGAGCTGCCAAAGGTGCTGTATATCGTGCCCTGGCAGAAGTCGGACCCCGGCGACCTGATGGGCCGGCCGGTCAACACGCTGATGGACGAGGTGCTGGCGCCGATCGACCGGGAGGAATTTCTACGGCAGGTCAATTATTACGGTGACCTGCACGGCGAAGATGGACAAGAGTAGGAGGGCCGTCAGGCCTGGTCGGGCCTGACGGCCCTCCTACAGTTTACGAAGACAATCTGTTTTAGAGGAGCAGACAAATGAGCACAGTAGTGCGTTTTTTCCAGGAGGGCGGACCGTTCATGATCCCCATCCTGTTCGTGTTCGCGTTCGGCATCGCCATTGCCATCGAACGCTGGACGTATCTGACCGTTTCGGGTGCGAGCAATCGCGCACTCTGGAAGAAGATCGTGCCGTTCCTCAAGGCCGGCAACTTCCAGGAAGCCGCCCAGCACACGGCCAAGTCCAAGGCGGCCATAGGCTCGATCCTGACCTACGGCCTGTACCGCGTTAAGTCGGCACGGCGCAGGGACGACATCGAGAAGGCCATGGAAGAAAGCCTGATGGAGGTTCTGCCGCGTCTCGAGAAGCGCACGCATTACATTGCGACTCTGGCTAACATCGCAACGCTGCTGGGTCTGCTCGGCACGATTATCGGCCTGATTTCGGCGTTCACCGCGGTGGCCGAGGCGAATCCGGCCGAGAAAGCGGACATGCTTTCCGCGTCGATTTCGACGGCGATGAATACCACGGCTTTCGGCCTCATGGCAGCCATCCCGCTTCTGTTGATTCACGCATTGCTGCAGACCAAGACGAACGCTCTCGTGGACAGCCTCGAGATGGCGAGCGTCAAGTTCCTGAATGCGGTCACCGAACGCCAGCTCAAGACGACCGGAGCCTGAGCCATGATTCGCAGCCGTGGCCGTCGCAATATCGAGACGGCCGAACTCAATATCACGGCTTTCATGAACCTGATGGTGATTCTGGTTCCGTTCCTGCTGATCACCGCGGTGTTTTCGCGCTTGACGATTCTCGAGTTGAATCTGCCAGGCTCCTCTAGCGAGCCCGTGGAACCGCAGGACCAGACCTTCCAGCTGGAAATCATCGTACGTCAGGGCAAGATCGAAGTCGGCGACCGCAACCAGGGCCTGTTGGGTATCTATCCCAACACGGACGACGGCGCCTACGACTATGCGGCGCTCGCGGAGAAGCTGCGCGAGCTCAAGAAACGCTACCCGTCCAAGACCGACGCGGCGATCCTGCTCGAGCAGGATGTCGCCTACGACACGATCGTTCAGGTCATGGACACGGTGCGCGTCGCACAGGACGTCGACGAGGAAGAGGGGAAGATCGACCGCACCGATCTGTTCCCTGATATCTCCATCGGTGATGCGCCGGTGATCGGCGGAGGGGCATAAGCCATGGTGAAATCAGCCCGCGCGAAACGCATGGAGAAGCACCACAAGCGCAATAAAGGCGCTGGTGCGCTCAACCTCGTGTCGCTCATGGACATCTTTACGATTCTCGTGTTCTTCCTGCTGGTGAATTCGTCGGACGTGCAGACGCTGCCGAATGCCAAGGACATGAAATTGCCCGAATCGATAGCGGAAAAGAAACCCAAGGAAAACGTCGTCGTCCTGATCGGCAAGACCGACATCCTGGTGCAGGGTCAGCCCGTAGCGAAAATCGCCGATGTCATGGCCAGGCAGGGCAACGATATCCCTCAATTGCGGGAGGCGCTGCTGTCGCAAAATGACCGCACGCTGCGCCGTGCGGCCAAGGAAGACGTTGCGGGGCGCGAAGTGACGATCATGGGCGACAAGGACATCTCCTACCGTTTGCTGAAGAAAGTCATGGCGACCTGCACGGCCTCGGACTACGGACAAATCTCGCTGGCCGTGCTGCAGAAGAGCTCGGACATGCTGGACGACCTCCAGGCTTCGCTTTGAGGTTGACTTAGGGACCAGGAGTCACGGAATTGGACTTACCGTTTTACAGAGAATATGAGCTGCCCTGGACGACGGGCAAGGCGCAGGAACGGAAGTTCCAGCGCCTGCTGGGCATCATCTTCCTGATTTGCCTGGCCCTGTCGATCGTCTGGCCGTTCATCCCCGTTCCCGAGCCCGAGCCCTTCGATGTCGAGGAGATTCCGCCGCGGATCGCGCAGCTGATGCTCGAAGAAAAGCCGCTGCCGCCGCCGCCGCCGCCTCCCAAGGAAGAGGAGCCGGAGCCCGAGGTCGAGGAGCCCGAGCCCGAGGAGGTCGTGGAAACCGAACCGGAACCCGAGCCCGAGCCGCAGCCCGAGCCCGAACCGGTCGTCGACCGCGCAGAGCAGGCCCGTGAGGAGGCGCAGGCGGCCCTGATGCCCTTTACGGAAGACCTGGCCGACCTCGTCGACAAGGACCTCAGGCAGGTGGCCGAGGACCGGCCCCTGACCGCGTCGGTCGGGCAGGCGCAGCGCAATGAGCGCTCGATGATTACTTCGTCCGTCGGCACGTCTTCGGGCGGTATCAACACGGCGACCATGAGTCGCAACACGGGTGGCACGAATATCGCCGGCCGCAGCACGACGCGGGTCGAGAGTCCCGTGTCCGGAATCGGCCAGGCCGGTCCGTCCGCAGATCGTGAGGGCACGAGCGGCCGGGCATCCCGCTCGCGCGAGGAAATCGAACTCGTGTTCGACAAGAACAAGGGCGCCATTTTTGCACTCTACAATCGCGCCCTGCGCCGCGATCCCTCGCTCGAAGGCAAGCTCGTGTTGCGGCTGACCATCGCGCCTAACGGTACGGTCACGATGTGCGAGGTTGTGTCGAGCGAGCTCGATGACGCAGAACTCGAGCGCAAGCTCGTGCAGCGCGTGAAGCTGTTCCGCTTCGAGGCCAAGGACGTCGAGGCGATCACGACGACCAAGCCGATCGACTTCTTCCCGGCATAGACCCTGAACCGGATCCTGTGCGGCCGCGGCGCGCGGTCCGTCGCCGGACCACCCGGTGCTATGATGCCTGTTGCGGAGGTGGTCTATGCACGATTCCAAGGTGATTCTCGCGTTCATCGCGACGGCTCTGTTGTTCCCGGTTGCGGGGGCGAGGGGGCAGGAGACGATCGCGGAGCTGATCGAGACGTCGGGCTTGCGCGAGGGCCCGGTGGCCATGCGTGAAGTCGGCGGCTGGGATACGTCCCACGCGATCGTGGTTCGCGGCAGCCGCGAGGAATGGTCCTGGCTCGAGCAGCAATTCGGGCACGCCCGATTTGAATTCGCCGGCACGCTGGACGACGCGCGGGCGCGCGCGCCCGGCGCCGGGGCGATCATCGGATTTTGCGCAGACGAGCTTCTGGCCGCCGCGCCCGAGGTTACCTGGGTGCAACTCTATTCAGCCGGGGCCGATCGCTGTCTTTCGTCCGGGCAGCCGTTCCGCGAAAGTCTCGTCCTGACCAACATGCAGAAGATGTCATCACCCGTTATCGCGGAGCACGCGATCGGCATGCTGCTGGCGCTGACGCGGAACTTGCCGACGTTTATCGACGGCAGGGAGGAGGGGACCTGGAAACGGGACCCGCGCTACACCGACGGCATGACGACGGTGCAGGGCAAGACCATGCTGGTGCTCGGACTTGGCGGTATCGGAACCGAGATCGCGCGGCGCGGCGCGGCACTCGGCATGCGGGTCGTGGCAACGCGAAACAGCTCGCGAAAGGGTCCCGATTTTGTCGACTACGTGGGCCTGTCCGACGAGATGCTGGATCTCGCACTCGAGGCCGACGTCATCGTCAATGCGCTCCCGTTGACCGACGCGACGCGCGGTCTGCTCGGAAGTGAGTTCTTCAGCGCCGATTTTGCGAACACACCGTATTTCATCAACGTCGGGCGCGGCGCAACGGTTGACACCGGGGCGCTGCTCGCGGCGCTGCAGTCGGGGCGCCTGGCCGGCGCCGGCCTCGATGTGACCGACCCCGAGCCGCTCCCGGGCGAACACGCGCTCTGGCGCCAGCACAACGTGATCATTACTCCGCACGTTTCCGGCAGGGGTGGTGACCGGCATCGCCATCGTATGCTGGTCGCCGAGAATATCCGCCGTTACCTCGCCGGTGACCGGCTGCTGAACGTCGTTGATCGGCAACGGGGCTATTGATCGGGCAATGAGCGTGACAACCCGGGATACACCGGCCTCCTCGGGATTTCCGCCAATCGCCCGGCCCGATGCGCGTATCCTGATTCTCGGCAGCCTGCCCGGCGAGCGCTCCATCCGCGAGCAGCAATATTATGCGCATCCGCATAACGCATTCTGGCGCATCATGGCTGCGCTGTACGACATCGATGGCGCATACGACGCGCGTGCGGCCCAGCTGTGCGGCAAGCGCATTGCGCTGTGGGATGTGCTGCAGAGCTCGGTGCGTCCGGGCAGTATGGATGCGAACATCCGCGCTGATACTGCCACGGTCAACGATTTCGCACGATTCTTCGCGCGCCACGGGGACATCGAGCTGGTCGCGTTCAATGGCCGCAAGGCCGAACAGTTGTTCGAGCGCTTCGTCGATCCGCTGGGAGTGGCTGCGGGAGTCCGGCGCGCGAGCCTGCCTTCGACGAGCCCGGCCTACGCTGCGATGTCGTTCTCGGGTAAGCTGGCCGCGTGGCGCGAGGCGCTGCAACTCGACAAGCGAGAGGAGGGCGAAGCATGATCGGATACGTAACGCTGGGCACCGACGACGTGCCGCGCGCGGCAAAGTTCTACGACGAGTTACTTGCGGTGATCGGGGCAAAAAGGGTCCTGGAAGGCGACAACTTTATCGCGTGGTCGACAGCGCCCGACCAGCCGGCCCTGTCCCTCATTACACCGTACGACGGAAATCCCGCGACGGTCGGTAACGGCACGATGGTTGCGCTGGCGGTCGACGCGCCGGAGAAGGTGCAGGCGCTCCACGCCAGGGCACTTAAACTTGGCGGCGCCAATGAGGGCGACCCGGGACCTCGCATGGGGCCTTTTTACGCCGGCTATTTCCGTGACCTCGACGGCAACAAGCTCAACGCGTTCTGTATGGTAGAAGGCCAGGAATAAGCGGCCTTCCGGCGCGTATTACAGCGCGCTGTCCCCGGTTTCGCCGGTGCGGATGCGCCAGGCCTGCTCGAGCGGCGTGACGAAGATCTTGCCATCGCCGACCTTGCCGGTCTTGGCGGAATCCACGATCGCCTCGACGACGCGTTCGACGAGGTCGTCCGGGACAGCGACTTCGATCTTCGCTTTTGGAAGAAAATCAACGACATATTCGGCGCCGCGATAGAGTTCCGTATGGCCGCGCTGGCGGCCGAAGCCCTTCACTTCGCTGACCGTCATACCCTGGATTCCCACCTCGCTCAACGCGTTGCGAACGTCGTCGAGGCGAAAGGGTTTTACAATGGCGGTAACGAGCTTCATCTATAGGTTCTCCGTACAGAGCTGCGATGCCGCGTATGCTAACAAAGAGCTTGACAAAAGACCCCCTCGGAATGCGCTGGTACGGCGCTGCGGTTCTGTACGCGGTTTCGATGTACCTCGTCGGGTTTGCCGGTCTTTTCGCGACGAGCTGGCTTGTCAACGCGGTCGCAACGCTCGCCCTCGCGCACGGCATGGTCATCGCCGCATACCTGGTCCACGAATGCGCGCACAACCTGGTCTTCGCGAGGGCCCGGCACAATGCGCGGCTCGGCCGATTCCTGAGCTGGCTTTGCGGTGCGTCGTACGGGACTTACGAGGACATGCGCTACAAGCACTTCCGCCACCACGTCGACAATGATGACGTCGTGTGGTTCGAGTACGACGCGTTTTTCCAGCAGCACCCGATGATCGTGCGCACCACCCGGTTCCTGGAATGGTTCTATGTACCGGCACACGACCTGATCATGCACGGGGTAATGGCGCTGACGTCGTTCGTGATTCCGCAGCGACGCGACCAGCGCGTGCGCAATCTCGCCGTGATCGCCGTTCGCAGCGGGATCTTCATGACGCTGCTCGTGCTGGCGCCGAAGGCCGCGCTACTCTATGTCACCGCCTACCTGGTCATGATGCACGTCCTGCGATTCATGGACAGCGTGCAGCACGACTACGGTTACAACGCGACCTTGTTCGACTATGTCGAGCCGCCGCACAAGGGCGATGCGGCCTGGGAGCAGGAGCATACCTTCAGCAATCCGCTCAGCCTGCGCCGCCCGTGGCTGAACCTGATCGTGCTGAATTTCGGCTACCACAATGCCCACCACGCGGATATGAATCGTCCCTTCTTCCGTCTGCCGGCCCTGCACCGGGAGTTGTCCGGCGACGATCCGGCGCGCGTTGTGCCGTTCGGCGCGCAGCTGAGGTTGTATCATCGCAATCGAGTGCGCCGCGTGTATTACCCGCAGCCGGACGACTACCCGCAAGGACGGGCGTATCTCGAGGCGGCGCGGTCGGGGGTTGCCGCGGTGGGCGGCAACGCGGCGTCCTTCCTCACATCTTTTTGATACGAACCCGGGGGTGCTATGGCGGAAACGACAGGCAAGATAGGCTGGATCGACATGAGCGTCGACGACGCGGAGGGCGTACGCGATTTCTACAAGGCAGTCGTCGGCTGGGGCCACGAAGACGTCTCGATGGGCGACTACGCCGACTACTCGATGACCACACCGGGCGGCGAGGCGGTATCGGGCATCTGCCATGCGCGCGGCAGCAACGCGGAGCTGCCCGCCGGCTGGCTGATCTACATCACGGTGGCCGATATCGAGGCGAGCGCCGCGGCCTGCGCTGCCCATGGCGGTGAGATCATCGTACCGGTTCGGGGACTCGCCGGTGGTCGCTTCTGCGTAATCCGCGACCCGGCCGGGGCCACGGCGGCCCTGTACCAGCCCTAGGCATGCCGAAATCCTGCTTCGACAGTCCTGCGTGGCACGTTGCCGTGGCGGGCATGTTGGCGTCGGACTCGGCCAAGCGCATCGCTGACAGCCTTATCGACGGTATTGGCGAGGCGGTGGAACACAACGGCACCTGCCTGCTCGCGTTCCACGCCGACGCGCCTCCCGAAGTACTGCACCACACGCTCGAACCCGAAGGGGAGCGCCACTACGTCGAGCGCTACCTGGCGGGGCCGTATCTGCTCGACCCGTTGTACGAACTGGCGTTGCGCGACGACAAACCCGGCATCTGCCGCTTTCGCGACGCGACGCCGGACCGTTTTCACTCGAGCGAGTATTACCGACAGTACTGCGAGCGCACGCATCTCAAGGACGAGATGGACTTCCTCGTCGATCTCGGGAACGGTACGTCCCTGGTGCTCGTCATCGGTCGGCGGCAGAAGCGGTTTTCGAGGTCCGAACTGGCGCGGCTCGAATTGATCGAGCCCGTCGTGCGTGCGGCGATGCGCCGTGTCTGGACGAGATCGCAGCGGGCCGGAGAACGCCGCGCGCCCGACCGGGCGATCCACAAGAGACTCACCGAGTGCTTTGAGCACTTCGGTGATGGCGTTCTCACGCAGCGCGAACGCGAGATCACGCAGCTGCTGTTACGTGGCCATTCCTCCAAGTCGGTTGCGCGCCTGCTCGAGATCGCGCCGGGGACGGTCATGGTCCACAAACGCAACCTGTTCCAGAAGCTCGGAATAACATCACAGTTCGAGTTGTTTTCGCGCTTTATCGAGGACCTGTCCGGCCAGGACCCTACCGCGTGATTGGTATTCACTCGCCTGTGCGGCTTGCGGAGAATCAAAGAATCTCTACGACGATTCACCGGGGTCACCTACCGATGTTCGAATTCGATTTTGGTCATGGCGAGGACCTGGACCTCTTGCGCGAGACCGTGCGCAGTTTCGCCAGCGACAGGATAGCGCCCCGGGCGTCGGCCATCGACGAGAAGAACGAGTTTCCGCGCGATCTCTGGCCCGAGCTCGGTGAACTCGGCTTGCTCGGCATTACCGTAGAAAGTGAATTCGGCGGGTCAGAACTCGGCTACCTCGCGCACGTCATCGCCATGGAGGAGATAAGTCGGGCATCGGGCTCGGTCGGGTTGTCCTACGGCGCTCACTCGAACCTGTGCGTCAACCAGCTGCGACGCTGGGGCAACGACGAGCAGAGGCGCCGGTATCTGCCGAAGTTGTGTTCCGGCGAGTATCTCGGCGCCCTCGCGATGAGCGAAGCGGGCGCCGGATCCGACGTCATGAGCATGCGAACGAGCGCCGTCCGGGACGGCGACGAGTGGGTGCTCAACGGCGCCAAGATGTGGATCACCAATGCACCGACCGCAGACGTCATTATCGTGTACGCGAGGACCGACGCCGAGGCCGGTTCCGCGGGCGTCAGCGCTTTCCTCGTGGAGCGCGGGACCCCGGGATTTTCGACGCCGCAAAAGCTCGACAAGCTCGGCATGAGGGGTTCGGATACGAGCGAGGTCCTGCTCGAGGACTGCCGCGTGCCGGCGGCCAACCTGCTCGCCGAGGAAGGCAAGGGCGCAGCTATCCTGATGAGCGGCCTCGACTACGAACGGGTCGTTCTGGCCGGTGGTCCGCTCGGTATCATGGCGGCGTGCATGGACGTTGTAATGCCCTACGTCCATGACCGTAAACAGTTCGGACAACCCATCGGCGAGTTCCAGTTGATGCAGGGCAAGATCGCCGACATGTACACGACGATGAATGCCTGCCGGGCGTACGTCTACTCGGTGGCGCAGGCCTGCGATCGGGGTCTGACTACCCGCTTCGACGCGGCTGGATGTATTCTCGTGGCTGCCGAGAAGGCGACGTGGATGGCGGGAGAAGCCATCCAGTCGCTCGGTGGCAACGGCTACATCAACGAGTACCCGACGGGGCGCCTGTGGCGCGACGCCAAGCTGTATGAAATCGGCGCAGGCACGAGTGAAATTCGTCGTATGCTGATCGGCCGCGAACTGTTCTCCGCCACGAGGTAGCCGCTAAGCCATGCCCGTCATCAAGACCAAGGTCGATCGCTCGTCTGAAGACTTCGAAAAGAACTGCAAAGCACACGAGGCGCTTGCCGATCACCTGCGCGAGGTTAACGAGTATGTCATGCAGGGCGGGCCCGAGCGCGCTCGCGAAAAGCACCTGAGCCGCGGCAAATTGCTGGCGCGGGATCGCATTCGTGCGCTGCTCGACGAGAACGCCCATTTCCTGGAAATCGGGCGGCAGGCGGCGTGGCAGGTGTACAGTGACGACGTCCCGAGCGCCGGAATTGTCACGGGCATCGGCCGGATTCACGGACTCGAGTGCATGATCGTCGCCAATGATGCGACCGTGAAAGGTGGAACCTACTACCCGCTGACCGTCAAGAAGCACCTGCGCGCGCAGGAAATCGCCGAGGAAAACCACCTGCCCTGCATCTACCTCGTCGACTCGGGCGGCGCGTTCCTGCCTCGCCAGGACGAGGTGTTTCCCGACCGCGATCACTTCGGCCGGATTTTCTACAACCAGGCGCGACTGTCGGGCAAGGGCATCCCGCAGATCGCTGTCGTCATGGGTTCGTGCACCGCGGGTGGCGCGTATGTACCGGCCATGTGCGACGAGTCGGTCATCGTGCGCAACCAGGGCACGATCTTTCTCGGCGGCCCGCCGCTCGTCAAAGCCGCGACGGGCGAGGTCGTCGACGCTGAAACGCTCGGGGGCGGCAGCGTGCACTCGCGCATATCGGGTGTCACCGATCATCTCGCCGACAACGACGAGCACGCGCTGGAAATTGCGCGCGACATCGTCGCTCACCTCAATTTTCCCCGTTCGCCCAGCGTCGTGCGCCGCAAGCCGGTCGACCCGGCATTGCCGGCCGAAGACATCTACGGGATCGTCTCCCGGGAGTTCCGCTTTCCCTACGACATACGCGAAGTCATCGGCCGCATCGCGGACGGCTCCGAGTTTCACGAGTTCAAGAAGCTGTACGGAGCCACGCTGGTATGCGGTTTCGCCCATATCGACGGCTATCCGGCAGGTATCGTCGCAAACAACGGCATTCTTTTTCCGGAGTCGGCGCAAAAAGGCGCTCATTTCGTGCAGCTCTGCAACCGTCGCCGCATACCGCTGGTCTTCCTGCAGAACATCACGGGATTCATGGTCGGCAAGCGCGTGGAGCAGGCCGGCATCGCCAAGGACGGCGCGAAGATGGTGAACGCCGTCGCCGCGGCCAATGTGCCGAAATTCACCGTGGTGGTCGGCGGCTCGTTCGGCGCCGGCAATTACGCGATGTGCGGCCGCGCGTACGGCCCGCGCATGATGTGGATGTGGCCCAATGCGCGTATCTCGGTCATGGGCGGCGACCAGGCGGCGCTCGTCCTGTCGACCGTCAGGGAAGACGGCATGAAACTCAAGGGCGAAGAGTGGCCGGCGAGGGAGAAAGCCGATTTCGAGGATATGATCCGCGCGCAGTACGAACACCAGGGCAACCCGCTCTACGCCAGTGGACGGCTTTGGGACGACGGGGTTATCGACCCCCTCGACACACGCAACGTGCTCGCGCATGGACTGTCCGCAGCCATGAACCATCCGCAGCCCGGCGAAAAGCCGTTCGGCATTTTCCGTATGTGACGGTACACTCATCCGCTGGCCCGCCTGGCACGGATGAGTGATGGCACTGGATTACCACACGGTCATGTCGAAGGTCGAAACCGACCTTCCATTCTCGTACACGGACACGGAGGCAATCCTCTACGCGGCCGCGGTGGGCATGGGGCGCGATCCGCTCGACGCCCGGGAACTGCCCTTCGTCTATGAGCAAGTCGAGCAGTTCAAGACGGTGCCGACCCTGGCGACCGTTCTCGTACCGGAGATGTTCCCGGTCGGCCTCGGCTGGGACTACTCGCAAATCCTGCATTCGGAGCAGCGGATGCGGCTGTACCGGCCCTTGCCGCCCGCGGCGAAACTGCTGATCGACAAACGCGTCGTCGACGTCTTCGACCGCGGGCCGAAGCTGGGCGCGCTCGTCCTGCTCGAAGCGGAGGGGCGGCTGGCCAGCGACGATACGGTCCTGTTCACGCTGGGCTGCACGATTCTCGCGCGCGGCGACGGTGGTTTCGGTGGGCCAAGGGGCAAAGGGATTCCGCCGCACAGGCCCCCGCACCGCGAGCCGGACTTGTCTTGTGATATCGAAACGCGCGAGGACCAGGCGCTGCTCTATCGCCTGACCGGTGACCGCAACCCGCTGCACGCTGATCCGACGCACGCACGCAATGCGGGCTTCGAGCGGCCGATCCTGCACGGCCTGTGCACATTCGGCATTGCCTGCCGCGCCGTCCTGCAAACGATCTGCGAATTCGATTACACCCTGATCGAGGAGTTCGACGCGCGTTTCTCGGCGCCCGTGTTGCCGGGTGACACGATTACGACGGACATGTGGCAGGACGGCAATGTCGTCTCGTTCTCGTGCAGCGTGAAGGAACGGGACGCGGTCGTGCTGCGCAATGGCAGGTGCGTGCTGAGAACCTGAGGAGGCGACTTTGAGCGATCGAGTTGAAATAAGTATCCGGGATCACGTGGCCGAGGTCGTGCTCAACAGACCCGAAAAATTCAATGCGCTCGATATCGAGACTTTCGGCGCGCTCGACGCGGCCGCGCGGTCGATCGAGGCCCACACGTCGGTCCGCGCCGTCATCCTGCGCGGGGCCGGCGAGAATTTTTGTGCCGGTATCGACCTCGGCGTGCTGCAGGGCGGCGACGATGCCGTCAAGACGCTGCTGGCACCGGTCGAGGGCTCATCGGCGAATCTCGCGCAACGGGCGGCATACGCCTGGCGCGAACTGCCGATCCCGGTCATTTGCGCGCTGCAGGGCATCGCGTTTGGCGGCGGGTTCCAGATCGCGATGGGCGCCGACCTGCGCTATGCGGCCCCGGACGTGCAGCTGTCGATCATGGAGGTGAAGTGGGGCCTGGTCCCTGACATGGCGATAACGACGACGCTGCGCCACCTGCTTGCGCCGGACCGGGTCAAGGAGCTCGCATTCACGGCGCAGGTTGTCGATGCCCGGGAGGCGCTCGATCTCGGCATCGTGACCCGTGTCGACGACGATCCTGTCGGGACCGCGCGCCACATGGCCGCAGCGATAGCCGACCGGTCGCCGGACGCGATTCGGGGCATCAAGAGGCTGGTCAACGAGGGTTGGACGATGCCGGAGCGCGAAGCTCTGGCGCTCGAAGCAGCAGTACAGGTGCCGCTCCTGGGCGCCGCCAACCAGGTCGAAGCGGTGAGCGCGAATCTCGAAAAACGCAAGGCCAGATATGTCGATTAGTCGGTACAAATGTCCGGAACTTGCGGCGTCGGCGATAATCAAAACCCGGTGTCATTGGTCAGTTCAGTCGAGCTCAGGATGAATCACAGAACTATCGTTGTCCTGCTCATTTTGCTGTTATTCGCGCCGGTATCGGCGGTACAGGCGCAGGGACGCGGATTCGACGCGTCGACGCTGCGCTTGCAGGCCAAGGCCGACAACCTCTACCGCAAGGGACACTGGGAGCGCGCGCACTTCATATACGTCAACGAACTCGCGGCCAAGGGCGACAAGTACTCACAGTACATGGCCGGTTACATGGTCCTCCACGGAAAAGGTGTTGAGCGCGACGTGGTCGAGGCCTCGGCCTGGTACCGACTGGCGGCAGAGCGGGGCGCGCCGGAGTTCGTGGCGATCCGCGATCAGCTCCTCGAATCCATGAGCGAAGAAGACCGCCTGGCCTCCGACGCCATCTTCGTCGAGCTGCGGCAGCGCTACAGCGATCTCGTGCTGATGCTGGATGACCTCGAGGAAGAGCGCGAAGCGCTCAATGAGACACCGACGGGCTCGCGCCTTTCGGGGGGGACGTCCTCGATCACGGTCATCGATCCCCAAACCGGTGACACGATAGCGCGCAGTGAATACCTCAGGCGCCTCGAGAAGAGAATGCAGGTCCGCCTGGACTACCTTGCCGGCAAGATCGGCGGTGAGCCGCCGGAAGCCGACATGAGTGACGAGGAATTCGGTGAGCTGAGGGACCGGGTGGCCGCTCATCTTCAGGTCGTCAAAGACCGCTAGCAACCAGCCCGGCGCTGAGAATCGCCGGAAATTCGCTGACGACCTGGTCGGCGACGGCCGCGTCTCCATGAAACCACTTGGGTACCCAGTTCAGTGCCCCCATGATCGCATTGCCGGTCATGCGCACGTCGCACGGGGCGATGCTGCCGTCTGCAATGCCTTTTTCGAGCACCGCTTCGAAGCGCGCGCTGTGTCGCCTTGAGATTTCGAGGATTTCGTCGCGGTGCGCGGGCTCGAGCGACGGGATTTCCGACATGATCGCGATCGGGCCGCGCTCGCCGGTCATGACGTCGAGATGGTAGCGGAGGTAGCGCCTGACCGTGTCGAGGCCGCTATCGCCCTCGGCAATCGCCCGGTCGAGCGCTTCGCGACCGACGTCGCCGGCGCGCAGGTAGCACAGGTAGACGAGTTCTTCCTTGTTGCGGACGTAGTAATACAGTGCCGCGTCCGTCAGCCCGAGAATCGCGGAAACGTCTTTGAGCGACGTGCCGCTGTAGCCCTTCTCGTTGAAACAGCGCGCGGCGGCGCGCAACATGCGGTCCTTTTGCAGTTCCCAGCGGGTTTCAGAGGCTTTCCTGGCCATGATTTCACGGGTTTTCGCTTGAGCCGGAGCCCATTCTGCATTATTTTAATCCGAATTAAAATTATTGATCGGGGTTGTTTGTGAGCACTGCTGCCGAGAATCTGCCGCGGGCGTCGGGCGACACCGCGGCCACACCGCTACGCTTCGTGACAGCGGCTTCGCTGTTCGATGGTCACGATGCAGCGATTAACATAATGCGGCGCCTGATACAGGCGCGCGGAGTCGAGGTCGTGCATCTCGGCCACAATCGCAGCGTCGACGACATCGTCCGTGCGGCCATCCAGGAAGATGCGGACGGCATTGCCGTCAGCTCCTACCAGGGCGGCCATAACGAATTCTTCCGTTACATGGTGGACCGGCTCCGCGAACTCGGCGCCGGGCACATCCGCGTGTTTGGCGGCGGCGGTGGCACGATCACGCCCGAAGAGATCCGCGAGCTCATGGACTATGGCGTCGAGCGCATCTACCACCCGCACGACGGTATGGAATTGGGTCTCGAGTCCATGATCGACGACCTCGTGAAGCGTACCCATGCGGCTCGCAGGCCCATCGCGGCGCCATCATCGTCGGAATCTGTCGTCGACATTGCGGCCATGATCTCAGCGCTCGAGGAGGGCGTCTTCGACGACGCCGAACTCGCACGGCTGCGTAAGGAATGGCAGGTCCAGGCGAAACACGTTCCCGTCATCGGTATCACGGGCACAGGTGGCGCGGGCAAGAGCAGCGTTACCGACGAGATTCTCAATCGCTTGCTCGCCAGTTTCCCGGACAAACGCATCGCGGTCCTGGCCGTCGATCCCACGCGCCGTCGCACGGGCGGCGCGCTGCTCGGCGATCGTATCCGCATGAACAGCCTGCGCTCGGACCGTATCTACATGCGTTCGATGGCGACGCGGCGTCAGCACCTCGCAACCAGCGAGATGCTCGCCGACCACATCGCCTACCTCAAGGCGCAGGGCTTCGACCTCGTCATCGTCGAAACGGCCGGCATTGGCCAGAGCGACAGCGAGATCGTCGACATGGTCGACTACTCCGTTTACGTCATGACGAGCGAGTACGGTGCTGCAAGCCAGCTCGAGAAGATCGACATGCTCGACTTCGCCGACCTCGTGGTGCTGAACAAGTTCGACAAGCGCGGCGCCGAGGATGCTCTGCGCGACGTGCGCAAGCAGTGGAAGCGCAACCGCGTCGCGTTCGACATGCCCGACGCCGAGGTCCCGGTGTACCCGACCATTGCCAGCCAGTTCAACGATCCCGGCGTCAGCTGGATGTTCGCCGAGCTCTGCCGGCGCGTCGCCGAAAAGGCCGGCCTTGATCCCGACGACTGGACGCCGGATATCGACACGTCGATCCGCGAGCCGAGAGCAACCGCGATGATCCCCGGGCAGCGCGTACGCTACCTGGCCGAGATTGCCGAGCAGGGCCGCGCCGTCAATGCCAGCGTCGAGAAGCAGGCGGAGATCGCGAGCCGTGCGCAGCATGTCTACGAGTCGCTGAAGCTGCTCGAGGATCCCGCGCTACCGGCCGAACTCGATACCTTTGCATCGGAGGCGCTGACAGACGGCGACGACCGAAGCCTCCTGGTTTTACGCCAGCGTTACCAGGAAGCTGTTGGCGACCTGACGGCCGAGTCCCTCGAGAAACTGCGGGAGTGGCCCGCGCGCAAGGCCGGTGTGCGCTCGGAACAGCACAGCTACACGGTGCGTGGCCGCGAGATCACGGGTAACAACTACCGGGAATCGCTGAGCCACCAGAAGATTCCCAAGATCGCGGCGCCCGACTTCACGGACTGGGGCGAGATGCTGCGCTTCCTGATGAAGGAAAACCTGCCCGGCGCGTACCCGTACACGGGCGGTGTGTACCCGTATCGCCGCCTCGGCGAAGATCCGACACGCATGTTCGCGGGCGAAGGCACGCCCGAACGCACGAACCGCCGCTTCCACTACCTGTCGCAGGGTCAGCCGGCAGCGCGGCTGTCCACGGCATTCGACTCCGTGACGCTGTACGGAGAGGACCCGCACGAGCGGCCGGACATCTACGGCAAGGTCGGCAACTCGGGCGTATCGATCGCCACCGTCGACGACATGAAGAAGCTGTATTCGGGCTTTGACCTGTGTGCGCCGACGACATCCGTATCGATGACGATCAATGGGCCCGCGCCGATCATCCTGGCGTTCTTCATGAATACGGCGATCGACCAGCAGGTCGAGAAGCACCTGCGCGAGACGGGGCGGTGGGAGGCCGCGCAGAAGACGATCGATGCGTACTTCGAGGGCCGCCAACGGCCGTCCTACACAGGCAAATTGCCTGACGGTAACGATGGCCTGGGGCTGGGCCTGCTCGGCATATCCGGCGACAAGGTCGTGGATGCCGAGACCTATGCGCGGATCCGCAAGGAAACGCTGTCCATGGTGCGCGGCACCGTGCAGGCTGACATCCTCAAGGAGGACCAGGCGCAGAACACCTGCATTTTCTCGACCGAGTTTGCAATGAAGATGATGGGCGACGTCCAGCAGTTCTTCATCGACAATGACGTGCGCAATTACTACAGCATTTCGATCAGCGGCTACCACATCGCCGAGGCCGGCGCGAACCCGATCAGCCAGCTCGCCTTCACGCTGTCGAACGGCTTCACGATCGTCGAGTACTACCTTGCAAGAGGCATGGACATCGACGAGTTCGCGCCGAACCTGAGCTTCTTCTTCTCGAACGGCATGGACCCGGAGTACTCGGTCATTGGCCGCGTGGCGCGGCGCATCTGGGCGCGCGCCATGAAGGAACGCTACGGCGCCAGCGCGCGCTCGCAGATGCTCAAGTACCACATCCAGACGTCGGGTCGGTCGCTGCACGCGCAGGAGATCAGCTTCAACGACATCCGCACCACGCTGCAGGCGCTCTATGCGCTGTTCGATAATTGCAACAGCTTGCATACCAACGCGTTCGACGAGGCGATCACGACGCCGACCGAGCAGTCCGTGCGGCGGGCCGTCGCGATCCAGTTGATCATCTCGCGCGAGCTCGGCCTGAACTTCTGCGAAAATCCGTGGCAGGGCTCGTTCATCATCAACGAGCTGACCGACCTCGTCGAAGAGGCCGTGTACCAGGAGTTCGAACGCATTTCTGAGCGCGGCGGCGTGCTGGGCGCAATGGACACGATGTACCAGCGTGGCAAGATCCAGGATGAAAGCCTTTACTACGAGAGCAAGAAGCACGATGGCTCATTGCCGCTGGTCGGCGTGAACACGTTCCTGCCAAAAAAGGGGCAGGAGGACGAAGTGCACGAACTCGAACTGATCCGGTCGAGCGACGAAGAAAAGACCCACCAGATCCACAATCTGCGTGCCTTCCAGGCGACGCATGCCAATGACAGCGACGCCGCCCTGCGGCGGCTGCAGGGGGCCGCAACGCGGCGCGACAACGTGTTCGGCGAACTGATGGAAACCGTCAAGTCGAGTTCCCTCGGCCAGATTTCCGCCGCGCTGTATGCTGTCGGTGGCGAATATCGCCGCAATATGTGATGCCGGGAGTCAGCATTGAGCGAAATCGTCAGGTTTGAAAAGAACGGCGCCGTTGGAATCATTACGCTGAACCGGCCGGACAGCATGAACGCGTTCAACACGAAGCTGCGCGCGGAGGTCGTTGCAGCGTTCGAGCGCGCTGCCGGCGACGATGCGATTCGGGCGCTGGTGTTCACGGGCGAGGGCCGCTGTTTTTCGGCCGGCGCCGACCTCAAAGCCGGTATCGACAGGGATGTCGAGGAAATACTGCAGTCGGAGTACCGCCCGGTGCAGGAGGCTATCGCGGACATCCCCAAACCCGTTATTGCTGCCGTTCCGGGTTCTGCAGCCGGTATCGGACTGTCGATGGCGCTGCAATGCGACCTGCTGATTATGGCCGACAACGCCTTTCTGCTGTCACCGTTCACGACGATTTCGCTCGTGCCGGACGGCGGCCTCAACTGGCTGCTCGTGCGACAGCTCGGCTACCGGCGGGCGTTTCAGCTCAGCATCGAGTCCGAGCGTATCCCGGCGCAGCGATGCGTGGAGTTGGGACTCGCGAACAAGGCGGTGCCCGCGGATCAACTGCAGGATGCCGCACTGGAATGGGCGAAGATCCTCGCGAAGCGAGCTCCGTTGTCGGTCGCGGCGACGAAGAAAGTCATGCGGTTTGCCGCGGATCACGGCTGGTCCGAGGCCTACGACATGGAATCAAAGCTGCAGGGAGAGCTGCTGGGTTGCGAGGACAACAAGGAGGGCATCGCGGCCTTTTTCGAAAAGCGCGAGCCGAATTTCAAAGGGAATTAAATGGACCGACAGATATTTACCGAAGAACACGAGATGTTTCGCGACGCCGTGCGGACCTTCCTGAAGAACGAGATCGGTCCCCACCGCGACCGCTGGGCGGAAGCCGGCATAGTCGATCGCGAAGCTTACGAAAAGATGGGCGAGCAGGGCATGCTGCTCATGTGGGCCGACGAGAAATACGGTGGCGCAGGCGTGAGCGACTTCCGGTACGAACAGATCCTGATGGAGGAGAACGCGAAATTCGGCGACCTCGGCTTTTTCGCGTGGCTGCACAGCCGCCTCGTTGCGCCTTACATCGGCGAGTTCGGTACCGAGGAGCAGAAAGCGCGCTGGCTGCCCGATTGCGTGGCCGGCAAGAAGATCCTCGCCATCGCGATGACCGAGCCCGGTGCAGGCAGCGATATCTCGGGTATTCGCGCGAAAGCCGTCGACGAGGGCGACCACTTCGTGCTCAACGGCTCCAAGACCTTTATCTCGAACGGCATACTGGCCGACCTTGTCATCGTCGCGGCACGCACGAGCATCGAAAGCAGGCATGGTCTCAGCCTGTTCGTCGTCGAGCGCGGCATGGAGGGCTTCGAGCGCGGCGACAACTTCAAGAAGATGGGTCTGTCCAGCCAGGACACCGCCGAACTGTTCTTCAATGATGTCAAAGTGCCGCGAGAGAACCTGCTGGGCGAGCAGGATCGCGGCTTCTATCACCTCATGCACGGACTCGCCGAGGAGCGGCTCATCGCGGCGGTCGGTTTCCTTGCCAATGCCGAGGCCGCTTTCGACGTCACGATGGATTACATCGGCGATCGCAAGCTGTTTGGCCAGACGTTGGCGGAGTTCCAGAACACGCGCTTCAAGATGGCCGAAATGCGCACGGCGCTCGACGTCGCCCAGGCGTACGTCGATCAGTGCGTGATGATCCACAACGAGGGCAAGCTGACGGCGGAAGACGCCGCCAAGGCCAAGCTGCACACGAGCGAAGTCGAGGCGATGGTCACAGACGAGTGCGTGCAGTTGCACGGCGGTAATGGCTACATGGACGAGTACCTCATCAGCCGCATGTACACGGCTGCACGCGTCTCACGGATCTATGCCGGCACCTCGGAGATCATGAAAGAAATCGTCGCGCGATCGCTCGGCCTCGACCCGCGCCGCAAGAAGAACTAGGTCATGCGTGTCGCATTTGTCGGGCTTGGCGTAATGGGCTATCCGATGGCCGGGTACCTGGCGAGAGCCGGTCACGACACGGTTGTCTATAACCGCACGGCCGAAAAGGCCGAGCGCTGGGTCGCCGAATACGGCGGAGCGAGCGCGCCGACGCCCCGGCAGGCGGCCGAAGGCTGCGATATCGTTTTCAGTTGCGTCGGCAACGACGACGACGTGCGCGAAGTAGTACTCGGCGCGGACGGCGTGCTTGCCGGGATCGGTAAGGCCAGCATCATTGTCGATCACACGACGGCATCGGCCACGATTGCGCGCGAGATTTACGAGGAAGCTGTTGAATTGGGCGTGGGATTTCTCGATGCGCCGGTGTCGGGCGGGCAGGCGGGCGCCGAGAATGGCCAGTTAACCGTCATGGTGGGCGGCGATCCTGAGATTTTTGATCGCGCCCGCCCCGTGATCGACTGCTACGCCAAGGCGATAACACTGATCGGGCCGGTCGGCTCGGGCCAGCTCGCAAAGATGGTCAACCAGATTTGCATTGCAGGACTTGTGCAGGGCCTCGCCGAGGGCCTGCATTTCGCGCAACGCGCAGGACTGGACCCGGCCGTGGTGATTGCGTCTATTTCAAAGGGAGCAGCCCAGTCCTGGCAAATGGACAACCGCTGGGAAACGATGGTTGCCGGGCAGTTTGACTTTGGCTTCGCCGTGGACTGGATGCGCAAGGACCTCGCTATCGCACTCGAAGAAGCGCGGCGCAACGGAGCGCATCTCGAAATAACGCAGCTCGTGGACCGTTTCTACGCAGAGGTGCAGGCCATGGGCGGCAACCGTTGGGACACCTCGTCGCTGATTGCGCGTCTCAATCGCGACTGACTAATCGGCGATCTCGAAACGCAGGATGACGTTTTCCCGGACCGTGTCCGGCCGGGGTGCGAAGCGCCACTTTCGAACGGCATCGGACGCACTTTCTCCGAAGATATCCGTATTCTCGCCGCCGAGTATCTCGATGGCGTCCGTTCTCCCATCCGGATTGATGTCAAAAGCGACGTCGACGTAGCCGTTCAGCCCGCGTCGCTGGGCCCTGCGTGGATACGCTGGCGCGATGAAACGCTCGAGTCCGAGCTCCTCCAGGCTCGTCGCGGTCGATCGGCCCGGCGCGTCCGTCGTGATCGGGCCGCCGGCTGACCCGGTGTCCGGTTCCGAGCGGGCCGGCTCGGCTGCGCTCGCTTGCGCCACGAGTTCCTGCGACGGCAACGCCGCAGCATCGAGTTCGTTCCCGGTATCAGCTGGCGCCTCACTCTCGATGGTCGTAGGGTCGGGTTCTTCCGGCGCTTCGTCGGCAATCACAGCTTCCGGGACGGGATCTGTAATTGCAGCCGTTCTCACCAGCGATTCCCGCGCGAGCTGGACTTCGGCCTCGAGGACGCCGAGTGAATCCGCCGCATCGATGAGATTTTCGGCGTCATCAAGACGGCCCGCTGCTGTCGCGAACGCGGCGCGCGTGAGCAAGCGCTCGGCGAGCCGCTCGTAAGCGGCGGTCAATCGCGGGTCGCCACCGTATGCATTTCTCAAGGCAGCGAGACTCGCACGCGCGTTGCCGGCGGCCGGCGCCAGCAAACGGTCCGCGGCCAGATGTCTCTCGACGGTGTCGAGACCGTCCAGCAACTCGCTCTCGCGCGCGGCTTCAGCAAGCCGTTCACGGACCGAATTGATCGCCGAGGGGTCGATGTGCTCGTACTGCTCCGCTCGCGCCAGCGCCGACGTTGCCTGACCCATGTTTCCCGTTGCCGCCGCCGCTTGCGCGGCCGACAGCTCCGCATCGCCCTGGGCGACAAGCAGTTCGGACACCATGGTGATTGCCGGATTGGAGGCGTCCGTCTCGGATGCGGTCGTCAATGAGGACGCGGCCGCCTGCGGGTCCCCGGACTTGAGCGCCGCAACCGCGCGCTCGACGAAAACATCACTGATGGAACGCAGGCCGCGCAGCGCTTCACCATTCCCCGGTTCGACAATCAGAATTTCGCGGTATTGCGAGCGGGCGTTGTCCTCCTCGGGAAGCACGAGCCGCTGATCCTCGGCCGCCTGCCGGGCAGCGACCAGCAAATCATCGACGACTGTCGCCTCGGATTGGGCAACAGCTTCGACAGGCGCCCCACTCGGATCGTCTTCCGGCAGGGTCTCCGTCACCGGAGCGACCGGCCCGAACCACCAGGCCAAGGCGACGGCGGCGACTACGCCCATGGCGACCAGCAGTGGCCGCTGCAGGAAAGCGGCGCTCCATTTCGCTTCGTGCGAGCGGACACCGATCGCAGAGGAGTGGTGCTTCCGCAGAAAGACCTCGACCGTATCGGGTCGCTCGGCTCGCGAATACGCGAGGGCTCGTCGCAGTATCTGCCATTCGCTCTCAGGCACGCCGGGTATCGGTTCTACCGCGATACCGCCGTCCCTGGCTGTGATCGACGATGAACCGCCGAACGGGTGCTCGCCCCCCAGAAGTCGGTAGGCAACGCAGCCGAGCGAGAAAACGTCATCCTGAAAAACCGGTGACAGTCCCGAGAGAACCTCCGGGCTCGCGTAAGTCTGCGTCGCCCAGGTCACCCCTTTATCCGCCGGATCAAGCGCATCGTCGGCACATCGAGCGACTCCGAAGTCGAGCAGCTTGATGTCCAGGGTTTCCGTTATGAAGATGTTCGACGGATTCACGTCGGCGTGAATGACGTTGTTACGATGCGCGTGATGGAGCGCTTCGGCCACGCCCTCGATCACGGTCCAGGCGAACGTCGGTGCGAGCCGCTGCCCGCCCGTGCGATTCAGCAGAGCCCTGACCGATTCGCCCTCCAGCCACTCCATGACGAGGAAAAACCGGCCTTCGTGCTCATCGAAATCGAAGATATTGATGATATTCGAATGCGAAAGTGACTGTGCTTTCGCCGCCTCGCGTTCCAGAACCAGGCGAAACTCATCGCGCTCGGCCAGCGACTCTCGCAGCATCTTGATTGCTACGTGAATCCGGCCCGAGCCCGCCGGATGCCGGCGGCGATCGACCGCCTTGTACACATGGCCCATTCCGCCCGAGTGCACGAGTTCAACGATCTCGAAGCGATCATTCAGCAGCGTGCCGGTCTCGAGCGTGTTGTCAGTCTCCATGTCGACGAGCGGCGCGCTCCCGAAGTCTTCGTCGGAAGCCCATGGCAGGGACAGCTCGGAGGTGACGTCTTCTTCACGATCAACATCACCTGCGACAGGCGATGTTGCGCGCGGGTCTTGCGACTCTCTGGATTTCGGCTTCTCGGCCACGGTGCACGTTCTTCTATGTATTGGATCGCGCTCTGTAACGCGCCTGTCCGGTCGATGTCGTCGCCGCATTGCGCGCAACTTCGCGCACGGACTTCGCGCGCGGACTTTTACTTTTCGACAGACGTGTTCGTCGCCACCTAGTATGCACGATTCGCGCGAACGAGAGAAATGCGGAACGGGCAGCGACAGCGACCCACGCTCGCAATCACCGTCGCCGCCGTGCCTCGAAGGCGATTAGACCGAGTCTAATACATGGACGCTGCCGAATTCACGTATTGACCAGAACAGGCTTACATCGTCGTAGCCCTGTGTTTCGATCGCTCCGGCAACCGTAGAATCAGGGGTCCGGTTCTGTCACAGTTCCTGCCTGTCATGGTTCCCGGAGTCCTTTGGACAATGGCGTCCTTCGCAACGGCATTAACACCTGTCCTGGTACTCATCCTGCTTGGATTCGGCCTGAAGCGGGCGGCGTTCCTGCCCGACGCCGCATGGCCCGGGATGGAAAAACTGACCTATTTCGTCCTGTTTCCGGCCTTGCTGGTCGGGACGCTGGGTGATCTGTCTCTGGAAGGTGTGCCGTGGCCAGGGATGCTGGTGGTTGTGGCGGGCACGGTTGCGATTGCCGCAGCAGCGCTGGTCGTGTGGCATCGAGTTCGATCGTCTGTCGACGGCCCTGCGTTTACGTCCATTTTCCAGGGAGGCGTGCGATTCAACACCTATATCGCGCTGGCCGTATCGCAGACGTTCTACGGCTCTGAGGGTCTGGCGCTGGCTGCAGTAGCGGCGGGTTTCATGATTGTCCTCGTCAATCTCCTGTGCGTCTTCATCCTGATCAAGTCGGGGAACGCGGCGCACAGGGGAATAACGCCCTACGTGCGGGAAGTAGTCGGCAATCCGCTGGTCCTGGCCTGCCTGATCGGCTGGTTTCTGAGCCTGAGCGGAATCGGGCTGCCGGGAATCACGGGAGACATCCTGGAGATTATCGGTCGGGCGGCGCTGCCCTTCGGTCTCCTGGCGGTGGGAGCCGCCCTGAAGCCGGAAGCCGTCCCAGGGCACCTTCGGTCCATTGCAATTTCATCGACGGTGCAGTTCGGGTTGAAACCCGCGAGCGCAATCATGCTTCTGAACGGCATTGGACTCTCGGGAGTGGCCGGCGCGGTCGTTCTGGTCATGTTGATGGCGCCGACGGCTTCCTCCGCATACATCCTGGCCAGACAATTGGGCGGTGATGCGGAGGCAATGGCCTCGATCATCACTTTCCAGACACTGCTCGCATTCATCGTGATGCCCCTCATAGCAACTCTCGCGCTGGGTTAGCGGCTGCGGGTGACGCGGCACGCCGCCGACGCTTAGAATACGGCGCACTGCGATTGCTAACGGACAAGATGCTAGCTATGGAAATCTTCTCAATCGAAAACCTGTTCACCCTTGCCATGCTCACGCTGCTGCAGGCCGTACTGGGCTTCGACAACTTGCTGTACATCTCGCTGGAGTCGCAGCGCGCGCCGGCGCACAGGCAGGCCATGGTTCGGCGCCTCGGCATCGGCCTTGCGATGATTCTCCGTATCGGCCTGTTGTTCCTGCTCGTCAACATCATCGAGATGTTCCAGTCACCGTGGTTCAGCATTGACTGGGCAGGCGTCGTGGAAGGGGTCTTCAACTTTCACGCCGTCATCGTCCTGTTCGGCGGCGCATTCATCATGTACACGGCGACCAAGGAGATCTGGCACATGATGCAGGTGCGCGACCTGCATCACGAAGGCAGGAAACCGAAGTCTGTTGCCAGCGTCATCTTCTGGATCGTGCTGATGAACCTCGTATTCTCGTTTGACAGTATCCTCAGCGCTATCGCCCTGACCGACGTGTTCTGGGTCATGGCGACCTCAATATTCATCGGCGCAATGCTCATGATCTGGCTGTCGGACGGCGTTGCGGCGTTCCTGGAGAAAAACCGGATGTACGAGGTGCTGGGACTTTTCATCCTGCTGGTCGTCGGCATCATGCTGTTGAGCGAAGGTGGCCATCTGGCGCACCTGACGCTGTTCGGCAACACCATCACGCCGATGACCAAGACGACATTCTATTTCGTTATCAGCGTGCTCGTGCTCACTGACATCGTGCAGTCGCGCTATCGCAGGAAGTTGCTTGCGCAGCGTGGCCTGGGCCGGGACGCGATCGTGTAGGAGGAACTGTCCGGCGTGGCGGGCGGCCTCGCGTTCCCGACATTTTTGCTAGAATCGTGCCGACACAGGGGTGGCCGCAGGCCTGAGATCCGTCAGGGAACCCTTAGAACCTGATCCGGGTAATTCCGGCGTAGGAAGGGAAGCAATGAAAAGCACTTGTCCGGCGCGCAATATCACCGCGTTACTACTCATAGCTGTCGCAAGCACTGTCGTCGCCGAAGACGTCATCGACGAAATCATCGTCACGGCCGACTTCCGCGAACGTGCCGTCACGGAGCTGCCGGCCAGTATCAGCGTCCTCGATGCCGCGTTCATCGAGTCCACTGCGGTGCAGCACTTCGAGGAGCTCGTCAATGTCGTGCCCAACCTCAACTGGTCCGGCGACGGTCATCGGGCGCGCTACTTCCAGATCCGCGGCGTGGGCGAGCTCGAGCAGTACCAGGGCGCACCCAACCCGTCGATCGGGTTCATCATCGACGACATCGATTTCAGCGGCATCGGCACCGTCGCCACGTTGTTCGACCTCGGCTCCGTCGAAGTCCTGCGCGGTTCCCAGGGCAGCCGGTACGGCGCCAATGCGCTGGGCGGGCTGATCTACGTCCGCAGCACCCCGCCGTCAGCCGAGCGGGACGGGCGTCTGCAAGCGACGATAGGAAGCGACGATACGCGCACGCTCGGCATTGCATTCGGTGGTTCGCTCAATCGACATGACACGCTCTTGTTCCGGATCAGTGCCCAGCAACACGACAGCAACGGCTTTCGCGACAATGCTTTTCTCGGTCGCGAGGATACCAATGGCCGTGACGAGACCGGCATGCGCTTCGGACTGTCCTTCGATCCTGCGGGATCCCTGGACGGCAGGCTGTCCATCGTCTACGGCCGTATCGACAATGGCTACGACGCGTTCGCCATCGACAACTCGTACACGATGCTGTCCGACAAACCGGGCGAGGATTCGCAAGAAAGCACAGGAGCATCCCTGCGGCTCGACTGGAGCGACGTCGGCCCCGGCGCACTGACGTCGATTACCGGGTTTGCGAGTTCGGACATCGGGTTCAGCTTCGATGCGGACTGGGGAAACGATGACAGCTGGGCACCGGTACTGTACGACTACCTGTCACTCAGTGACCGTCAGCGGGACACGCTGAGCCAGGAATTCCGTTATACGACGGACTTATGGCTGTTCGGCCTGTATGCGCTGCGACTCGATGAATCGCTGGCGACCCTGAACCTGGGGGAGTATTTCGATCCGGGCTCCGGTTTTGCCGACAGCCTCGACGTCCCGTTCGACAGTGACTACGAGTCCACCAACGTGGCCGCGTTTGCCCAGTTCAATACCGAGTTGGCTGTGGGAACGCGTGTGGCCGCCGGCATACGCGTGGAGCGGCGCACCAGCGACTACGCGGATACCGACGGTTTCGCGTCGGGGCCGACCGATACGATGTGGGGTGGTGAGCTCAGCGTCAGCCACGATGTCAGCGACGACGTCTCCGGCTTTATCGCGGTATCGCGTGGATTCAAGGCGGGAGGCTTCAATCTCGGCCTCGTTCCCGATGAGTGGCGCTACTTTGGCGACGAGGCAATGTGGACCGTCGAGTCCGGCATCAAGTCCATCATGCGGGACGGTGCGCTCGCGCTGAACGCGTCGCTGTTCCACTCCTGGCGCGGGGACCAGCAGGCGCGCGCATCGTTCCAGCTGGTGCCCAACGACCCGGCGTCCTTCGGTTTCGCGACGATCAATATAGACGGGGGCAGGACCTGGGGCGCCGAGGCTGACCTCGAGTGGCAGGCGACCGATGCGCTGCAACTCTATGCGAGCGCGGGCCTCCTCGCCGGCGGATTCCCGGATGATGTCGAGCAGCTTCCATTCCTTGGGGGGCGCGACCAGGCACATGCGCCGCGCTATTCGCTGGCAGCCGGCGTCGAGTGGCGTGGCGAAAGCGGCTTCTTCGCCCGCCTCGATGCCACGGCGCGGGACGAATTCTATTTCGACGTGTCCCACAACGAGAGGTCGCAGGCCTATACGCTGCTCAACGCGCGCGCGGGCTATGACAATGATGACTGGCGTGTGCACCTCTGGGGCCGCAACCTCGCCGACGAGTACTACGCCGTGCGCGGATTCTATTTCGGCAACGAGCCGCCCGATTTCCCGGCCACGCTTTATACGCGTGCCGGCGACCGGCGGCACGTCGGCCTGACCATCGAAAGGAGATTCCAATGATGAAAGTCGCTGTCGATATCAGCCTCTATCCGCTGGACGCGGACTTCGTTCCGCCGATCAAGGACGTCATCGACCGCCTCAATACGCACGAGCGCCTGGAGGTGTGGACGAACGCAATGAGCACGCAGGTCGTCGGCGATTTCGACGACGTCATGGATGCGCTTCGAAAAGAGATCGGCACCACCTTCGCGACAATTCCGAAGGGCGTCTTCGTCATGAAGATGTTCAATCATCCGGGCCAGCATTGACCGTACTCGAGGTCATCGCGGTCGTCATGGCGATCGGCTACCTGCTGCTCGCGATCCGGGAGAATATCTGGTGCTGGGCCTGTGCCGGCGTCAGCACGGCTATCTATGTCGGGCTGTTCATCGACGCACGGCTGTACATGGAATCGGCGCTCAACGCATTCTATTTCGGGATGGCCATCTACGGCTGGCACGTCTGGCGAACAGGCCGCAGCGACGGGCACGAAAAAGCCGTGGTCGTCTGGCCGTTGCGCGTACACGCGACGGCGATCGGCGCAGTCATTGCGGCCAGCGCCGTCAGCGGCTTCGTGCTCGATACGCGCACCGACGCCGCGTTTCCCTATATCGATTCGTTAACCACCTGGTCAGCTATTTGGGCGACATTCCTCGTGGCGCGCAAGGTTCTCGAGAACTGGTGGTACTGGCTGGCAATCGATGTCGCCTCGGTGTTCATTTACTGGTCGCGGGACCTTGAATTGACCGCCGCCCTGTTCGTGTTGTACGTCGCCATGATTCCTTTCGGCATCGTCAGCTGGACGCGGTCCTGGCGGGAGGCGCAACAGTGGGCCTGACCCCGCGGCAGGTGTTGTCCTGGATCCCGGGCTGGCAGGGAGCGGTAGTCACCGAGCTCGGCGGCGGGCTGAACAACCACACGTGGCGCGTCGACAGCAATGGACGCTCGGCCGTGCTAAAGATCGACGAGCGGCCGCGTGGCGAGCCGTTCAATACCCGTCACGAGGAGGCGCAGGTCCAGTTACTGGCCGCCGAGGCCGGGCTTGCCACCCGCGTCCTGTGCGTCGCCGAGACGGTGTACATGACCGAGTACGTAGCGGGTGAGGTGTGGACAACGGATAGCTTCGATGACGCGGCAAATACCGAGCAGCTGGCCGTCGCCCTGAGGAAACTCCACTCGCTGCCCCTGGCCGGTCGAGCGTTCGACGCGGCCGGCGCCGCGCACAACTACGCGCAACGGATCCGCGACCCTGACGAACGCAAAGTCCGGGACTGCCTGCAGAAGATCGAGGCGGCGCCACGGCCACCCGAGTTGCGTCTGTGCCACAACGACCTGGTCGTGGAGAACATCATCAACACGCCCGCAACCCTGTTCCTGGACTGGGAGTACGCCTGCGACAACGACCCGTTGTTCGACCTGGCGACCGTCGTCGCGCACCACGGGCTGTCAGCGGCGCAGCGTGACGTTCTTCTCAATGCCTACTTCGATGGCGACGGGTCACGTTGGCGGGAGCAGCTCGAACAACAGGAAGTCGTGTACGAGTCGTTACTCTACCTGTGGGAGCGGGCTCGAAAAGACCGGGGCTAGAGCCCTCCGGTCGGGGCTTGAGCCCCTCCTGCCAGCGCGATTTCGTTCACCAGCTGTTGCGCAATTCCCTGAGCTTCAGGAATACCGTCTTCGGGTCGGGGGAGTCGCCAATTTCCGGGAACTCTTCGGCCAGCCTGGCAATCACCGACGGGCTCTGCAGGCGGAAAAAGGTGTTCATCTCGCGCTCCTGCGCCAGCGTCGTGACCAGCGCATTGTCGGGATCCTGATCACGGTATGCGTCGAGCATTTCCCGGGCCACGGCGTTGTCGGGCTCCCGGTCGAGCGTGAAGGCGAGATTGTTGATGAGATAATCGTGCCCGGGGTACAGGCGCGTATCTTCACCGAGCCGTTCGAGCTGCTGCGTAAAGGTCTCGTACAGTTCCTCGGGATGGCCGCCGTTGTGGCAATTGCCGGCGCCGGCATTGACCAGCGTGTCGCCGCTGAATAATGCCGGCTCGTCCGTGTGCGAGAGCAGGCAGATATGGCACATCGTGTGGCCCGGCGTGTCTAGGCATTCGAGTTCGACCGTCTTGCCCACCTTGATGACGTCTCCCGCGCCGACGCCGCGATCTATGCCGGGAATGCGGCCGCCCGCATTCCTGTGCGCGATGACCTTTGCGCCCGTGGCTTTAACGACGCCCTTGTTGCCGCCGATGTGATCACCGTGCTCGTGGGTATTCAGGACTTGCGTTATCGACCAGCCTCTGTCTTTCGCGACCGACAGACACTTTTCGAACTCGAGGGGATCGATGGCCAGCGCGTCGCCCGTCTCGGGGCAAGCCACGAGGTAATTGAAATTGCGGTAGGCGTTCCCGGTCCACACCTGTTCGACGATCATTCTCCGTGCTCCTCCCTGTCGAAGGCCTTCTCGCCGGCCACCCAGGTTTCGAGCACGACGATGTCATCGATGTCGGACGGCGCACACGTGAAGAAGTCGCGATCGATGATGATGAAGTCCGCCCACTTGCCGGGTTCGAGACTGCCGACGCGGTCTTCCTGGTGCGCCGCGTAGGCCGCACCGAGCGTGAAAGAATGCAGCGCTTCGGCGCGCGTGAGCGCCTGGTCGGCGTACCAGCCGCCTGCCGGTTCGCCGTCGCGTCCCTGGCGCGTGACCGCGGCGTACAGGCCGTGGAACGGGTTCGACAGTTCGACGGGAAAATCCGAGCCGTTGGCGATGACGACGCCCGCATCGAGCATGCGGCGCCATGCATAACCGCCGAGGATGCGTTCGGGGCCGACACGGTCTTCCGCCATGTTCTTGTCGCTCGTGGCGTGCGTCGCCTGCATCGACGCGATCACTCCGAGCTCTGCGAAACGCGGAATGTCCTCGAGAGTCACGATCTGCGAGTGCTCGATGCGGTTGCGCAGCGGTGAGGGCTTGCCGCCCTGGATCTTCTCGAAAGCGTCCAGCGACATGCGGTTGCCAAGGTCGCCGATCGCGTGAATGCCGACCTGGAATCCCATGCCGTTGGCCTTTTCGACCATCGCGTCGAGCTCGTCCTGGGTCCAGAAGGCGAGGCCGCGATTCTCGGCGTCGTCGGAGTACGGTTCGATCATCGCGGCGCCGCGGCTACCCAGCGCACCGTCCGAGTACAGCTTGACGGACCGGATATCCACGCGGTCGTTGCCGTAGGCGACGATCGGCTCGCCAATCGCATCCAGTACGTCGTCTGCACCTGCCGTCATGGCATAGATACGCACCTCGAGTTCGCCGTCGTCGGCCATCGCCATGAAGACTTCGGCCTCGAGCAGGTCAGTGCCCGCGTCGTGCACGCTCGTGATGCCCTCCGACAACATGACGTCGGTTGCCGCCCGGACCGCCGTGCGCGTCGCCGCCTTGTCGGGCTTCGGTACATGCGCCTGGACGAGGTCCATGGCGATGTCGATCAGGACACCGGTCGCCTTGCCACTGTCGTCGCGGATGATCTTGCCGCCAACGGGGTCCGGTGAATCGTCGTCGATGCCGGCTATTTTCATTGCAGCCGAGTTGGCCCAGCCCGCGTGGCCATCCACGCGGCGCAGCCAGACCGGCCGATCCGCAACTACTTTGTCGATGTCGGCCGCCGTGGGGAACGAATTGCCGGACCACAGGACCTGGTTCCAGCCGCGTCCCAGGATCCACGGCGCGCTCGGCCGGGCAGCGGCGTAGTCCCGGATAGCCGCCAGCGTCGCGTCCAGCGTGTCGATGCCCATGACATTCAACTGCGTCTCGAGAAAACCGAGGCTCGTCACATGTGCGTGCGCATCGATCAGTCCCGGCAACAGCGTGCGCCCGCCGCCGTCGATACGCGAGGCTCCAGGGTGTTGCTCGAGCAGAGCCTTGTCGCCGACGGCAATGACGCGGCCATCGTCACCGAAGACGAGGACTTCGAATTCTGCGAGGCCGTCGTCCGTCGACGTGTAACCTTTGACGTTGTGCACTGCGGTGGCCGCCAGGGCGACCGGGTGAACAGCCAGCAAAGTGACAACCAGCAGCAATCTGGACAGGTGCATGGACATCCCCTAACTCGTCTTGATGAGCGGCACACGATACCATCAGCATCATCATGACGTCAGATAGCCCGAAAAAAATTCTCTGCGTGGGTGTGAACTACCGCCCGCATATCGAGGAAATGGGACGCGAGGTCCCGGATTACCCGGTCGTTTTCACGCGGTTCGCGTCCAGCCTCGTCCGCAACGGAGAGCCTGTTCTGCGGCCACGCGTATCCGAGCAGTTCGATTTCGAGGGTGAACTGGCCGTCGTGATCGGCAAGGCGGCGCGGCACGTTTCCCGAGAGCGCGCACTGGACCATGTGGGTGGGTATTGCTGTTTTCTCGACGGTTCGGTGCGAGACTGGCAGCGGCACACGATGCAGTTCACCGCGGGCAAGAATTTCGAAAAGAGCGGTGCTATCGGCCCGGTCGTCGCCGCGAGTGAAGTCGGCAATCCGGAGAGCCTGGAACTCACGACGCGCGTCAACGGTGAAGTCATGCAGCACGGGCGCATCGCCGACCTCGTTTTCGACATTCCCTACCTCATCGAATATTGCTCCACGTTTGCGCGACTGGAGCCGGGTGACGTCATCGCCACGGGCACGCCCGGCGGCGTCGGCGCGGCCAGGACGCCGCCCGTGTGGCTGCGCGACGGCGACGTCGTCGAAGTCGACATTCCGGGCGTCGGGCTGCTCAGGAATCCCGTGCGCGACGAATGAGGGTACTTGCGTGCTTAGGCGTTGATTTTGCACGGAATCCGCAGCGAAATACGTTGTTGCATTGATGCAACAAAAGGGGGCTTCCTTAGCGCGATGCAACAAGGGCACAGCTAAGGGATTGACAATAGGCGGTATTTTCCCTAGGTTTACATGCAGCAGGCGTAGTCTTTCCACAACAGATCGATTGCGCTCGCCGAATACAATACCTTCAGGTACGACTTGGCGGGGGAATCAGGGGGCCAGGACCACGTGCTTACGTAGGTTTGGAAAAGCGGTTTCGAAAGAAGCCGCTTTTTTTTTACGCCCGCGATACTATCGGGCGCCATGAGTACTCCAGCGGCCCGCGAACCGGGCATTCTCAATCGTATCCTGTCGGGCAGCCTCGTCGTTCAGATCGCCGCGGGCGTGCTGCTCGGGATAGCGCTTGCACTGGTTTCTCCGGCAGCCGCGGCGTCAGCCATGCTGCTCGGCAATTTCTTTGTCTCCGCGCTCAAGGCCGTTGCGCCTGTCCTTGTCCTGGTGTTGGTGGCATCCGCCATCGCGAACCGAAAGGCGAGCCACACGTCGCAAATGCGGCCTATTGTGATCATGTACCTCGCCGGTACCGTGGCGGCGGCCCTGATGGCCGTCATCGCCAGCACGCTGTTCCCGACGACGCTGGCGCTGCAGTCGGACGGAATTGCCCAGAGCGCGCCACAGGGGATCGGCGAGGTCCTGCAAACCCTGTTACTCAAGATCGTCGATAACCCGGTCAGCGCGATGCTCAACGCCAACTATATCGGCCTGCTGGTGTGGGGTGTTCTGCTCGGCGTGTTTCTCCACCAGGCGGCGGAGACGACACGTGTGGCCGTGCACGACCTGGCCGACGCGATCACCAGGATCGTACGCCTCGTGATCCGGCTCGCGCCGCTCGGCATCTTCGGGCTGGTCGCCGGCAATCTCGCCGAGGGCGGTCTCGGCGTACTCGGTGACTACGCCCGCATCCTGACGGTTCTCCTGGGCTGCATGATCGCCGTTGCGCTCATAACCAATCCGCTCATCGTCTGGATCAAGACCCGCAGGAACCCCTATGCGCTCGTATTCACGGCGTTGCGGGAGAGCGGCACCGTGGCGTTTTTCACGCGTTCGTCGGCAGCCAACATCCCGGTCAACCTCGCACTCTGCGCAAAGCTCGATCTCGAGGAGGACACCTACGCGGTATCGATTCCGCTCGGCGCGACGATCAACATGGGTGGTGCTGCCATCACGATCACGGTTCTCACGCTCGCGGCCGTGCACACGCTGGGCATCAGCGTGGATATTCCGACGGCGCTGCTGCTCAGCGTCGTCGCCGCGCTGTCGGCCTGCGGCGCCTCCGGCGTTCCCGGCGGCTCACTGTTGCTGATTCCCCTGGCCTGTGGACTGTTCGGCATCTCGAACGACGTGGCCATGCAGGTTGTTGCGGTGGGATTCGTGATCAGCATCCTGCAGGATTCGGCCGAGACGGCCCTCAACAGCTCGACCGACGTCGTATTCACTGCGGCAGTAGCGCAGAAGACGGTGCAGGAGGGGCGGTAGGAGGGGCGGTAGGAGGGACTTCAGGCCCGATTCGAGTACGGGGGCTAAAGCCCGTCCTACAGCGTGTCGAGCCACCCCGCAATCGCGCTCGCGATCTCTTCCGGGGAGTCTTCCTGGATGAAGTGGCTGCCGCGAACCGTCACCTCGACCTGGTTCGGCAGGCTGCGCGCAAATTCACGCTGGCGGCCGACCAGTATCGCGCCCGGTTCGGCATTGATGAACAGTTTCGGCACGTCGGACTGCCTCAGCCACGCCGCGTAGCGATCGGCAATCTCCGCCACCTCTGCAGGATCGCCGTCCAGCGGGATCTGGCGAGGCCACGTGAGGGTCGGGCGCCGATCCTCGCCGGGGTTCTCGAAGGGCCGCCGATACACGGCCATTTCTTCGTCGCTCAGTTCGCGCAGCACCGATCCGGGCAGCACCTTTTCGACGAACACGTTTTTCTCGAGCACCATGGCCTCACCAGCCTCGGAACGAAAGCCGCGGAAGATCGGGGTTACCACCGCCGGCCAGTCGTCCCAGCGGATCGGGCAGGGAATGCCCTCCATGTAGCAGATGCCCCTGACGCTGTCGGGATGCTGGCTGGCCCAGTCGAAACCCAGCGCCGAGCCCCAGTCGTGAATGACGAGCGTGACGTTGTCGACGACGCCCAGCGCTTCCCAGGCCCGAAACAGGAAATCCCGGTGCTCGACGTAGCGATAGCTGTCGGGGCCCGGATCGTCGAGCTTGTCGGAATCGCCCATGCCGATCAGGTCGACCGCGATGCAGCGCCCGCGCGATGCCAGCGCGGGCATGATATTGCGCCACAGGTAGGACGACGTCGGGTTGCCGTGCTGGAACACGATCGGATCGCCTTCCCCCAATTCGACGTAGGCCATGCACTTGCCGTTGACGTTGACGGACTTTTTGGGGTGCTCGGCCGTTGAGATCATGAGAGTCTCCTTGCTACATTGGCCGACCTTAGCAAGAAACGGGTGGATTTATGACAGTCAGGCGAATTGCCTCCATCGCCGCGCTCGCATTCGCGCTGCAGGCGCAGGCCGCAGCGCTGGATGCCAATGAGCAGCGCATGGTCGACTGGGTCGATGCGCACGCCGAGGAGGCGATCGCGTTGCTCGAGGAAACCGTTAATATTTCCAGCGGCACGATGAATCACGCCGGCGTGCGCGCCGTCGGCGCCGTGATGCGGCGAGAACTCGACGCGCTCGGCCTCGAGACGGAATGGATCGAACTGCCCACCGAGATGCAGCGCGCGGGGCACCTCTTCGGTCGCAAATTGAGCGGTTCGTCGAAAAAGTTCGTGCTTATCGGGCACCTGGACACCGTGTTCGAGGCGGATGACGATTTCCAGGCGTTCGAACGCGATGGCGATACCGCAACCGGACCCGGTGTCGAGGATATGAAAGGCGGTAACGTCGTTATCGTCTATGCCCTGAAAGCGTTGCGGGAAATCGGTGCGCTCGAGGACATACCCGTTGTCGTCGCTTATACCGGCGAAGAGGAAAAGTACGGTATTCCGCTGTCGATCTCGCGGAAGGACCTGGTCGAGGCGGGACAGTGGGCCGATATCGGCCTCGGGTTCGAGTCGGCGATGACCTTCGACGGCCTTGACTGGGGCACCGTTGCCCGTCGCAGTTCATCGGCATGGTTGCTGACCGTGGAAGGGACGCAGGCGCATTCGTCCGGGATCTTCAGCGAAGAGGTCGGCGCCGGCGCGATCTTCGAAGCGGCCCGCATCCTGAACAGCTTCTACGAGGACGTGCGCGGTGAAGAGCACCTCACGTTCAACGCCGGCACTGTCCAGGCAGGCACGGATGTCGAGTACGATGACCAGCAGAATCGCGGCACGACCTTTGGCAAGACCAACGTCGTTCCCCGCGTGGCCGTTGTGCACGGCGGAATTCGCGCGATCTCCCAGGACCAGCTCGACCGCGCCAAGTCGAAGATGACGGACATCGTCGCGGCGAGCCTGCCGCGGACGGCGGCAAGGATCGAATTCACAGAGGGTTATCCGCCGATGTTCCCGACGGAGGGGAATCGCGCGCTGCTCGGCGTGCTCTCGCAGATCAACGAAGATCTCGGCCGCGGGCCGATGGCAGAGCTCGATCCGTCGCGTCGTGGGGCCGCCGACATATCCTTCGTCGCGCCATACACTGATGCGCTTGCGGGCATGGGACCGCTTGGCGAAGGCGGGCATACGCCACACGAATCGATCGACCTGACGTCGATGCCGCTGGCCATCAAACGCGCAGCCATCCTGATTTACCGACTGAGCAGGGACACGCAGGACTGACGATGGCGCCAGACCACGCGCACAGCGACTCGTCCAGCCAGGCGCGCGTCATCGTTGCGCTCGTGCTGACGGGCGCCTTCATGGTCGTCGAGGTGATTGGCGGCATTATCTCGGGTTCGCTGGCGCTGCTCGCGGACGCGGGGCACATGCTGACCGATACGATGGCGCTGGCCCTGGCTGCCGCGGCGTTCCAGGTCAGCAAGAGGCCGGCGGGCGGAAGCCTGACTTACGGCTACCAGCGTTTCCAGATACTGGCCGCGTTCGTCAACGGGCTGAGCCTGCTGCTCGTCGTCGGCTGGATTCTTTACGAGGCCGTCGAGCGTTTCATTACGCCGCGCGACATTCTCGGCAAGACGATGTTACTCATCGCGGCGGCCGGTCTCGTGGTCAACGTCATCTCGTTCGTCGTGCTGCACACGGGCGACAAGGAGAATCTCAACATCCGCGGCGCTGCGCTGCACGTCGCCGGCGACCTGCTCGGTTCGATTGCGGCGATTGTCGCGGCCGTCATCATCATCTACACGGGCTGGACCCTGATCGACCCTATCTTGTCGGTCGCCGTTGCTGCTCTCATCCTGCGCAGCGCCTGGGCGCTCGTAAAGCGCAGTGCGCACGTCTTGCTCGAAGGCGCACCGGAGTGGCTGGACGTGGAGGATATGCAGTCGCGCATTGCGTCAAACGTCGCCGGTGTGCAGGGCATCCACCACGTGCACGTCTGGGGGCTAACGCCACAGCAGCTCATGCTCACGATGCACGTGACCCTGTGCGATGAGGCAACGAGCCAGTCCGACGTCGTGCGCGGCGTCAAGCGTTACCTGAAGGACGAGTACGGTATCGGCCATTCGACCATCGAGGTCGACGTCGATGGCTGTGCGGATCACTGATCGTCAGGACTGACGACGCCGATGTAGGGCAGGGTCCGGTTCTGTTCCGCGTAATCGAGGCCGTACCCGACCACCCACTCATTGCCGATATCGAACCCCAGGTAATCGACGGTAACCTCGACTTCGGCGCGCTCCGCCTTGCGAACCAGGGCGGCGGTCTTGACCGACGCGGGCAGGTGCGACTCGAGCATGCCGATCAGGTACGTCAGCGTATGCCCGGTGTCGACGATGTCCTCAACGATGAGCACGTGCTTGCCTTCAATATTGCCGCGAACGTCCATGACGAGGCGCACGGCGCCCGTCGATTCGCTGCCAGCACCGTAGCTCGACACGGCGATGAACTCGATGGTGCGGGGTATGGTCAGCTTACGCGACAGGTCTGCGAGAAAAACGAACGCGCCCTTCAATACGCCGACCATGACGAGATCGTCGCATTCCGCGTAGTCCGAGGAAATCTCCGCGGCCAGCTCGGCAACGCGCGTCTGGATTTCCTCTTCGCTTATCAGTACAACTGGAAGGCTCATGGAACGCCAGAATAGGGTATGAAACGGTCGATCGCAATTGCGGGCAACATGGGTTCCGGCAAGTCCACGCTCGTCGAGTTCCTGCACCGCACCTATGACGTCGTGCCGTTCTACGAGCCGAACGACATGAATCCGTACCTGGCGGATTTCTACAAGGACATGAAGCGCTGGGCCTTCCAGTCGCAGCTCTACTTCCTGTCCAATAAATTCCGGCTGCACCAGGAGCTCGACCGTCAGCCCGGTGTCGTAGCGCTCGATCGCACGATATTCGAAGATGCCGAGATTTTCGCCACGGCGCTGTACCAGATGCGCAAGATCTCGAAGCGCGACTGGGAAACCTACCAGGGATTTTACCAGGCGATTCTCGACGCGATTCGTCCGCCAGACCTGATGATCTACCTGCGCTGCTCAATGCGCACGCTGCGTCAGCGGATCCGCATGCGCGGCCGCAGGATGGAGCGGGATGTGCCGCTGTCGTACCTGAAGCGCCTCGATCGGCTTTACGAAGACTGGATCGAGAGTTACGACATGAGCGAGGTGCTGGTTCTCGAAACAGATCAGCTGGACTACATCCACGATCTCGTCCACCGGCTCGACGTCATGGAGCGCATCGAAGCCGTGTTGCCGCGGGAAATCGGCCGGCCGGGCTGCTAGCGGAAGATCGCCACGCCCTGCCACACGGACCTCAACGGTGCGTGAATTCCGTCTGTGGAATCCACACCTAGTCGATTCGGAATCCTGCACTGCGCAACTGGCGCGCGCTCGTGTCGAATTCTTCGCGGCTCGCATACGTCATCACCACCTCGAATTCGCCCGTCGCCCGGCGGAACCAGTCGAGGCTCAGCCCGGGTGCCTTGTCTTCGAGCCGCGCGATGAAAGCCTCGGCGCGATACGGCTCCCCGAAAGTCAAAAGCGTGGACTGCCCGATATCCGAGTACAGGGTGTCCGGGACGGGGCGACGGGATTTGCCGCTGCCGAGGACGTAGTTCAGATGACGGTAGATGTAGCCGGAGTACCACTCGGCGCCGCGCGGGATGTCGAATCCACTGCGGGCAATGCGGCTCGGTCCGTAATTGTAGGCGGCCAGCGACAGGTGCAGGTTACCGTCATAGCGCTCGAGCAGTTCCTTGAGATAGCGCGCTCCGGCATCGATATTGGTGCAGGGCTCGTACAGTTCGCTGAGGCGGTGGATGCCGAGGTGACGGGCCGTGTCCGGCCAGAGGATCTGCATGACGCCGTGCGCATTGGCCTTCGAACGCGCGGTCGGCTCGAAGTCGCTTTCTCCACGCGCCACGGCAAGCAACAGCGTTTCCGGCAGCTCGTACTGCAGGGCCGCCGCCTTGAAACACGTTGCGTGCGGGAAGGTGTAGGCAGGTTCGAGCGCGGCCTGGTTCCTCGCATACTCCTGCCAGCGGGCGTCGAGGTCCTGACGCGTCGCGTCGGCTGTCATCGCGAACAGCGTCAACAAGATACCGCTGGCGATGATGGCCAGGTGCTGCAATCGCTGCTCCACGTCAGCCGCCCGTCATGTCGAGGCCGGTTGCATCGGAGATGCGCGCCAGCTTGTCTTTGATATCGGCGTCGTCGACGTAGGCAAAAGCGACTTCGTAGACACCCGTTTTCACCTTCACGACCCGGTAATCGATGCCCGTCGTCTCCTGGAGTCGTGCGATAAAGCCGCTGGCCGCGATTTCGCTGCGGAAAGGGCTCCAGAAGGCGTACCATCTTTCGTCGACCGCGGCCGTGTCCACAGACGGGCTTTCGATTGCAGCCGGTCGCGGCTGCGGCGCAAAGATCTCGTCGATCAGCGCCTCGGTCTCCGTGTCCGACATTAACGGGTCGACAGACGGGTCGACAGGTTCATCGATTGGCTTCTCGACGGGTGCCGCAGGTTCCGCAGCCACCGGTGCAGGAACCGCTGGCGCGACCAACTGCTGGGCCGCCGCCCTGGGCTCGGCGTCGTTCGCGCCGTCGTCGAGCGGAGAGAATCGCGGCAAGCCGAGTGCCAGGATCAGGAAGGCAACGGCGAGAGCCGACCCGGTGAGTATGCCGATCAGTCTGAGCATGGCGTTCTCCTACAGGACGTTGCGGACCTCTATAGCGCGCCAGTCGACGTGTTGTGAGGCGCGCGCCGTCAGCATGGCAAGGTCGTTGAGCCAGTTCTGCAGCGTTTCGTCCTCCAGTCCGGGACGAAGCGCCTCCGAACAGCGGATGGGTAGCTTGTCCATGTGATTCGCAATGCGCCGCGCAAGCCGTGCATCGGTCACGACGACGGCGTAGTAAGTATCGAGGTCGGGTTCGAGGCTCCATTCGTAGACCTCGGCCCAGTCGCGTTGGCGCGTCGATGTTCTCGCGATCGGGAAGCGAACGCTCTCGCCGCCCCTGGCGATACGCGCTGATGTCCGGCTGCGGCATTCGGCTTCGGAGAGTCGCACGAGGCCGTGATTGGCCTGGTGCTCGAGGAAGAACACGATCGCATCGACGCGGGCGCGCGTCTCGAGCATCGAGCACGAATCAAAACCGCAGTCGCCCAACGCCGGCGGCGCAATAATTGCCAGCGGGCTGATGAGCGCATCCTTTCCGGCATTGGGAATCGACACGGGCGGTTGTGACTTTTGCGCCTGTACCGCGGCGGGGGCTGGGTCGATCGGCGGCGCCGTTGCATCGGCTGGCGGAGCATCGTCCACGGGGAGCACGATATAGGCGCTGGCACTCAGCGCTGCAACATCGTCGGTATCACCGCTGGGCGTTATCGTTACCCAGTACTGGTGCAGCATGCCGTCGATCCTGTGCGCCTTGCCGCTCAGCAGCGCATTGGTCATGGACCCGTCGGTGCTGAGCGTCAGTGCCTGCCGGTTGGCCAGGTTATTGCTGATCAGCTCCACCGTGCCCTCGAGGCCGCTTCGGGGCGGCTCGACCAGGTCCACGGAAACGACGTAGTCGTCTTCGACGCGCTTCTTGAGCGTGCACGACAGGCGGTGCGCGAGCTGCGCCGCGAGCAGGTCGGTCTGCGCCAGCGTGAAGGGAACGTCGCGAGCGCCGAGGAATGTTTCGTCCACGCGCTCCTGGCGCATGGCCTGGCGCTGGCTCGTGCTGAGTCGACCTTGCCAGCGCCGCCCGAAACCCGTGACCCAGTTGCGATCCTCGAGATCCAGCGCGCGAATATTGAGAGCGTAGCTGCCGTCGAGCTTCTGTGTCAGTTCGACGCCGATGTAGTAATGCACATCGTCGTGCATGCAATCCTGGGGGCTCGATTCCAGCGTGATTCCACTGCGGCCCTGCTGCCAGCCTATCGCGACGCCGGGGGTGTCCACGGCCGCCGCGAGCAGGCGATCGCGGATAGCCAGCGCCAGCGCATTGGTCGTGGAAGCTGGCGCGTTGTCGTCGAGCACGACAAACATGACGGTTTCGTTCTTGAAGCGCGGGTGTACGACGAGTTGTTGCCTGACGTAAGGAATCAGGTTGCGGTCCACCCAGCGGTCGAGGTCTTTTTCGCGCGATTCGGCAACGGCCGGTATCGACTGTGCTACGACCAGGGCCAGCAGTATCAGTATGCGTTTCATCAGGAGGCCTCCCAGTGGATGCCGCCGTCAGCGGTGATGATCAGCGAACCACCGCGATGCGCCTGCAGCAGTTCTTCGAGCTGTGCCTTCATGCGGCCTGGCAGCGTCACGCCCCAGCTCACCTTGCCGGATCCGGCGCCCGCGCGTTCGAGTGCCTCGATGACGGACAGCGGGACAGTGCCGTTCTCCATTTCGTGGAACGTGTTGGGTGTCGAAGCGTCCCAGAAACTGATGCGGCTCTCGCTGACGGTCATGCGCCTCGCGCGTCCCTGCTCGATGGCGTAGAGCCCCACGTGTTGCGCCGCGACGGCCCGCATCAGCGCCGCATCGGACGCGAAGCGTAATGTGAAGCCTTCTTCTTCCGGAGGCTCGGGCGTCTCCTCGACGGGCGGCGGTATCTCTTCCACGACGGGTTGCGGCAATTCGACCACAGCGGCTTCGGGTGCCGGCGTGTATTTCGGCACCCATTCGGGCCGCGTCAGGACGATGGGCTTTTCCGGCGGCGCTTGCGCAACAACGGGTAGCTCGGCCGGCGGAGCCGCCGGCTGCGGCGTGACGTCGGGCGCCTCGCTGGCAATGGGCACAGGTGGTTCGTTCTTTTCGACGGGCGCCAGTGGAATACTCTGCACGAGCGCGAATATCGCGAGCAGGCACATGGACAGGATCGCCATAAAACGCATGATGTCGGTCTGCAGGTCCGCCGCGCCGCCAGCGTCCGAATCGGCAGCCCGGTTGAGGGGGTAGGCAAGTGGCGAACGACTCATGCCGCGTCTCCGCGCAGGTGCTTCTCGATGCGCTGCAGGCTCTCGCGCATTTCCGACGTATCGGCCCTTGCGGCGAGGTCGTATTGCTGCTGCAGCTGCGCGCCGAGCGCGATGGTCTTGTACACGCGCATGAGGTAGCCGCCGGCGCCGCCGAAGATCGTCGTGGACAGAGCCAGCAAGATGCCACCGTCGATCATGCGCTCCAGCATGGCGAATGCACCTTCGGCCATTGCCGCATCGCGATCACCTAGCGCGTAGATCAGGGCGCTGCGCATGCCGATGGCTGTCCAGATGACGCCGGTGCCGAAGAAGAGCGTCGTCCAGATATCCGCCAGGTGATCGAGTTGCACGACCTGGTTGATCGGCCTGGCCTGTTCCAGCGCGTTGCGCAGCCGACCGAGCGTCACGAAGTAGGCGAGCAGGAGGCCGGCGAACACGGGAATCGACAGCCCGAGGTTCATGTAGGCCCAATGCAGCCAGTCGCCGGGGGTACTGATCGGACTGTCGTGGAAATAGACGACGCCCATGCGGTGCAGCACGTACAGCGCAGCTGCCCCGCCGATCAACGTGCCGAGCGCACCGGCGGCGAGTCCCCTGGCAAAGACCAGTGTGCGGCTCACGGTCCCGGCCCGCACTCAGCGGCCCGCGGAGCAGGCCGTGCAGGTTGCCTCGAGAACGAGTTCGACTTCCTGGTACAACTGGTCCGCGCGGTAGTATGACTCGCTGTCGAGGCTCACGCGCAGCAGACCGCGCTCCTTGTCTGACAATTCACGCTCCATGTCGAACAACACCTTCTGCTTGTTCGGGCACGTATGTGAACAGTTGTTGTAATCGCCTTTCAGCGACATGAACTTCACGTTGAAATAGCGGTTGTAGTAGTCCTGCGCCTGGCGCGTGGAAAGCAGGCCGCTGTCGCTGGACCACACGAGGAACTCGCTGAAGACCCGTTTGTTCTCGGGCTTGGGGTCGCCCTCGGCGACAGCCAGCAGGTTGTCGTAATAGCGGTCGAAGTGGGCGTGGCACCCGTTGATGAGAGCGACCTGGGCCTGGTCGATCGCGGACGCCAGGTTTTTCGTTTGCGGCCCGACGCATTCCGGCCCCTTGGTGGCGCAGGATGCGAGAAGCGCCGCCGCCGAGATGATGATCAGATTCTTGAACATGGTGTCACTCCCTTACTGTTCCAGCGGGCTGCGGTACGCCTCTTCGACGCTGCCCGGGGGCGGACCGGCCACGAGCGCGGTGCCCTCGGCGTCGCCGAACAGGATCGACTTGACGCCGCCCACGACCTCGATCATCTCCGGCGTAATGATCCCGAATGACTGGTTGAGCTGTTCCATGAGCGTGGCGCGCGCGATTTCCTGCCGCGTCCGCTGGATCAGTAGGCTGGTCTCCTCCATGTCGAGGTAAATGTCCGACGCCAGCACCGCAAGCGACTGGTCGCCTTTGGCGCCGGACGTGGCGACCAGCTGATAATATTGTTTGAAGCGCTCCGAGAGGCGCATGCCCGAGCGACCGCGAAGCGTCGGCGCGGCTTGCGGGGCGGCCGTATTGGCTTTGCCGCCGATCAGCGTCTCCTGCAGGGTCCACGGCGTCATCTTCTTGCCGAGTTCGTTGCGCAACCCTTTCTCCAGGCTGAGGCGCGTGTTGTTGACGGTGTGCTCCATGTCCGGCAGACGCTCTTCCATGATCGTGAGCATCTCGAGGTAGGTCGCGCCGATTTGCCGCGCCAGTCGCTGGCAACCCGGGTCGTTTTCCGCACCGTCGCACTTGCTTTCGATGTACAGCGCCTGCTGCTGGTCGAGACGACCGATGACCTCCTGCAACCCCGTCTCCATGTCGCGAGCGACGTTGCCGGTTTGTTTCAGGTCCTCGACGACGGTCGTCGGGAACAGGCGGATCGTCGGCGTATTGGCGTGAGCCCGCTGCGTGACGGCAAGGACGAAGCCGAAAACCAGGACGGTAAGGCCGGTGAGGTACAGCAAGCGGCGGGGCGGACGCGTTCCGGCGATCGCGCGCGTGCGGTGGGGGGCGTTTCTCATGACGCGTTCCTCGCGGTTGGTGTGGACCCCACGCTACGCCCGTGTCAATGAACGCTAACTGAATGCCCTAATGCGACATCCGTAGAATTGCCTATTGCAGTTCTTAATGCGAATCATTATCATTTGTGCAAGTATTCGGGAAGTGCCCGAGAATCAACTAGATAGTGGCTTTATGGCATTCAACGGTAACACGCTCGCATCCCTGAAACGCGGCCAGAAAGGCATCATCGAGGCCATCGACGCCGCCGATCCCCAGGTGCAGCGGCTCATGGTTCTCGGCCTTGTCGAAGGCGCCGAAGTCGAGCACGCGAGCGCCGCCATCGGCGGAGACCCGATCGAATTCCGGCTGTTCGGAAACGGCATCTCGCTGCGCCAGGAGCACGCCCGGTTCTTCAAGGTTTCACCTGTAGGGGCTGGTGACTAAGCCCTCAGAAACTCGAATTCCAACCAGTCAGATAACCGTCGCGAAGCGCAAGGACGCGACCGTTGCGGTTGTCGGCAATCCCAATTCGGGAAAAAGCACGCTTTTCAACCGGCTGACCGGCCTCAAGCAGCGCATCGGGAATTACCCGGGCGTTACCGTCGAGCGGCACGTCGGCTTCCTGCGCACGGACGACAGGCTCGTCGAATTGGTCGACCTGCCGGGCACCCATTCGCTGAGCGCTCACTCGCTCGAAGAGAAGATAACGGTCGACGTGATCTTCGGGCGCATGGAAGGCACAAGCGAACCCGACGGCATCCTCGCGGTTCTCGACGCCACCAATCTCTACCAGGGCCTGTTTCTCGTGCAGCAGCTCGTGGAACTCGAATTGCCCACTGTCGTGGCATTGACGATGACCGATGCGGCGGACAGGAGTGGCATCCTCGTGGACACCGCGGAGCTCAGTGCAATGCTGGGCGTGCCCGTGTATCCGGTGGTGGCGACGACGGGGACCGGACTCGAGATGCTGCGCCGCGCGCTGGCCGACATTCGCGAACTCACGCCGCCGCGACGCGTGCGCATCTGGCCGGAGCTGATGGCGGCCGCAGAGCAGCTGGCCGAGGGCTCGAGCGAAACCCTGCGATTCGCCGAGCTCGAGCGCGTCCTCATCGACGGCCCGACGGAAGCCAACGCCACCACGATAGCGAAGCTCGGCGCCGATGCGCCGGCGCGCATCGAGAAGGCCCGTCGCGAGCTGTTCGGCGACGATCCTCCAATCGCGCGGGACGCGCGCGTCCGTTACACGTGGGTGCGCGACGCCTTGCACAAGGTGCAGAAATCGGCGCCAGCCTATGCGTCGTGGCGCACGCGCCTGACCGACTTCCTCAACCGGCCGGTGCCCGGCACGATCGGCCTGTTCATCGTCATGGCGGTCGTCTTCCAGGCGGTATTTGCGTGGGCGACGCCGCTCATGGATGCCATCGACGGAGCGACGGCCGCGCTGGCGGCCAGCGTGTTCGAGAGCCTCGGGGACAGTGCGTTTTCGAGCCTGATTGCCGACGGCGTCATCGCGGGCGTCGGCAGCGTGATCATATTCCTGCCGCAGATCCTCATCCTGTTCCTGTTCATCATTCTCCTCGAGGATTCCGGCTATCTCGCGCGTGCCGCCTATCTTATGGACCGCACCATGAGCTCCGTCGGGCTGTCCGGGCAGTCGATCATTCCGATGATCTCGAGCTTCGCGTGCGCCGTCCCGGGTATCATGGCGACGCGCGTCATTCCCAACCGTCGCGACCGCATTGCGACGATACTCGCGGCCCCATTTATGACCTGTTCGGCGCGGCTACCCGTGTACGCGTTGCTGATCGCCGCGTTCGTACCCGCGACCAAGGTGGGCATTCTCAACCTCCAGGGCCTCGTGCTGTTCGGTCTGTACTTGTTTGGCATCGTCATGGGCATCCTGACGGCCTTCCTGATGCGCAAGACCAGCCTGCGCGGACCGAAGCCGCCGTTCGCGCTGATGCTGCCCGAGTTTCGCCGGCCCAACCTGCAGACCGTCGGCATCCAGCTGCTCGGCCGTGCCAAGGTGTTTCTGCGCCGCGCCGGCACGGTGATTTTTGCGGTTGCCGTGGTCATCTGGGCCCTGGCGTATTTTCCGCGGTCGGACGAAATTCAGGCGGGCGTCAACGAAAACACGGCGGCTGCACTGCAGATGGAACAGAGCTGGCTCGGCCGGGCGGGCAAGGTCGTCGAGCCAGTATTCGCGCCGCTGGGCTGGGACTGGCGTGTATCTTCGGCGGTCATCGCGAGCTTCCCGGCGCGCGAAGTGGTTATCGCGGTACTCGGGACCGTTTACGCCGTCGGCGATGACGCCGACGAAGGCACGCTCTCGACGCGCCTGAAGTCCGCGAAGCGCCCCGACGGCAGTCCCATGTTCACGTTGCCGATGGTTGTCGGTCTTCTCATTTTCTATGCACTGTGCCTGCAATGCGTGGCGACGCTGGCAATCATACGGCGTGAAACCAACACGTGGCGCTGGCCGGTCTTTGCCTGGGCCTACATGACAACGCTCGGCTACGTCGGGGCTCTGCTCGCTTTCCAGCTCGGCACCGCCTAGGTCGCTGGTCAGAGCGCGCACAGGCGCTGCGCGGCGTCCTCGAGCGTCGCGTCGTCCTTGGCGAAGCAAAAGCGCAAACGTTGGCCTGTGAACGGCGTGGCACAGAATACCGACAAGGGAATCGACGCTACGCCGACATCGTGCGTCCAGCGTCGCGCAAGGTCGACATCGACTTCGTCGCTGATCGCCGAGTAGTCGAGCAGCTGAAAGAAGGTGCTGCGCGCCGGCCGCAGGGAAAAACGCGAATCGGCAAGCAGCTTGCAGAATCGGTCGCGCTTGTCCTCGTAGAATGCCGGCAACTCATCGCACCAGTCGGGGTTATCTGCCAGGAAGTCGGCAAGCCCCAGTTGCATTGGTGTACTCACGGAAAACGTCGTGAACTGGTGAACGCGTCGGAATTCCTCGGTGAGCGCAGCAGGCGCGGCGCAGTAACCCACTTTCCAGCCCGTCGCGTGGACGGTCTTGCCGAACGACGAAATGACGAACGTGCGCTCCCATAATTCGTCGTGGCTCAGCAAGCTGCGGTGCGGCTCGCCGTCGAACACGATGTGCTCATAGACCTCGTCGGAAACGATGAAACAGTCGGTGCGCCTGACAATTTCGGCGAGCGCATCGAGATCCTGCGACGACAGGATTGCGCCCGTTGGGTTGTGCGGGAAATTCAGCACGAGAAGGCGGGTTTTCGGGCTGATCGCGTCGGCGATGCGCTGCCAGTCAGGGTGAAAATCATGACCGTCGGCGTGGATCTGCAGCGGAACGCGCCGCGTCACTCCACCGGCGAGTCGAATCGCCGGCTCGTAGGAGTCGTAGGCCGGGTCGAGGATCACCGCCTCGTCGCCGGCCCGCACGACCGCGGTGATGGCGCTGAACAGCCCCTCGGTCGCTCCCGTGCAGACCGTGATTTCACGGGCCGTGTCCAGCGCGCGACGCTGCAAGCGAAGTGTCTTGTCAGCGATTACCTGCCGCAGGGCGGCCACGCCCGGCATCGGTGCGTATTGGTTCGCGCCATTGCGAATATGCCAGTCGATACGATCGACCAGTGCCTTGGGCGGCTCGAAGCCGGGAAAGCCCTGCGAGAGATTGATGGCCCCGGTCTCGGCGGCCAGCTGACTCATGACCGTGAATATGGTTGTTCCAACGTCCGGGAGTTTGCTCGAAATAATGCAGCCGTCGGCAGTCCCGGCTCGTTTCACGAGCACTCGTCCTTCGCATCGAGGAGAGCTTGCGTCGCCTCGTCCGGTGGCGCTGCGGCCGGACTGCCTGCATCGAATACGACGCGCCACACGCCATCGTCATGCAGCCGCCAGATGGAATTGAAGGTTCCCCATTGTTCGGCCGGATTGCCGTCCGCATCCTTGGCGGTTACGCGGTAGGGCCCGCGTGACAGGGCCAGCCTGCCATCATCTAGAACCTCGACGATTTGCGGCCGCCACTTGATGGCAGGGCCGTCTTCACTGAAGAAGACGCTCCACGCGGCGGCAATGTCGTCTACGCCGCGCAGCACGCCGGCGCCTGCAAAACGCGCGTCGGCGTCGATAAACGAGCGAAACGCGTTCATGTCCCGGGTTTCCGCGGCCTGGCTGAATCCGATCTCGCGGCACTTTACTTTGTCAACGGCATCCGCCGAGACGACGTGCGCGGCCAGTGTCATTAGGGTAACGGCGATCAGTATTCGCATGTCGGCTATAGTAGCGCGTATGGAGTCGCTGTTCTCCTTCATGAAGTACGCTCTGTTCGGGCTGTTCGGCCTGTTCCTGGTTCTCATCGTGCTGGCGCTGCTGTTCGGCAAGCGTGTCCGCAAACGCTGGGAATTCGAGGCGGAGTTTCGCGACCTGAGTGGCCGCGAATTTGGCGAATTCGACTTCGAGCTTTCGAAGATCGAGAAACAGGATATCGAGTACTCGTTCAAAGCGAAGTTCAGGATGCGGCACGAGTCACTTGCAAGAGGGCAGCTGGTGCAGGTTTACCTGGAAGATCTGCTGGTCATGCAGGGAAGCGTTACGACGCCGGGGCGCATCGTCTTGCGTGAAAGCGCCGTTGTCAGCGAGGTGCAGCACCCGGAGCCGGGCCAGGTATGCCGCGTCGTCTGGGGCGGGATCGAGCAGTTCAGAGCGCCGATCCGGCCCGATTGAAGCCCAAAATCCTTTGCTGTAAGATGCGCGTCCCGCGGTCGGGGCGTGGCGCAGCCTGGTAGCGCACTTCGTTCGGGACGAAGGGGTCGGAGGTTCAAATCCTCTCGCCCCGACCACTCTCTACCTCACGTCGAAGATGCAGTCTTCGAGCTCTTTCCGGGGCACCTGATCCAGCCACTCGGGTTTGCGGAAATTCCGCTTGATGGCGCGTGCCAGCTTGCCAATTTGCATCCCGTCGACGATGCGGTGATCAAAAGTGCCCGTCAGCGGCAGGATCGTGCGGATGACGATTTCGCCCCTGCGCACAACAGGCTTTTCCTCGATCTTGCCGAGCACGATGACGCAGGGCACCTTTGCGGCCGGCATCAGTGCCGTCATCCCGGTATTCAGGCCGAAGCTGCCGATATCGGAAACGACAAAGGACCCGAAACTGTGCGCCGAGAGGCCGAGCGCCTTGATTTCGACGCCCATGTCGACAGTGATCCATTTCAGCAGGCGGAAAACGGGCCGCCGCAATGGCCACGGTATGCGATTCAGGACGTACTTGTTCCTGGCCGCCGCGATCTCCTCGCCGCCGCGGCTGCGTGCCGCTTTGCCGCGGACTTCTTCGGCGATGTCACTCACGGGGCGCGCATGAGCGTTGCGAATGATCGCAGCGGTCACGCCGGTCTCGCCGCCGACCTGCACGGGCAGCATCACGTCGAGGTGCTTGCGGCCGACGACGGCGCCACGGCGAATGAAGCAGTTCATCTCCGGAACGTCGAACGCGACGGCCCTCGCCAGCACGGTCGTCGTCAGGTGCACCATAGTGAGCTTGACGCCTTCCTGGCGTTTCCGGTCCAGGTACTTCTTCGCTTCAGTGACGTCGATATCGAGCGTGCCGTAGACGCGCGAGTCCGTGGGTGTCGTGTAGATGGCCGCGGACGTGACGCGCCACGGAGTGTTGAACCGGTCCATGCTCAGGAGCGCCGCTGGATCGCGAACTCGGCCAGTGACTTCAGCGCCTGACTGTGTGGATTATCCGGTAATGGCTCGAGCGCAGCGATCGCCGCATCGGCCGCCTCGCGCGCTCGCTGTGCCGTGTACTCCAGCGCGCCGGTCGCGTGAATGGCGGCCTGGATGTCATTCATGTACTCGCGCCCGCCCGCAACGATCGCGCGGCGAATCAGCTCGCGCTGTGCATCACTGCCGGCATGCATGGCGTAGATCAACGGCAGGGTGGGCTTGCCCTCGGCCAGGTCGTCGCCGAGATTCTTGCCGAGCTCGTCGGCCGAAGCGTCGTAGTCGAGCGCATCGTCGATGAGCTGGAACGCGGTACCGAGTTGCCGGCCGAACTCGACCATCGCGGATTCCACGGCGGCGTCGCGGCGGGCGAGCACTGCCGCGATCTGGGCGCCGGCTTCGAACAGGCGCGCGGTCTTGCGATAAATCACCTGCTCGTAGTCTTCTTCGGTCGTGTCGGGATCGTGCACGTTCATGAGCTGCTGGACCTCGCCCGCCGCGATCGTGTTCGTGGCGTCGGCGAGAATCTGCATGACCCGCATGTCGCCGATATCGACCATCATCTGGAACGATCGCGAGTACAGGAAATCGCCGACAAGCACACTTGCCTGGTTGCCGAATACCGTATTCGCAGAGTCCTGCCCGCGGCGCCGTTCGCTCGAGTCGACGACGTCGTCATGAAGCAGCGTGGCCGTGTGGATGAACTCGATGATCGTCGCCGCCCGCACGTGCTGCTCGCCCTCGTAGCCAAGGGCTCGTGCAGCGAGCAGAACGATCAGTGGCCGCAGTCGCTTGCCGCCACTCATGACGATGTATTCGGACACCTGCGAGACGAGCGGTACGTCGCTCTCGAGGCTCCTGCCGATCAGCCGGTTGACGGCCTGCATGTCGTCGTCGGCAAGCGTTGCGACGTCGTCGAAGGACAGGGAAGCGGGTTTCATCTTGGCCACGTGCATACGCGAGGATGATGCCTGAAAGCCGCGGCCATGGCGAGATGGCGGTTCTTTTTTGCCGGCCAGCGCACGGAATGCAAGCTGTTGAAATGCAGTACAATTCTACGCCGCCGGGGCGTTGACCCGCGGCGGTGGAATCTATAGAATTCTCGCTCTTCTGTGGCGCCAGCCAGTACATCGCCTGCGCGGCGAACCCGTTACGCCACGAAAACGTCATATTTCTCAGTAAGTTGCACGAATTGCGGCTTACCAGTTGGAGCACAGACAATGTACGCGGTTTTTCGCAGCGGCGGCAAACAGTATCGCGCCGCAAAAGGTGATGTCCTGCGTCTCGAGAAGATCGAGGCCGACGAGGGCGCTACGGTCAGTTTCGACGAGGTTCTGCTCGTTGGTGAAGGCGCCGACATCAAGGTCGGCAATCCACTCGTGGAGGGCACCTCGGTCAGCGGCAAGGTCGTGCGCCAGGGCAAGAGCGGGAAGGTTCCGGTGGTCAAGTTCAAACGCCGCCAGAACTACCTGCGCCAGGGCTCGCACCGCCAGTTCTTCACCGAGGTAGAAATCACCGGTATCGGCGCGGCGAAAAAAGCGGCGCCAAAGAAGGAGGCTGCCGCCGAGGACAAGCCGGCGACGAAGAAAAAGGTCGCCAAAAAGCCGGCTGCCAAGAAGGCGACCAAAAAGGCGGCCACCAAGAAACCGGCTGCCAAGAAAGCGGCCACCAAGAAAGCGGCCACCAAGAAAAAGGCCGCCAAAAAGACGGCAGCGAAGAAAGACGACTAGGTTAAACGTAGCCGGGCGCCTGGCCCGGTGACAGGAATCACAGGTACAGTAAAGTGGCACACAAGAAAGCAGGCGGTAGCAGTAAGAACGGTCGCGATTCGGAAAGTAAGCGGCTGGGCGTGAAGATTTACGGCGGCCAGAAGGTGCTCGCGGGCAACATTATCGTTCGCCAGCGCGGCACGCGTTTCCATGCGGGTCCGAATGTCGGCTGCGGCCGCGACCACACGCTGTTCGCCAAGAAGGACGGACACGTCAAGTTCGAAAAGAAGGGCCCGAAAATGCGGCAGTTCGTCAGCGTCGTCGAAGCCTGATCGCTCCTGCAGCAATCGCCCCGGAAAACCCCGCAACTGCGGGGTTTTTCGTATTAGAGTGACAACCCATGAAATTCGTCGACGAGGCAACAGTGCGCGTAATCGCGGGCAACGGCGGGCACGGTTGCCTGAGTTTTCGTCGGGAAAAATATGTCGCCAGGGGTGGCCCGGACGGCGGCGACGGCGGTAACGGTGGCAGCGTCTACCTCGTGGCGGATGCGTCGCTGAATACGCTCGCCGACTTTCGTGTGGCGCGAAAGTTCAAGGCCGAAGGCGGCCAGGGCGGCGCAGGCCGGAATATGACGGGCAGGTCCGGCGACGATCTCGAGGTTCGGGTACCGCAAGGTACCGTCGTGCACGACGTGGATACCGGCGAGATGATCTGCGACCTGACTGAAGACAATCAACGGCAAAAAGTCGCCGAAGGGGGCAGGGGCGGGCTCGGCAACACGCGCTTCAAGAGCAGCACGAACCGGGCCCCTCGCAAGACGACCAACGGCACTCCCGGTGAATCCCGCCATCTCAGGCTCGAGCTCAAGGTGCTCGCCGACGTCGGCCTGCTCGGATTGCCCAACGCCGGCAAGTCGACGCTGATCTCCGCGATGTCGGAAGCGAAGCCGCGGATCGCGGATTACCCGTTTACGACCCTGCATCCCAATCTTGGCGTCGTTCGCGTCGGTCGTCTGCAGAGTTTCGTCATGGCCGATATCCCGGGACTGATCGAGGGTGCCTCGGAGGGGGCCGGACTCGGCATCCGGTTTCTGAAGCATCTGCAGCGGACCCGCCTGTTGCTGCACCTCGTCGATATTGCGCCGCCGGACCCGGATGCGGACCCGGCGTCCGGGGTCCGCGCCATCGCGGCGGAACTCGAGAAGTTCTCGCCGGAACTGGCGGAGAAGCCGCGCTGGCTCGTCATCAACAAGACGGATCTTCTGGACGAGGCCGGCCTCGAAGTCGCGCGCGAGGCCCTGCTCGACGGGCTCGGCTGGGAGGGACCCGTCTTCGAGGTCAGCGCGGCCACGGGTGCCGGCACCGAAGCCCTGGGGCAAGCGGTGATGCGGGCGTTGGAAAGGATGGGCGAGGAGGAAGCCGCCGAGGCTTAGGCCGAGAGGGCTTTCACCCTGTCGTTGAGGCGGCTCTTGTGGCGCGCCGCTTTGTTCTTGGTCACGATACCCTTGTTGACCATGCTGTCGATGACAGGCACTGCGTCCTTGTAGGCGGCCGCCGCGGCCTCTTTGTCGCCGGCGTTACAGGCCCTGATGACCTTCTTGATACTCGTGCGCATCGTGGAGCGCAGCCCCATGTTGTGCTTGCGGGTCTTCTCCGCCGTGCGTGCGCGTTTCCTGGCTGATTTGATGTTTGCCACTGGATTGAACCGTGTCCTGATGTCAAAGAGCCGCGTATTATTCGCGGCCTCAGGGCCGTTGTCAATGACGTTGGCCCGCCCCCTTTTTGGGCTAAACTGGCACCCGCATGGATGGCAAAAAACGTATATCCGGCCTTAAGTTAGCGGTCAAGACCTCGGTCGTGAGCGGTATGACCCTGATGTCCCGAATCCTCGGTCTCGTGCGCGATATCGTGTTCGCGCGCTTTTTTGGCGCCGGCCTGCTCATGGATGCCTTCCTGGTCGCCCAGCGCATCCCCAACATGTTGCGCCGGTTCTTCGCCGAGGGCGCGTTCTCGGCCGGGTTTGTCCCCGTCATGGCGCGCTACCGCGAGCGGCACGACCACGACGAGGCGAGGGAGTACGTCGATGCGATGGCCGGCACCTTCGGCGTCGTTCTGTTCGTCGTGACGCTGATCGGCGTCGTCGGCGCTCCGGTCCTCGTGTTGATCGTTGCGCCTGGATTCGTCGGCGACGGCGGCGACTTCGACCTCGCGGCCCTGATGCTGCGCTTTACGTTCCCCTACCTGTTCTTCGTGTCGCTGACGGCGTTCGCGGGCGGGGTGCTCAACACCTACGGGCGCTTCGGCGTGCCGGCCTTCACGCCCGTGATCCTGAACATCGTGCTGATCGCGGCAGCGGTCTGGGCGGCGCCCATGCTCGATCAGCCGATCATGGCGCTGGCTTACGCAATCTTCGTCGCCGGTGTTGCCCAGCTGCTCTTCCAACTGCCTTTCCTGGCGCAGATACGCGCGTTTCCGCGGCCGCGATGGCGGCCGCGACACGAGGGCGTGCGCCGCGCGTTCAGGTTGATGGTGCCGGCAGTCTTCGGCTCGTCGGTCGCACAGGTCAATGTCCTGCTGTCAGGCATCATCGCATCGCTGCTCCCCGTGGGCAGCATCAGCTATCTCTATTACTCGGACCGGCTCATGGAATTCCCGCTCGGACTGTTCGGTATCGCACTGGCCACGGTGACGTTGCCCTACCTGTCACGGCTCTGGGCTTCCGATGAGCGGCGCGAGTTCGCCGCGACGCTCGAATGGTCCATGCGCATCGCCCTGCTGGTCGCCGTGCCCGCGGCGATCGGGCTTGTCGCCCTGGCGGCTCCGCTCATCATTACGCTGTTTCACGGCGGCGAGTTCGGTGAGCGGTCCGTGAACATGACGGTTCTCGCACTGCAGGCCTATGCCGTCGGCCTTGTGGGCTTTTCGTTCGTCAAGGTGCTGGCACCGGCATTCTTCGCGCGCGAGGACACACGGACGCCCGTGCGTATCGGCATCGTGGCGCTCGTGACCAATCTCGTGCTGGGCAGCGCCTCGGCGTGGTACCTCACGGCCCGGGGGTTCGCCGGACCCCATGTCGGACTCGCCGCGGCAACGTCGCTGGCCGCATTGCTCAATGCGGCGCTCTTGTATCGCGGTCTGCGTAATGCCGGCGTGCTCGTGCACTCCCCGGGCTGGAAGTCCCTCCTGACGCGGGTCGCGCTTGCCAACGTGGCGATGATTGCGGCCCTCCGCGCGCTACACCGCGACGTCGCGTGGTGGCTGTCCGCCGACGTCACTGATCGCGTGTCATGGCTGGGCGTCGCGGTCGTGGCCGGTGCCGGGGCCTATTTCGTCGCGCTGCTCGCCCTCGGAATGCGCCCGCGGGAGCTGCGCATGAGGCACGACTGACATGCAGCTCGTACGCTACCTGTCCGATCTGCCGTTCAAAGCACTCGCGCAGGGCAGTGTGGTCACGATCGGCTCCTACGATGGACTGCACCCGGGCCATCGCCAGTTGCTGGACCGTGTCATCGACGGGGCAGCAACGCGCGATGTGCCCTCGATCGTCATGAGTTTCGAGCCGACACCAAAGGAGTTTTTTTCGGCCGCCGCACCGCCCGCGCGGCTCATGCGTTTTCGCGAGAAATTCGACGCGTTGCAGGATTACGGCGTGGACCTGTTCTTTTGCCCGAGATTCAGTAATGCAATGCGCTCCATTACGGCCGACGCGTTCATTCGCCAGGTGCTCGTTCACGGGCTCAATGCGAGCCATATCGTCGTCGGGGACGATTTCCATTTTGCCCGGCGACGCGAGGGCAGTATCGCCGAGCTGCAGCGGGCGGCGCCGGCGCTCCGTTACACGCTCGAGCAGGTGCCGAGTGTCATCGTCGACGGGATACGTGTAAGCAGTACGGCAATACGAGAGGCGCTCGCAGCCGGCGAGGTCGCACGTGCCACCGCGCTGCTCGGGCGCCCATATCGCATGTCCGGGCGTATCGTCCGCGGTCGCAAGGTCGGTCGCCAGCTGGGGTATGCAACGGCCAACGTGGACCTGCGCCGGCGGCAAAGCGCCGTCATGGGAATCTACGCGGTCCGTGTGCACGGTCTGCCAGAGGGTCCCGTCGATGGCGTGGCCAGCGTGGGAACGCGTCCGACATTCGATCTCACCAAACCCTTACTCGAAGTGCACCTGTTCGACTTCGATCGCGAAATCTACGGCCGGTACATCCACGTCGATTTCATCGAGCACCTGCGCGCCGAGGAAAAATTCGATACTGTCGAAGCACTGGTTGCGCAAATGCAAATTGACGAACAAAATGCGCGTTCCGCGCTGGCACGGAACCGCGCCTGAACAGGACTGGCAATGAACGAGGCATCGGCGACAACAAACTCACGGTTCTACACGTGGATGACGATCGCGGCGCTGGTCGTGGTCGCGGACCAGGTCACGAAGTGGGCCGTCGTCAAATGGATTGTGCTCTACCAGAAGATTCCGCTCAATTCGTTCATCAACCTGACTCACCACAAGAACCCGGGCGCCGCGTGGAGCTTCCTCGCCGATGCGGGCGGCTGGCAGCGCTGGTTCTTCATTGCGCTGGCCTCCGTCGTCAGCGTCGTGCTCGTCGTCTGGCTCTGGCGCCTGCGTAACGAGCGGCAGACCATCCTCTCGGCCGGGCTGGCCCTCGTCCTCGGTGGCGCGGTCGGCAACCTGATCGATCGCGTCGTGAGCGGCGAGGTGACGGACTTTATCCAGGTCCTGTTCGGCAGCTGGGCGTTTCCGTCATTCAACGTCGCTGACGCCGGGATCACGGTCGGCGCGGCGCTTTTGATTATCGACGCGTTGTTCTTCTCGGGCCGGCAGGAGGCCGCCAAGACTTAGCGGGTGCGGGTCCAGCAGTCGGTGTCAGGCCCGGATGTCCTTGCGCCGCGCCCGTCAATGGTAAACGTCAGGCACTTGCCGGCTTCACTGCCACCCGGCAGGTAGGTCGCCGTCGCCGTGAAGTTGGTGGCGTCAGCGTTGGTGACTATCACCCGGTAGTAGCCGGTCTCGGTATCCCAGGTTGGCGTCGTGGCGAATCCCAACGCTGTCAGCTGCGTGGTGAACGTGTTGTTGTTCAGGTAGAAGCGTTCCTGGTTCGTCGCCAGGCGCAGCAGGGCCGCGCGCGCTTCGTTGCGCTTGGCACGGGCGACGAACTCCTGGTAGTTCGGGTAGGCGACAGCGGCAAGAATGCTGACGACGACCACGACGATCATGAGTTCGATCAGGGTGATGCCCTGCATGCGATGGCGCAACTGCATATCCGGCTTCCGTTTCGAAACGCTACCTTGAAAAAGTATGGGGGTTCCGGGCGCCAAGCGCCCGGAACCACTCCACAGTTTACTCGATCCCGTCCTGTGTCCAGAGCGTGCGTACCGGGTTATTTACAAAGCCCGGATCGAAGCATTCGACGCCGATACAGCCAATCGGCGGCGGATTGCACGCGGCGCCCGTGCAATTCGGATTGTCCGGGCTCGGGAACAGGAATTGCGGTGCCGGTGCTATGCCACCCTGCTTGAGTTCTTTGACTCTGAGGGAATCAGCCGCCGAATCCGCAACCGAGTTGATGTCCGCTACGATCGGGTCACCGTTGAGAATGCTCACCCTGTACAGGAAGTTCCGACCGACACGGACCGTACAGTCCTGGGCCGCCATGGTGTCCGGCGAGAATGCGACGAAGAAGATCTCATCGTTGAATACGACCGAACTGGCCAGGATCATCTGGTCGGCGGGCAGGGTGAATTTCCAGCCGCGATCGTTCGCACCGACGGCGGCCTGGGTGGAGCCCGACACCTCGACGAAATCACCGCTCGTGGCGACGAGGTAGTTATCGTAGTCCTGTTGCGATAGCCGCGTGAACACGTCGGGATCCCGGAACGAATAGAAAGCGTCCGCCGCCGACGTATCGAGCGGATGAGCGCGGTAGCCGGTTCCGACGTTCACGGCGATGAAACGCCGGCGCTGCGCGTTGTCGACGAAGATCGCGACATCGGGTGCGTTGTAGACTCTCCGGGTGTCCGCCAACGATGGCGCCGCTATGCCTTCCGCGCCGATTCTCGCGATCACACCGCCCGTGACCAGTGAACTCGCGACCTGGTTCGGGAAGATGTCCATTCGCCAGATCTGGCCGCCGACGTCTGCCGCATACATCCGGTCCGCGAAACTGTCGCCATCGAGATCGACGACCCGGATTTGCGTGGGGATCGACCGCGTCATGTTCGACAATGTGAGGTCAGCGCCCGGATCGCGACTGGCGCGCCACAATTCGGTGCCCGACTCCAGGTCCAGCATCAGGATGCCGGCACCGGAATTGTCCGCGACCGTGGGGAATGCCTGGGTGTCGTGCACCGGGTCGTAACCCGCACCGATGACTACCACCGCCTTGTCAGAATTCAAGCCCGGGTCGTTGAGCTGCACGCGCGTGACGGTCGGTCTGGACCAGCTTTGACCGTTTCCGGGATACGTCTTGTTCCACATGAGCTGGGGCGAATTCTTGTCGGTCACGTCGATCGCATAGTATTCATTTCCGCCGCGACGCAGACCAAAAATGATGTAGGCAAAGTCAGTACCGTCTATCTGGCCGTTGTTGTCCCGGTCCAGGAAGACAGGGACCACGTCGCCATCGATGCCGTAGCTCTTGTAGCTCGCATTCGGATTGAACATCAGTGCGGCCGTGCGCGGCAGCAGGTCTTTTGGAATGAAGGACCAGAGTTCCTGTCCGGTCGCCGCGTCGATGGCGTGCAGGTAGCCGTCATTCGTCGCTGAATAGACGACGACTTCCTCGTTCCCGGGCGTGCCGCCATACACGAGCGCAGCCGGTTGCGAGTGGAGCGGATCGCCCATCGCAAAGCGTTGTGTCGTGGATGTATCGGCGTCCTCGTCGAACACGTCACTTCCGCGCAGCCAGTCGATGGTCTGGGCAATCGTCGGTTCTGTCGTTGCGCCGGTCAGGCCGAAATCGCTCGGCACAAACGCCGACGCGTTGCCTGCCGATATCGCGTTGCTCGCGGCCGTCAGGTCCAGGTTGCCGTTGTTCGTGTAGAGCTTCCTGCTGGCAGGGGCGGGCAACTGGTTGGCTGCGCCTCCGAGCTCTACCTCTTTGCCGTCAGCAGCGCCGACGGTCCAGAAGCTCTTGGCCGTGTCGTAGAAGAACCCGGTCAGGGGATTGACGGCCGGATTGCCATTGAGGTCCGTGATGACGCTGTTTTCGAGGTGGTATTTCTTCAGGTTGCCAGGCCACCGATACGAGTTCTCGGCGTTGAACACGCTCATGAACAGGTCGTTCAGGTTGCGGGTCCTGTTGAACGTATTCACCGCAACGGCAGGTGACGTGAACGCCAGTTCCTGGGTATTCGCTTCTTCGAAGATCTTGAGCAAGGCCAGCGTCAGCCCCTCGATATCGTCAGCGAGATAGTAATCGCCGCCGGATGCGGCAGCCGCATCCTGCAGAATCGGGATGTTCTGCGTGAATCCGATCGTGTGTGTCGTGACAAACTGATCGCCTTGCTGAGAAACACTCAGGTCGGGGATCGACAGGTACTCGGCGATGTCGTCGAGGCAATCGCCCATGGCCGTGCCCGTGCACGTCGTGCGGCCGAGCTTCGACGCGAAGCCGGGCAAGGTCGGCGCAAGCGTCGGGCCGTCCGCATCTTCCGTGGGCAGCCCGTCCGAAAGTACCACGTTGTAGTTCTTGGTACAGGCGGGGCTGACCGGCGCCTTGTAAACCTCGGGCCCGGTCGAGAGCAGAGCGCCCGGGTCCGTCGCGTTATCGCTTATGAGGTTGCCGAAATGCGCCTGCAATCCCAGCCAGTACAAGGCATTCTCATACAAGGTCTCGGATAACGGCGTCCAGCCGTCGGCGACGATACCGTTGATGACCGATTCAATGGCGGTACGGTTCGAGTCCAGGTCGATCATGCCCTGGATGACAGCACCGCCCTGAGTCTCGTTGAAGCGCATGATCCCGATGTTCGAGCTGTTGATGGAGTCCAGGGCGATCTTGGTCGCGACCTTGACCATGTCGATGCGGGATATGTCCACGGTTACGGGGTTGGCTCGCCAGTTCAGGTAATTGCCGGTGAACACCGTGTAGTTCTGGGACGCCGGGAAACTGCCCCAGGCGAGTTCCTTCGATGCGTCGCTGGTGTAAGGATTGAGGTTCGTGCCCGCCTGCGCATAATGATCAGGAGAGAGGCCGTCGAAGCCCGAGTCCGCCTGGCACTCGACGGTGTCGGTGTGAGCGCCCTGTTCGAGCGTGTTCCATCGCATCGAGCCCGAGCCGTCGTCACGGTATTGCACGAGGATTCCCTGGTACAGTCCGATGCCGTCAATCTGCCGTTCGGCCTTTTTGCAACCGAAGGAAGTCATGTTCACCCATCGGTCGTTGCCGGCGGTGCAGGCCGGCACGGCGCCCGTGCGCGACCAGTACATGCGCGTCGGATCGCAGCTTCCGGGGTACGTGACGGAGCTGTCGTAGGGCTTATTGGCCTTCTCCATCGTCGTCATACTGCCGGACGAATCGATGACCAACATGATGTTGGCATTAAAAGGACTCGAATTCGTGCCGGGCGTGACCAGCAGAAGCTCGGTGTCGTCTGCGACGGCAGGCATCCCGGATACGAGCGCCAGCATCGCGCCGACGCCAAACGTTAGGATCTTGTTCATTGCGATCTTCATGATCTGTACCTCAATTATCCTGGTTCGCCTGCCTACAGGCTTATCGATATGACGGTGATGACATCGTCTTCGAGATGGTGGCGGACGATGAGCATTTCCCCGTCGCGATCCTGCACGAGAGCGAGGCGTCGCCGGAATTCGCCGAGTTCAACGGGCTGGCGATTGACCACGTAACGTGTGTCCTCGGTGACGTTGACCACCTGGAGCTCGCAATCGTCGCAAGCCTTGAACGACGTTACGCCGTTGGGCGATTGCGGAGCGCGAAAATTGCTGAGGCGGACTTCGCTGGCCAATTCGATAGTCGTGAAGTCCGCAAGCGCGGAGCCCGTCCAGATGATGGGCAGGCAGAAAAGAAAGATCGTCCTGAGTGTCATGTCCGTATCCTCTGTGTGTCTGTCGCGACAGGTTGGCACGTCAAAGTGACGGCGCACCCGGCCCCACAATGTAGAACGCCTGCGTGTGCACGGCGGTCGAGTCCCTGTCCGTTTGCGACCCGGGAAGGCGCCGCGATTCGGCGGCCGAAGTGGCAAGAAAGTGATAGGCAGCCACGCCGCTGCCGGCTCCCAGGCTGAAAGCAGCGTCGGGCACGAGTGTCGAATTTTCGAACTGGATAGTCGCCGAGTACCTTTCGTTCGTCGTGATGTTCTGTACGAGATTGGCCGCTACGGTCGTGTTGAAATTACCTTGTGCCAGCGCATTCTCGAGTCCCGCCTCTGCTGTCTGGAACGCGTTCTCGTAGTTTTGATCGTTGCGCGCCATGGCGAGTTCTGTCGTCGCGGTGTTCATACCGGAAATCGCGAGCACGGTGATAACAACGAGCAGCAGGAGGCCGACGACCAGTGCCGCACCGCGCTGCTGCCGAAGATGACTGCTGAGATGACTGACATTTTTCATAGTGTTTCTTCCGCTCAGATTCTGGCGTTTCGAAGGAGAATCGTCTTGGAGATCTGCAGACGACGGAACTCGTCGTTCATCGTGCCCAGATTGGCGTTACCCGGACTGTAATTGCGCGCGTCCTGAAGTCCGAATTCCGTCGTCACACCACGGACGACCATCCAGATGCGTGCAGAAATCACGCGCGCACCCGGCACGTAACCGGCCGCTGCGGGGTTGTAAATATCATTGCCCGGGTTGACGTAGCGGTCGACCGTGTTGTCTTCATCGACGTCGATACCGAGCTGCAGCTGGATGTTCTCGACGCCCGGCGCCACCTCGAGATCGACGATGGTCGGGACACCGCCAATCGTCAAGAGCGTCTTGCGGCGCAACGTCGGTACACCCGGTATGAGGTTGGAAGTCGGCGACACGTAGTAGCTGTTGACCATCAGGTTATGCGTGGCCGAAGACGGCTGGCCCGTGACCGGATGGTTCGTAATTGGCAGGAACGCGGCCGGTACGACGCCGGTTTCGAACAGCTGGCCCTGGATACGGGTCGACTGTATCTGCAGTCGTCCGGGCTGGGGCGCTACGGGCTGGACGCTGGCGCGACGAATCGTGATCACGTCCGAGTTTGCCTGGGCGCCGCCATCCGCAGCGCAAACCAGGGTGTAATTGTTGTCGCTGCCGTCGATGGGCAGAGCCAGGTCGAAGGCCCAGTCCGCGCCGCATGTCCCACTGGTGCCAAGCGGTTCGGTCAGGCTTATGGGATTCGGGTCGCCGACGAGTGAACGTCCCTCGACGGCGAGGCCGCGACTGGTGCGTCCCCAGTTGCTCGCCATGCGCAGGTCCGCCTCGATCGTGTCCATGGCGAACTGTGCCGTTTCCTGGACCCGCGCGATCGACTCGTTGACGACGAACGCCTGCCGGCTCTGGTTATAAATCTGCACGGCACCGATGACGAGGAAAGAACCGATGGCCAGGGCGACCATCAGTTCGACCAGCGACAGGCCGGCCTGTGGTCGCAGCGTGACTGTTTCAGAGTGCGTCATCCGGCTCGCTCCTAAAACTGGTTGACCGGGATCGTGATCGAATACTGGGGCGGGTTGTTGTCTGGCGTCGGCTCGTCCCAGCGGACCGTGATCTGGTAGGTGGGCGGGGTGCCCGCGTTGAACAACACCACGACTTGCTGGCTGCCGTCCCCCATCGGTGGCAGGAACTCGAGTGCCTGTGCCTGCCACAGGAAGATATCGTGTGCGGCCATCTGCGCGACGTCGCAATCCGCGCCCTGCGCCACGCAATTGTTGTCCTGACCTGCAGCGGCGGCATACGCGGCGCCGGCCGTCGGGTTGGCCCTGATGCGATCGGCAATGTCGGAGGCCAGCGTGATGGCGTGGTGACGCAGCATCGACGTGCGGCCCGCCTGCATGCTCTGCACGTACAGGCCCGCGATGCCCAGCATGCCCACAGACATGATGATCAGTGCGACGAGTACCTCGACCAGCGAAAAGCCTTTGGCATTGTTTTTGAAATCGTTCATGGTCAGTCCTTTACGGGCAGGTCTTGTTCATCGCGGTGAGCGCGCCGTTGACCAGCGGCACATCGCGGAAGATCGTCGCCCGGCCAAGCGGCGTTGCGACGAACAGACGGGCCGCCGAGCGGCCGCCCGCTGCCGGCTGGTTGCCGCGTTCATCACAGATGACGACCTGCGAAACGGCGGGTTGCCCATTAACGTTCGGCCGGCCAAGACCGGCGGATGAGTAACTGAAATACGTGGCGTCGTTGGCGATGGCCAGCGACACGCCGTCGGCGATCGCGGGATGTGCGCGCAGGACCGTTTCCGTCGCGCCGGAGCGATTGATGTCGCCGTTGTCGTCGACGAACACGATGAATCCCTGGTCCCATGTACCGCCACAATTCGCCGTGATCGCCATCGAGTTGTTGCTGGCGCACACCGTGATATTGGTCTTCGCGCGGGACGATTCGCTGCGAGCCAGGTGGAAGGCAGCGTGGATGTCGTTTGCCGTGCTCGTGATACGGCTGTTCTGCGTGAACGCCTGCATGTTCGGTACGCCAATCGCAAGGATGACGCCCACGATCAGCACCGTGATCAGGAGTTCGTAAAGCGTGAAGCCCGCCTGGGTTCTCTTGTCCATGCGCGCCACTATAAAGCCTTGTTTCAAGGCAATTTGAGCGGCCCGACAAGCGGCAGGAATATGCCGATGAGCGGTCGCTTTTCGCGGGCGCGGCTTGACTTAATCCGCACATGACCAGGCCGATCCGTCGGGACGACGCTCCGCGACCCGAGGTCGCCCGGTGTAACTGATGACCAGGGCCTTGGCAGCGGTTCGCCCGCGGCGGTCGCAAAACACGATCGTGCCGTTGGTCGTGCGTTTGCGGGTCCCGCGAGCCGTGAACAGTCGCCGGTTCGCCGAAACCTGCACGGATTCCGCGACCCGGTGTCGCGTGACGACGCCGTCACCGGGCCAGCCGGTGCCCGCCGGGTCGAAAAAAAGCAGCCAGCCGCCGGACCAGTCCCTGGTTCCTGCGCAGGATCGCCCGTCGCGGGTGGGGCACAGCGAAACCACGCGATGGCGCATGATGGACTCCTTGCGCGCGTGGTGAAAAGCATGGAAAAGCGCATTGATTTCAGCGGTTTGCCGGCTCTTCGCCGCGAGAACGGCAAACGACGGCACGCCGACCGTGACGAGAATGGCGAGCACTGCGAGCGTCAAAAGCAACTCGTACAGCGTGAAAGCGCGGGCGCGCAATGGCATGACAGACCTCCTTGTCCGGCCGTCATGATGCCCGAGGGTCCCTGCCGGGCGCCTGCGCCGAAATTGCGCGATTATTGGCAAAAGGACCGGTTCCGCCCTTAATATTAGATTTTCCTTATGGTATAATTTTTTGCACCTGGACTGGCCTTCGGGAGTCGCCATGCAACGCGCTGAGATCGTCCTCGAGTTTGACAGGTGCGGGATCCTCGCCACCCCGCAAAGGCTTGAAATAGCATCTGTTTTGCTCGACAAGCCCCAGCACCTGTCCGCCGAGCAGGTCATCGAAACGCTGCGCCAGTGCGGCAGCAGCGTGTCGAAAGCGACCGTCTACAACACGCTGAACCTGTTTGTCGAACGCGGCCTGGTGAGGGAATGTGTCGTGGATCCGGTGCGCCGGTTCTACGATTCGAATACCCGGATGCACCATCATTTCTACGACGTGGATACCGGCGAGCTGACGGATATCCCTCGCGAGCGCATCAAGTTTGCCGAGCTTCCGGAGCTGCCTGAAGACGGCTGCATGGACTGCGTCGAGGTACTCATCAAGGTGCGACGTCCGAGCCGCTAGGTTTTGGCCTGAAACCCTTTAAGTCCCCGTCGTGCGCAGCTATACTTCGCGCCGCTTTGGCGTGCCGATATAGCTCAGTTGGTAGAGCAACGCATTCGTAATGCGTGGGTCGGGTGTTCGAGTCACCCTATCGGCACCATTCTCCCGCCCGCTTTCCAGAGAAATCCTGCCCTGAAGGCCGCCGCGCCGCGTAGGAATCCCCCCGCTTCTCGGGCAGAATAAGGGCTCGGATCGAAAAGTCAGGGGAGTTCTCCGGGAAATCGGCATGGCTGGTCGCAATGAGGCATCGGCAAGCGTCACGGGGTCGCCTGCGGACCCTGTGGCAGAGTCGGCCCACGATGTTCCGGAATCCGACGACTTCGCCGATATCGCCGACGAACGCTGGTTGCCTGCGGATTCACGTGCGGCGATCGGCACGTTGAGTGCGGCGCTCCCGCCGAAACGCGACCGGGCCGGTCGTCCGCGCCCCATCGCCAGTCGCCTGGCACTGATCTTCATTAGCGTCGTCGCGAAACTGTCGCTCGCGGCGGCTCACCGGATCGGCGCGGTCGCGGGCCTCGTGTTCCTGTTGGTTCCGAGCCGCATTCGCAATGCGGGTCTCACAAACATGCGCATTGCATTTCCGTCGATCAGCGACCGCGACCTGCGGCGCCTCGCGCGCAGCAGCGCCAAGCAGGCGGGCCGCATGACGATGGAGCTGCCGGCCCTCTGGACCTGGCCCGCCGAGCGTGTCCTCGCCCTCGTACGCGAAGTCGAGGGACTCGAGCTGCTCGACGATGCCCTCACGCGGGGCAAAGGGGTCGTGGTTGCGACGCCCCATATCGGCTCCTGGGAGATGATGCTGCTATGGCTCGGGCACCGCGCCGACCTGACGGCGCCCTTCCGGGAATTGCGGCTCCCCGAGTTCGAGGAATTCATCCATACGGCACGGCAGCGCACGGGGACACACATGGTCCCCAGCCAGCGGCTCGCAGCCCTGCGCCTGCTGCGCGCGCTGCGCGACGGCGGCATCGTCGGCATGGCGCCCGACCAGGACGCCGGCTCCGGCGCCGGTGCATTCGTGCCGCTGTTCCACGAGATCGCGAATACCGGTCTGCTCATACCGCGGATCGTCGCGAGAAGCGGTGCCACGATGCTCTGGGTCTATGCGGTACGCCTCGAACAGGGCAGGGGTTTCCGGATGCACATCGAGGCGGCCGACCCGGAGATGAGCTCCGAGGATGCGGTACGGGGTGCCCGTGCCATGAACCGCGATATCGAATCCATCATCAATCGATGCCCGGAGCAGTACCTGTGGTTTTACCGGCGCTACCGGCGGCGTCCGCAAGGCTGCCCGAGGGTCGTGTACACGAGTCGCGCCTGGCGCATCAATCGCAGCCCGCTCGCCGGGATGCCCGGGAACCGCGACGCGTAGCTACCCGGACGGGTCCTTCGTTGCGGCTCGACGAATCCCTAGTCGACTTTGCGAAACAGGATTTCGTACTTCGGTTCGTTTGAAAAACGGTTGTTGAGCATCAGCACGACCGACTGCTCGGTCACGCGCGCATGCTCGATACCCCCGATGTCGATCGTGTCGATGCCTATCGCGTGCACCCATTCGGCGACTCTGGCCTTGGCGGCCTTGCTGTTGCCGGCGAGCGGCATGACCGGTTTCGGCCTGCCCGGGTCGATCATCTTTTCCCAGGTGATCGTGTTGAACGCCTTGACGACGAACGCATCGGGGTGCAGTGCCTGGACGATCTGGCCGTTCGACGTGCTCACGCCGTACTCGAATTGCAGCGCGTCGCCTTCGCCTTCGCGCTTCAGCGGATTCGTCGCATCGATAATGATCTTGCCGCTCAGGTCGCCAAGTCCCTTCGCCACGGTCCCGGTCACCATACCGGGCACGGCGAGCACGACGACATCGGCCCTGCGCGCGGCCTCGTCGGGCAGGGCGGCGGACGCCTTTTTGCCGGTCCTGGTCACGAGGTTCATCGTCTTCAGTGACAGGGGGCTGCGCGACCCGTAAATTACGGTATGGCCGAGGCCCGCGAACTCGGTGCCGATGGCCATACCGACATTGCCGGTGCCGATGACGGCCACGGTTTCGGCCGTCGCAGAGGTACCGGCGACCAGCAAGATGACAAGACTCAACAGACGCGGCATGTGATCACTCCTGATTCGGCAACTCGGCGCATGATTCTGCCCGCATCGTAGCGCAAGGGCCATCCGGCTGCACCGTGAACAAGCCTGCGTTCGAAAGGCCTTTACATTAGGTTTTGCTAAAGTATAATTCAGCAAACGCTAATATACAGGTCCGGCCCCAGGAAAGCGGAGTTCTTATTTTGAAACAGTCACTTACCAAGTCAGCCGCGCGGTTGTCCGTCGTCTTCATCGTATCGCTGTGGGGCGCAGCCGCGGCGCTGAGTGCGCCGTTCGAGACGCTCGCGGTCCGCTACGAGGAGGCGCCGAGGGAGCGCATCTGGGACGGTCGCATCGAAGCCGTCAACCAGGGGACGGTGTCTGCGCAGACCTCGGGTCGCGTTGCCGAGCTGCCTTTCGACGTCAACGACTTTGTCGAGGCCGGCGCCGTGGTCATGCGCTTCACGGACACCGAGCAGCGGGCGGCACTCAATCGCGCCGAAGCAGCGCTGGCCGAGGCGCGTGCGCGCCTGGCGAACGCCGGGACCGAGTTCGAGCGTGCCGAGAAGATGATCGCGAACAACACGATTTCGCAATCGCGTTTCGACCAGCTGAAGGCGGAGCGCGATTCGGCGAAGGCGCGACTCGACGCGGCCGTCGCCGGCGTGCAAACGGCGCAAGAGCAGCTCGAGTACACGGTTGTCAGGGCGCCGTATGCCGGCATCGTGTCGGCGCGACACGTCGAGCTCGGCGAACGCGTTGCCCCAGGCCAGCCGCTCATTTCCGGTCTGTCGCTGCAGTCGCTGAGGGTCAACGTCGACGTTCCGCAAAGCATGTTTCGCGCCGTGCATACGTTCGGCAAGGCGTTCGTCTATATCGACGGGGAACGCATTGAGGCAGAAAGCCTGACCTTCTTTCCGGTCGCGGATACCGGGTCGAATACATTTCGCGTGCGCGTCAACCTGCCCGACGGGGTGGCAACGCTGTTCCCGGGCATGTTCGTGAAAGTCGGTTTCGTCGTCGGCGAGACCCGGCGCCTGCTGGTTCCGGTTGACGCGATCGTCCGCCGCAGCGAGCTGAGCGCCGTCTACGTGAGCGATGGCGACCGCGTGGCGCTGCGCCAGGTCCGCCTGGGGCGGATCTACGACGGTTCGATCGAGGTGCTTGCCGGACTCGAGGCCGGTGAAACGATCGCGGCTGATCCGGTCGAGGCCACCATCTGGCTCAAGGAGCAGGGCAAGTAATGAGCCCGGACCAGAAGCTCGGTTTATCGGGTGCGCTCGCGAAGCGCTTCCAGGATTCGAAGATCACGCCGCTGCTTGCGCTGACCGGCCTGCTCATGGGCCTTTTCGCGATCACCGTCACGCCGCGCGAGGAAGAGCCGCAGATCAATGTGACGTTTGCCAACATCTTCGTGCCGTTCCCCGGTGCGAGCGCGAGGGAAGTCGAGAATCTCGTCGCCATCCCCCTCGAGCAGGTGCTGTCCGAAATCGAAGGCATCAAGCACACGTACTCGGTGTCGAGGCCCGGCATGGCCGTCATGACCATCCAGTACGAGGTGGGTGAAGACCGGACGGCGGCGATCGTGCGCCTCTACAACGCCGTCTACTCGCACGAGGACTGGATGCCGCCGGGCGCGGGTGTCATGCCGCCCATCATCAAGCCGATGGGCATCGACGATGTCCCGACCGTGACCCTGACGCTGTGGACAGAGGACGAGGCCCGCGGCGCGCACGAACTGCAGCGCGTCGCTCACGCGCTCGAAGCGGAAATCAAGCGCGTCCCGGGCACGCGGGACGTCTATACGATCGGCGGTCCCGACAACGTCGTGCACGTCAGGCTCGATCCGCAGCGGCTGGCCGCCTACGGCCTGTCGCTCGATGCACTCCGGCAGGCGTTGCAGGCGAGCAACGTCGTCACGCACGCCGGCGGCGTCGTGTCCGGGAATCGCCAGGTTCCGGTGACAGCCGGCGAGTTCCTGGCGAGCGCCGCAGACGTAGCCGGCGTTGTGGTCGGCGTCGTCGACGGCAAGGCGATCTATCTCGAGGATGTCGCCGAGGTGCACGGGGGTGCAGACCAGCCCGAATTCTACGTTCGTCACGGGGACGCGCCTGCCGTCACGATCGCGGTGGCAAAAAAGCCGGGTACGAACGCGGCGCGCGTGTCTGCGCAGGTCATCGAGCGCGTGGCGGCGCTCGAGGGGATTCTTATCCCGGAGGGCATCGAGTACACGGTGACGCGTGACTACGGGAAGACGGCGGACGACAAGGCGAAAAAGCTGATTCAGAAGCTCGCTTTCGCGACCGTTTCAGTCATCGTGCTGATCCTCGTCACGCTCGGCTGGCGCGAGGCCATCGTGGTCGGCTCGGCTGTGATCATCACGTTGACGCTAACCCTGTTCGCATCATGGGCCTGGGGCTTCACGATCAACCGCGTGTCCCTGTTCGCGCTGATCTTCTCCATCGGCATCCTCGTTGACGACGCGATTGTTGTCGTCGAAAACATCCACCGCCACATGGCGATGGGCGGGAAGAGCCTCGTCGAGGCGATTCCGCCGGCCGTGGACGAAGTCGGCGGCCCCACGATTCTCGCGACATTCACGGTCATCGCCGCGCTGCTTCCCATGGCCTTTGTGACGGGCCTCATGGGCCCCTACATGAGTCCGATCCCGATCAACGCGAGCATCGGCATGCTGCTGTCGCTGGCCGTGGCGCTGGTCGTCACGCCATGGGCCAGCCTGAAGCTCCTGGGCCGGGCGCACGCTGCGCAAGGCGAGGACAAAGCCACGGTATGGCTCGATGCGCTGTTTCGCCGTCTCGTCGGGCCCTTCCTGCGCGGTGACGCGGGCAGGCGTGCACGCCGCTGGCTGGGCGGCAGCGTCGTCATAGCGATTCTGCTGGCAATGAGCCTCGTCGTCGTGAATGCCGTGATCATGAAGATGCTGCCGTTCGACAACAAGTCGGAGTTCCAGGTCGTGCTCGATATGCCAGAGGGAACGACGGTGGAGCAAACCAGCCGCGTGCTTGACGAGCTGGCGGCGGAAATCAGCACGATCCCGGAGGTGACCGACTACCAGGTCTATGCCGGTACGGCGGCGCCGATCAATTTCAACGGCCTGGTGCGCCAGTATTACCTGCGTGAAGGACCGAACGTCGGCGATATCCAGGTAAACCTCGCCGACAAGCACGAGCGCAAGCGCAAGAGCCACGAAATTGCGAGCGCGGTGCGGCCGGCGCTCGATGCCATCGGCAAACGCCATGGCGGTTCGGTCAAGGTCGTCGAAGTGCCGCCGGGGCCGCCCGTGCAGGCGCCGCTCGTGGCCGAGATCTACGGCCCGGATTACGCCGGGCAGCAGCAGGTGGCGAAAGAGCTGCGGGCCCTGTTTGCCGCCACGGACGATATCGTCGACATCGACGACAGTGTCGAGGCGTCGTCGCGGCGCTACGTCTTGTCCGTGGACCGCAACAAGGCGGCGCTGCTCGGTGTGTCCCAGGCCGGCGTCGCGAAAGCGCTGCAGGCCGCGCTGCAGGGCGACGACGTGACCTACGTGCGCGACGGCTACCAGAAATACCCGGTGCCCGTGCGGCTCGAGTTGCCCGTGGCCGACAAGGCCGATCTCGACAGTGTCCTGATGCTGCGCGTCGCCGGCCGCGACGGCAATCTCGTGCCGCTCACCGAGATTGTCGAGGTCAGGGAAGCCGACTGGGAGCAGACCATCTACCACAAGGACCTGCTGCCCGTGGTCTTCGTGACAGGCGACATGGCCGGGCGCTTCGACTCGCCGCTCTACGGCATGTTCGATCTCGTCGGCCGTATCGGCGATACCGATTTCGGCGCCGAGAAACTCGAGCAACGATTCATCAGCCAGCCGGACAACCCCTACAAGTACAGCGTGAAATGGGACGGCGAATGGCAAGTGACCTACGAGACCTTCCGCGACATGGGCATTGCGTATTCGGTCGGATTGATCCTGATCTACCTGCTTGTCGTCGCCCAGTTCCGCAGCTACGCCGTGCCGCTGATCATCATGGCGCCCATTCCCCTGACGATCATCGGCGTGATGCCCGGCCACGCGCTGCTCGGTGCTCAGTTCACGGCGACGTCGATGATCGGCATGATCGCACTGGCCGGCATTATCGTGCGCAATTCAATCCTTCTCGTTGATTTCATCAACCAGGAAGTAGAAATGGGCGTCGATTTCCAGGAGGCGGTGATTCGGGCCGGCGCCGTGCGTGCCAAGCCGATCGCGCTGACGGCGGTCGCAGCAATGCTCGGTGCCTTCTTCATCCTGGACGACCCGATTTTCAACGGGCTGGCCGTGACGCTGATCTTCGGTATCCTGGTCTCGACCCTGTTGACCCTTGTCGTCATACCGGTGCTTTACTATGCTTTCGGCTACTCGAAGGAGTAGCTTTTCGCTTGAAAGACTCGCTGATTGCATTGTCGAAGGACGCCTTGTCGAGCGCCCGAGACCTCGCGCCAATAGTGATGGTCATCACCGTATTCCAGGTGTTCGTCATTCGCGAGCCGGTGGAGGGCTTTCTGTCGCTTGTGTTTGGCGCCGTACTCGTCGTCGCGGGCCTCACGTTCTTCATCTTTGGTCTGCGGGTCGCGCTGTTCCCGATCGGTGAGGAGATCGCACATTCACTAGCGCGCAAGGGTAGCGCGTTCTGGCTTTTCACGTTTGCCTTCGTCCTCGGCTTTGGCACGACGATTGCCGAGCCGGCACTGCTCGCGGTCGCTGAAGAAGCCGCCGATGTTGCCGTTGAAGCCGGCATGATCGAAGACGATGAAGAATCGATCGCCAGTTATGCGCTGGGGCTGCGGCTCGTCGTTGCGCTGTCGGTCGGCGTGGCCCTGTTGCTCGGTGTGTTCCGCATCCTCACCAACTGGTCCCTGCCGCTGATGATCATCTGCGGCTACGTACTCGTCGTCATCGTCACGGCAGTGGCGCCCCCGGAAATCGTCGGCATAGCCTACGACTCGGGCGGCGTCACGACATCGACGGTAACCGTGCCGCTGGTCACGGCGCTCGGCGTGGGCCTCGCAAGCTCGCTGAAAGGGCGCAACCCGCTGCTGGACGGATTCGGTTTGATAGCCTTTGCATCGCTGACGCCCATCCTTTTCGTTCTCGCTTACGGGATCATCACGCAGTGGACCTGATCCAGGAAGCGCTGGCGTTCATCTGGGGCAGCGCCAAGGACGTCGCTCCGATCGTCGTATTTCTCTTCCTATTCCAGCTATTCGTACTGCGAGAGCGCATTCCGCATTTCGGCCAGATTGTCGTCGGCTTCGGTTTCGTGACCGTCGGTCTGGGCCTGTTTCTCGTGGGTCTCGAACAGACGTTGTTTCCGCTGGGTCGGCTGATGGCGCAACAATTGACGAATCCGGATTTCGTTGCCGAAGTCAGCGGTCATGTAAGAGGTGCGCTGCGATGGCAGGATTTTTACTGGGTTTACCTGTTCGCTGCATCCATCGGCTTCGCGACGACGCTGGCCGAACCGGCCCTGATGGCCGTGGCGATGAAAGCCAACACGGTGTCGGGTGGCGCGATCGGCGTCTGGGGTCTGCGCGTTGCTGTTGCGACCGGCGTCAGTGTGGGCGTCGCGCTCGGGTGCTTTCGAATCATTTCCGGCCTGCCTCTGCAATATTTTATTGCGGCGGGCTACCTGGTGGTCATTGTACAAACCGTAATGGCGCCGAAGACGATCGTGCCGATTGCCTACGATTCGGGCGGCGTCACGACATCGACCGTCACCGTGCCGCTGATCGCGGCCCTGGGACTCGGGCTTGCCGAAGCCATCCCGGGACGAAGCCCTTTGATAGATGGCTTCGGACTGGTGGCGATCGCGGCACTGTTTCCGATAATCTCGGTGCTCGCCTACGGTCAGATCTCAGTCCTGAGAGGTAAGAACTGATGCATTTCAAACTGATAATCGCTTTCGTCGAGGACAAGAAGACCGACGAGATCATGCAGGCGGCGCGCGAAGCGGGCGCGACAGGCGCAACCGTAATCAATAACGCCCGCGGCGAGGGCCTCGAGGAGGCGAAGACCTTCTTCGGCCTGACCTTGTCGACGCAGCGCGACGTGTTGCTCTTGCTCGTCGAGAAGCATCTCAGCCGGCACATACTCGAGCATATCGGGGAAGTTGGCGAATTCGACGAAAAACCGGGCACCGGCATCGCCGTCGTGCTGGACGTCGAAGATGCGGTCGGCGTGCTGCACCAGGCCGAGGAACTGGGAGACATCGTGGAGGAAAACCTATGAGTAGCGAAAAATGGGGCCGCGTTCGCGACTGCATGAAGCCCGGAGTCACCGAAGTGGACGGCAAGATGGACGTGCTGTCGGCGATGAAGGTCATGAAGGAAGTCGGCGCCACGAGCCTGATCGTGAGCCGTCGCGACGAGACTGACGAGTACGGCATGCTGCTTTTTTCCGATATTGCGAAGAAGGTCATAGGGCGCGATCGAGCGCCGGAACGCGTGAACGTTTACGAAATCATGGCGAAACCGGTCATTACCGTGAAACCCGACATGCACATTCGCTACTGCGCGCGCCTGTTCGAGAATGTCGGCATTGGCCACGCGCCGGTCGAGGAAGACGGCAGGATCATCGGTATCGTCAGCTACTACCGGCTCGTTCTCTACGGTCTCAAGGACCTGATCAACGACTGACCAGGATAGGGGCCGAACTAAGCCAGTGGTTCGAAGCGGGCCTGGAAAAAGCGCAAGTACTCCGGTTCGTAGACCATTTTCAGCCCCTTGATCGTGGCGCGGCGCTCGTAGACATCGCAGACGGCCTCGGCCACGACATCCATGTGCGCCTGCGTATAAACGCGGCGCGGGATGGTCAGCCGCACGAGTTCCAGCTTCGGCCGACGGTTCCTGCCCGTCACGGGGTCGCGGCCGGCCGAAACGTTGCCGCGTTCCATCGTGCGGATGCCGGCCTCGACAAAGAGTTCGGCCGCGAGCGCCTGGGCGGGGTAGTCGTCCTGGTCGATGTGCGGCAGGAAACGGCGCGCGTCGATGAAGATCGCATGCGAGCCGATCGGCCTGACGATGGGTATCCCGCCGGCCTCGAGCTTGCGGCCGAGATAACGCACCTGGCCGATGCGCGCAGCCATATGCTCCTCGGTTGCGGCTTCGCGAATGCCCTGGGCCATCGCCTCCATGTCTCGTCCGGCCAGGCCTCCGTAGGTGTGCAGGCCCTCGAAGACGACGACGAGGTTTTGTGCCTTGAGAAACGTCTCCTCATCGTTGCAGCAGAAGAACCCGCCGATATTGACAAGCGCGTCCTTTTTCGCCGACATCGTGCAGCCGTCCGTCAAATCGCAGATTTCGCGCAGGATCTCGCGCACGGGCTTTTCGGCGTAGCCGTCTTCGCGTTCGCGGATAAACCAGGCGTTCTCGATCGTGCGCGTCGCGTCGAGCATGATCGGCACGTCGTGCTTGTCGCACCAGGCCCGCAATTCGCGCAGGTTGGCCATCGAGAAGGGCTGGCCGCCGGCCATGTTCACGTTGCCCTCCAGGCTGATATAGGGGATGCGGTCGGCGCCGACGTCGGCGACGAGGGCATCCAGCTTGGCGATGTCGACATTGCCCTTGAACGGGAAGTCCGACTCCGGGTCGTGCGCCTCGTCGACGATCACGTCGACGAACCGTCCGCCCGCCAGCTCCTGGTGCAGGCGCGTGGTCGTGAAATACATGTTGCCGGGAACGTGGTCTCCGTCCCTGATCAGGATCTGCGACATCAGGTGCTCGGCGCCGCGGCCCTGGTGCGTCGGCACCAGGTACTCGTAGCCGTAGTATTCCCGCACGACGGCCTCGAGATGATAGAAGTTCTCGCTGCCTGAATAGGCCTCGTCGCCGAGCATCATGCCGGCCCACTGCCGGTCGCTCATGGCCGATGTGCCGGAATCGGTCAGCAGATCGATGTAGACATCGCGGCTTTTCGTGAGAAATGTGTTGTAGCCGGCTTCGCGAATGGCCTGCAAGCGTTCCTCGCGCGTGGTCATGCGCAGGAGCTCGACCATCTTTATCTTGTAAGGCTCGGCCCAGGAGTGGTGTTTGTGCGTACTCATGCGGGTGAATCTATGCTGCACCATTCCCGCTTTCGATACGTAGAACTACAAAGGGACCACCTCAAAGGGCCACCTTGCTCAATTCAACTACCCGGCAGGCCGCGCCCGGCAGACGTCGAGTTCACGCTCAGGCACTAGGGGCGGTTCATTCGCTGTTCGCGCGTCAGTTCGCGCGGGTGCCGCGCGTGACGGCGTCCGTCGATGTAATGCGCAATCGTCAGCCACGGGTGGCGTAACAGCATGCGAGGTCCCGCGTAGCGCATGACCTGTTTCGCCTGCGCCCGGTAATGCGGTTTGTAACAGTGCACCGGGCAGTTGGCACAGGTTGGCTTGTCGGCGCCGTACGGGCATTTCTCGAGCCGCACCTCGGCATAGTCGAGAAACGTGACGCATTCGGGGCAGGGCGTCTCGCTGTCCGCGTGCCGGGCCGCACAGTAGATCGCGACCATTTTCTCCATGGTCCTGTATTCGCGCTGCAGGCGGCTCATGAGGCCTCCACGTGGCGGGCAGGGACGGCCATTGTAGGATTCGTGAACGGCCACATCACTGCGGAAAACCGAAAGACGGCCTGGCCGCTCCGAGATTGATGCGTCACCGCCTGAACAAGTCTCTTGTATATAAATAACTTGCGGGCCATACCTCGTGCAGAGTCTAGAGCTGTTGCTTTTTGGAGACATCTGGACGTCTCCTTGTTAATGCGCGAAAGTCGATCGTGTGACCCAGCCAGCCCGATTCATCCAGTATCCCTCGCAACGCGAGGCGTTTCATTTCCTCGACGATGTGCTCGCCGACCCCGGCGGGGCTGGCCTTCTGCACGGCCCGGAAGTCGCCGGCAAGTCCGACCTGATCAACCAGATTGCGGCGAAGGTGAGCGAGCGTTCGGCCGTTGCCGTTATCGACGGCGCGCAAATGAAACCGACGCGCTTTCTGGCCACGGTGCTAACGGAGTTTGGCTACAAACTCGAGCTGAGCTCGGTCGAAGAGCTGCTGAGCATGGTCAGCGTGTTCGCCGTGCAGCAGACACGGTCTCGCGAAGCGCCCGTCCTCATTGTCGAAAATTTCAACCGCATGTACCCGAGCACGTTGTACTTGCTGTGCAAGCTGGCGACGTTGCGGGCGGGCGAGCAGTTTGCCCTGCGCATCGTGCTGATCAGTGACAAGGGTTATGAGCAGATCGTCCGTGCGCCGGGCATGAGCTCGATTGCGAACCGCTTGTTCGGCACGTTCCGGTTGCAGCCGCTGACTGCGCGCGAGTCGCTCGTCTATCTCTATGCCCGGCTGGAATCGCTGGGCATCGCAAGCCCCGACGCCGTATTCAGCACTGACGTACGCCGGGCCCTGCACGATGCGACCGAAGGCTGGCCGGGCAAGCTCGACGCTGTGGCCGAGGCGGTCGCCGCGCGGCAGGACCAGTTTCCCATCGATCTCGACGTGGCGCTCGCGGACCTGCAAATCGGCGCTTATGCAGAGGACGCGGTACCTGAACTCATCGTGTCCTATTCCGGCGTCGTGACGGCGCGGATACGGCTCGTCAGGGATCGTTACATCCTCGGTCGCTCGGAACTCAGCGACATCGTCATTGACAATCGCTTCGTCAGCAAGCACCACGCGCTGCTGGTCAGGAGCGACAACGGCCTGCTGCTCGCCGACATGAAAAGCCGCAATGGGACTTTCGTCAATTCCCGGCGGATCGAGAGCCGCGTCCTGAGAAACAACGACATCGTCGCGCTCGGCGACTACCGTATCAAGGTGATTTGCCCGCCGGGGCTGGGCATTTCCGGGGCACCCCAACGGGCACTCGCGGATACGGCGAAGATGAAGCGCATTGGCGAGGCGACGGACGGCGCCGCGAAACCGGCGGCCGTGCCGCTCGACGAGGAGCGCCGCGAAGCCTGAGGCGGTCGTCAGGCGCCCTGCCGGTTACTGCGGCGCATTTCGTCGATATTTCGCTGCAGCGCGTCGATGTCACGGTCCCGGAAATTCCTGCGCCAGGGGCGTTCGTCACGATACCGACGGGTGGCGTCCAGGTACTGCCGGGCATCGTCCGGCCGGCCCGCCGACAGCAGCCAGACGACCTGCCGCAGCCGCACGTCGATTTCGGGCCACGCCGCAAAAGAGAGGTCGAGCTGTTCGATGGCCTCGCCGAGCCGACCCTCCTGGTAGTAGGTGATGCCACGGAACAGGTGAATCGCACCTCGCGTCTTGCGATGACCGCCAATCCGTGGATTGCCCTGCGCCGCATCCAGCAGTTCGCGGAATTCCGCGAGGCCAAGATGAGGGCAGTCCCCGGTTTCGGCCCGCGCGTGGAGCACCGGGAAGAACGTCACGATCTGCGCATCGTAGGAGCCCCGCTCGAGGAACGTCCGGGTCGTATTGATGTGCCCGCGCGTGATCGTGCCGAGAACGCAGTGCAGATTGAGCGCGCTCAATCGAGTCGACGTGTGCTCGGGGAAACGCGCAGCAATTGACGACTGCACCTCGAGCGCACGTGCGAACTCGCCGGCCAGGATATAGCGATTGCCTTCGTGCTGCCGCACACGCAGCGAATCCGGATGATGGATTGCCGCGACCTCCATCATCAGGTCTTCGTCGCTCCAGAGCTGCGCGCTCTGCCAGGTGAGGAATGCTTCGAAACACAGGAAAAGAGCAACGCCCGCGTAGGCGTAACGGCCAAACCTGTGCGGTACCCGTGGTAGCAGGGCGCAGGCGGCGAGAACCGGACCGAGCAGCGGCAGGTAGTTGCGGTGATCGAAATAGAGCTCCAGCGGCAGCGGCCCGGCTTCGAGGCTGTGGCCTGCGACGAACCACAGAACGCCGAGACTGACGACAGGCCAGCGACGGCGCTGCCACAGGGCCAACGAGACGACCGTTATCATGCCGAGCAGGCTGACCAGGGTAACGGGCGGGCTCAGCAATCCCCGGGAAACGGGGAAGTCATCGTGGATGATCCCGAGCCCCGACAGCCGCGGTACGAAGACTTGCTGCAGATACTCGACGAGGACGACGCCCTGCGTCAGCAAGCGCTCCCGCATCGAAAAAGGGCGGTACTCGAAACCGGCCAGGAGGGTGTCCCAGCTAAGCGCCAAATACACGGGTATCGCCAGTGCCGGCACGACGAGCAGCGCGAGAAGCGCGGCCTTTTGCCGGGGTGCGAGCGGCGCCCGGCTGAACACAGTAAGTTCGATGACGAGTGCGTACAGGGGGAGGAGTATCCCCGACTCCTTGCTCAGAACAGCGAGCAGACCGCTCACGGCCATTCCCGCAATGATCCAGGCCCAGCCACGGACCGGACGCGCATCCAGTATCTTGCGCCCGCGCACGTAGCTCAGGAGCCCGGTCAATACGAACAGTGACGCGAGCTGAGTCATGCGCTGAATGACGTAGGCGGTCGTCGAGACGAGCAGCGGGTGGAGCATCCAGACGGCCATGCTGACAATCGCCAGTCGCCAGGCCGTGGGGCCGTCAAAACGCGTCGCGAAGACAGATCGCGCCAGCAACAGCACGAGCAGGCCGTTCACGAGATGGATCAGCAGGTTGGTGATCCGGAAGTGCAGAGGATCCGTCGGCCAGGTGTGACCATCCATCACGAACGTCGCGAGACTGAGCGGGCGCCCCAGCGGACCTGCCTGCGCGCTGGCCACGAACTCGACGAACGCGTCGAAAGAATCGATGCCGCCGCCAACGCCGAGTAATTCGAGGTTGGGAACATCGTCGAAAACAAAGGGCCCTGCCAGAGACGGCCAGTAGCACAGCACCGTGACCGCAAATACGGCAGAAACTGCGGCAACGAGAACGGCTCGACCACGCCAATTCGCCGCAGCTGGGGTAGAATTCTGCACGCCGCAAGCTTAACCGCGCACCGGAGGCGAATCCAGCGGGGCGTCATCATGACAGCGCGATCCCGATTCCGACATTGGCTGTTCCCGGCGCTCCTGGGCAGCCTGCTGCAGGCCTCGCCGACGATGTCGCAGGACGCAGAACCGCCCACGGTGCACTGGGCTTACGCATCGTTCTTCGGTACTGGCTGGTACGAAATCAGCAATGAGCAAAGTGCTTTCATCACCAGTTTCGCACCGCGCTGGCGATCCGGCGCTGCGACGTGGCTGGGTGAGCAGGGTGACGCAGCGACATACAGGATCCGTGTGCCGTTGTCGGTCGGCGTTACACGGCTGGATCTGGCCGATGTGCCCGGTTTCCTCGATCTGGAGAATCTGTCGACGGCCAGTATCGGGCTCAGCGCAGACGTGGACGTGCCGCTCACCGAGAAGTTCTCGATTCGCCCCGGCGTGCAGCTCAGCTATGGCACGGTGATCGGCAAGAGTGCCTACGCGTGGACTTACAGGGGCGACGTCCGCAGTCGGTATCGATTCGGCCCCGCCGATCGTGGCTGGACGCTCGTAACGGCCCTGGGCGCGGTCGCGTATGACGCCAACAACGGCACGGACGACAGCTTCACGTATGCGCAGCTCGCGGCCGAATTTACCCGTACGTTGCGGCGCTTCAGCAGCGCCGACAAAGAGGCGCTGCTGCACTGGCACGTGGGGTACACGGATTTTTTCAACCGGGTGGTAGTGACGGATCGACTGGGCAATCTCGAGGAGATTACGAACTACTGGCAGGCCGGCCTGGCGTTCGGCAGGAAAGGCGAGGACATCAGGCTCTGGTTCTTCAGCTTCGAACGCATCGGCCTGGCCTACGATGTCAGTCCCTCGGGCGACCTGCGAGGCATCAAGCTCGTGTTTCGCTCGCTCTACGACCCCTGATACGGCGCGTGAGCGCCAGGTGCCGGCACGGTGGCGTCATTCAGGCGGGAAAACTAACAGCCGGGTACGTATTAACCACGATGTTGTGGATCCGGGGCTTTACGTCTCCTAGAAACTGTAGAGTTGTACGCTTCAGAAGCGCCTGTCTCGACGGAGGCGCAGTCCGGGGATGCGGCTATGCAATCGATGACACCGGATGTGCACGGTATTGCCGTTCTCGTTCTGATTGTAGCGGCACTGTTTCTTTTTACGCGCGACAAGCTCCCCCTCGAGTCTTCGAGTCTGGCCGTCATCATCGTCCTGATTGCCGGGTTCCACCTGTTCCCTTACGAGGTCGACGGAGTGCCCGTCGATCCTGCGCAATTCCTGCTCGGATTCGGCAATGAAGCATTGATCGCCATCTGCTCGCTGATCGTTATCGGCAAGGCGCTCGAGACGACCGGAGCACTGAATCCCGTGGCGAAATTTGCCGGAATCCTGTGGCTGAAGCGGCCGCGGTCCGCGCTCCTTCTTATGCTGGTGTCGGTTTTTGTTTTGAGCGCTTTTATTAACGACACGCCGATCGTGGTGCTGATGATTCCGATTCTCATCGGTATCGCGCTGCGCACCAGGTTGCCGGCATCGGGCTTCATGTTGCCGATGGGGCTGGCGACCATTATGGGGGGTATGACAACGACCATCGGGACGTCGACCAACCTGTTGGTGGTCGGTATCACGCGGGACCTCGGCGTGCTTGATATCGCTATGTTCGATATCACAGTCCCAGCGCTGATCGTCGGGAGCGTCGGCATCCTGTTCGTGTGGCTGGTCGTGCCGCGATTGCTGCCGGAGCGCACTATGCCGATGTCCGACACGCGCCAGCGCGTCTTCGACTCCCAGCTCGTGATACAGAAGGACGGTTTCGCCGACGGCAAGACGCTCAAAGAGGTCCTAGAGAAGACCGACAGGGATATGCGAGTCGAGCAGATCCGCCGTGGCGATTCTCTTTTCCTGGCCAAGCTGCCATCGGTAACGCTGCAAAGTGGCGACCGCTTGCAGGTCAAGGACACGGCGGAGAACCTGAAGCGTTTCGAGACACAAATCGGTGCGACGATCCGAATTGTCGTGAAGGAAGATGAACCGGAAGGCATCGAGCCATTGCGCGGCGACGGCGGGCAGCAGTTGGCGGAAATCGTGATTACTCGCGACTCTCCTTTGCACCTGAAAACGCTCAATGACGTTTCAATCGAAAGTTCACTTCGGCTGGTTCCGCTAGCCGTGCATCGGGCACGCCTGCCCGGGGAGCGGCAAGCGACGGAACCCGCCCTGGTTCGATTGCGCGCGGGTGACGTCGTCCTCGTCCAGGGAGGGCACGACGCGATCGAAGCCGCGAAAAGCGATAACAAGGTGCTTGTGGTTGACGGCACCACCGAGCTCCCGCGGCAGCACCGGGCCAAGCGGGCAATTGTCGTCCTGTCGCTGGTGGTGGGGACAACCGCGCTCGGCCTGCTGCCGATCTCCGTCTCGGCGCTGATAGGCGTTGGCTTGATGATTGCTTTGAATTGCCTTTCCTGGAGCGACGTCGGGCGGTCATTGCCGGTTGCCGTTATCATGCTGATCGTTGCAAGCCTCGCAATGGGTAAGGCTCTCGTGGCGACAGGCATGGCTGAATACCTCGCCTCGCGTTTTGTCATCAGCACGGGGGCGCTGCCGACGCCGATGATCTTGAGTCTTTTCATCCTCGTCATGGCTGTGCTGACCAATATCGTATCCAACAATGCCGCCGCCGTAATCGGAACCCCGATCGCGATCGCTGCGGCGCAGCAGCTGAACGTGGATCCCATGCCGTTCGTGCTCGCCGTGCTGTTCGGCGCGAACATGAGCTTCGCCACGCCGTTCGGCTATCAGACCAACCTACTGATACTGAGCACGGGCGGCTACCGCTTCACGGATTTCCTCAAAGCGGGCATCCCTCTGATCCTGATCCTCTGGGCCGGCTTCTCAATCGTGCTGCCAATGCTTTACGGACTTTGACAATCGCGATTCAGCCCACGAAATACACAATACGCTCGGCAACGCGCTACACTCCGTGGGATGCCGCTCGTCGCTCACTCCAAGTTGCCGACTTTCAGTGACCTTCGCCGCCAGGGTCACGAGGTTCTGTCCCTCGACCGCGCCGTCCACCAGGACATTCGCGAGCTGCACATAGGATTCCTGAACATGATGCCGGACGCCGCTTTGCGTGCGACCGAGCGACAGTTCATTCGCCTCGTAGGCAGCTGCAATCGCATCGCACAGTTCTTTGTGTATCCGTTCTCTTTGTCCGCACTCGATCGCAGTGCCGAGACTCTCGGTTACATCGAGCGGTACTACAGTGACTTCAAGAACCTGCGTCATACCGGCCTCGATGCGCTGATCATTACGGGAGCCAATGTCGCTAATCCTGCACTCGACGAGGAGGCGTTCTGGGAGCCGCTGATCGAGGTTGTCGACTGGGCGCGGGACAACGTTGCCTCGATCCTGTGTTCCTGTCTCGCAACGCACGCCGTCCTCAAGCACTTCCATGGCATCAACCGGCAGCCACTGCCGGGCAAACGCTGGGGCGTATACAGCCACCGCGTCAGCGCGACCTACCACCCGTTGCTCAGGGACATCAACACGCGTTTCGACGTGCCGCACTCGCGATACAACGACATTTCGAGGGAGCAACTCGAGGCGGCCGGCCTGACGGTTCTGGCCGAGAGTGCCGAGGGTGGCGTGCACATGGCGGCGAGCCCAGACCAGTTTCGCGTAATCTACATGCAGGGGCACCCCGAGTACGATGCCAGCAGCCTGCTGAAAGAATACCGGCGGGAGTTATATCGATATGCCCATCGGGAACGAGACACACCGCCGCCATTGCCGGAGAATTACTTGTCCGGCGAGGCGGAACGGCTGGCGCTCGCGGCGCTGGATGCGGCTGCGCAGGCGCGAGAGTCCGCCGTCCCGTACGATGACACGCTGGAGGCCAGTGTCGGCACCTTGCTCGACAATACCTGGGGGGATACGGCGAAAGCCATTATCAATAACTGGCTGGGTCTTGTTTACGGGCTCACCAACCTGGATCGAAAACAACAGTTCATGCCGGGCGTTGATCCCGACGACCCATTGAGCCTGAAGGAGAAGAAATGAAAGACCAGACGCTCGCCATTCACGCCGGCTTCAAGTCGGACAGCGCCACGAAGTCCGTTTCGGTTCCCATTTACCAGACAGTGGCCTACGAGTTCGACAGCGCACAACACGGCGCCGACCTGTTCAACCTCGAAGTGGAAGGCAACATCTATACCCGCATTATGAACCCGACGACCGCGGTGCTCGAGGAAAGAAGTGCGGCCCTGGAAGAAGGTATCGCCGGCCTGGCGCTCAGCGCCGGCAGCGCAGCGGTCAATTACTCGATCCTGAACATCGCGGAGCAGGGCAACAACGTCGTTTCAGTTCCGCTTCTCTATGGCGGTACCTACACACTGTTCCGGCACATGCTGCCGCGCCAGGGCATCGAGGTGCGCTTCGCCGAAGACGACAGCGCAGAGGCGATGGCGAGACTCATCGACGACAATACGGCCGCGGTCTTCTGTGAATCCATCGGCAATCCGGCCGGCAACATCGTGGACATCGAGGCGCTCGCCGACATGGCGCACGCCCATGACGTGCCGCTGATCGTGGACAACACCGTGGCGACGCCTGCGCTGATCAAGCCGATCAACTGGGGTGCGGACATCATCGTCAATTCGCTGACCAAGTACATGGGTGGACACGGCAATTCGCTGGGCGGTGTCATCGTCGACGCTGGCGAGTTTCCCTGGGCGAAACACCCGAAGAAATTCCACATGCTGAACGAACCCGAGCAGTCCTATCACGGAGTCGTCTATACGGAGGCTCTTGGCGCCGCGGCATACATCGGCCGTGTTCGAACCGTAGCACTGCGAAACACGGGCTCGGCGATCAGCCCGATGAACGCGTTTCTCATCCTGCAGGGAATGCAGACACTCCCTCTGCGCATGGAACGGCACTGCGACAACGCGCTCGCCGTCGCCAGGTACTTGCAGGACCACCCGCGCGTCGCGTGGGTCAAATTCGCGGGCCTGCCGGACTCGCCGTATTACGCGCTGGCACAGAAATACACGGACGGTAAACCGTCCGCATTGCTGACCTTCGGCATCAAGGGCGGTTTCGATGCGGGCGTCAAATTCTACGACGCGCTGAACCTGTTCCTGCGCCTCGTGAATATCGGTGACGTCAAGTCGCTGGCAGCGCACCCGGCATCGACCACGCACCGGCAGCTCTCCGAGAGCGAGCTCGAGTCCGCCGGCGTCACGCCCGACATGATCCGGCTGTGCATCGGCATCGAGCACATCGACGACATCATCGCGGATCTCGACCAGGCGCTGGCCAAGTCTGCGTGACCGGCAGGTGCAGGCCTGTGCCTGCCGCTGCGCATCGGGAACTGCAGATTATTGCAGCGGTTCGATGCCGGGCCTGAACCCCGTGGCTTCGAACTCTTTCAGAATCTGCCCGCGGCGGGTAGCGCTGCCTTGCGGCCACAGCGACGCCCAGGTGACACAATTGCGGCTGCGATCGTCTGCACGCCACGCCGATATGGCGCCCGAGCTTCGGCTGATCTCGACGTCGTCGCAAAGGAATGGCCAGTCTTCCCGGAATGCGCCGGTGCGTTCCTCGCCCGCCACCGGCTGTCCGTTCCTGGACCAGCGCCAGCGCAGCGGTCGCTGCTGCGAAAACACGCCCTGCGACCAACGGATGTCCATCGACCACTGGGCGCCGGGCTCCAGTTCGAACTCGATCGTGCTCGGGCTGACCGTGGTCAGGTGATCATGCGCGCCGCCGGCTTTCCTGTTACTTGACGGCAAATGCAGCTCCTGCGTCAGGCGGATCGTATGGATGCCCGCGGCGATCCGCTGCCTGAATACCTGTGGTCCTCGACCGCCGATATCCCCGCGCGGCGCGAATCGACCCAGGAAATGCCCGTCGAGGTACAGGTACAGGTCGGCACGCGGTGCATCGATCTCTTCCGGGGCGCCCTGCTCGGGCGCACGGTATTCGACCGAAAAGTCGACGAAACAGCAGTTTCCTGCCATCGCAGTAGCGCCTGTCGCTACCGGTGGGTCGCGTTGCGCTTGCTCGGGAACGGGCTGCGCCGCGGGAGGCCCGTCGTCGCTCAACGCGTGCCGGGCCGCGCGCGCGAGAAGCTCATCGATCAGCTCGGCGGGCGCGTCCGCTTCGGCGAGCGCGATCATGTCGCTGGCGCTCAGTGCCCCAGGGCGCTTGTTGCCGGACTCAAGCCAGCCGAGGATCAGCCGCGGCTCCAGGCCCGCCCCCAGCATGCGCACGACGTCGGCGACGACCGGGTCGTCGGGCGTCGCTTCCGCGAAAGCGGCCGACCCCGGCGCGAGCCAGGCGACGAGCGCGATCAGCGGCAGGTGCCGTGCGCGCAGGGATCGAAGCATCACCGTCTACCGTCGTTGCAAAGCGACAATGGCCCCCGCCGATGAAGGCGGGGGCCGGTCGCATTGATCAGGTTGATCAATAAGTGATGAAGAAGCCGAGAATGAACGCTGTGGAAGAGTCCTCGTTTCCGCTGAACGGTATATCGGAATTGAAGCTCTCGAAGCCGGCCTTCACGTTGGCGTTGTGGCCCTTCCAGAAGTAGGAGATACCGACACGATAGGCGTCGTAGTCACCTTCGCCGCTGGTGGCTTCCGAGTCCCAGGTCTCGTACTCGATCCACGGCTGCCAGTTGTTCTGGAAGTAACCGGCCTGCACGTAGAAGCCGTCGCCCTCGGACCGCAGCGCGTTGGCATTGAAGCCGTCGAGATCGAGATCGGAAAAAGCGGCCTCGGCCGTCAGCGTGCCGTCACCCATCGGCCACTCCATGAACGCGTCAACGCTGTAGTACGCGTAATCGCCGTAGGTGCCGGTCGAGGGGTCGCCCTGAACCTCGTCCTGGACGTCATAAGAGATACCGAAAGCCAGCGTCTTTTTCTTGCCGAGATAGGTCGAGGTGTTGTAGTAGCCCGGCTCGGAGTCGAAGAAGTTCAGCTGTGCCCGCATCGTCATGCGCAGGTTACGGTCCGAATTGCCGGACACCTGGATACCGTCGTAGAAGCCGAGGTAGTACTTGAGGTGAGACGTATCGCTCAGGCTGCCGGAGCCGAACAGGGTCACGCCCATGTCGCGGACACTTTGCGGGGCCTGGCCGTTAAGGTCGGAAGCAGTAGCACCGACCGTCGCCGACGAGAAGTTCCTCAGAGCACGCGTGCCCCAGGTCAGGTTCTTCGTGTTGTTTCCCGGGCGGTCGATCGTCATCAGGCCACCGGAGCCGGTCGTCGTCTGCCGTGAGGCTGGCGCCATGTTCAGCCCCGCAACAATTTGCGCCCAAGAGTCGAGATTGTACTTGACCCAGCCGTCGATCAAACGCACGTCGCCGCCGCCGCCTGCCGCGTCATCGCCGAACTCGGTCTGCAGGAAAGCGCTGATCTTCGGGTTGATCTTGCCAAGCAGCCGAATGCGCGCGCGCCGCAACTGGAAATCGGTGAAGTCGTCGAAGCTGCCGTCGCCATCGAGGTCGGACTCGATCAGCTTCATGAAGGCCTGTGCACGGAAGCCCAGATTGATCGACGATTCGTCATCGATCTTGAGTTCCGCGCCGGCCCAGACGCTGCCTGCGGCCGACAGGCCGAGAGCAACTGCGACCACACGTACGAGATTCGAAACTTTCATTGTTTTCTCCCCTTTCTGTTTGAAGGTCCCGTCGAGGAACCTGTTTACGCCTGAATAAAAAGTCTATTGCCTCAATCTTTCAACTTCATGAAACGCGAGTTCTGCGCCTTCCCGTAATTCCGGGTCAACCGGGCACCTGCACCGTCAGCACCGGCACCGGACAGCTCTTGACCAGCGATCGGGCCGTGCTGCCGATAAGCCGCTCGATCACTGACGCCTCGGTATGGGCGCCGATCACGACAAGGTCGGCATTTCGCGACTCCACGTGCTCGAGTATCTGGGCTTCCGTGCGTCCCTCCGCGATCACGACTTCGGCAATCAGCCTCTCCCAGTCCTCTTCGCCCGAGACGGTCGCGAGAATCTTGCGCATTCGCTGCGGGATTTCGTTCGCCGCGCGCTTTTCGACGCGGGTCAACAGCTCGGCCAGGTGGCCCGCGCCGGCGTATTTGTCGACGAGTTCTTTCTGCTTCGTGTTCAGTGTCTCCACGACGTGCAGCGCCACTATGCGGGCATCGAGCGCGTCCGCCAGTCGATACGCATACCCGAAGATGTAAGGGGCGTGCGGGCCCAGTGACGTGCAGTAGAGGATGGTCTTGATGGTCGGTAACATGCCGGTTCCCAGTTAGCTCCAGAGTCAGCCCGTGGTGGCCGCCGCGGGCTGCTGGTCCCGCCGGTTGCGCGCCTTCTGGCTGGCGTAAACGATGGCGACGAGCACGAGTCCCGCACCGTCGGTGATGAGCGTCGGCCAGAACAGCAGGACGGTGGCCACCGCCAGGATCACCCACTCGAACACATTGGTCTTGCGGATGAAATAGGCCATCGTCAGCGCCGAGAACGCCAAAGTGCCGAGCAGCGCCGAGAACATCGAGGACGCGACCTTCGACAGCTTCGCCGACGTTTCGGCGATGACGTTGTTGGATTCGAGATAACCACCGTTCGTGACGGTCAACTCCTTGATGACGCCGTCTCGACTCGCGGTAATCTCGCGGATTTCATCGCCATCCATGACCTTCAGTACCGGGTCGCCGATTTCGACCGTGTCACCCGTTTCCACAAGGACCTCGAGCACCATTGCGCCCATGACCTGGTCGTTGATATCCGGTGCGACCAGCGGCTTGCCTTCGAACAGGATCTGAGGCGTATAGGCAAACAGGATGGGCACGACATAGAGCAATTTCGCAAACTTGAACGCGGTCCATCCGGTCTTCCACGGGTCCGACCCCGCGATCGCAGCGCCCGCATAGGCTGCGACACAGACCGGCGGCGTGATGTTCGAATCCTGGCTGAACCAGTACACGATCATGTGCGCGGCGATGAGCACGACACCCATTTCCATCAGGGGCGGCACGGCCAGTACCGCAACGATCAGGTAGGCGGCCGTGACCGGCACGCCCATGCCGAGCACCAGCGAGGCGAGGGCGATGAGCAACACGGCAGCGAGCAGGTTGCCGCCGGCGGCATTGATGATGATCTCGGAGAACTTCAGGCCGATGCCGGTCAGCGAGATCGTGCCGACGATGATGCCGATGACGCCGACCGTGGCGCCAATGATCAGCGTATTGCGGGCGCCGGTCTGGATCGCCTCCCAGATTTCTTTCGGGCCCATCCGGGTGTCTTCCCTGACCCAGCTGACGGCGATGCAGGACAGCGTCGCCCAGAAGGCCGAGAAGCCGGGCGAATAACCCATGACCATCAGTATCGTGATGATCACCAGCGGCAGCGAGAAGTACCACTCCTTCTTCAATACCTCGGTCCAATGGGGCATGTCCGGATCGTCGATGCCCTTGATGTTGTGCTTCTTCGCCTCGAAATGAATCATGGCGAACACGGAATAGAAATAGAGGATCGCCGGGAAGATGGCGATCAGCATGATGTGGGCGTAGGGCGTCTCCGTCAGTTCCGCCATGAGGAAACCGCCGGCGCCCATGATCGGGGGCATGAACATGCCGCCAATCGACGCAGACGGCTCGATGGCGCCGGCGACGTGCGGCCTGAAGCCCGCGCGTTTCATCAGTGGAATCGTGAAGGCCCCGGTGGATACGGTGTTGGCAATCGCGCTGCCGGAAACCGATCCGAACAGGGCCGAGGCGACAACCGCCACTTTCGCCGGGCCGCCGGTGCTCTTGCCGGCAGCGGCCATGGGTAAGTCGATGAAGAACCGTCCGGCGCCTGACTTGTGCAGGAAGGCGCCAAAAAAGATGAACAGGATCACGTAGGTCGCGAGCACATTCGCCATGACGCCGAACACGCCGTTGGTCGTCAGGTACAGAGATGTAGCCAGGCGCTCAACGCCGAAGCCGCGATGCGCGATCATCTCCGGGAAGTACGGCCCGAAAAGTCCGTAGCAGATCAGGCCGACACCGATCAGCGTCATTGACCAGCCAAGGACGCGGCGGCAGACCTCGAGGGAGATCAGGATGCCGGCGATACTGATCAGCGCGTCCAGTTCGTTTTCCGCGCCGGCGCGGTAATTCAATGCCTCGAACTCGGTGATCCAGTACAGGACGACCGCCGCGCTGGCGAGCGCGAACACGATGTCCGAGAGCACCGGGCTCTGCACGGATCGCCTGGCCAGCAGCTCGTCGGCGAAGTGTACGGCGCCGCCGACAATCAGCGTGCCGACAAGAATGAACCACAGAGGGCCACCCATGCCGCCGATGGCGGCCATCGCACCGTCGTTGCCCCAGGCGTTGCCGAACTCGATCAGCGCATCGTGGAAGGAGACCACGTCGGGGAAGAACAGCCACGCGCACGCGGTCGTCGACAGTAGCGCGCCGACGAAGACCGCGAGCACGTAGCGGTACCACGTGCTGCCGGAGGGGTAAAGCAGGAAGACCAGCACGTAGGTAACGAGCACGTAGACGCCACGGTGGTACTGTGTCGCTACGCTGGCGAGGCCGGCGGTGTAGAAGTAGAACAACACCATGCCGCCGCCGAGGATCGCCACCAGCCAGCGCCAAAACCCCTCAGGGGTGCGCCCGCTGGCGGCGTCCTTCTCGAGTAATTCCTGGATCTTCTGCTTTTGTTCCGCGTCGAGGCCTTCCAGCCCCTTGTCTTCTTTTTCGCTCATGCGCGGCTTCCCCCTCGCCAGGCAACTCTGCTCGACTACATTGTCTCTACCTTGCGCCCTGAGCCTCCGTCATGCTCAGCCCCTGGCCCGTCCAGAACATAGCTGCGCCTTCGTGAACCGGGGTCACGATGCCCTGCAGCCCGCTCTCGACCGACATCGACTTGGCTGTGCTCTTGACTTTGACCATGTAGGCCAGCCCGTCCTTCGAGTAGATCTCGGCCAGCGCGTTCGAGACGACGTTCGGATTGACGTGCGCGCCGGCAACCCAGAGCGCCGAATCCTGGAACGAGGCCACATCGTAGTCCACGCCACTGTAGGTATTCGCCGGGATCGTGAGCATCGTGTAGAACGGGTAGGCCTCGAAGAAGCCCGCTGCCTCTCCCGCCTCGACAACGCTGAGGATCTTGATCTTGTTGCTGGCGGCTGCCTGGATAACCGATGAGTTCGGGTAGCCGGCAAAGACCCAGAACGCGTCGATGAGGTTGTCCCCCAGTGCCGATGCGGCCTTGGAATAGCCGAGGAATTCCACGTTCATCTTGTCCCACAGGCCGAGCGACGTGAAATAGCGTTCCGCGGCACCCGCCGCACCGGATCCGGCGCCACCGACGGCAACGCGCTTGCCTTCGAGGTCGGCAACCTTGTTGATACCGCTGTCGGCCTTGACGATCAGGTGTGCCGGCGCGCCGTACAGGTAGGCCATAGCGTGCACGTTTTCGTACTTGCGAGTGTCGTTGGTCAGCCTGCCCTCGCGGCCGAGATAGGTATCACCCGAGTAGACGATGCCGAAGTCGGCCTCGCCGGAATTGACGCGACGCAGATTCTCCAGCGAACCGGCCGACGCCATATTGGAGACCTCGACACTATCGAGCGCTTTCGACAGACGGATGGCAATGCCGTTGGAAAAGTACTGGAACGTGCCGCCTTCCGGCCCGCCGGAAAACGCCAGCCGCTCCATGCCGCCGGAACCCGTCGCGGCCGGCTTGGCCGCCGCCGACTCCGCTTTCTGCGCTTCCGAACCGGCGTCCGAAGCCGGCTCTTTCTTGCCGCAGCCTCCGAGGACGAGTGCGACGCCGACCAATGCGAGTACGGGGACCAGCCCCTGACGAATGATTTTCATTATTGATACCCCCAGTGAATACTACCCTGTGGAACCCAAAATCGAGCCCAATTCTGTAGCTACGGCTCCCCAATGGGCGCAGCCACGCCTATTACAACGTATTTGGGGGTCAATGGGTAAGCGGGTTAGACGAAAGTCGTACGAACGACTCGCGGTGTCAGTGCTAGCTCCGCCCGAAATCAGCGCTAAATGACTGATTAAAATGAGTGATTCAACGCCCGACTCTCGGCCGGGCGAGACGGGCACACGGGGCTAAGCGCCGCGCCGGCCGACAGGTCGGACTACCGGAGGGCCGCTGCCACCGATTCGAGCTTGTTTTTGAACATTTCCTCGAGCTCCGGAAAATTCTCTTCCGTCAACTTCAGGCGCTTCGTCTCGTCGGAGTCCGGCATCGATATTCCCGTGCCGTTCAACGCCAGCCTGGTCACGAAGTTCGCGTATTGTTCGTCTGACATAGGGTAGCCGTTTGATTCGCAGCGAGGATAACTAGCCCTCGTATCGGCACGTGCGCTCGATTCTCTAAATACGCGAGGCCGCAGCCGGCCTGCGGTCATATTCGACGACCGGCGTGCGACACGAGTCCGCCTCCACTGTTGTGAAAATATACCCTTATAAATAGTTACGGTTTGCAACGATTGCCGGGGGCATACGTCGCACTTAGACTCATTCCTATCATCTGGTTTTTCGCTCGGACATCGCGCTGGCGGCATGGGAACACTCGGGCATGAACGCGGAAAAACTGCTCTACGAATACTTCGATAGCTGGAATTCCGGCGATATTCAGACAATGCTCTGGTACCTGACCGACGACTGCGTCTATTACGACGATTTCTTCGGCGACGCCGTGCCCTACGACGATATGCACATCTATCACCAGTGGGATTTCGAGCTCGCCAATGTATGCCACTCTGTGACCAGGGTTATCCAGTGTGACTCCACGTCCGTGGCGGCAAGGTACAAGACCGAGATCATCAATGAGGAAGGCAGTAGTGTCGTTTCATTTGCCGGTGCGGAAGTCCTGGCGCTGCGCGGCGACAAGATATGTCGCATAACGGATTACTATGTTCCGCCGCCTGAATTATTGGCGTTATACGACGGCATATCGATCGCCGACAGCGGGAAGGACTTGTTGGCGCTGGAGTCCTATTATTCACAGGTCATGCAGTGCAGATCCGATTTCCTGCGCACGATCAAACACGACGAGAGATTCGTCTCGCAATGGCCGACATTGCCGACGATCGCTGAGGAGATCGGATGCGACGAGGAGTTCCTCGCAACGGTCATTGCGCAGGAATTTCGATGCGGCTTCGACGAGTTTGTCGAGCGATGCAAGATCCGGCGCGCGAGAGACATCATAAAGGTGCAGGTCCTCCTGGATCCCGCATCCACCGGCCAGAAAGAGGATGGGCGGATTGCCTGGGAGGTCGGCTTCGATTCCCAAGCGTCATTTATCGACGCGTTCAGGAGAACCTATAAGCTCGGCCCCCTGCAGTACCGTCGTAGCGTTCAGGCAAACATGGGCGCCTGATCGACGGCTACAGCCTTTTCATCAGACCGTCAGCCCGGGCGGAGGCTACTTCGCGTCGTCAAAACCTTCGGCATACTCTGCCGGGACGATGAGTTCCTCTACAGCCGGAAGCACCTGCCGCAGAATCATCTCTCCGTTGGGGCTCTCCACGAGGCCGACGAGAATGTAGTCGCGCCAGACCGTTCCCTGTACGAGGACGGCATCCGAGTGCCATTGTCGCCACGTACCGGATTTGCGAAATATCTTCGACTTCGGCGCCCGTTCCTCGATCTGGGATACGAACTTGTGGTGCAGCCTTGGGTCGACAAGATCCTCCAGCATCATCGCAGAGCGCTCAGGACTGATCAGCCGGCCAGTCGCCAGCAGGTAAAAGAATCGGCAAACCTGCGTCGCGGTAGCGCCGTGTGATATGCCGTGCATGGGGTCGCCAGAACGGGGGCCGGCGCTGGCATAGCGCTTCCCGACCCACAGCCCGCCGCCTCGCTTCTCGTCGTAAAAGCCGAATTGCGGGTCTCTCAACACCGCCTGGATCTTCTTCATGCCGATGCGATCGATCAAGCGCGTCGCAGCAGAATTGCTGGACACCCGGATCATGTTGGCGAGATCTTCGTGCACCTCGACGGTCTCATCCAGCGAACCGTCCTCAAACGACACGTAAGCAGCCAGCAGGATGGCGATTTTCGGCAGGCTGGCCGCGTACATCATCTGGTTGCCGTTGACACGCGCGAAGCGAGGCACGTCGCCGCTCAGGTCAACGACGCCGATCGCCATTTGCCTGCGGCCGATCAGCCGTGCCCATTCCGGGTTTTGCGCGAGCCGGTTTTCGAGGCTTTTCTGCAATCCCGGATCGACCCGGTCGTACAACGGCCGCCAGTCGTCCGCCAGGGCCTGTGGCGCACAGATGATCATGAAGAGTATCAGTGAGAGACGCTTGTGCATTTCATCGCTCCGATGAATCCTGGAAAAACTGCCGCGGATCGGGGTTCGAGGCCACTGCCTTCCAGCGGTCATGCTCGCGGTGGAGGTATCGGCTCAACCCGATCCAGAGCAGCACCAGGAAGATATTGAAGATAACAAATCCCGTGTTGCTGAGGTGAAATACGCGAGTTCCGACCAGGATGGTCAAGGCTGCCATG